>NZ_JBHTFM010000006.1:0-456857 GCF_042674865.1 Kineococcus sp. GCM10028916 | reverse complement strand
GGGGTGGGACGGGGTGGGACGGGGTGGGACGGGGTGGGACGGGGTGGGACGGGGTGGGACGGGGTGGGACGGGGTGGTCAGAGGACCTTCGCGAGGAAGGAACGGGTCCGTTCGTGACGGGGGTGGTCGAACACCTCGGTGGGAGTTCCCTCCTCGAGGACGACGCCGTCGTGCATGAACAGCACGCGGTCGGCGACCTCGCGGGCGAAACCGATCTCGTGGGTGACCACGACCATCGTGGTTCCCGAGGCCGCCAGGTCGCGGATGACGTCGAGGACCTCGCCGACGAGTTCGGGGTCGAGGGCCGACGTCGGTTCGTCGAACAGCACCAGGGAGGGTTCGAGGGCCAGAGCACGGGCGATCGCGACCCGCTGCTGCTGACCGCCGGACAACCGCCGGGGGTACTCGTCGGCCTTGTCGGCGAGTCCGACGCGGGCGAGGAGGGCCCGGGCCTCGACCTCGACGGCGGACCGGCGGCGCTTCTGGGCCGAGACCGGCGCCTCCACGACGTTCTCCAGCACCGTCAGGTGCGGGAAGAGGTTGAAGTGCTGGAAGACGAACCCGATGTGCGAACGCCGGCGCAGCACCTCGCGCTCGTGGAGTTCGCGCAGGTGGTTCCCGGCCCGCTCGTAGCCGATCAGTTCACCGTTGACCTCGACGATGCCCGAGTCCACCTTCTCCAGGTGGTTGATGGTCCGCAGCAGCGTCGACTTGCCGGACCCGGACGCACCGAGCACCACGGTGACGGTGCCGGCGGCGACGGAGAGGTCGACGCCGCGCAGCACCTCGAGCGCGCCGAACCGCTTGTGGACCCCCTCGAGCCGGACGACGGGACGGGGCGGGGTGGACGTGCTCATCGCGAGGCCTCCAGGCGGCGGGCGCGGGCACCGCGGACGAGGCGGACGAGCACCACCAGGGGGAGGTCGTCCTGCGAGCGGGAACTGCCCCGTCCGTAGTGGCGTTCCACGAACCACTGCAGCACCGAGAGGGCACTGGTCAGGACGAAGTACCAGACCGCGGCCACCACGAGCAGCGGGATGACCCTGCCGGTCCGGGAGTACACGACCTGCACCTGGTAGAAGAGCTCGGGCAGCGCCATGACGTAGACGACCGAGGTCCCCTTGAGCAGCCCGATGATCTCGTTCCCGGTGGTGGGGACGATGATGCGCAACGCCTGCGGCAACTGGATCCGCCAGAACTGCCGCCCCTGGGGGATCCCCAGCGCGGCCGCGGCCTCCCGCTGACCGGGGTCGACGGCGAGGAACCCGGACCGGACGATCTCGGCGAAGTACGCGGCCTGGTGCAACCCGAGCCCGAGGCAGGCGGCGGTCACCGGGCCGATGAGGTCCTGGGTCCCGATCGACCAGAACTGCGGGCCGAACGGGATCCCGACGCCGATCCGCTCGTAGAGGATCGCGAGGTTGTACCAGAAGAGCAGTTGCAGGATCAGCGGCACCGAGCGGAAGACGCTGATGTAGGTGAAGCTGACCCCGGTGAGCAGCGGGTTGTCGGACATGCGCATGAGGGCCAGCACGGTCCCCAGGACCAGGCCGATCGCCGTCCCCACGAGCGTCAGCTCCACCGTGAACCACAGCGATCGCAGGATCGTGGCGGAGAACAGGAACCGACCCACCGTGGGCCACTCCCAGACGGGGTTCGCGACCAGCGCGTGGACCGCCATCGCGGCGAGCACCGCCACGACGGCGGTGGCGACCCAGCGCCAGGGGTGACGGGCGGGCAGGACCCTGACCGCGGGCGGAACGGTCAGCACGGGCGCCGGTGCCCGGGTCGGTCGGGTGGTCTCGCTCATCGTCCTCGTTCTCCAGGGAGTTCGCTGCGGATCTCGACAGGTCGTCGTGCGGTCGGGACGGAACCCGCAGCACGGAGCAGTTCCGCGGCCAGGCGGTCGCTGCGTCGGAAGAGTTCGGCGTTCGATCGTGGTCGGGCGAAGGCAGCGGCAGCCGCCTCACCGGCCACCCAGGCGCCGGTCGCGAAACGGCGGGGGTGGACGGAGTCGTCCGTCTGCACCAGGCGTCCGCCTCCGTCGACGACGAGGCGCCCGTTGGACCACCGCACCTCGCCGTCCACCAGTTCGTGGGCCCGGACCTCACCGCGCTCGCGCAACCGGGTGAGCAGGACGTCGGAGGTCCGCTCCAGGTCCGGCACCGGCAACCGGGCCTCGACGAGACCCCGTGCCCGCACCTCGTGCGGACCACTGGCCGAGGAGGCGACGAACACGCCGGCCTCCGGGTCCGGCTCGACGTGCACGTCGGCCCCGAGGAACCTCAGGACCCCCGCGCGGGCCAGGGCCGACATCTGCCGCAACCGCTCCGGCGGGGGACCGCTGGCCACGTAGCTGAAGAACCCGTGCCACCAGCCGTCGAGGTCGAGCGCCGTGGATCGTGCGTTCAACCGGCCCGCGGAGTGCAGGCCGAGGGTCACCACGTACGCGGACAGCAGCGCGGCCAGGACGGCCGCGTCCGGGGAGTGCGCCGGGTCGGCCCGTCGTTCCCGGTCGTCCTCGAGGTGGCGCAGGACGCGTTCGTGGACCTCGTCCCCCGACGTCCCCCACCAGCCCTCGAGCGGCCGGTCCAGTGCGGTCACGTCGAACCGGTCGCGCGGGTCGGGTACGGCGCGTTCCACCAGGTGGTCCAGTTCCGCGCTGCCCCAGGGCGACCGGGCGAAGCGGGCGTCGAACTCGGCGGGCGCCAGGACGGTCCGTTCCCGGTGGGTGCGGAACAGTTCCCGGTAGTGCGCCCCGGCCATCTCCTTGACGATCAACGGCCAGAGGTCCGAGCGCAGGTCGAGTTCCGCGCTCCCGAACCGCTCCTCGACGACCCTCGCGCTGTAGTGGTGGGGCAGACCCAGGCCCGTCGGCGCCGGGTACCCGATCTTCGAGCGGTAGGGAACCCCCCGACGCGAACCGGCGAAGAGGCGCGGTTCCGCTCCGCTGGGGTGGTACCGGAGGTGGCCGTCGGGGAGTTCCTCGAACCGGCCCCCGCGGCCCTCGGTGAGCAGCACCACCAGGTCGACGAAGGCGAGACCCATCCCCACGACGACGACGTCGGCGCCCGGGCGCAGCACGTCCAGGTCCTGGTCGGTCGTGTAGCCGGGACGGACGTAGGCGAGACCGTGGCTGCGGGCGAACGTCTCCAGCTTCCGCTCGCGGGGACCCGGGCGGACGTCCAGGTGTCCCTGGACGAGCAGCACGACGTCGACGGTCAGCGGTTCCCCGAGGCCGGCGAGCTGCACCCGCTGACGTCCGTCGTCCGCGTCGTCCGCGTCGTCCCCGTCGAGGACGTCGAGGACCGTGCGGGCGTGGCGGTGGACCCGCAGGTTCGGGGGCAGGCCGTCGAGCGTGCGTCGCCACGCCGCACCGAGGTAGCGGCTCGCGAGCCGGCGGGAGACGAAGGAACCCGGCCCGCTGCGCAGGACCTCCTCGCGCAGCAGGTCCTCACCGGCGGCCGCGGCGTCGTGGACCAGTCCGGCCCGGTTCTCCTGGATCCAGTCCGCCAGCGACGGCCCCCGGGTGACGGGTCCGGTCAGCCCGGTGACGGAGTCGTCCGGGAGCACCGTGATGTCGGCGGCCCGGGAGTTCATCCACAGCAGGGGGTCCTGGGCCTCCCGCCAGGTGCGACCGGCGCCGGAGTCGAAGGGATCGACGACGTGCACGTCGAGGTCCTCGGGGCCGACGTGCGCACCGAGGCGTTGCAGCAGGACGAGGGTGCGAGGACCCGCGCCGACGACGCACAGGCTGCGGACGCGGGTGGGGGTGGGGATGGGGATGGAGAAGGGCACAGGGGAACTCCAATGATCACGTCGACGACGACGCCGGGTTCCGTCCGCGGGATCACCGCAGCGGACGGGGGATCAGGATCCCGCGCACACCGCGGACTGCAGTCGACCGAGGTCGACGTGGCGACGACGTGTGAAGCGCTTCTCGGGTACCTTCACGGCGCGAACTCCCATCGGTCCTGGCGGAAGCACCCGCGCCCGAAGGTTCAGGGGGTTGCTGCGACGTCGACGAGCCAGGTCTCTCGGTCGCTCTGGATGGACGGTGTGAAACTATCGCACGAGGAGACCCGTTGCCAAACTCTTCACGAACCCAGGAGGAAGAGCATGACCATCCCCACCGAGCCGCGCGTCCACGTGGTGCACGAGAACCCCGAGTGGTTCCCGCCCTTCGAGGCCGCCCTGCGCGCCGAGGGCGTCCCCTTCGAGGAGGTCCTGCTGACCGACGGGTCCCTGGACCTCGACGCCGAACCGGCGCCGGGCGTCTACTGGTCGCGGCTCAGTGCGTCCGCGCACACCCGCGGTCACGGGCAGACCAAGGAGTTCACCCGGGCCCTCTTCGCCTGGCTCGAGGGCTGGGGCCGCCGGGTCGTCGGGGGGACCCACGTCGTCGAGCTCGAGGTGAGCAAGGTCGCCCAGCACGCGCTGTTGCGCCGCAACGGGTTCGACGTACCCCGGACCGTGGCCGTCTTCGGCCGCGGGGACCTGGCGGCACGCTCCCGGGAACTACCGGTGCCGTTCATCACCAAGCACAACCAGGGCGGCAAGGGCCTCGGCGTCCGGCGCTTCGACTCCCACGAGGACTTCGACGCCCACGTCGCCTCGCCGGAGTTCGAGGAACCGGTCGACGGGATCACCCTGCTCCAGGAGTTCCTCCGCTCGGCCGAACCGTTCGTCACCCGGGCCGAGTTCGTGGGCGGGCGCTTCGTCTACGCGGTGCGCGTGGACACCTCCGCGGGCAGCTTCGAACTGTGCCCCGCCGACGCGTGCGAGGTGCCGGGCGTGGTCCCGTTCGCGCTGCGGACGGAGATCACCGGAGACCACCCGCTCGTCCGCCGCTACGAGGAACTGCTGCGGACGGCCGGCGTCGAGATCGCCGGCATCGAGTTCCTCGAGACGGCGGACGGGCGGACGGTCACCTACGACATCAACACCAACACCAACTACAACCCCGCGGTCGAGGCCGTCGCCCCCGTGTCGGGTCCCGGCGCCATCGCCCGCTACCTCGGCGGGCTCCTCAGCGGCGACGCGTGAGCGGAGGTCGCAGACCCAGGTGCTCGCGCAGCGTGGTCCCGACGTACGCGGTCGGATAGGCGCCCCGTTCCTGCAGGGCCGGGACGAGCTGGTCCACGATGTCGTCCAGGCCGCCGGGGACGAGGAACGGCGTGATGTTGAACCCGCTGCTGGCGCCGCTGCGCACCCAGAGGGTCAGCTCGTCGGCCAACTGCGAGGCCGTACCGGCGAAACCGCGCCGGGTCGAGGTGTGCAGCACGAGTTCGCGCAGCGAGAACTTGTTCTCCTCCGCCACCCGGCGCCACTCCTGGGCGATCGCCCGGGGGTCGTGACCCTGTCGCGCGGCGCCCCGGGTCCCGTCGATGTCCGCGATGACGGGATCGTGCGCGGGCAACGGGCCGTCGGGGTCGTGGCCCGACAGGTCCTCGCCCCACACCTGACCCACCAGCGAGAGCGCGGTCGCGGGGGTCACCTGCTGCTCCAGGACCCAACGGGCCTTCTCCTCCACCTCGCCCTCGGTGTCGGCGACGACGATCTGGGTCCCCGGGAAGGTGAGGACGTCGTCCTCGGGGCGACCCGCCGCCACGACGCGGCGGCGGATGTCGTCGGCGAACGCCAGCGCGTCGTGGCGGTCGCTCCCGTGTGCGGAGAAGATCACGTCGGCCGAGCGGGCGGCGAAGTCGCGGCCGGTGGGTGAGTCGCCCGCCTGGAAGATCACGGGATGACCCTGCGGGCTGCGGGGGACGGTGGGGGCGATCTCGACGTCGAAGAAGCGGTCGTCGGAGTCCACGGGGGCGAACTCCGACCCGTCCCAGCTGTCCCAGACCCGTCGGGCCAGGTCCACGAAGCGTTCGGCCCGCTCGTAGCGGTCGGCGTGGTCGAGGTAGCCGCCCCGGCGGAAGTTCGCCCCGGTCCAGGCGTTGTCCGTCGTGACGACGTTCCACGCGGCGCGACCACCGGAGAGGACGTCCAGGGACGCGAGGCGGCGGGCCAGGTCGGCGGGGTCGTTGTAGGTGGTGTTCTGGGTGGCGACCAGACCGATGCGGTCGGTCAGACCCGCCAGCGTGGCGAGTTCGGTCAACGCGTCGGGTCGCCCGACGACGTCGAGGTCGTGGATCCTGCCCCGCTGTTCGCGCAGGCGGAGGCCCTCGCCGAGGAAGAACGCGTCGAACAGTCCGCGTTCGGCGGTCCGGATCAACTGCGTGAAGGTCGAGTGGTGCATCTGGGAACCGCTGCGGGGGTCCGACCAGATGGTGCTGTGGTTGACGCCCTGGAAGAAGACGCCGAAGTGGACGACGGCGTTCGGGTAGCGCAGGTCGGTCACGGGACTCCTCAGGCCGTCGCGAACTGGTTGACCGGCCGGGGACGGCCGAGGGTGGTGCGCAACGTCGCACCGGCGGCGGGCGGTTGCAGCAGCCGGGCGACGCGCAGGGCGGGGAAGGTGGTGCGCAGCAGCGTGCGGAGGTCCTCGTCGAGGACGGCGGCGTGCAGCCGGACACCGTCGACGGAACCCGCGAGACCGGAGAGGTACCGCGCGAAGCCCTCACCGGACCCCGTCCAGCGCAGCCGGTCCCGTGCAGGAGCCGGGGCGTCGGCGTCGAGCGCCTCGACCCGCTGCGCACCCGAGGCGGCCGCGGTGTCGAGGGCGAACTCGACCTCGAGCACGACCAGCGGACCACCGGCGCTGCGCCGGGTCCGCTCGCTGCCCGTGAGGACGACGTCGACCACGCCCGGGTCGAGGAGGTCGCGTTCGTGGGCGGCCACGACCGGCTGCCCCTGCGGGGGACGGGGCACGGTGAGCGGGCCCTTGACCGAGAAGTTGGTGGCGACGACGTCGACGTGGTGCAACCGGTCGCGGTCGACGTAGCGTCCCGTGGCGACGTCGCGGACCACCGCGTCGTCCTCCCAGGAGTCCCACAACCTCCGCACGGCCCCGACCACGTCGGTGAGTTCCGCCTGCGGGTCGTCGAGCACGGGGAGGTCCACCGTCCGGGCCACGGCGGGGGTGGACGTCGTCGCGATCCAGCCGGCGCGGCCGGCGCTGGAGTGGTCCAGCGACGCGATCTGCGCCGCCACGTGGAACGGTTCGGAGTAGGTGGTCGCGGCGACCGGTAGCAGACCGATCGTGTCGGTGGTCCCGGCGAGGAAGGCCGCCCGCTGCACCGCGTCCAGGTGCCCGCGGGGATTGCGGGGATCCGGCAGCGTGGAGTCCTCGAAGGTGAGTCCCGTGAGGCCCTGGGCCTGCGCGGTGACGGCGAACTCCTTCAGCCGCGCGGGGGAGAACACGGCGTCGGGGGAGACCCGGGAGCGACGCCAGGCCGCGGGGTGCCACCCGCCGCCGTCGACGTCGAGGAACACGTGGAAGGGGGTCGGCATGGAAATCTCCTGAGTGGTGGGTACGGCAGCCGTCGTCTGTGTCACAGTGCTCTCCACCGATCGACGAGGAGGCGACCATGCGTGACCGGGTACGAGAACTGTTGGCGCACTGGGTGTCGTCGATCGTGGCCGGACTGGCCATCGCGGGGCAGGGGCAGTGGGGGTACGCCTGGTCGCCGCTCGACGACGAGCCGGCCCCCGGCGAGCTGAGCTGGCCGCAGTTCGAGGGGGAGCTGCGCGCGCTCTTCGCCGAGGCCGAACGTGGCGGGATCGGCGACGGGTCCCGGCCCAGCAGCGAGCCGATGCCCTGACGTCCCGCCCCGTCGACCGGGGTGGATGTCGACCGGGGTGGATCAGGTCTGAGCCGGTTCGCCCACGGTCAGCCCCGCGGCCTTCCAGGCCGGGAACCCGCCGTCGACCTGCACGACGTCGGTGAAGCCGGCCGCCAGCAGTTCGGCGGTGACGGGGCCGGAGCCCGCGGGAGAACCGCAGATCACGACGATCTCCTGGTCCTTCCCGGTGAGTTCCGCCAGCGCGGTGTCGGAACCGAGGGCGAACTTCTCCGCCACCTCGGTCTTGGCCACGACGACGGCCTGCGGCAGGTCGCCGGCGGCGGCCCGCCCGGCGTCGCTGCGGACGTCGACGAACAGCGCACCGGCGGCGACGGCGCGTCCGGCGGTCTCGGCGTCGACGAGCGGTGCCTGGGGTGCTGCGGTGGTGTCGCTCACGTCGTGTCTCCTCGGTTCGTGCGGTCGGCCCCGGCGATCGCGCGAGGCCGTCGTCCCTGCGGGCTGAGGCGTCGGGGACGAGGTCACCCCAGGTCCGCGCCGGCGCCGGGCGCGGGCAGGAAGGACGCGGGTTCCGGGCGAGCGTCGGTCGTGGGACCCCAGTGCCCCTCGACGATCCCGTACTCGAGCTCCGGCCCGGCACCGACGAACTGCTCGACCGCGGCCAGCAGCCGTTCGACCTCGGCCGATCCCGTCCCGACCCCGGTGGAGACCCTCAGCCCGCCGTCGGCCAGACCGAGGGAGTCGGCGAACCGGTGGGCGCAGAACCGTCCGTCGCGCACACCGATCCCGTGCTCGGCCGAGAGGAAGGCCGCGACCTCGGAGACCGAGCGACCGGGGACGGTGAAGGTCACGACCCCCACGGCGTCGTCGGGGTGCGGGCGCACGACCTCGACGCCCGTCAGGGCCGTCAGCCCGCCGACGAGCCGTTCGCGCAACGCCTCCTCGTGCGCCTCGAGCGCTCCGGGGGCCAGCGTCGCGAGCGTGCTGCAGGCCTGGGCGAGGGCGACGGCGCCGAGCACGTTCGGGGAACCCGCCTCGTGGCGGTCGGGCCCGGTGGCCCACCGCACCGCGTCGTGGCGCACGTCGAGGGTGGCGCCCCCACCCGCGAGGTAGGGATCGGCGGCGTCGAGCCAGTCGCGACGACCGACGAGCGCGCCCGCCCCGTAGGGGGCGTAGAGCTTGTGCCCGGACAGCGCGATCCAGTCGATCCCGTCGCGACCGAGGTCCACCCTGCGGTGGGGGAGCAGCTGCGCCCCGTCGACGGCGATGCGGGCGCCGGCCGCGTGCGCGGCCCGGGCCAGCCGGCGCAGCGGCAGGACCTCACCGGTCACGTTGGAGGCACCGGCGACGGCCAGCAGCGCGTACCCGCCGCGGGCGAGCTCGGCCTCCAGCAGCGTCGCGGTCTCCTCCGCGTCCGACCCGCCGCGCAGGACCGTGGTCAGGGCTGAGCGCTGCCAGGACAACAGGTTCGCGTGGTGCTCGACGTCGGCCACCAGGACCCTGGAGCCCTGCGGGACGGCCCGGGCGAGCAGGTCGAGCGCGTCGGTCGTGCTCCGGGTGAAGACGACGACGTCGTCGGGGCGCGCCCCCAGGAAGGTCCCGACCTCGGCCCGGGCCTGCTCGAACAGGGCGGTGGAGACGCGCGAGAGGTACCCGGCGCCGCGGTGGACGCTGGCGTAGTGGGGGAGGACCTGGGCGACGCGGGTGGCGACCGAGACGAGGGCGGGCGCGCTCGCGGCGTTGTCCAGGTTCGCGTAGGTGGTCGACCCGCCCTGGGCGAGCGGGACGCGGGTGTCCCTGCCGACCACGGGCAGCAGCGGCGCGACGGGCGCCGGGCATCGGAGGGGGGAGAGGGTGCTGAGCGTCACGAGAGTCTCCTGGAGGAACTGGACCCTGCCGGGAGGACCGGGATCACCCCGGCGAGGTCCGCGCTTGCCGGCGCCACTGCGGCGTCGACCAGGTCGTCACCCGGGGCACCCCGCCGCGGAGGGAGGGTTGCCGGCCAGCGAGCCGGGGCTTGTCGCTGGCGCTCATGACCTGCGGTGAGGTTGCCACGTCGGACCCCGCTGAGCAAGATCGGCGTGTCGCGAACCCGTCGGAACTCCCTCCAGAACCCCACGTGTCGGGTGGTTCCCCCGTTCGGGGGAACCCCGGAACAGCACTTGTGGATCGCATCGACCCCGGTCTACATTCGGTGAACACCATCCAGAGCGGCCGAGAGTCCTGGCTCGACGACGCCGCAGCAACCCCCCGAGCCCGGGCGAGGGTGCTAAAGCCAGGCCGATGGAGTTCGTGATGCGCCCCACCGATGTCCCTGACGCGTACCCGGTTCCGGACCGGGGCCGGCCGCGATGACGCTGGCTCCCCTCGTCGCCGCCGCGACCGGGAGGCCCACCGTCAGTTTCGAACTCTTCCCGCCCCGTTCCGAGAACGGGCGGGAGTCGCTGTGGCGCAGGCTCTCCGATCTCCTCGACACGCACCCCGACTTCGTCTCGGTCACCTTCGGGGCGGCCGGCGCGACGAAGGGACCGAGTCGGGAGCTGCTGGCCCACGTCCTGGGTTCGACGGCCGTGCCGGCGATGGCCCACCTGACGTGCGTGGGGTCCTCGCGACGTGAGGTCGTGGAAATCGCCGGCGAGTTCCTCGACGCCGGCGTCCGCAACGTCCTCGCGCTGCGGGGCGACCCGCCGGTCGGGAGCACGGACTGGACCCCGCACCCCGACGGTCTGGCGACCGCGCGGGACCTGGTCGAACTGCTCCAGGTCGCCGACCGGCGGCGCTCCGCGCTGCGGGGCGGTCGCGTCCCCGTCGACGAGGGTCCCCTGACCCTCGCCGTGGCGGCCTTCCCCCGCGGTCGCGACGCGGAACTGGCGGCCCTGCGCGCCAAGCAGGACGCCGGTGCGCACTTCGCGATCTGCCAGGTGACGTTCTCGGCCGACGAGTACGCCACCTTCGTGCGCCGGGCGCGCGCCGCCGGGGTGAGCATCCCGCTGCTGCCGGGCATCGCCGTGACGGACGACGCCCGCCGGCTGCAGCGCATCGGCGACCTGGCCGGCGTCCCGGCCCCGGAGCAGCTGCTCGCGGCGCTCGACACCGACGACACCGCCCAGCGCCGCCGGGCGTCGACCGCGTTCTCGTCGGGACTCGCGGCGGGACTGCTCGACGCCGGTGCCCCCGGACTGCACCTCTACACGTTCAACGCGGCGGAACCCGCGCTCGACCTGCTCGACCACCTGAACCTGCCCCGATCCACCCAGAGCCGCATCGCTGCGGTAGGAGGTCCCACCCCGTGAGCACCGAGAACTTCCCCACCTGGACCGCCACCGTCCTCGGCTACCCGCGCATCGGCGCCGACCGCGAGGCCAAGAAGGCCCTCGAGGCCCTGTGGGCCGGTCGCGCCGACCTCGCCACCACCGAGGCCGCCCTGGCCGGGGTCCGTGCCGCCACGGTCCGCCGCCTGAACGCCCTCGGCCTGCCGGCGCACGACGCGTCGATCCCGTCCGCGTTCTCGGCCTACGACCAGGTGCTCGACGCCGCCGTCGCCCTCGGCGCCGTACCGCCGCGCTTCGCCGACGTCGTGGGCGAGGACGGCCGCGTCGACCTCGTGGGGTACTCCACGATCGCCCGCGGTCGCGGTGCGGACGCCCCGCTGGAGATGACGAAGTGGTTCGACACCAACTACCACTACCTCGTCCCCGAGATCTCCCCGTCGACGACCTTCCGGTTCGCCGACGACCGCGGGGTGCGGGAGTTCGCCGAGGCGCTCTCCGACGGGTTCCTGACCCGTCCCGTCGTGGTCGGCCCGGTGACGTTCCTGCTGCTGGCCAAGGCGGCCGACGACGCCCCGGAGGGTTTCGCCCCGATCTCCCGGCTCGACGACCTGCTGGCCGCCTACGAGGAACTGCTGACCGCCTACGCGGCAGCGGGTGCGGAGTGGGTGCAGCTGGACGAACCGGCGCTGGTCAGCGACTCCGCGACGAACGGCGTCGAGGGTCTCGCCGACCTCGTCCGTCGCGCCTACGACCGCCTCGCGGCGCTCGAGGGCCGTCCGCGCCTGCTGGTCGCGACGCCCTACGGCGACCCGGGTGACCTCCTGGAACCCCTGGCCGCCACGGCGGTCGAGGGTCTGGCCCTCGACCTCGTCCGGGGCGCGACGCCGGCGCGTCCGGAACTGCTGCACGGCAAGACGGTCGTCGGCGGGGTCGTGGACGGGCACAACGTCTGGCGGGTCGACCTCGTCGAGGCGCTGGCCCGGCTGCGGACCCTCGAGGGTTCCGCCGCCCACGTCGTCGCGGGGACGTCCACCTCGCTGCTGCACGTCCCGCACGACGTGACCCGCGAGACCACCCTCGACGAGCGCCTGCGCGGCTGGCTCGCCTTCGCCGACCAGAAGGTCGCCGAGGTCGTCGTCCTGGGCAAGGCGCTGGGGGACGCCGCGGCGGTGCAGGAAGAACTGACCGCGTCGGCGCAGGCCCGGGCCGACCGACTCGGCGCCCCCGGCGTGGTCCGTCCCGAGGTGCGCGACCGGCTCGCGGCGCTCACCCCGGAGGCCTTCGGGCGCAGCGACTACGCCGTGCGCCGCCTCGCCCAGGAACAGGCACTGGGTCTGCCGGCGCTGCCGACGACGACCATCGGCTCGTTCCCGCAGACGAACGAGATCCGCAGGGCCCGGGCCGCCTGGACGCGGGGGGACCTCGCGACGGCCGCCTACGAGGAGTTCCTCAAGGCGGAGATCGACCGCGTCGTGGACCTGCAGGAGGAACTGGGCCTCGACGTCGTCGTGCACGGGGAACCCGAGCGCAACGACATGGTCCAGTACTTCGCCGAGCAGCTCGACGGGTTCGCCGTCACCGCCCACGGCTGGGTCCAGTCCTACGGGTCGCGGTGCGTGCGCCCGCCCATCCTCTGGGGCGACGTCGTGCGCCCGGCGCCGATCACGGTGCCCTGGAGCCGGTACACGAGGACGCGCACGGCGAAGCCCGTCAAGGGCATGCTGACCGGCCCGGTGACGATCCTCGCCTGGTCCTTCGTCCGCGACGACCAGCCGCTGGGCGACACCGCCCGCCAGGTCGCCCTGGCGCTGCGCGACGAGGTCAGCGACCTCGAGGCCGCCGGCATCGGGATCGTCCAGGTCGACGAACCCGCTCTGCGCGAGCTGCTGCCCCTGCGCACCCAGGACCAGCCCGCCTACCTGGACTGGTCGGTGAACTCGTTCCGCCTGGCGACGGCCGGTGCCGCCGACGCGACGCAGATCCACACCCACCTCTGCTACTCGGAGTTCGGCGAGGTCATCGACGCGATCGACGGCCTCGACGCGGACGTCACGAGCATCGAGGCGGCACGGTCGCGCATGGAGGTCCTCGGCGACATCGCGCGTGCCGGTTTCGCGCGGGGCATCGGGCCGGGGGTCTACGACATCCACTCGCCGCGCGTTCCCTCGACCGAGGAGGTCGTCGGGTTGCTGCGCGCCGCCGTCGCCGCGGTCCCGGCCCGCCAGGTCTGGGTGAACCCGGACTGCGGCCTCAAGACCCGTGGCTACGCCGAGACCACCGAGTCGCTGCGCAACCTCGTCGAGGCCGCCCGCACCGTCCGCGCGGAACTCCCCGCGCACGCCGTCGCGACGAGCTGAGGCCCCCGCCCGACCGGATCCCCGCTGGACGAGCGCCGCCCTCCTGACCCCCCGAGGTCAGGAGGGCGGCGCTCGTTCGGCCCGGGTTCCCACCGACCCGCCCGGCCGGGTTGAGATTCCGGCAGGGGGTCCCTATGATTCCTGCAGAACACCATCCAGAGCGGCTGAGAGACCTGGCTCGACGACGTCGCAGCAACCCCCCGGCAACGGGCGCGGGTGCTTCCGCCAGGAACGATGGAGGAGCGCAGTGAACAAGACGTCCCACGTCGCCGTCCTGAGGCGCATCGTCGACTTCTGCCTCACCGGTTCCACCGGCTGTCGCTGACCCAGCACCCCCGCTGACCGGGAACGTACCGGTCACCCCGCGTCCCCGCCGCAGGCCGGACGTGTCGTCGACGTACCCCTCAGCCTGGAGAACCCTTGCGCACCCGCACGCCCTTGTCCGCCGTCGCCCTCGTCGCGTTGTTCGCCCTCACCGCCTGCGGTGGCGGGAGCCAGGACGACGGCAGTGCCGCCGCCGACGGTGAGCCCGTCGCCGGCGGGAACCTCACCTTCGCCATCCAGGTCGACTCCGGGTGCATCGACCCGCAGCAGGTCGGCAACAACGACGCCCTGAACGTCGGTCGCCAGCTCGTCGACTCCCTCACGGTCCAGGACCTCGACGGTCAGGTCCAGCCGTGGCTGGCCCAGAGCTGGGAGGTCAGCCCCGACGCGAGGACGTTCACGTTCCACCTGCGTGAGGGCGCCACGTTCTCCGACGGGACGCCGCTCGACTCCGCGGCGGTCAAGGCGAACCTCGACGGCATCGTCGCGCTCGGGGCGAAGGCGTCGTTGGCCTCGGCCTACCTCGCGGGCTACACCGGGACGCAGACGCCGGACGCGCGGACGGCCGTCGTGACGTTCTCGCAGCCGAGCGCGCAGTTCCTGCAGGCGACGTCGACGATGAGCCTCGGTCTGCTCTCCGTCGCGACGACCACCGCTGATCCCGCGACCCGTTGCGATGGAACGACTCTCGTCGGATCCGGTCCCTTCGTGGTCGGGAAGTACACGAAGGACAGCGAGGTCGTGCTGAAGAAGCGCACCGGGTACGCCTGGGCCCCGACGGGTTCGAAGCACAGTGGTGACGCCTACCTCGACACGATCACCTACCAGGTGGTCCCCGAGGCGAGCGTGCGCACCGGGTCGCTGCAGTCGGGTCAGATCGACGCGACGACGGCGATCTCCGCGCAGGACCTCCCGCAGTTCGACGGCGGCGGTTTCTGGACCGAACGTCGCGCGAACCCGGGCATCCCCTACAACTTCTTCCCCAACGAGTCGCGGCCGGTCTTCCAGGACGAACGCGTCCGCCAGGCCCTGTCCAAGGCCATCGACCGCGAACAACTGGCGAGCATCCTCAACCCGGGTGACGTGGCCGTGACGTCGGCGCTCTCGGCGTCCACCCCGGACGCACCCGACGACTCCGACGTCCTCGCCCACGACGTCGCCGGGGCCAACGCCCTCCTCGACGAGGCCGGCTGGACGAAGGGTGCGGACGGGATCCGCGCGAAGGACGGCCAGAAGCTCTCCTTCACGATCACCTTCTGGCAGCCCACCTCGGCGGTGCTGGAACTCGTGCAGCAGCAGGTGCGCGAGGTCGGGATCGACCTGCAGTTGAAGCAGGGCACGACGGCCGAGACGACGGCCCAGCAGAACTCCGGCGACTACGACGCGATCTTCTACAACCTGACCCGCTCCGACCCGGACGTCGCCCGCACGATCTTCTCCACCGAGGCGCGCAACGTGAACCACCGCGCGCACAGCGAGGTGGACGACCTGCTGACCCGGCAGGCCGCGACGACCGACCCCGCGCAGCGCGCGGACCTCGTGGCCCAGGCGTCGAAGCTCCTCCTGACCCAGGCCCACTCGATCCCGCTCGTCGAACTCTCCACCGTCATCGCCGCGAGCGACCACGTGCACGACCTGCAGTTCGAGGGTTCCTCCCGGTTGTGGTTCTACGACGCCTGGAAGACCTCGTGAACCTCGGGCTCGCGGGCTACGTGGGCCGCCGTCTCGGTCAGGCCGTGCTGGTCCTGTGGGCGGCGTTCACCGTGACGTTCGTCATCCTCTACCTGCTCCCGAGCGACCCGGTCTCGATCATGCTCGCCGGTGGTCAGGGCGGGGAGCAGGCCGCGGTCGACCCCGCCCAGGCGGCGGCGTTGCGCGCCGAGTACGGACTCGACGACCCGTTGCCCGTGCAGTACGTCCACGCGCTCTGGCGCACGCTGCACCTGGACCTCGGGAACTCGATCCAGAACGGCGCACCGGTGTCGACGTCGATCGCGGACGCGTTGCCGCAGACGGCCCTGCTCGCCGCCTCGGCCTTCGTGGTCGCCCTCGTCCTGGGGGTCGGGATCGCCTTCCTCTCGACGTGGACGCGCTGGGGCTGGGTGCGGACGCTGCTGCTCGCCCTGCCCCCGCTGGGGGTCTCGCTGCCGACGTTCTGGGTCGGGCTGCTGCTCATCCAGGTGTTCTCGTTCCGGATCCCGGTCTTCCCCGCGCTGGGCAACCGGGGGGTCTCCAGCCTCGTCCTGCCGGCCGTCACGCTGGCGATCCCGGTCTCGGCCTCCATCGCGCAGGTCCTCGCCCGGGGTCTGCGGACGGCCCTGGCCGAACCGTACGTCGAGACCGCCCGGGCCAAGGGTGCGTCCCGGGCCCGGGTGCACCTGCGCCACGCGTTCCGCAACGCCACCATCCCGGCGCTCACCATCGGCGGGGTCGTCGTGGGGAACCTGCTCGCGGGGGCCGTCGTGGTCGAGACCGTGTTCTCCCGGGTCGGGATCGGGCGGCTGACGGTGACCGCCGTCAACGGTCAGGACATCCCGCTCGTGCAGGGCCTGGTCCTGCTGGCCGCGACGGTGTTCGTGGTCACCAACCTGGTCGTCGACCTCCTCTACCCGGTGCTCGACCCGCGCATCCGGGTGATCGGTGCCGCGCGCGCCTCGAAGCGCCGGGACCGCAGCGCGGACCGCGTCGTCGTGGGGGCCGGCGCGTGAGCCGGCCCGCACCCGAGGACGTCCTCGACGTCCTCGACATCGACGTCCGCTACCGCAGGCCGGTCAGACCCCGGCGCGGTGTCCCGAGCCGGCTGCGCCGTCCCGACGTGGTGCTCGCCGGCCTGGTCCTCCTGCTGGTGCTGCTCTGGGCGGTGGTCCCGGACCTCTTCACCTCGCAGAGCCCGATCGACGGCGTTCCCGCCGACCGGTTGCAGGGACCCTCCGCGGCCCACCTGTTCGGCACCGACCACCTCGGCCGGGACCTGTTCTCCCGGGTCGTCCACGGCGCGCGGTTGACGTTGCAGGCGACGGTGCTGGCCGTCCTCATCGGGCTCCTCGTCGGCACGCTGGTCGGGCTGGTCTCGGGTTTCGTGCGCGGTGTCGTCGACGACGTGCTCATGCGGGTCATGGACGTGCTGCTGTCCATCCCGGCGCTGCTGCTGTCGATGGCCCTCATCACCGCGCTGGGTTTCGGCACGACCAAGGTGGCGATCGCCGTGGGCATCGGGACGGTCGCGAACTTCGCCCGGGTCATGCGCTCGGAGGTGCTGAAGGTCAGCTCCGCGGTCTACGTCGAGGCGGCCCGGGCCAATGGCGTCCGCACGACGGGTGTGCTCTTCCGGCACGTGCTGCCCAACGCGGCGGGCCCCGTCCTGGCGCTGTCGGCGCTCGAGTTCGGGGTCGCTGTCCTCGCCGTCTCGTCGCTGAGCTTCCTGGGGTTCGGGGCGCCCCCACCCGCCCCCGAGTGGGGTTCGCTCGTGTCCGGCGGGCGCGACTACCTGGCGACCTCGTGGTGGCTGACGACGTTGCCCGGTCTGGTGGTGGCGGCCGTCGTGCTGTCCGCCAACCGCATCGCCCGGGCCCTGGAGAAGGGAAACGCCGCGTGAACGCTCCGCTGCTGCAGGTGCAGGACCTCCGGATCTCCTACACCGGCCGGGCCGGGAGGAAGGAGGTCGTGCACGGCGTCTCGTTCGACGTCCACCCCGGTGAGGTCGTCGCGGTCGTGGGGGAGTCCGGGTCCGGCAAGAGCACCACGGCGCACGCCGTCGTGGGGCTGCTGGCGGGCAACGGGTCGGTCGACGCCGGTTCCGTCCTGCTCGAGGGTGACGAACTCGTGGGTCTGAGCGACACCGCCTGGCGTCGGGTCCGCGGCGCGCGCATCGGCCTGGTCCCGCAGGACCCGACGCTGTCGCTGAACCCCGTGAAACGCATCGGCGACCAGGTCGCCGAGGCGCTGCACGTGCACGGGCTGGCCAGGGGGGCCGCCGCCCGGGCGCGCGCGGTGGACCTGCTGACCGCGGCCGGCCTGCCCGACGCCGCGCTCCGCGCGAGGCAGTACCCGAGCGAACTCTCCGGCGGGATGCGCCAGCGCGTCCTCATCGCGATCGGGCTCGCGGCCGGGCCCCGGTTGCTCGTCGCCGACGAACCCACCAGCGCCCTCGACGTCACCGTCCAGCGACACGTCCTCGACCACCTCGAGGACCTCACCCGCGAGGCCGGCACCGCCGTGCTGTTCATCACCCACGACCTGGCGGTGGCCGCCGACCGGGCCACGCGCGTCGTGGTGATGTCCGAGGGCGAGGTCGTCGAGGTCGGGACCGCCCACCAGGTGCTCACCCGACCGCGGCACGCCTACACCCGGCAGTTGCTCGCCAGCGCACCCAGCCTGTCCAGCGCCCGGATCACCGCCCGACCCCGCGAGCGCACCGCACCGCCGGCACCGCGACCGGCGGAACCGCTCGTCCGGGTGCGGAACCTGGTGAAGGAGTTCCCGCTGCCGGGCCGGGGCAACGCCCAGACCGCCGTCTCCGACGTCAGCTTCGACGTCGGCCGGGGTGAGACGGTCGGGCTGGTCGGGGAGTCCGGCTCCGGCAAGACCACCACCGCCCGCCTCGTCCTGGGTCTGGAACGTCCCACGACGGGCGAGGTCCTGTTCGACGGGAGGCCGACCGTCGGTCTGCGGGGCTCGGCCTGGCGCGAGCTGCGACGGCGGATGCAGCTCGTCTACCAGAACCCCTACGCCTCGCTCGATCCTCGCGTCGCCGTGGGGGAGACCGTCGCGGAGCCGTTGCGCGCGTTCGGCATCGGGAACGGGACCTCGCGACGACGACGGGCGGTGGAGCTGCTCGACCAGGTGCGGTTGCCGGCGGACGCCCTCGAACGGCGGCCCGCGGAACTCTCCGGCGGGCAGCGGCAGCGCGTCGCCATCGCGCGGGCCCTCGCGCTGGAGCCGGAGTTCGTGGTGTGCGACGAACCCGTCTCCGCGCTCGACGTCTCCGTCCAGGCGCAGATCCTGGAACTCCTCGTGCAGTTGCAGGCCGACCACGGGCTGAGCTACCTGTTCATCTCCCACGACCTGGCCGTCGTCCGCCAGGTCTGCGACCGGGTCGGGGTGATGCGCCGGGGTGAACTCGTCGAGTTCGCCCCCTCCGAGGAGGTGTTCTCCGCGCCGCGGCACCCGTACACGGTCGAACTGCTGGAGGCCATCCCCGGCCGACGGGCCCTGGAGGACGTGTCGTGACCGCCGAACCCGTGGACCTGCTGGTCCGGGTCGTCGGACCGCGTGACGACCTCGCGCGTCCGCTGTTCGACGACCTGGCCCGGGAGTACGGGACCCGCTACGGCGGGACCCCCGACCAGGTCCGGCAGGAGCTCGAGCGCTACCCGGCGCACGAGTTCGAGGAACCCCACGGCGTCCTGCTCCTGCTGCTCGAGGACGGCGATCCCGTCGCCGGCGGTGCCTACCGCCGTTACGACGATCGGACCGCCGAGCTCAAGCGGATCTGGACCCACCCGGACCACCGTCGGCGGGGACTCGCCCGCCGGGTCCTCGTGGAACTCGAACGCCGGGCTGTCGCGGCGGGCTACCGCCGCACCTACCTCACGACCGGACCGCGCCAGCCCGAGGCGAAGCACCTGTACCTGACCACGGGCTACCGGCCGCTGTTCGACGTCGCGGTGGACCCCGAGACCATCGGCCCCCTGGCCTTCGAGAAGGATCTGAGCACCCCGTGAAGTTCCTCGTGATGTCCCTCATCGGCACCAGCGGTGACGCGGCCGGTGGGAGGTCCACCTCGCCGCGCCAGCGCTTCCGCGAGGTGGTCGAGACCGCGGAGTTCACCGAGCAGCTCGGCCTCGACGCCTTCGGGGTGGGGGAGCGGCACTCCCCGGAGTTCCTGTCCTCCGCCCCGACCGTCGTGCTGGCCCACCTGGCGGCCCGGACGTCCAGCATCCGGCTCTTCACCACGGTGACCGTCCTGAGCCTGCTCGACCCCGTCCGGGTCGCGGAGGACTACGCCACCCTCGACCACCTCTCCGACGGGCGGTTCGAGATGATCATCGGCAAGGGCAACGACGCCCACCAGTCGGAGCTGTTCGGGTTCGAGCTCGCCGACCAGTGGGACCGCAACCGGGAGAACTACGAGCTCCTGCACCGGTTGTGGCGCGAGGAGGGGGTCGACTGGTCGGGGCGCTACCGTCCGGACCTGCGCGGGGCGACGACCTACCCGCGGCCCCTCGACGGGCCGCTGCGGGTCTGGCACGGTTCGGCGTCCAGCCGGGAGTCCACCGAACTTGCGGCCCGCTTCGGCGAACCGCTGTTCTCGGCCAACGCCTTCCACCCGCAGGCCAGGTACGCCGACCTCATCGCGCACTACCGGCAGCGCTTCGCCGAGCACGGTCACGATCCCGCCCGCGCCCTCGTCGGCGCCGGTTCGGGGGGCGTGCACCTGGCCAGGACCTCCCAGGAGGCCCTCGAGCGGTTCCGGCCCCTGTGGGAGGGGTACATGGCCACCCCCGCGGCGGCGCACAACAGGTCCCCGTTCACCTCCCTCGAGGACGCGGTCGAGCGCGGGCCGAACCTCGTCGGATCCCCGGAGCAGGTCGTCGACAAGATCGGGAACTACCACGGGGCGTTCGGTCACGAACTCCTCGCGATCGGGGTGGACGGCCAGGGCCTGCCGGTCGCCGAGCAGCGGGCGACGTTGGAACTCTTCGCGACCGAGGTCGCCCCGGTGGTGCGCCGCGACTTCCCCAGCCGGGCCTGGGCGGACTTCCCGCGGCCCGCGGGCGGCACCGTGCGAGTCCTCGCCGAACACGGACACGAGCACGAGGAGACGGACCTCGTGGGAGCCGCCGCCCTCCCCGGGTGAGGCCCCTCAGCTCAGAGCGTCGACGCGGCGAACGTGTCGCACTGCGCCGGGTCCCCACCCCGGAACCCCGTGGTGAACCAGCGTTGCCGCTGCTCCGAGGTGCCGTGCGTGTAGGAGCCGGGGTCGGTGCTGCCGTCGCCGAGGTTCGTCTGGATGAAGTCGTCGCCGATGCGTCCCGCCGTGTCCAGGGCGCGGGCGATGTCGTCGTCGGTGAGTTCCTCGATGAGCGGGCCGCCCGAGTCGTCCGGCACCGTCGTCGCGTGGTTCGCCCACGTCCCCGCGTAGCAGTCCGCCTGCAGCTCCAGCCGGACGCTGCCGCTGTCCGGCCCGCTCACCCCGGCCTGGACGGAGTCGCTGGTGCCCAGCAGGTCCTGCACGTGGTGCCCGTACTCGTGCGCGAGGACGTAGGCGTTCACGAACGTCCCGCCCTCGGCGCCGAACCGGGTCCGCAGCTCGTCGAAGAAGGACAGGTCCACGTAGACGAGCCGGTCGGCCGGGCAGTAGAACGGACCGGTCCCCGACGAGGCCGCCCCGCAGCCCGTCGAGACGGACCCGGAGAAGAACACGGTGTCGGTCTCGGTGTAGCTGCCGCCCAGCACCCCGCCCCAGTACGTCTGGATCGAGTCGATGTCGGCGACGAGGGCGCACTCCTCCTTCTGGTTCGCGTCCTCGCCGGTGCGGCAGGACGCCGCGAGCTCGGACCCGTCGGCGCTCTGGCCCGACCCGAGCCCGTCCAGCACGCCCCCGAACTGCGACGTCGAGCCGCCCTGCCCGCCGAGCACCTGGAACAGGACGAGGACGAGGACGCCCACGATCCCCAGCCCACCACCGCCGAGGGCGACGGCCCGCCCGCCCCCGCCGCCGCGGCGGTCCTGCACGTTGCCGGTGTCGAGGCGGGCGTCGCCGCGGTACCTCACGGGAGCATCACAGGGTTCGTCACGGGATCGAGCATGCTGTGCCCCCGCGCGGCGCACCACTCCAGAGGTGTTCGTCGCCCTCCGTGACCGGGCTGGTACGTAGGAGCGTTCGGCCTGCGGCAGAGCCGAAGTCGTCCTACCGTTCGGTGACCACGCCCGACCGCACCTGTGGAGAACGATGCTGACGATCCCGCCCCCGCCGGACCCCGGGAGGGCCGTGCGGCGTGCGTTGCTCCTCGCCGAACGCGAGGCGGCAGCCCGGCGACGTCGGGTGCGCGGGACCCAGCCCCGGCGGTTCCCGGTCCCGCCCCTCGGCAGGGGTCTGGACCCGGTGGTCAGGAGGCGTCGCCGAGGAGACCCAGGAACCGTCCCAGTCGGCTGATGCCCTCGCGGAGTTCTTCGCGCGAGGCGGCGTAGGACAACCGGACGTGGGTCTCGGCGGTCGCCTCCCCGAAGTCGCGACCCGGCGTCAGCGCGACGTGCGCCCGCTGCAGGGCCTGCTCGCAGAACTCCCAGGCGCCCAGGCCGGTCCCGCTGACGTCGAAGTAGACGTAGAACGCGCCGTCGGGTTCGACGGGGACGGGGAGCCCGATCCCGGCCAGTCCGGTCAGCACGATCCGGCGGCGTTCCGCGAGTTCGAGGCGTCGCTCCTCGCACAGGGCCAGGGTCTCCGGGGTGAAGCAGGCGAGCGCCGCCTGCTGCGCGGGTGCGGAGGCGCAGAGGAAGTAGTTCATCGCGAGCTTCTCGACCGCGGGGACGAGCCCGGCCGGCAGGACCGCCCAGCCCAGCCGCCAACCGGTCATGCCGAAGTACTTGGAGAAGCTGTTGACGACGATCGCGTCCGGGTCGACCGCGAGCACCGTCCGCGGCGCCGCGCCGTCGGGTGCGGGGTCGGAGAGGTCGAGGTAGATCTCGTCGACGATCCGCCAGGCCCCCCGGGCCCGCGCCTGCCCGCAGATCTCGGTCAACTGCGCGAACGGGATCGACGTCCCCGTCGGGTTGGACGGTGTGGCGACCATGACGCTGCGGGTGCGCTCGGTCCACGCCCGCTCGACGCCGCCCGGGTCGAGCTGGTAGCGCGACGCCGCGGTGGTGGGCACCGTGACGACGACCCCGCCGAAGGTCTCCACCATCTGCCGGTTGCAGGGGTAGGACGGGTCGGCCATCACGACCTCGGACCCCGGGTCGGTCGTCGCGGCCAGCACCAGCAGCAGGGCGCTGGACGCGCCGGAGGTGACGACGATCCGCGCGGGGTCCACCTCGACGCCGTGCCGGTCCCGGTAGAAGTCCGCGATCGCCCGCCGCAGCGCGGGAGAACCCATCGACGGGGTGTAGGGGAGAGGACGGCCGTCCATCACCTGCCGCATGGCCTCGCGCACGGCCGGCGGGGCCCCGAAGTCCGGTTCCCCGATGCTGAGCCGCACCACGTGGTGGCCCTGCGCCTCGAGGACCGCCGCCTGCTCACCGAAGGCCAGGGCGTGGAACGGCTGGACGGTCTGGGCGCGTTGCGCGAGTTGCACTGGTTCCCCTCGAGCCGCGAACTGGTGGCGCGAGGCTACCGCCCGCCCCGTCCCCGGGCGCTGCCGGACGCGTGAGTCGTGGGTGCGGCCGCTCCGGGCGGAGGCTAGGTTGACGTCGTGCCGATCCGGATCCCGCCGACCTACCGCGCGGCCTGGGTCCCCTTCCGCGAGGCCGGGCCACGGGACGCCGCCGCGGACGTCGCGATCGCCTGGATCGAACAGCGCAGCGCCGAGTCCGGTGCGCGGAGCCTGCTCGTGACCAACGACAAGGTCACCGTGACGGTCAACCAGCGTCTGCTCGCCTTCGCCCGGCGGCACACCGCGGCGACGCCGCGGATGAGCACGGGCGGGGCCCGGGGGGTGCCGGTCCTCGCCTACTGCCCCGACCTGGCCGCCCTGCACCTGGCCGTCCAGCGGGCCCACGGCGCGTCGCTGGTCGTCGTCGAGGGCGCCGCGGGACAGCTGCGCGGCTGGGCCTCGGTGGTGGCGCCCCTGGACCTCGGCGACCCCGGAGCACCCGCCGGGCGCACCGAACCCGCCGACGAGCCGTGGCTGGACACCGTCGCGCTGCTCGCCTCCGAGGAGCACGGTCTGCTCGCGGCACCGGAGCACACCCTCGCGGTCCTGGAGCGCATCGTCCCGGAGCGCTGGACCCTGCTGCCGACGGCGCTCCTCGCGCACGGCGTGACGCTGCACCACGTCCGCCGCATCAACAAGCTGATCGACGCCCTGTCCTCCTCTCCCGCACCCTGCCGCACCGCCTGACGAGCTCGCGCGAGCGACCGGGAACCCGCACCATGACTGCCGTGGAGATCAACGAGGGGACGACCGCGCGGGTCGTCCGGGTGCTGCACGTCCCGGGTGGGCACGGTTACGTCGCCAACGTGCAGGACGCACGGGTCCCGGACGTCACCGTGGTACCGGAACCCGCGCCGTCGGGCGCGTGGGCCCCGTCGCGGGCGCTCGACGCCGCGTGGGTGGTCGGGAACGCCGCGGAGTTCGACGTCCTGCACCTGCACTTCGGGTTCGAGTCGCGCACCCCGGCGCAGCTCCAGGACCTGGTGGATGCGCTGCGGGGCACCGGGAAGGCCCTCGTCCTCACCGTGCACGACCTGGAGAACCCGCACCTCCTGGACCAGTCCGGGTACCACCGCCTGCTCGACGTCCTGGTCCCGGCCGCCGACGGCCTCCTGACGTTGACGCCCGGTGCGGCGCAGGCGGTCCAGGACCGGTGGGGTCGCACGCCGGTGGTCGTCCCGCACCCGCACCTCGCGCCGCCGGAACGCATCGGGACCCCGCGCCCCGCCCACCCCGCACACGTCGTCGGGCTGCACCTCAAGAGCCTGCGGGCGAACCTGCTGGCCCTGCCCGCGGTCCGGACGCTGGCCGACGCGGTGGCCCGGGTACCCGGGGCCCGGTTGCGCGTCGACGTCCACGACGAGGCGCTGCGCCCCGACTTCCCCCGCCACGACGCGGAACTCACGGCGTGGTTGCGGTCCGCCGCGGAGCAGGGACACATCGACCTGCGGGTGCACGGGCGCTTCGACGACGAGGAACTCCTCGACTACCTGCTCGACCTCGACGTCTCGGTCGTCGCCTACGGCCACGGGACCCACTCGGGCTGGCTGGAACTCTGCCACGACCTCGGGACCGCCGTCCTGGCCGGCCGAGCGGGTTTCCTCGCCGAGCAGCACCCGCTGGAACAGGTGGACCTGCACGACGTGGAGTCCGTGCTGACGGGGTTGCGACGCGCTCTCGCGGGCGTTCCCGGGGCCACCGCGGCGGGTCGGTCGGCGCAGCGGCTGGAGATCGCACGCGCGCACCGGGACCTGTACCGGACCGTCCGGGACCGGGTCACGGGTGGGGTCGGGGTACCGCGGTGATCGGCTGGTACGCCCACCACCAGGGGTCCGGCCACGTGCAGCGGCTGCGGGCCGTCGCCGAGCACCTGCGCACACCCGTGACGGCGCTCTCCTCGGCCCCGCGACCGGCGGACTGGGGCGGGGGATGGGTGCAGCTCGAGCAGGACGACACCGAACCCCTCGACCGCCGCCGCGTCGACGCCGGGGGGCGGTTGCACTGGGTTCCCGCGCACCACCCGGGGTTGGCTGCGCGCACCGCCCGCATCGCGACGTGGATCGCGACGACCCGGCCGGCGCTCGTGGTCGTCGACGTCTCCGTCGAGGTGACGCTGCTGGCCCGGCTGTGCGGGGTCCCCGTCGTCGTGGCGGCGATGCTGGGGGACCGTGACGACCCCGCGCACCGGCTGGGCCGCGACGTCGCCCGGGCCCTGCTGGCCCCGTGGCCGGAACCCGCGGACCCGGCCCCGGGGTCGGGGACCCCGGTCGTGCACGTGGGCGCGTTCTCGCGCTTCGACGGGCGCCCCACCGTCGAACCCGTTCCGGGCACCGTGCTCGTCCTCTGGGGCAGCGGAGGCCGCGACGTCAGCGACGACGACTTCCGGCGTGCTCGCGAGGCGACGCCGGGCTGGACCTGGGAGTACCTCGTCCCCGGTCGCGGGGACCGGCCGGTCGACGTCTGGGACGCGTTGCAGCGCAACGAGGTCGTCGTCGTCCACGGTGGCCACAACGCGGTGGCGGAGGTCGCGGCCGCGCGCCGGCCGGCCGTCGTCGTGGCCCAGGAGCGTCCCTTCGGTGAACAGCGCCGACGGGCGGCACTCCTGCGCGCCGAAGGGATCACGGCCCTCGACGAGTGGCCGGAACCCGGAGCGTGGCCGGAACTCCTGGTCGAGGCCCGCGCCGTCGGCACGGGACCCTGGAAGCGTTGGGCGCCCGGCGACGGGGCGGCCCGTGCGGCGCGGTTCCTCGACGACCTCGCGGACCGGGAGGGTGGCGCGTGAGCACCACCGCCGTCCTGGCCACCGCGGTCCTCACCATCGTCGCGGGTCGCCACGACCACCTCCGCGGTCAGCTGATCGGGTTGCAGCGCAGCACCTCCACGCCGCGCTGGCACGTCGTCGCGGCCATGGGTGACCCGGCCGTGCGCGAGGTCGTCGCCGAGTTCGACCGGCCCGGGACCTGCGAGGTCGTCGTCGTCGACGTCCCCGTCGGACCGGACGGGGAACTCCCGCTGGCCCGGGCGCGGAACGCCGCCGCGGCCGAGGCCGTCCGTCGGGGAGCGGAACTCCTGGTCCTGCTCGACGTCGACTGCGTCCCGGCGCCCCACACCCTCGCCGCCTACGAACGGGCGGTCGCCCACGGCGCAGCCGACGCGGGGCCCGCGCTGTGGTGCGGAACCGTCGCCTACCTCCCGCCCGGTGTCGTGGTGCGGTCCGCCCGTGACCTCGACGGCCTCTCCGCCGCAGCCGATCCGCACCCGGCGCGACCCGTCCCGGCGGCCGGTGAGGTCGTCCTCGCCGACGAGTCGCAGTGGTGGTTGTTCTGGTCCCTCTCCTTCGCCACGACGGCAGCGGACTGGCGCCGGTTCGGGGGTTTCTGCGAGGAGTTCCGCGGCTACGGCGGTGAGGACACCGACGTCGCCGCGACGGTGCGGTCGATGGGCGGCGCGCTGCACTGGGTGGGTGGGGCGCAGGCGTACCACCAGCACCACCCCACGCAGCGACCACCGGTCCAGCACCTGGAGGCCGTCCTGCGCAACGCCGCGGTGTTCCACCGGCGGTGGGGGTGGTTCCCGATGGAGGGCTGGCTGGCGGAGTTCCAGGAGAGGGGACTGGCCGCCTACGACGCGGCGACCTCGACCTGGTCCTCGACCCGGCCCTCGACCCTGCCCTCGACCCTGCCCTCAACCCTGCCCTCGGAGGTGTCCGACCAGCGTCCGAGCACCCGCGCGTAGAGGCGCTCGTAGGCGTCGACCACCCGGTCGAAGGACAGGTGCTCCAGCGCGTGGCGCCGGACCTCACGTCGGTCCAGCCCCAGGACGTCGTCGACGGCCGCGGCCAGCGCGGCGACGTCGTCGGGTGGCACGACGCGACCCATCGCGGTCGTCCCGCCCGGGCTCAGCACCTCACGGATCCCACCCCGGTCGAAGGCCACCACCGGCGTCCCCGACATGGCCGCCTCCGCGCAGACCAGCCCGAACGGCTCGTCCCAGACCGGGGTCACCAGGACCGCCGAGGCGTTGCCGACCGCCCCGCTGAGGTCGTGTCCGCCCAGGTGCCCCCGGTAGGTGGCGTTCGCGCCCAGCAGGGGCTCCACCTCGGCGGCGAAGTACGCGCGGTCGGCGACGGGCCCGACGAGGTCCAGGTGCCGGCCGGCGAGCGCCGCGGCCCGCAGGGCGAGGTGCGGGGCCTTCTCGGGCACGATCCGTCCGAACCAGAGGAGTCCACCGCGTCCGGGACCGAGTCGCCAGCGGCGGGGCACGACCCCGTTCGGGACGACCTGCACCGACGCCACGTGCGGTGACCACTGGGCGGCGGTGAAGCCGCTGACGCAGGTGAACGCGGCCGATCCGCCGCCCGCGGCCAGCGCGGACGTGAGCCACGGCGTGGGCGGGGTGTGCAGGCTCGTCACGACCGGCACCGGCAACGTGTCGGCCAGGGCGAGGGGGAGGTAGTGCAGCGAGTTGTTGTGCACGACGTCGACGTGACCGGCGTAGGTCGTGCGCAGGGCGGTCATGACGCGCAGGTGGTCGTGGTGCTCGGACATGAACTCCGCGGCCGGCATCGACGAGTCGGTGCGGGCGAGGTCGTCCGCCGCCCACGACCCACCCCCGAGGACCTCGGGCTGGACCCCCGGTGAGCCGGCGCCCGCGAAGAGGAGGACCTGGTGGCCGCGGGCGCGCAACCCGTCGACGAGCGTGCCGACGAAGGACTCGAGCCCGCCCGCGTACGGCTCGGCGACCGGGTGGCGGCTCGGTCCGAGCACGGCGATCCGCAGCGGCTCCGAGGGTCCGCGACGTGCGTGCGACGCCCGACGCGCCGGTTGGCGGGTCAGTCCTCCCGGGAACCGGTGGGAGGAGGTGTGGGTGTCGAGCACGCGACGATGACAGCACACCCGACGCGGTTCCGCCCCCAGGGGCCCCCGGGGCCTGATGCCCCTATTGTCAACTCGTGACGAGGGAGGAGCACTACGGGGGGTTCTACGGGCTGGTGCCCCTGCCCGTCGACGACGGCCGACCGCTGGTGCTCGTCCACGGCAACTGCCAGGCGGAGTCCCTGCGGGTCCTGCTGGGGACGGACTCCTCCCCGGTCCGCACCGTGCGGGTGCCGCCGGTCCACGAGCTGACCGCCGCGGACCTGCCCCACCTGGACCGGCTGCTGGCCCACGTCGACGTCCTCGTGTCGCAACCGGTGCGCGACGACTACCGCGACCTGCCGCTCGGCACGGCGCAGCTGGCCGCCCGTGCCCCGCGCACCCCGCGGGTGGTGGTCGTACCGGTGCTGAGGTGGGCTGCGCTGCACCCGTTCCAGGTGATCGTGCGCAGTCCGGGGTCGGGTGAACCACCGGTCGTGCCCTACCACGACCTGCGTTCCCTGACGCTGGCCGCCGGGCGTCCGCCGCTGCCCGAGGTCCCCTCGCCCGAGGCGGTGCGGGAGGTGCGCGCGGTGTCGGTGCGGGAACTGCAGGAGCGCTGCGCCCGGCACGGGGCGGTCGAGGTCGCGGACCTGCTGCTCGCCGCCGGCGCCCGCGCGACGCAGACGATCAACCACCCCGGCAACGACGTCCTGCGCGGGCTGGCCGAACGGGTCCTGCGGGCCTGCGGGCTGCCCGCGGCGGTCGACGACCCGGGCCGCACCCTGCTGGACAGCGTCCACGCCCCGGTGCTGCCGGAGGTCCTGTCCGCCCTGGGGCTGGCGGGGAGCGGGCGGCCGGGCTGGACCGTGGCCGGGCGCGAGGTCGCCGACGCGGAGGTCCGCGAGGCCCACCTGCGCTGGTACCGGGAGCACCCGGGGGTGGCGGAGGCGGGGTTGGCCCGGCACGCGGAGGTCGCGGCGGTGCTGTCGTGAGGGTGCTGTCTGTCGTGGTGGTGCTGTCGTGACGGTGTCCCTGGTCGTCGGCCCGGCCGAGCACGGGGTGACGGCGGCGGCGCTGGCCCAGTGGGGGGTCGTGGGCACCGATCCCGGCCGTCGGCTCGTGCGGCGGGTGGGGCGTCCCGACCTCCCCGACGTCCTGCAGGAGCTGGACGGGGCCGGGCCCGGACCCGTCCTGGTGCACGTCACCGACCGGCTCTTCGGCCGGGACGCCGACGAGGCGGCCGCGTTCGTCGAGGGGCTGGCGTCGGCGCGGGACCTGCTGGTGACCCTGCACGACCTGCCGCAACCCAGCGACGGTCCGGTCAACCACCCCCGCCGGGCGCGGGCCTACCGGCGGATGGCCGAGGCGGCCTCCGCCGTGGTGGTGTCCAGCCGGCACGAACAGCGCCTGCTCGCGGCCTGCGGGGTCACCCGGGTGGCCGACGTGGTGCCGCTGCCCGTTCCGCGGTTCGCCCCCTCGCCCGCGGCGGACCCGTGGGCGCGACCCGTGGCCGTGGCCGTCCTGGGTTTCCTCTACCCCGGGAAGGGGCACGAACTCGTCCTGGACGCCCTCGACGGCCTGCCCGCCGGGGTCGGGCTGTCCGCCCTCGGCCGCCCCTCCGACGGGCACGAGGACCTCGTGGTGGAACTCACCCGCCGGGCCCACGCGAAGGGACGGACCTTCGACGTCACCGGGTACGTGCCCGACGCGGAGCTCCCCGCCCTGCTGCGTTCCGCGGTGATCCCGGTCGCCCCGCACGAGCACCTCTCCGCCTCGGGTTCCATCAACGCCTGGATCGGGGCCGGACGTCGTCCGCTGGTGCCGCGCAGCGACTACGTCACGGAACTGCTGGAGCGTCACCCCGACTGCGTCCGGGTCTACGACGACCTGGCGAGCGCCCTGGTCGAGGTCTGGTCGACCCCGGAACTCAGCTGGGCCGACGGCCCGGGCGGACCGACGCTGGAGGAGACCGTCCAAGAACTGCTGGCGATCGCGGACCGGTTGCCCGCGTGAGGACCCCGCTCATCACGGTCGTGGTGCCCTACTTCGAGGACCCGCACGGTCTGGACCTCGTGCTGACCGCGCTGGAACTCCAGGACCACCCCTCCCTCGAGGTCGTCGTCGCCGACGACGGTTCCCGGGTGGAGCCGCAGCCCGGGCCACGTCCCTACCCGGTGCGGGTCGTGTCCCAGCCGGACCGGGGTTTCCGGGCCGCGGCCGCCCGCAACCTCGGGGCGGCGGCCGGCCGGGGTTCGCTGCTCTGCTTCCTCGACGCCGACACCGTGCCGGAACCCGGGTACGTCTCGGCCGTGGTGCGTGCGGTGGCCGGCGGTGCCGACCTGGTGGTGGGGCGGCGGCGCCACGCCGACCTCGCGTCGACGACACCGGGTGAGCTCCGCGACTGGTTCGCGACGGGCGTCCCGGCTCCGCGGGAGTTCCCCGAACCCGCCTGGCTGGCCGAGGCCTACGAACGCACCGACGACCTGCGCGCCGCCGGGGACGACGCGTACCGGTTCGTCATCTCCGCGGTGCTCAGCGTCACCCGGGAACTGTTCGAGGAGGTCTCCGGGTTCGAGGAGGCGTTCACCGCCTACGGGGGCGAGGACTGGGAGTTCGCGCACCGCTGCTGGATCGCGGGCGCCGGGTTCGTGCACGCCCGCGACGCCGTGGCCTGGCACGACGGCCCGGACTTCGCCGGGCGGACCGACGAGGCGCAGGCGCGGTCCTCGCGCAACCTCGAGGGTCTGACGCTCGCCCGGTTCGTCCCCGACCCCGCGGCCCGCGGGGAGGGCCTGGTCTGGTCCCACCCCGACGTCGTCGTCACCCTCGACGACCGCGGCCGCGAACCGGCGGACGTCGTGGCCTCGGTCCGTTCGCTGCTGCGGGGTTCCGACGCCGGGGTCTGGCTGGTCTCGGGGGAGGCGGCGGACCTGCTGGACGACCCGCGCGTCCACCGCGGCCGCCCGTCGTGGGACGTGCTGCGCCGCTGCCGCTTCCGGGTCGACCTCGACGTCCCCGTGCTGCTGTCGGGGAGCACCCTGCGCGATCTCGCGGACGTGGCCCCCGCGCGGGTCGGGGAGCACCTCGTGGTCCGGCGCAGCCGGGACCTGGCCCGCGGCGAGGGGGCCGAGGTCCTCGACGTCCCCGGCGTCACGGCGGCCGAGGCGGTCGGCAGCGACCTGCAGCGGACGTGGGGCCACGAGGACCACCGGCGTCCCCGCCCTCACACGTCGCTGCGGACCCCGTTCGTGCCCAGCGACACCCCGAGCTCGCGGCCGTAGGCCGGTACGACCTCACCGTCCACGTCACCCCGGCCCACCAGTTCCACCAGGCAGCGCACCACCAGGTCGGGCGAGGCGTAGACGTGGTGGGCGAGCAGCGCGAGGTGGGTGAGCTGTTCCGTCGAGAGTTCCCCGAGCCGGCCGAAGTCCTTGACGTAGGCGACGTCGGCCTCGAGGAGCTGCTGGTGGGTCGCGAAGATGTTGCCGTCCAGGACCCCGGGGGAGATCGGCCAGCGCTTGACGGCGGCGAAGGCGTGCGGCAGGAAACCCTGGGCGCGCAGTTCCGCGTCGACGTCGGCGAACAACGGCTGGTCCTGGTAGAGCGGGACGAAGGAGACCTCGGTGTGCACCGCGACGGCGCCGGCGAGGGTCCTCCGGCCGTTCTGGAACACCATGAGCTCCGAACCCTGGACGTCGATCTTGAGCAGGTCCAGCGGTCCGAGGTCGGGGACGTCGTCGAGTCGCGTCGTCGCGACCGGGATGCGCTCCAGCACCTGGCCGTAGCGGGCGAACTCGTTCAGGGCCGAGAGGCGGGCGACGTCCGGTTCGAAGAGGCTGGTCATCCCGTTCATCCAGGTGACCTTGAGCTCGTGCTCGCCCCCGTCGCCGACGGCGTGCTGCAGGTAGCGCTCGTGGGGACCGGCCGCCGCGTGCAGCTTCGCCAGCGCGTCGGCCTGCGGTTCGAACCCGACGACGGTGCACAACCCCGCAGCCAGCATCGGAGCGTAGGGCGGGTCACCGTCGATGGGGTTCGCACCGATGTCGACCACCGCCGTCCGCCGGGTCGCTGCGAGGAGCTCGATCCACGACTGCACGTTGCACCTTCCTGACGACGGCCCGGGTGGCGCCGATGTGCAGGTGAGGTTACGGGAGCGGCGCGAACGCGCGAGGTGGGGACCTCCGCGCTCCGGGCGGGACCGTCGGGTGCGGGGAGGGCGTCACCCGGGGGCCGGGTGACGCCCGCGGATCACTTCTCGTAGGTGTGCAGGGCCAGCCCGACGCCGAAGAAGGTGGGGGCCCAGTGGCCGACGAAGATGCCCCAGCGGTCAGCGCGGTCGGTCCCGGCGTCCTCCGCCTGACGGGAGATCCCCCAGGCCAGGAACGAGAGACCGATGCTCGCGAAACCGGCGGTGTAGGCCCAGTCGGACTTCACACCGGCGTCGTGCAGGTACTTGATCACAGGATTCTCCTCGTCGTCGGTGGGCACGGCGCTGACCGGACGGGGATTCGCCCGCGCGGGCCCTACCCCGACATCGGACCGCGAGACGGCCGGCGTCGCATCTCGAAACCCCTGTGGGTTTGACCGCGCCGCGCCGAGGGCACGCCGATACGGTGAGGCCACCCTTCCCCCCGCTGCCTCACCCAGCGAGTGCCCCAGCGCCCGCGCAGCCCCCCGGAGTCCTGATGTCGCGTTCCACCACCCCCACCCGACGGCCCACCCGACGGTCGGTGCTGGCCGCCGGCGCCGGCACCGCCGGTGCCCTCGGCCTCAGCGCCTGCGGCGGGTTCTCCACCGGTTCCGACGACCCGCCCTCGGGTGGCGACGACAGCACCCTGACGATGATCACGTGGGCCGGTGACGCCGAGCTCAAGGCGTTCCAGACCCTCGCCGACGGGTTCAAGGCCCAGGGCGGTCCGACCGTGGAGCTGCAGGTCGTGCCGTACTCGGAGGTCCTGACCGCCGTCGACACCGGCCTGCGCACCGACAGCCCGCCGGACCTCTTCCGGGTCAGCTACACCGACGTCGCGGCCTACCGGGCGCAGAACGTGCTGGCCGACCTGAAGGACGCGTCCAGCCTGGAGAAGTCGTTCCTCCCGGCGTTCTGGAGCGCCGTCAGCGACGACGACGGCACGTTCGGCGTCCCGCACCACACCGACACCTCCATGGTCCTGGTGAACACCGCCGCGGTCGCCTCGGCCGGGCTCGGGACGCTGCCGAGCACGCTGGACACCGCGTGGACGTGGGAGCAGTTCCTCGACGCCGCCGGCCGGGTGCAGCCCTCGCGCGCGGACACCTACGCCTTCGCGGTGAACTGGCAGAACGCCGGGGCCTACCGCTGGCTGAACTTCGTCGACCAGGCCGGGGGCCGGCTGCTGACCGAGGACCTGAAGGGCGTCGCGGCCGACGACCCCGGGATGCTGAAGGCCCTCACCCACACCCGGGACTTCTTCCGCCGGGGCCTCGTCCCGCAGGCCTCCTCCTCCCGCGGCCAGCCCGCGAGCGACCTGTTCGTGAACCAGACCGTCGCCATGGTCTTCGCCGGGGACTTCCTGCTGGAGGAGATCGACGGCGCCGGGTTCGACTACCAGGCCACGTTCCTGCCCCGCGACGTCAACGCCTCCGCCGACCTCGGCGGCAACGCCCTCGTCGCCGTCGAGGCGAGCCCGCGCAAGGACGCGGCCCTGGACTTCCTGGCCTACTGCGCGGGAGCGGAGCAGATGGGCGCGTTCTGCGCCGCCGCGACCGTCCTGCCCACCCGGACCGACGTGGACCCGGCCACCCTCGACTACACGGTCCGCCCCGACCTGATGCCGTTGTTCGTAGAGCAGGCGACCACCATCCGCGAGCAGCTCGTCCAGCAGGTCGTCGTCCCCGACTTCAGCGCGGTCAACGGGCAGCTCGCCGACCGCCTCGACGCGATCTTCCTGGGCAGCGACGACGACCGGGCGGCCCTGGCGCAGCTCGTCGCCGGGGTGCAGTCGGTCCTCACGTCGTGAGCCAGGGCGTCAGCTCGCTCGCGGTCCGGCCGGCGCGTGGGCGCCGGGCGGCCGCCGTCCGGCGCTGGGGGGTCTCCTACGCGCTGCTCACGCCGGCGCTCGTCCTCTTCGGCCTGTTCGTGCTCTGGCCGTTGGTGCAGGCCGTGCGGATCTCGCTCACGAACTCGACGGGCATCGGTACCGCCGACTTCGTGGGCCTGCAGAACTACACCCGGATGGTGGGCGACCCGTCGTTCTGGCGGGCCGCGGGCAACACCGGTCTGCTGGCGCTCGTCTCCGTGCCGACGAGCATCGCGGCCGGGTTCGGCATCGCGCTGCTGCTGCGGGACCGGTTGCCGGCCCGCGGGATCTTCCGCGCGCTGTTCCTCGCCCCCTACGTGATCTCGGGGGTCGTGGTCGCGATGGCCGGGCGCTGGATCTTCGACGAGAACGTCGGCATCGTCGACCGCACCCTCTCCGGCTGGGGTTTGCCCGCCCCGGACTGGCAGTCGGGCGGGACCGCCGCGGCGGTCTCGGTGTTCGTGATGCTCTTCTGGGCGCGCACCGGACTCGTCGTGGTCCTCTACCTCAGCGCCCTGCAGGGCATCGACGGGGACCTCCTGGAGGCCGCGGAACTCGACGGGGCCTCCCGGTGGCAGCGGATCCGGTTCGTCAGCTGGCCGCTGCTGCGCCCCACCACGTTCTTCGTCACGGTCCTCATGGTGATCGAGGTGTTCCAGGTGTTCGACGTCGTCCGCGTCATGACCGGGGGTGGGCCGGCGGGAGCGACGGACATCCTCGTCACCTACGCCTACACCCAGGGTTTCCAGGCCCGTCGTCAGGGCTACGGCTCCGCGATCGGGGTCGTCGTCTTCCTGGTGATCCTGCTCGCCACCCTGTTGTGGTGGCGGATCCAGGCCCGGAGCGAGGAGGAGTCGTGAGCACCTCTACGCGCACCCACGACCTGCGGGTCCAGCGCTCGACCACGACGACCGCGCGGGGACCGGCCAGGCGGTGGCCGCGGTTCGTCGTCGTCCTCGTCCTGGCCCTGGTGTGGGTCTTCCCGCTGTACTGGATGGTCGTCACGGCCCTCTCCTCCCGCGCCGACCTCGTCGCGGGCCGCGTCTCCCTGCTGCCGCGCGGCGTCGACCTCGGGGGTTTCCGCCGGGCGCTGACGGACTTCCCCGTCCTGCAGTGGTTGCAGAACTCGTTCGCGATCGCCGTGGTGGCCGTCGTGATCACCATCGTCGTGGACGTCACGGCCGGGTACGTGCTGGCCAAGCACCGGTTCCCCGGCCGCTCGGTGGTGTTCTTCCTGATCCTCGCGACCCTGATGATCCCCATCCAGACGTTGCTGATCCCGCAGTTCGACCTGGTCAACGACCTGGGCTGGATCAACTCCTACTGGGCCGTCATCGTCCCGCGGTCCGCGGAGGCCTTCGGGGTGTTCCTGGCCCGGCAGTACTTCCTGTCGCTGCCGGACGAACTGCTCGAGGCGGCGCAGCTGGACGGGGCGGGGCAGTTCCGCACGTTGTGGTCGATCGTGCTGCCGTTGTCGCGGCCGCTCATCGCGGTGCTGCTGGTCATGACGTTCATGTACCGGTGGAACGAGTTCGCCTGGCCGCTGGTCGCGCTGCGCGATCCCGACCTGTACACGTTGCCGGTGGGGTTGTCGTTCCTGCAGGGGCAGTACACGACGGACTACCCGGCGTTGATGGCCGGTGCGCTGGTCTCGATCCTGCCCGTGCTCGTCCTCTTCGGCGTCGCCCAGCGGCAGTTCGTGGCCGGGATCTCCCGCAGCGGGCTGAAGTGAACCGGCGCTGCGGCCCGGGGACCCGCACGTCAGGACGGTAGGCGTTCCAGCGTCGCGTTCGAGGTCAGCAACGGGATCCCCGCGGCCAGCACGGCGCGGTCCCCGGGCGCACCGGGGTCGTAGGGGGTACCGCCCAACCAGGCCCACGCCGCGGGCGTCCGTCCGCAGACCTCGGTGAGCCGACGGACGGGTTCACGCACCTGTCGCTCGACGTCGTCGTCGCTCACCACGTCGGGTGACGCCGCGTGGGTGGCGGTGTGCCCGCACACCTCGTGGTCCTCGGCGAGACGGGCGAGTTCGTCCCAGGTCATGGCGAGCCGGTCCCCGGGGTGCTCGAGCACGCCGTAGTCGTGGGCCCGGGCGAACTCCTGCTGGTCGCCCGGCCGCACGTCCAGGAACTCCGTGGGCGGGTAGAACCAGCCGGTCAGGCCCGTCTCGGCCAGCAGCGGGGCCGCGCAGCGCACCGCGCTGGCGAAACCGTCGAAGAACGCGGGGACGATCCCCGGTCGGCCGGTGCGCCACCGTCCGGTGGCGAAGAAGTCGAGGACGTCGGCCGCGGACACCGGGTCGAAGCGGGCGGCGTAGCCCTGGAGCTCCACCCGGAACTCCTCCTGACGCGAGAGCGGGGTGTCGTGGTAGTTCACGACGCGCAGGAGGCGCCCCCCGACGAGGGCGTCCCGGACCCGGGCCGCCCCGGCGTCGCGTTCGGCCCGGGGAGGTGTCCGCCACCCCTCCGGACGCCACGCGGCCAACCGGTCCGGGACCTCGCTCCCCGCCCGGGCCCGGACGGGCCGGAACTCCAGGTCGGCGAGCACCGCGAGGGCGTCCTGCACGGTGACGTCGGGATCCGCCGCGGCCAGGACGTCCCAGACGACGCCGAGGCGACGGCCGAGGTCGACGTCGGCGTGCGCCGGGTCGTCGCGACGGGGCGGTGGGGGCTGCAGCCCGAGGAACATGGCCACCCCGGCCCGTTCCTCGTCCTCGGCCGCGATCGCGGCGGCGACCCGGCGGACCTCCCCGGGATCGAGCGCGTCAGACATCGAGCACGTCAGACGTCGAACGCGTCAGACGAGGTGCACGTCGAGGCTCGCCGCGTCGATCGTCTTCGTGAAGGGGCAGATCGAGAGGGCCTGCTGCAGGACGTCGCCAGGCTCGGCGCCCGCGTCGGGGAGGGTGACGAGGAGTTCGTAGCGGGCCGAGTAGCCGGGGCCGTCGTCCTGGGCCAGCGTGACCCGGGAACGCACCTGAGCGCCCTCGGTGCTGCCCCCGGCGGTGCTGGTGGCGATCTTCAGGGATTCCAGCAGGCACGTGCTCAGCGCCGCGGCCATCAGCTGTTCGGGGTTCGTGGCGCCGGAGTCGTCGCTCGACGTCGCCTCGCGGACGTCGACTTCCAGCAGACCGTCGTCGGAGCGGGCGGTTCCGGCGGACGCCGTGACGTCGGCCGTGTACAGGTCGGTGGGCATGGTGGCGACGCTACGAGCCGGGGACCGGGGCCGCGCGTTGGAGTTCCCCGCGCGCCGGGACCGTGCGCGGCGCACAGTGGGGCCATGCAGGAACCAGGAGAGAACCCGGAAGTGCCGGACGCCGACGCGGACCCGGGGATGCTGAACCCCCGCGACCTCCGGGACGAGGAGTCCGGCGACGGAGCGCGCGACGACGAAGGGTCGCAGGACCAGGACGGCGATCCGGCGTCCCTCAACCCGCGGGACGATCAGGGCTGATCGACGCGACGACGGCCGGCCCTCCCGCGGGAGGACCGGCCGTCCGCACGTCGGTGCGTCAGTCCAGGGTGCTGACGTCGATGACGAACCGGTAGCGGACGTCGGAGGCCAGGACGCGTTCGTAGGCCTCGTTCACCTGCTCCGCGCCGATGACCTCGATCTCGGCGCCGAGGTGGTGCTCCGCGCAGAAGTCGAGCATCTCCTGGGTCTCGCGGATCCCACCGATGGGGGAACCGGCGAGCGAACGCCGCGCCATGATGAGCGAGAACACCGCGAGCGACAACGGCTTCTCCGGCGCCCCGACGTTCACCATCGTGCCGCCCACGCGCAGCAGCGAGAGGTAGGCGTCGAGGTCGACGACGGCGCTGACCGTGTTCACGATGAGGTCGAAGGAACTCGCGAGGTCCTGGAACGTCGACTGCTCGGAGGTCGCGTAGTAGTGCGCGGCACCCAGGCGCAGCCCGTCCTCCTGCTTCTTCAACGACTGCGACAGGACGGTCACCTCCGCGCCCATGGCGGCGGCGATCTTGACGGCCATGTGGCCGAGCCCACCGAGGCCGACGACGGCGACCTTCTTGCCGGGGCCCGCGCCCCAGTGGCGCAGCGGGGAGTAGGTGGTGATCCCGGCGCACAGCAGCGGCGCGGCCTCGTCGAGCTCGATGCCCTCGGGGATCCGGAGCACGAAGTCCTCGGTCACGACGATGGCCTGGGAGTAGCCGCCCTGGGTGGGCTCGCCGTCCTCGCCGACACCGGCGTAGGTGCCGACGTTGCCCTTGACGCAGAACTGCTCCTCGCCGCCCGTGCAGTACTCGCACTCCCCGCAGGAGTCGACCATGCAGCCGACGCCGACGCGGTCGCCGACGGAGTGCTTGGTGACCTCGGAGCCGACCTCGGCGACGATGCCGGCGATCTCGTGGCCGACGACGACCGGGTAGTTCGTGGCGCCCCACTCGCTGCGGGCGGTGTGGATGTCGGAGTGGCAGATGCCGGCGAACTTGATGTCGATCAGGACGTCGTGCGGCCCGACGTCGCGACGCTCGATGGTGGTCGGGGTCAGCGGCTGGTCGGCGGCGGTGGCCGCGTAGGCCTTCACGGTCGTGGTCATGCGGTGCGTTCTCCTCGCGGACGGCGAAAGGGTGGTGGGTCACGGGGGATCGACTCCGTGACCGACGCCAGTCGAACACGCCGCGGGCGGTCGAGGCCCGCCGGAACGGCCCTCCCGGGGGGCCCTGTCACACCCTCCTTCGTCGGCACCGGTCGAGCGGGGGGAGCGGTCCTGGCGGCCTGCGGCGGCGCGCGCCGGGGCGCGACGCTCGTAAGCTCGCACCGTGAGTCATCAGCCTGCGGGTGCGTTGCCGGGCGGTGTCGGGCAACTTCCCGTCGTGGCGCACGACTACCCGGCGGCGGTCCTGCTCGTCGACACCGAGTCGACCAAGGTCGTCTACGTCAACGACCTGGCCCGCCAGCTGGCCCCCGACGTGCGGCTGCCCCTCGACGTCGAGGACTGGTCGCGCGCGGCGGGACTCGAGGTCGACCCGGGAAGCCCGCTGAGCGCGAGCAGCACCCCGCTCACCCGGGTCGCCGCGGGTGATCCCGACACCGGCCGCCAGGTCAGCGCGGCGTTGCGGTCGGAGGCGACCGAGGCCCGGGAGGCGTTGTGGGCCATCGGGATGCCGCTGCACGACGCGCCGCTGCCGTTGCGGGCGCGCTCGCTGCTGGTGCTGCTGCCGGTGCGCTTCCCCGACGCCGTGGCCGGGGTCCGGGCCGCCGCCGTGGTCGACCGGGCCCACCGCTCGGTGCTCTCCAGCGGTCTCGCGATGGCCATCAGCGACCCGGCCGCGGCGGACGAACCGCTCGTCTGGGTCAGCCGGAACTTCGAGCAGCTCACCGGCTGGGACGCCGCGGAGGTGCTGGGGCGCAACTGCCGCTTCCTGCAGGGGCCGGACACCGACCCCGAGGCCGTCGCCAACCTGCGCGACGGCATCGCCGCCGGCAGGACGGTGAGCCAGGTCCTGCTGAACTACCGCCAGGACGGGTCGGCGTTCTACAACCACGTCGTCGTGTCCCCGGTCTTCGACGCCGAGGGCCGCCTCATCCACCGGGTCAGCGTCCAGAGCGACGTGACCGGCCAGGTGGTGGCCGCGAAGCAGCGCGACGCGGCCCTCGCCGACGCCGCCGCCGCGCGCGCGGCCCAGGCCGCCGCCGAGGACGCGGGCCGCTTCGGGCGGCTGCTGCTCACGCTGAGCGAGGCCCTGACCGCGACGATCACCGTGGACCAGGTCGCCGCCACGATCACCGACGTCGTGGCCGCGGAACTGGGAGCCGCCGGCGGTGGGCTGCTGCTGGCGGACGCGGCCCGCACGCACCTCCGGTTCAGCTCGCTGGAGCACATGCCGGCCGGCATGAACCCCTCCTGGGCCCGGGTATCCTGGGACGAGGACTCACCGGTGGCCGCCGCGGTCCGCACCCGGCGGGCGATCTTCCACCGGGACCGCGAGCAGTTGCTCGCGGTGCACCCGGACCTCCCGGCCCGCGCCGTCCTGCCACCCCTGGGGGCGACGGTGAACCTCCCGCTCGTCGTCGGACGCGACGTCGTGGGCGCCGTCTTCCTCTACTGGGGCCAGGCCCAGGACTTCTCCGCGGAGCAGCGGGCGGCGCTGCAGGCGCTGGCCGGCTACACCGCCCAGGCCGTGCAGCGCGCGACCCTCATCCGCGAGCGCCGGAGCGCCGCGGAGATCCTCCAGCAGTCGATGCTGACCCGGTTGCCCGAGCCGGACCACCTCGAGATCCGCGCCCGCTACGTCCCCGCCGCGGTGGGGGAGTACGTGGGCGGGGACTGGTACGACGCCGTCGTCCTCCCCGACGGGGCCACGACCGTCGTCATCGGCGACGTCACCGGCCACGACATGACCGCCGCGGGGCACATGGGGCAGCTGCGAGGTCTGTTGCGCGCGTTCGCCTTCGACCGCCTGGAACCTCCGTCGGAGGTCGTGTCCCGCCTCGACCGGGCACTCGCGGGTCTGCACGTCGAGGGCCTCGCGACCCTCGTCCTGGCGCGCATCGAGCAGACCGAGGAGGACGCCGAGGAGGGGCTGCGCAGGCTCCGCTGGACGAACGCCGGCCACCCCCCGCCGGTCGTCCTGACCGCCGACGGTGGCACCGAGGTCATGGAGTCCGAGCCGGAACTGCTCATCGGGCTGATCCCGGACACCGTCCGGACCGACCAGGTGCACCTGCTGCCGCCGGGCAGCACGGTGCTCCTCTACACCGACGGGCTCATCGAACACCGCGGCCGGAGCCTGGACGACGGCCTCGCCGACCTCCGCCGGGTCCTGAGCAGCTGCGGCGGCCTCACCCTCGAGGAACTGCTGGACCGGCTCGTGGTGGAACTCGTCGGCGATTCGCCCGAGGACGACTGCGCGATCCTCGCCGTCCGGGCCCACCCGGAGGACCGGCCGCGTCCGCCCGAGGCGGGTCCCGGTCGGATCGCCTGACACGTCACAGGCCGGCGTCGCAGGCTCAGGCGTCGCCGCCGACCTGGAACCACACCTGCTTCCCGGTGACCGCCCGGACGCTGCCCCAGCTGTCGGCGAGGACGTCGACCAGGGCCATGCCCCGACCGCTCGTCGCGTCGGCGTCGACCTGGCGCACGACCGGCTCGGCCGGGTTGTCGTCGGAACACGTGACCCGCACCCCGCCCACCGAGCAGTCCACCGTCACCCGCACCCGGTCCCCACCGCCGTGCCGGACGGCGTTGGCGACGAGTTCGGTGGTCAGCAGGGCCACGACCTGCAGCAGGTCGACGCCGGGCGCCGCGGTCCCACCGCGGGTGGAGGCGGCGGCGCAGTCGTCACCGACGCAGTACTCGTGCACGCGGTGACGGGCCAGCGACACCGACCGGGTCTCGGTGGGGAGTTCGAGCTGAAGCACCTGCTGATCCGTCCCTCGTCGGAGCGCCGGCCCGGGGGAGCGCGATCGTCTCGGACCCGACCGGGTCCGTGCCCACTGTGGGGCCGCTCGCACGGCGGCGCCACCGCACGCACCCGCCGGTCGCCCGGCGGCCCACGGCCTCAGCTGCGCAGCTGTGCCGCCAGCGGGCAGGAGTTCTGCCGCCGCCCGGCGAGGCCCACGGTGTTGAGGTGCGTGACGACGGCCGCGAAGGCGCCGGTGACGCTGGTCTGGGTGTAGGGGATGCCGACCTCGGCGCAGTGCGCGCGCACCAGGGGCTGCACGAGGCGCAGGTTCGGGCGCGGCATGCTCGGGAAGAGGTGGTGCTCGACCTGGCGGTTCAGCCCGCCCATGAAGAAGTCGACGAGGCGGCCGCCCCCCACGTTGCGCGAGGACAGGACCTGGCGGTTCAGGAAGTCGAGCTTCGCGCCCCGGGCCAGCAGCGGCATCCCCGTGTGGTTGGGGGCGAAGGCCCCGCCCAGCAGGACCCCGAAGACGGACACCTCGATCGCGACGAAGGCGGCGGCCTTCCCCGGGGACACCGCCAGCAGCAGGATCGTGGCGTAGACCGCCCACCGGCCCAGGACCATCAGGACGTCGACGTGGGTGCGCTTCATCGCGCCCCGTCGCAACAGGGCCGAGGCGCTGTCGACGTGCAGGTTGAAGCCCTCGAGCATCAGCAGCGGGAAGAACCAGAAGCCCTGGTGCGTCAGCAGCCAGCGGTGGGTGCGGCCCATCCCCTCCAGCGCCTCCGGGTGGAACGCGAGGACCTTGGAGTTGATGTCGGTGTCGCGCCCGATCTGGTTCGGCGCCGCGTGGTGGAGGTTGTGCTTGCCCAGCCACCAACCGTGGCTGAGCCCGCCGAGCAGGCTGGCCAGGCACCGGGAGGCGAGGGCGTTCCACTTCGGGGTGCTGAAGATCTGCTGGTGCGCGGCGTCGTGGCCCAGGAAGGCGACCTGGCTCAACGTCAGCGACACGACCGGGGCGAGCAGCAGCACCCACCAGGTGTCGCCGATGAACTGCAGGGACGTCGCCAGGACGGCCAGCACGACGACGAGGGTGGTGATGCGGCGCCAGTAGTAGCCGAGGCGGCGCCGCATGAGCCCCGCCTCGCGCACGCGCTGCGCGAGCGCCGTGTACGTGCTGGTGCTGCGGTGGGCCGGTCGGGGAGTGCGTGTCTCGCCCGCCGTCGTGGACTGCTCGAGTGCCATGACCGATCTCCGTGGTGCGCGTCGGACCGACGCGCCACCATGGTTTGGGGCAACACATCGCTGTCCAGGTCACAACACCACCTGCGGGCGGGCAGGGCAAGCGGGGCGGGCCCCGCGCGACGTCACCGGTTCGGGCGCTGCAGCCGCCGAGGTCGTTCGCCGATGACACCAGGGTTCCTCCAACAGGCTGGGGATCATCACGATCGAGTCGGTGAGGTTCCCGTGCGCCACCCCAGCAGCCCGTCCGCGTCACCGCGAGCCACCGGTGCCCGCCGCCCGGTGCTGCTCCGCTCCGTGCTGCTGGTCAGCGCTGTCCTCGTCCTGCTCCCCGCGACGGGTGTCCCGGGTGACCTCGCCTCCGCCGGCTCGCGCCTGGCCGGGGTGAGCTTCGCCGTCGCGGTGCTGCGCCGGAAGGCGCGGACGACCGAGGAGGAACGGACGGTCTGGCGGTGGCTCGCCCGCGCCGCCGCCGTGGTGTGGGCGGGGACGGTCGCGCAGTTCGGGGTGAGCGCCGTGGCCGGGGCGAGCGGCCGGGCGGGCCTCGAGCTGCCGGGGGACGTCGTGCTGAGCGCGTCCTGCCTGCTCGCCTGCGTGCTGGTGTACCAGGGACTCATCGTCTGGAACCGGACCAGCACGAGGCTCGCCGATCCGGGTGACTGGTTGAACGGGATCAGCGCCGGTCTGGCCGTCTCGGCGCTGCTCCACCTCGTGATCGTCTGGCGCCCAGGAGGTCACGAGCGGACACTGCCCTGGTGGGTCCTCGAGATGTCGGTGGCCCGTTCCTCGGCCCTGTTCATCGTGCTGGGGACGACCCTGACCGTCGCGGTCATGGCCGGCCTGGTCCGGGACCCGCGGATCTGGGTGATCGCCCTCGGCGTCGTGTTCCTGATGGCGGTGGAGGTGGCGACGGCGTTCGGTGTCCTGCGCGGCGGGTGGTCCTCGTCGGGGTGGGGGCTGTTCTGCGTCGTCGTGGCCTGGGCCTCGACGGTGCGGGCGCGGCCGGTACGGCCCCAGGAGGCCACGACGCAGTCGCTCACCATCGGCACGTTCGTCGTGCTGCTGGCCAGCGTGGCGATCATCCTGCTCGCCACCCGGCTGCCCCCGCAGTCCACGGGCGTCGCCGTGATCTGCGGGGGGCTGGCCGTGGTCGGGGTCAGCACCCGTGTGGTGCGGCTCGTCTCGGACCTCTCGACGTTGGCCCAGACGCGGCAGGACGCGCTCACCGACGACCTCACCGGTCTGGCGAACCGGCGCGCCTTCGGCCAGCAGCTGGACCTCGCCGCGGAGGGCGGCGACGACGTCGCCGTCTACCTCCTGGACCTCGACCGGTTCAAGGAGGTCAACGACCGGTTCGGTCACGCCGTCGGCGACCGGCTGCTGCAGCGCACGGCGGGCCGGTTGGCGGCCGTCGTCCCTGCGGGCGCGGTGCTGGCGCGTCTGGGCGGGGACGAGTTCGCCCTGCTCCTGCCCGGTGCGGACGCGGTGGGTGCCGTGCGCTTCGCGCACGAGCTGGCGGCCGCCGTGCAGGGTGCCGGTGGGGTCGAGGGCACCGGTCAGGTGTCCGCGAGCGTCGGGATCGCCCTCCCGACCCGCGCCGACGACCCGGCGGGGACGCCGGACGGGGGCGAACTGCTGCGCCGCGCCGACGCCGCCATGTACCAGGCGAAGTCGACCGGCGAGGTCGTGCGCCTCTACGACGACGCCATCGACCGCGCCGGCCGCGAGGAGGCGCTGATGGCCGACGAGCTGTCCTGCGCCTTCGCCACCGGGGACGCGAGCCGGCAGTTCCGGGTGCACTACCAGCCGCAGCTCGACCTCTCGTCCGGAGCGGTCGCCGGGGTCGAGGCCCTCGTGCGCTGGCAGCACCCCCGCCTCGGTCTGCTGGCGCCGGCCGCGTTCCTCGACCTCGTCGAACGCGGGGGCCACATGGCCGACCTCACCGAGTTCGTGCTGCGGGAGGCGACGGCGGCGACGGGGCCACGGACGAGCTGGTCCCCGGTGGGGGCGAACGACGTCCGGGTGGCCGTGAACCTGTCCGCGAGCTCGCTGGCCGACCCGGGTCTGCTCGTCCTGCTCGACGAGCTGCTCGCCGAGGGCCTGGACCCGACCGCCGTCGTCCTCGAGGTCACCGAGACGCTGCTCATGAGCAACCCCGAGCAGGCGGTGGAGATGACCCGGGAGATCCGTCACCGCGGTTTCGGGCTGAGCATCGACGACTACGGGACGGGGTACTCGTCGCTGTCCTACCTCGTCGACCTCCCGGCGACGGAGGTCAAGCTCGACCGGTCCTTCACGGTGCGGCTCTCCGGTGACGATCGAGTGCGGCAGATCGTGGCCGGCACCGTGGAACTCGCGCACCGCCTCGGCCTGCGGGTCGTCGCCGAGGGGGTCGAGGACGAGGCGACGCTGGAGGTCCTGCGCTCGCTCGGGATCGACGAGACGCAGGGGTACCTCCACAGCCGACCGCTGGCGCCGGCCGACGTGCCCGCCTGGGTGCGCGGCCGGTCCGCGCCCGCGCTCAGCGGCGGGCGGTCGCGCTCAGCCACCGCGCCGTGAGGGCCTCGGCCGGTTCCGGCTTCCCGCACCAGTACCCCTGCAGGTAGTCGCAGCCGGCGGCGGCGACCTCCAGCGCCTGGGCCTCGCTCTCCACCCCTTCGGCGATCACCCGCAGGTCGAGGCTGGCGGCGACGGTGACCACGGCGGCGACCAGCGCTCGGCGGCGCGGGTCGGTGGCGATCCCGGCGACGAACGACTTGTCGATCTTGGCGAGCCGCACGGGGAGTTCCACCAGCCGGGACAGCGAGGAGTACCCGGTGCCGAAGTCGTCGACGGACAACGGGTGGCCGAGGCGCTGTTGCTCCTGCAGGCCGACGAGGACCTGGGGGTCGATGAAGCTGCTCTCGAGGAGTTCCAGACCCAGGTGCCCGGGGTCCAGGCCGTGGCGGGCCAGGGCCGCGACGATGGTGGGGCCCAGCAGGGGGTCGACCAGTTCGCGGGCGGTGACGTTGACGTAGGCCGTGGCCGGCGCCGCGGAGCCCAGCTGCTCCCGCCAGAGCGCCATCTGCGCGCAGGTCTGGGCGATCACCCAGCGCCCGATCCCCACGATGGACCCGTTGTGGGTGGCCAGGTCGATGAACTCCGCCGCCGGCAGCAGACCGTGGACGGGGTGCTGCCAGCGCACGAGCGCCTCCACGGCGTGCAGCGCGCCGGCGGCGTCCACGATCGGTTGGTAGTGGATCCGCAGCTGCCGCAGGCCTTCGGCCTCGGCCAGCTGGTGCTCCAGCAGACGCAGCGGGGGACGCAGCGGCTGCCCGTTCGGCCCCGTCTCGCGGGCGAACTCGCCCAGCCGTCCGGGAGTGTGCTGCTTGGCGACGTACATGGCGCCGTCGGCGTCGGCCAGCAGCCCGTCGGCGTCGGTGCGCTGGTCGCTGAGGGCGACGCCGATGCTGGCGGAGACGACGAGGTCGACCTCGCCGACGGGAATGGAGCGCCCCAGGGCCTGACGCAGCCGTGCCACGACCGCCTCGACGCTCTGCTGCAGCTCGACGGCGTCGGACTGCGGCAGGTCCTCGCACACCAGCACGAACTCGTCACCGGCGAGCCGGGCCAGCGTGTCGCCCTGGCGCAGGGTGGCGCCCATCCGGGCCGCGACGGTCGCGAGCACCAGGTCGCCCGCCGCGTGGCCGAAGGTGTCGTTGACGCCCTTGAAGCGGTCGAGGTCGACGAACATCACCGCGACGACGCGGCGGTGGCGCTGCGCGGTGTGCAGGGCGTGCTCGAGCCGGTCGAAGAGCAGGGCCCGGTTCGGCAGCCCGGTCAGCGCGTCGTGGGTGCTGGCGTGCGCCAGCTCCCGCTGGGCGCTGCGCGCGGCATCGCGGTCGGCGGCGATCTCCAGGTAGGACGCCGCGAGGTGGGCCAGCAGCCGGACCCACTGCAGCTCCTCGAGCTGCCAGGTCCCGGGCCGGCGGCGGTAGAGGTCCAGAGCCCCCCAGACCCGCCCGTCGCTCACCAGGGGGACGGCCACCACGGAGAGGAAACCCGCGGACACGGTCCGCTCCACGTACTCCGGCCACGCCGTCTGGACGGGGTCGCGCAGGTCGTCGACGACCACCTCGACCACGAAGTTCGTGGCGTCGTGGCAGGGCCCCTCCTGCCGGAGCTGCTGCAGCACCTCGGGACCTTCGAGGTCGTGGTCGCTGGCCTGCACGAACCGGACGTTCTCGCCCTCGGTGATCACGACCCCGGCCCCGTCGACGGCCAGGTGCTCCGCGGTGATGCCGACCAGGCGGGCCAGCAGCTCCTCGGTCCCGACGTCGCCGGCCGCGATCCCGGCCAGCGCGGCGAGAGCGGCCACGAGGGACGGCTCGCCCGACCCGGCGCGGGCGCTCACCGGCCGACCGCGTGCAGCGGGGCCCGCAGATCGATCTCCGTGTCGACCGTGTCGACGTCGTCGGCCCCGAGCCGACCGGTCACCCCGAGGGTGTCAAAGAGCAGGCGGACGACGGGCCGGGCCCCCGTCGTCCGGAACCCGCCCCCGACCGTGCGCGCCAGGCGGGACAGGTAGAGCAGGCTGGACAGGCCGCGGCAGTCGACGAAGGCCGTGTCCCGCAGGTCGACCACGACGTGACGGACCTCGGCGAGGAGGGCGAGGGTGCACGCTTCGAAGGCGTCGGCGGTCTCGGCGTCGAGCTCGCCGCCCACCTCGACGACACCCACTGCGCCGCTCGTGCGGCGGCGGACGGAGAACTCCACGAGTGGCTCCCGGGGTCGGTGCGGGCGGTGCCCCACCCTGGACACCTGAGCCACTGTTCGACCGGGCGCCACGCTAGCGCGGACGGCCGCCGGTGGCGAGCGCTGCCGCGGACCCCGCAGGGCTAGGCTCGGCGCACTGCGTGAGCGCGGAGCCGTTCCCGGTGAGGCTCCCGGTCACAGGGGTTCAACCAGCAGCCCCGGCGCACGGCCGCCGCCCCCGGGTGGTGGTCCCACCCCGCCGTCTGCAGCCGGCGGGCGAGCAGCAGGAGGTTCACCGTGACCACGGACGACCAGGGCGAGGACGTCACGTCCGTCACCCGACCGCGGATGGAACCCCAGGAGGCCTTCGCCGAACTCGGCGCCATCGTCCTGGGCCAGCCGCTGGGCGTGGTCCTGCGGCGGATCGCCGACCTCGTGGTCGCGTGCATCCCCGGAGCCGACGAGGTCTCGGTGACGCTGGTGGACGGGGACAAGACCACCTCGGTGGCCTTCACGGGGTCGCTGGCGGCCTCGTTGGACGAACGGCAGTACGACGACGGGTTCGGGCCGTGCCTGGACGCCGCCCAGACCGGCCAGCACCTGCGCATCGACGACACCGCCGACGGGGAGCTCTACGCCGGCTTCTGCGCCGTAGCCGCCCGCCGGGGGGTCCGCAGCGTCCTCAGCGTCGGCCTCCCCATGCCGCAGCGGGTGGTGGGAGCCATCAACATCTACCACTTCGGCGCCGAACCCCTCGACGCCGAGGCGGAGCAGCTGGCGTCCGCCTTCGCCGGCTACGCGGCCGTCGCGCTGGCCAACGCGGCGCTCTACGCCTCGACGGCCGACCTCGCGATCAACCTGCAGACCGCCATGAACAGCCGCGCGGTCATCGAGCAGGCGAAGGGGGTGCTCATCGGCCGCCTCGGCTGCACGCCCGAGGAGGCCTTCACCCACCTGGCGACCCAGTCCCAGCACCAGAACCGCAAGCTGCGCGACATCGCGACGGAGGTCGTGGAGAACGCCACCGGACGTCCCGGGCACTAGCCGGACCCGGAGCGGTCAGGGCCGGAAGAGGTCCTGGCCGACCACCGCCCGCCGCACCGCCTCCGCCGTGCTGGGAACGTCGTAGCGGGCCCGCAGCGACCGCACCACCGCGACCACCTCGTCGAGGTCGCAGCGCAACCGGGTGGCGATCTCCGTGCCCGAGTACCCGAGGACGAGCATCCGCCCGGCGGCGACCTGCAACGCGCTCAGGTCACCCGGCGGGTCGTCGGTGGTGGGGTGGGGATGCGTGGGGTGGGGGTGCGTGGGGTGGGGGTGCGTGGGGTGGCGGTGCGGGGGGTGCTGGGACACGGTTCGACCTCGTCCTGCGGCGGAGCCCCCGGCCGCTGCTCGACCGGCGTCCGCCACCCCAGCGTTCCACACTCCACCCGTCCGTGGTGGGCAGGACGCGTGCGACGATCGGGAGGAGGGTGCGCGTCCGCCGCCCGTCAGGTGGAGGGGTCGACGTCGGTGAACGAGGACGGACGGGCGCTGGCCGCTCTCGAGGCCGACACCGCCCGCCTGCGGTCGGCGCGACGGCTGGTGACCACGACCGCGAACCCGGCCCTGGACCGGCTCGCCGAACTCGCGGCGCGCCTGCTGGGCGCACCGGCCGGCCGGGTGTCGCTCCGCTCCGACGTCCAGACGCTCTCCGCCGCAGCGGATCTCGACGCGCAGGGCCGCGGCGCGGGCGCCCTGGTGGACTCCCTGGGCACCGTCACGGCGACGGCGGGGGAGCCGCTCGTGGTCACCGACGCCACGGCCGACGACCGCGTCGCCCTGCTGCCGCCGGTCACCTCCGGCGCCGTGCGCGCCTACCTCGGGGTCCCGATGCGCGGGCAGGACGGCCACGTCGTCGGCGCGCTGTGCGTCTTCGGCCCGCAGGCCCGGGACTGGAGCGGGACCGACGTCGCCGTGCTGGGCGACCTGGCCGCCGCCGCGGTCACCGAGCTCGAGCTCACGGCGCTCGCGGTCGACCTCGAGGCCGCCCGGGTGCGCTCGGAGCTCGCCGTCGCCGCCGGCGGGATCGGCACGTTCGACTGGGACCTCGTCACCGGGGAGCTGCGCTGGGACGAGCGGCTGCTGGAGATGTTCGGGTACGCCGCCGACGACTTCGGCCGCGACATCGAGGCGTTCAACGCGCGGTTGCACCCCGACGACCTGCCCCGGGTCGGGGCCGCGCTGCAGCGGGCGGTCGCGGAGTGCGGGCCCTTCGAGGCCGAGTACCGGGTCGTGCGGCCCGACGGCAGCACCCGGTGGGTGCGGGCCCGGGGGCAGGCGCTGGCCGACGAGGCCGGGCGCAGCGTCCGGGTCCTCGGCGCGGCCTACGACACCACCGCCGCCCGCACCGACGACGCGCGGGTCGCGCGCGTGCTGGAGTCGATGGCGTCGGCGTTCTTCTCCCTGGACCGGGACTTCCGCTTCAGCTACGTCAACGCCGAGGCCGAGCGCGTCCTGGGCCGTCCGCGGCAGGAGATGCTCGGTGCCAGCGTGTGGGAGCTCTTCCCCGACGCGGTGGGCTCGCCGTTCGAGACGCACTACCGCGGGGTCGCGGCGAGCGGTGAGCCGGTGACCTTCGAGGCGTACTACCCGCCGCCGCTGGACGCCTGGTTCGAGGTGCGCGCGTGGCCGGACCCGGACGGCGTCTCGGTCTACTTCCTCGACGTCACCGCCGGTCGGCGGGCCCGCAAGGAGCTCGAGGCCGCGCACGCGGCGGCGGCCGCGGCGGCCGAGCGGCTGCGCCTGATCGTGACCGTCAGCGAGGACCTCACGGCGACCCTCGACGTCCAGGAGGCGGTGGCCCGCCTGGCCCAGCACCTCGTCCCGGCGGTCGCCGACTGGTGCCTGGTGACGCTGGTGGACGAGCAGGGCGGGCTGCGCGACGTCGGCTGCCACCACGTGGACCCGGCGCTGCGCGACGTCGTCCTCGCCTACCGCGACACCCGGCTCTCGGCGCTGGCCCTCGACTCCTACCTCTACCGGGTCTGGCGGAGTGCGCGGCCGGCGGGCGTCACCCGGGGGGCGACGGCCGAGATCCTGCGCGTCCTGGCCGCGGACAGTCCGGCGCGGGAGCTGATCCGGCGCCTGGCGCCGGAGTCGTTCCAGTGCGTGCCGCTGCGGGCACGCGGGCGCACCGTCGGGCTGATCACGCTGTTCCACGGCGTCGAGCGGGGCGAACTCGGTGCGGAGGACCTGCTGCTGGCGACCGAGATCGCCGACCGGGCCGGGTTGGCCCTGGACAACGCGCGGCTCTACGAGGCGCAGCACCGGATGGCGGAAGGGCTGCAGCGCAGCCTCTTGACGTCCCCGGTCGAACCGGACCACCTGCAGATCGTGGTGCGGTACCAGCCCGCCGCGCACGCGGCCAAGGTCGGCGGGGACTGGTACGACGCCTTCCTCACGCCCGACGGCTCCACCGTGCTGGTGATCGGCGACGTGATGGGCCACGACATCACCGCCGCTGCCGGGATGAGCCAGGTCCGCTCGCTGCTGCGGGGCATCGCGTACACGACGGGCGCGAGTCCCGCCGGGGTCCTGTCCGGGCTCGACGCGGCCATGGCGGGCCTCGCGGTCGACACGACCGCCACCGTGGTCGTGGGCCGGCTGGAGCAGAGCGAGGACGAGCGGCACCGCGACGTCACCCGGTTCCGCTGGTCGAACGCCGGGCATCCGGCGCCCGTGCTGCTCACCCCGGACGGCACGGTGAGCCCCCTGGCCTCGGTGCCGCCGCAACTGCTGCTCGGCATCGACCCCTCGACCCCGCGGGTGGACGCGGCCATCGCGGTGGACCGCGGGTCGACGATCCTGATGTTCACCGACGGCCTCGTCGAACGCCGCGACCGTTCCCTCGACGAGGGGTTGCTGCTGCTGCGCGAGGCCGTCGCGGACCTGGCCGATGCCACGTTGGACGAGCTCGTCGACGGGGTGCTGGAGCGGATGCTGCCGGGCGAGCACGAGGACGACGTCGCCCTCGTCGCCGTCCGGTTGCACCCGCTGGGGAGTCCGCGCCCGGTCGAGGCCGGCCCACGACGAACCCCTCCCGCCACGCCGCCCGTTCCGCGCTGAGCCCCCGGGCGGGTCGTCGCGCGCGGGACGGGGAACCTCGGCAGGGTGTGCGCGTGAGCAACCACAGCGACCAGCAGCACGACGACCACCCGGCCACCGGCGGCAGCGAGAGCCGCAACGAGGACCCGGCGGGGGCCGGCGGCGGCCACGGCGCGGCCGGAGCCGCTCAGGACGGGCGTTCCGGGCAGGACCCCGTCGCGACGCTGCTCATCCTGGGGGCCAGCGGCGACCTCGCCTCCCGGCTGCTGATGCCCGGCCTGGCCCGGCTCCTGGTCTCCGGACGCAACGAGGACCCCGCGCACGGTCACGGCTCCTCGCTCGAACTGGTCGGCGCCGGCGCGGAGGACTGGGACGACGACCGGTGGCGCGAGGTGGTGACGAAGGCCTTCGGTGACGCCCTGGACGTGGGCGAGGAGTCGGCGGACGCCGCCCGGACGGTGCGCGACACCAGCCGCTACGCGCAGGTCGACGTCACCGATCCCGACGCCCTCCTGGCCCTGATGAGCTCCTGCGCCGCTCCGGTCGCGGTGTACTTCGCCCTCCCGCCCGCGATCACGGCGAAGGCGTGCGCGGGGCTCGTCGGCCGGGACCTCCCGGCCAGCACCCGGCTGGTGATGGAGAAGCCCTTCGGCTCCGACGAGGCCTCGGCCCACGAGCTCAACCAGGTCGTCGCGCAGCTGGTCCCGGAGGAGCACGTGCACCGGGTCGACCACTTCCTCGGCACCTCCACGGTGCTCGGCACCGTCGGGGTGCGCTTCGCGAACCGGATCTTCGAACCCACCTGGAACGCGGGCCACGTGGAACGCGTCGACGTGTTCTACGACGAGGACCTCGCGCTCGAGGGCCGCGCCGGGTACTACGACCACGCGGGCGCCCTCATCGACATGATCCAGAGTCACCTGCTGCAGGTGCTCGCGATGCTGGCGATGGACGCCCCCTCGGCGCTGGACGAGCGGGAGTTCCGCGACCGGAAGGCGCAGCTGCTGCGGGCGACCCGCCTGGCCGGTCCTCCCGCGCAGGCCAGTCGACGGGCCCGGTACACCGCGGGTCGCCTCGGGGACCGCGACCTGCCCGACTACACCGCCGAGCAGGGCGTGGACCCCGCCCGCCAGACCGAGACGCTGGCCGAGGTCGTCCTGTTCGTCGACACCTGGCGCTGGGCCGGGGTCCCCTTCCGCCTGCGGTCCGGCAAGGCCCTCGGCCGGGCCCGCAAGGAGGCGGTCATCACCTACAAGCCCGTCCCGCACCTCATGGCCGGCCTGCTGGGCACACCGGTCCCCACCCGGCTCCGGCTCGGTTTCAAACCCGACACCGTGAGCCTGGACCTGAACGTCAACGCCCCGGGGGACCCGTTCGACCTCGACGAGGCGACGCTGACCGCCCGCCTGGGGGACTCCGACCTCCCCGCCTACGGGGAGGTGCTGGCCGGCGTGCTCGACGGCGACCCGTTGCTCTCGGTGCGCGGTGACACCGCGGAGGACTGCTGGCGCATCCTGGCCCCGGTGATCGCGGCGTGGAAGGCCGACGAGGTGCCGCTGGAGACCTACCCCGCGGGGAGCGACGGCCCCGAGGCGACCGCGGACTTCCCCGCGGTCTGAGGCCCGGACAGCTCAGATGAGGCCGCGGGCCCGCACGGCCTGCACGGCGGCCGCCGTGCTGTCCACGCCCAGGGCGCTGCGGATGGCCACCAGCCGCTCGGCGAGCTCGGAGAGGCTGCACCCGAGGCGCTCGGCGACCTCGGCGGCGCTCGCGCCGTCGAACCGGCTCAGCAGGCGCACCTGGTCCTCGTCGAGATCCTGGCGTTCTCCGCTCATCTCCACCTCACCGGTCGGTCGCTGGCCCCCTTCGGGGGGCCAGTCTGGCACCAGTGGTCCCCGTCAACCAGCGACCTCCAGGCGGTCCCGCAGCGCCGGGGGGAGAGCGGCGCGGGCGGCCACCGGATCGGGGTGGGCCCGCAGCAGGGCCGCCAGCGTCGCCAGGGGCAGGCCGTCGCCGAGCACGACGTAGCCGTGCTCGCGTCCCACCAGGTCGTCGCAGGCGATCCCGTCGGTCGTCATCGTCAGCCACGGGTCCGGGGTGTCGGGCATCCCGTTGCCCCACACGTCGCCCAGGAGACCACGCACGGCCAGGGCGCGATGACGCAGGGGGTGCTCGTCCGACACCCGAGAGTTGTACCGCGCCCGTGCGGGTCCTGCACAGGGCTCCAGCACCGTGTCCCGGTTTCCGGCTGCAGGTCTGCGATCCGTCTCCTACCGTGCCCTGCAAGGCAGGACGGTCGAGGACGAGGAGAGCTGCGCCGTGCACGAACGGAGAACACCGGGTCCGACAGCGGTCGGACGGCACCGGGGAACCAGGGCATGAACTCGTTGGCCGAGCGTTTCTGGGGTGCGTGGGGAGACGCCCAGGAAACCCTGGACGCGGACCTGCTGCCGTCGGCCCTGGCCCGGATCACCGCGCGGCTGCTGCCGTTCGACGCCGCGGGGCTCAGCCTGCACGGGGAACCCGACACCCGGGTGCCGCTGGGGGCCAGCGACGACGCCGCCGCGACGGCGGAGAGGTTGCAGTTCACCCACGGCGACGGCCCCTGCTTCCTCGCGATGCGCGACGGGCGACCCGTCGTGGCCACCGAGGACCGCTGGCGGGAACTCTGGCCGGTGCTGGCCGTGGACCACTTCGCGAGGACGTCCTTCCACGGCGGCCTGTCGGTGCCGCTGCGGGTGGGGTCCTCCCGTTTCGGGGTCCTCGACCTCTACACCCGGTCGTCGCGGACGCTCGACGGTTCCACCGTGATCGACGCGCAGGTGGTGGCGGCGTTGGTCACCTCGGTGCTGCTGCAGCACCTGCGCGGCGTGGACCCGACCGGTTTCGAACCGGAGGCGGCCGGGGTCCACGCGGACTGGTCCGACAGCCCCGAGGCGATCCGCCGGCGACAGGTGTGGGTGGCCACCGGGATGGTGGGGCTCAGCCTCGCCGTGACCAGCGAACAAGCCCTCTCGATCCTGCGGGCGCACGCCTTCGCCACGTCGACGACGCTGGACGACCTCGCCGACGACATCGTCCAGCGACGTTTCGACGTCGAGGAACTCGGCAGCGGTACCGCGTCCTGACGATCAGGACCATCACGACCACCAGGACGCGGTCACCGCACGACGCGTCAGTTCCCGCCGGCGACGCGGATCACGGCTCCCGTGCTGTAGCTGGACTCCTGCGAGGCGAGGAACACGTAGGCGGGGGCGAGTTCCGCGGGCTGTCCGGCCCGGCCCAGCGGGGTCTGGGTGCCGAAGTCCTCGACCTGGTCCTCGGGCATGGTCGCGGGGATGAGCGGGGTCCACACCGGGCCGGGGGCGACGGCGTTGACGCGGATGCCCTTCTCCCCGAGTTCCTGGGCGAGGTTCAGGGTGAAGTTCACCAGGGCGGCCTTCGTCATCGCGTAGTCGAGCAGCGCGGGGGACGGGGTGTCGGCCTGGACGGAGACGGTGTTGACGATGGCGGACCCCGGGGCGAGGTGCGGGACCGCCGCCTTGCACAACCAGAACGTGGCGAAGACGTTCGTCGTGAACGTGCGCAGCAGTTGTTCCGTGGTGAGGTCCTCGATGCCCTCGACGCTCATCTGGTAGGCGGCGTTGTTGACGAGGAGGTCGAGGCCACCGAACTCCTGGACGGCGCGGTCGATCACGCTGCGGCAGAACTCCTCGTGGCGCAGGTCGCCGGGCACGCTGATCCCGCGACGGCCGGCGGCCTCGACGAGGGCCACCGTGGCGTCGGCGTCCTCCTGTTCCTCGGGGAGGTGGACGATGAGGACGTCGGCACCCTCGCGGGCGTAGGCGATCGCGACGGCGCGGCCGATGCCGGAGTCGCCGCCGGTGATGATCGCGCGCCGCCCGGTGAGCTTGCCGGTGCCGACGTAGCTGTCCTCGCCGTGGTCCGGGGCGGGCGTCATCTGCGACGTGGTGCCGGGGTGGGTGATGTTCTGCCCGGGGGTGCTGTCGGGGTGCTGCGTGGTCGGGTCGGTCGGGGTGTGCTGGTCAGGAGCCATGGTGTTCCTCTACCCGCAGCGCGGGGTTCGCACACGGGCTCCGCCGCCGTTTCCGGGTGCAGGGTCGCGGGGGCGGGGTCAAGGTGGCTCTGGCCGCGTCCGGCGGCCGCCGGTGGAGCAGCACGCCGGGGCGTCCCTGGGGACGTTCTCAGGAACGGGACCACTGCGGAGGAGCAGAGATGGCGACTGGTGTGGCGAGCGTGTGGGTTCCCGTCGACGACATGGACCGGGCGGTGCACTTCTACGGCGAGGTGCTCGGCCTGACGGTGACCTCGACCGGGCCGGACTGGAGCGAGGTCGACGCCAACGGCGTCATGGTCGGTCTCAACGCCCGGGAGGGCACCTCCGCGACCGCGGACGGCGGGGCGGTCATCACGTTCCAGCCGGACGGAACCCTCGACGAGGAGGTGTCACGCCTGATGGGCGAGGGCGTCCGCTTCACCGGGGGGATCAGCGAGCACGACTGGGGTCGCATCGCGCCGTTCAAGGACACCGAGGGCAACGACCTGCAGTTCTACGCCCCGCCCGCCTGAGGGTTCCGTTTCGAGTGGCGGGGCCCGCGGTGCGGGCGCAGAGTTCGACCTGAGTTCCACCCGACGACCAGAGGAGTGACCATGCCCGACTTCGGCGACATCACCGAGAAGGCCAGCGACGCCGCGATCGACAAGGCGGGGGACGCGGCCGACGAGAAGACCGGCGGCAAGCACGCCGAGCAGGTCGACAAGGCCCAGGAAGCCGCCGACGGCAAGATCGGCGAGTGAGAACTCCGCTCAGCTGAACGTGAGAGCCCCGGCCGTCCGGCCGGGGCTCTCGTGCGTGGTGTCAGCGGCGGGCCACGGCCACCAGGTACCGGGTCGCGCGGTCGCGGCGGTTGGTGAACGTGCAGTCGGCGGCCGGCCCCAGTTCGAGGCAGTCGCCGGCGCCGAGTTCGTGGCGCCGCCCGTCCTCCACGAGTTCCAGGTCACCGGCCAGGACCCAGACCTGCTGGTGGATGTCGCGGTAGGCGTCGGCCGGGTAGGTGATCGAGGCGCCCGGCGGGAGTTCGATCTCGGTCAGCTGCAACGGTCCGCCCGCCAGCGGGGACCGGGAGACCCGGCGGTAGCCCGACGCGGGATCGGTCCAGACGGGCGCCTGGCCCGCGCGCAGCAACCGGCCGCTGTCCTCGCGCGGTCGTTCGACGCGCGCGAACAACTCCGACAGGGTCAACCCGAGCGGGGGGCAGAGGCGTCCCAGCAGCGCCGCCGACGGTTGTGACTCGGCCCGTTCGAGCTTCACGATCGAGGCGCGGGAGACGCCGGAGGCCTCGGCCAGCGCAGCGGTGCTCAACCCGCGGCTCAGCCGGGACGAACGGAGCACCTCGGCGAGTCGCGGGGTGAGTTCGTCGTCGGCCACGATGGGCAGCATAGCGACAGGCATGCGTACTGTGGTGCTCATGTCGTCGACCCCTGAAACCCTGCCCGACCGGGCGCCCGTCCCGGTCCGCACCCCACCGCCCGGTGCCCACGCCCTCGTCGTCGGGGCGACCGGGATCACCGGCGGAGCACTGGCCGAACGCCTCGTCGCCTCCGGCTGGCGCACCTCGGGCCTGTCGCGACGCCCGCCCACCGTCGACGGGGTCGAGCACGTCGCCGCGGACCTGTTCTCCCGCGGCGATCTGGAGGAGAAGCTCGCCGGGCTGGCCCCGACCCACGTGTTCATCACGGCGTGGGCGCGCCAGGACACCGAGGCCGAGAACGTCCGGGTCAACGGGGCCATGGTCCGCGACCTGCTCGCGGTGCTCGGCCCGCAGGGCTCGGTGCGCCACGTCGCCCTCGTGACCGGGCTCAAGCACTACCTCGGCCCGTTCGAGGCCTACGGGCAGGGCGACCTGCCCGACACCCCCTTCCTCGAGGACGCCGAACGCCTGCCCGTGGAGAACTTCTACTACGCGCAGGAGGACGAGCTCTTCGCCGCCGCGGCGCGTCACGGTTTCGGCTGGTCCGTCCACCGCGCGCACACCGTCGTGGGTTTCGCCGTCGGCAACGCCATGAACCTGGTGCCCACCCTCGGGGCCTACGGCGCGATCGTGCGGGCGAGCGGGGGGAAGTTCACCTTCCCCGGTTCGCTCACCCAGTGGAACGGCGTCGTGGACATCACCGACGCCGACCAGCTGGCCGACCACCAGCTCTGGGCCGCCACCACCCCCGAGGTGGCGGACACCGCGTTCAACGTCGTCAACGGCGACGTCATCCGGTGGCGTCGCCTCTGGCCCCGGCTCGCCGCCCACCTGGGGGTCGAACCGGCCGGGCCGGAGGAGACGCCGCTGCCGTTGGAGCAGCAGATGGCCGACGCGGAACCGGTGTGGGACGGGCTCGTCGCCGAGCACGGCCTGGTCGAACCCGACCTGCCCAAGGTGGCGTCCTGGTGGCACAGCGACAGCGACCTCGGCCGTGACGTCGAGGTGCTGGCCGACATGACCCGCAGCCGGCTCGCCGGGTTCACCGGATACGTCAGCACCGAGCGGGCGCTGCTGCGCCTGGTCGACCGCTACCGCGCGGCGGGCGTCCTGCCCCCGGCCTGAGCCTTCAGGGTTCGAGGTTCTCCAGGTCCGCGAGCAGGCTCGGGTGCACCGGTTCCCAGCCGAGCCCTGCGCGGGTGGCGGCGCTCGAGGCGGGCTGGTCCATCGCGAAGATCGGGCCGAACGGACCGAACGTCTCCTCCGGCACCGCGGCGACGGGCAGGCCGAGGCGGCGACCGATCACGGCCGCGATGTCGCGCACCGCGTCACCCTCGTCGGCGACGGCGTGCCAGGCGGTTCCGCCCGGTGCGTCCTCCAGGGCCAGCCGGAACAGCGACGCGGCGTCGCCCGCGTGGACGGCCGGCCAGCGCTGGGTCCCGTCGCCGGGGTAGCCGGCCACCCCGGTGCGGCGGGCCGCGTCGGTGAGCATCCCGGCGAAGCCGCCCCGGCCCTGGTCGTGGACCGTGCGCGGCATCCGCACGGCGCTGGCCCGCACCCCACGCTCGGCGAGGCGCAGGATCGCCGTGACGGTCGCGCCGCGACCGCCGACCGGGCCCTCGGTGGGCAGCGGGTCGGCCTCCGTGGACGCCCGTCCCGGGATCCACGGGGTTCCCGAGACCGTGACGAGGGGACGGTCGCTCCCGACGAGCGCCTCGCCGAGCGTGGTCAGCGCGGCGGTCTCCTCGGCGACCCCGGCGACGACGGAGTCGGCGGTGGAGTAGTCGCGGCTGAAGGCGAGCTGGATCACCCCGTCGCTCGCCGCCGCCCCGGCGCGCAGGACGTCGAGGTCGCTCAGCGAGCCGCGCAGGGGTTCGGTGCCCGCGGCCGTGAGGGCGCGGGCGGAGTCCTCGGAACGGGCGAGGGCGAGGACGGTGTGACCGTGGGCCAGCAGCTCGGCCGTGACGGCCGATCCGATCGTTCCGGTTCCGCCGGTGAGGAAGACGCGCACGGGAGGGCCTCTCGAGTGATGGGACTCTTGTCTCATCACCGTACAGCCTGATGGGACAAAAGTCCCGTCACCTATGATGTCGTCATGGCTCGATGGGAACCCGGCGCTCGCGAACGCCTCGTCGTCGCGGCCGTGGACCTGTTCGTCGAGCAGGGCTACGACGCCACGACGGTCGCGCAGATCGCCGACCGGGCCGGGGTCACCAAGAGCACCTTCTTCCGCCACTTCCCGGACAAGCGGGAACTCCTCGTCGCGGGGCAGGAGACGCTGAGCGGCCTGCTGGCCGACGGGATCACCACGGCACCCGTCGAGGCCGCCCCGCTGGCGGCCGTCGCCGCGGGTCTCGAACGCGCCTGCGCCGAGATGGGCCCCGCGAACCGCGAACTCGGACCCCGCCTGAAGGCCGCCGTGGCGGCCAGCGCGGAACTGCGGGAGCGGGACGCGCTCAAGAGCGTCGGGATGGCCGCGGCGATGACGGAGGCCCTCGTCGGGCGCGGAGTTCCCTCGACCGCCGCCCACCTGGCCGCCGAGATGGGCGTCATGGCCTTCAAGCTCGGGTACGCCCGGTGGGCCGACGCTGCGCCCGACGAGGCCGGGGGGTTGTGGCCGCACGCGTCCACCGCCCTGGAGGAACTGCGCGCCGCCGGCGCCGCACTCGGTTGACGTGTCCACCGGGGTGAGAGCCCCGTCGAGGAGGAGGAACGAGATGATCGTCCGGGTCGGGGACGACGGGTCCGTCGCGGTCGAGGACGTCGAGGTGCTCGACCGGTTCCACGTCGAGGCCTCGGGGTTGACGATGGCGGCGGTCGTCGCGGCCCTGGAGTCGGCCGGAGCCGGCACCGGGCACTCGGCGGGGCAGGTCGCCGTGGAACCCGGGTTCCTGCGCCTCGCCGCGGGGACGTCGGCGTCGGAGGAATGGCAGCGGGGTTTCGACGGGATGCTCGGCTACGCCCGCTCCCGGGGTTGGGTGGACGAGGCGGGCCGCCTGCTGGCCCACGTCGAGCACCTCGGCTGAACCCGCCGCGTCGCCGGGGCTCGCCCGGTCAGTCCCCTCGGCGCAGCGGCGGCGCGTCGAGCGCGCAGCTCATCTCGTGCGGGGCGGGTGCCTCGCTCCGGTCGGTGCCGGTGCGCAGCGTCAGGGCGGCCAGCACTCCCCCTGCGGCGCAGACGATCGCGGCGATCACGACGGCCGCGTGGAAACCTCCGAGCAGGGCCGCCGGACGCAGGTAGTCGTCGCCGCTGATGCCGGCGGCGGCGGGGAGCACCGCCACGGCGACGAGACCCGCGGTCCGGGCGACGACGGTGTTGGTGGCGGAGGCGATCCCCGCCTGCGCGTCCGGCGCGGCGTCCAGCGCGGTCGAGGTCAGCGGGGCGACGGTGACGGCCAGCCCCAGCCCGAAGACCAGGACCGCGGGGAGCACTTGCGTCGGTAGGACCCCGAGGCGTCGAGGCGGGTGAGCAGCAGCAACCCGGCCCCGGCGATCAGCGGCCCCACGCTCAACTGCAGCCGGGGCCCACGACGCGCGGCGAGCGCCCCCGACCGCGACGACAGCAGCAGCATGACGACGGTCACCGGCAGCAGGGACGTCCCGGCGGCGAGCGGGCTGTAGCCGACGGCGGTCTGCAGCACGACGGGCAGCAGGAAGAACGTCCCGCCCAGCGCGGCGTAGACGACGAACGTCACCGCGTTCACCGCCGAGAACTGCCGTCGGCGGAACAACCCCAGCGGCAGCAACGGGTTCCGCGCCCGGGCCTCGCGCAGCAGGAACGCCCCGAACAGCAGCACCGCGGCCAGCAGGCTCCCGAGGACGGCGGCGGAGGACCACCCCCGGCCGGGACCCTCGACGAGTCCGTAGGTGAGGGCGGCCAGGGTGGCGGTGATCGTCAGCGCGCCGAGCACGTCGAGACGCCCGTCGCCGTGCGGCGCCCGGGACTCCGGCACGTGGCGGGAGGACACCAGCACGACGACGACCGCGACGGGGAGGTTGATGAGGAACAGCCAGCGCCAGGACCCCACCCCGAGGATCCAGCCACCCAGGAAGGGGCCGACGGCGACGGCGACACCCCCCAGACCCGACCACGCCCCGACGGCCCGGGAGCGGTCCTCCGCGCGGAACGCCGCGTGCAGGACGGCCAGGCTCCCCGGGGTCAGCAACGCGGCACCCACACCCTGCAACGCCCGGGCGGCGACGAGGACCGGCGCGTCCGGGGCCAGCCCGCACAGCAGCGAGGCCAGCGCGAACCACACGACACCGACCTGGAACACCCGTCGTCGCCCGAAGCGGTCACCGAGGCCACCGCCGAGCAGCAGCAGACCGGCGAGGGTGAGGGTGTAGCCGTTGACGACCCCCTGCAGCGCGGCGAGGTCGACGTGCAGTTCCCGCCCGATGGTGGGCAGGGCGACCCCGACGACGCTGGCGTCCAGCGAGGCCAGTCCCGACCCGAGGATCGTGGTGAGCAGGATCCAGCGTCCGGGACCGCTCGCGTACGCGACACCGGTCCCGGTCGGGGAGGACTCGGTCACGACCCACCTCTTCCTCCGGCCCCGTCCGGGGCGTCGTCCAGGGAATCGTCCAGGGAATCGTCGCCAGCATGTCAGGACGGGACCGGTGACGGACGCTCGTCGGCAGCGTCGACGGACCCCGCCCCGGTTAGGTTGGCCGGGTGAGTGAGGACACGCCCGGACGGGCGTTGCGCGCGGTGCTGGACGCCGCCGAGGACGCGGCACCGGTGGACGCCGTCGAGGCCGTCACCGAACGGCTGGGTGCGGTCCTCGGCGCCACCGACGTGTCGTTCCTCATGAGCGACCTCACCGGGCGGGCCCTCGTCCGCCTGGGGGACCCGTCCCGGGAGGGGTCCTCGCCGCTGCCGCTGCAGGCCCACGCCCCGGCGAGCGAGGCGATCCGGACCCAGACGGTCCGGGTGCTGCCGCTGGAGGGGAAACGGGAGCGCTGGCAGGTCCACGCCCCCGTGACCGAACGGGGCGAGGTCGTCGGACTGCTCCAGCTCACCCTGCCCGGGGAGCCCGACCCCTCGACGGTGGCGGAGGTCCGGGCCACGGCGCACGCCCTGGCCTTCGTCGTCATCGCCAACCGGCGGCACACCGACCTCTTCGAGTGGAGCCAGCGCAGCACACCGTTCACCCTCTCCGCCGAGATCCAGCGCCGGCTGCTCCCCGCCGCCTCGACGTGCGAGGCGTCCTCGTTCAGCCTGGCCGGCTGGCTCGAACCGGCGGCCAGCGTCGGCGGGGACACGTTCGACTACAGCGTGGCGCGCGACGTGCTCCACCTCAGCCTGACCGACGCGATGGGCCACGGGGTGGGCGCGGCGCTGACGGCCACCCTGTGCGTCAACGCGTTGCGCCTCGCGCGGCGCGGTGGGGCGGGTCTGGTCGAGATGGCGCAGGCGGCCGACGCGGCGCTCCTCGAGCACCACGGTGACGGACCGGGAGGGCCCGAGGGGTTCGTCACGGGCCTGCTGGGACGCCTCGACCTGCGGACGGGCGTCCTCAGCCTGGTCAACGCCGGCCACGTCCAGCCCCTGCTCGTGCGGGCCGGGGAGGTGGTCGAACTGGGCCTCGCGGCGGACCTCCCCTTCGGCCTCCTCCCGGGCAGCGGCTACCGCGCGAGCGAGGTGACGCTGCGGCCCGGGGACCGGATCGTGCTGCTGACCGACGGCATGCTCGAGCGCAACGCGGAACACCTGGACCTGGGCGCCCAGGTGGCGGCCGCCGCGCCCCTGCACGTGCGCGAGGCCGTCCGCGCGCTGGCGGACGCGGTCCTGCGCCAGACCGGCGGAACGCTGGAGGACGACGCCACGATCCTCGTCGTCGACTGGTTCGGGGACCACGCCAGCCCCCGGTCCACCTCCGCCGGGGCCGACCCCGCGCGCGCCAGCCACCCCCTCGAGGGAGGTCCTCAAGGACGCGCCCCGCGCTGACGAAGCACCCTCGTGCACCTCCTCCCGCAGAACCGTCCCTCGTGAGCGCCGTCCTCGCCCTCCTCGCCAGCGTGCTGTGGGGCACGTCGGACTTCCTGGGGGGCAGCGTCAGCCGACGGCTGCGGGCCGTCCAGGTACTCGCCGTCTCCCAGGTCCTCTCGGCGCTCGTGCTGCTGGTCGTCCTCGCCGCGAGCGGACACCTCTCCCACGTCCCGGACGGGAACTGGATCGGCTGGTCGGTCCTGGCCGGTGTGACGTGGGCCGCGGCGATGGGCGCGCTCTACACGGCGCTCGCCATCGGGACCATGGGCGTCGTCGCCCCGATCGCCTCCTGCGGCATGCTCGTCCCCTTCGTCATCTCGGTGGCCGGCGGTGAACGACCCGCGACGCTGCAGGTGCTGGGGGCGGCGCTCGCGGTCCTCGGCGTCGTCGCCACCGCCGGACCGGACGTCACGGCCGCGAAGGAGGGGCAGGGCCGGGCGATCACCCTCGCCCTGATCGCCGCGGTCCTCTTCGGCGTCGAGATCTACGCCCTGGCCCGGGGGAGCGAGGTCTCCGTGCCGGGTTCCCTGCTCGGCATGCGGCTCTCCTCGGTCGTCGTGGTCCTCGCGGTGGCGCTGGCGAAGCGACGGCAGTCGCCGCCGGTCGTCCGGGGCGACCTGCCACCGCTGCTGGGCCTCGGGGTCCTCGACCTCGCCGCGACGGCCGCCTACGCGGTGGCCTCCAGCAGCGGACTGGTCAGCGTCGTCGCGGTCCTGGCCTCGCTCTACCCGGCCGTGACCCTGCTGCTGGCGCGCCGGTTCCACGGCGAGCGACTGAGCGGCGTCCAGTCGGGTGGGGTCGTGGTGGTCCTCGTGGGCGCCGCGTTCTGCGCGCTGGGCTGACACCTGTGCAGCAAGGCACCCGTTCGGCGGGTCGAGGTGGGGGCCCGGGGCACCGACAACTCCTGTGACCCCAGGAGGACCTCGTGTTCGTTCGACGCGGGCAGACCCGGCCCACGCTGACGCGTTGGTCGCTGCCGTTGCACGCCGTGCTGCTCAGCCCACCCCTCGTCTTCGCCCTCTCGACGATCCCGGGGGTCCGACCCCACGAGGGGTACTCGTTCCTGCTCGACGGGCTGCTGAACAACCTCGCCTACGAGTCGGCGGCGGCGCTCTGCCTCCTGCGCACCCTGCAGATCGCCGGGCCGCGTCGGGGCGGGTACCTGCTGAGCGCGGCCCTGGCGGTCTACGGTTCCGGCAACGTGTTCTGGACGATCTTCGTCCGTCCCCTGCCCGACCAGCCCTACCCCTCCGGGGCCGACGTGGGGTTCCTGCTGTTCTACCCCTCGATCTTCGTCTCGCTCATCCTGCTCGCCCAGCGCCGGGACGCGCGCCACGCCCGCAGCCTCTGGCTGGACGGTGTCGTCGGCGGTCTCGCGGTCGGCGCCGTCGCCGCGGCCGCGGTGATCGGGCCGATCGTCTCGGCGTCCGGTTCGTGGGCGGCGGTCGCGACGACGTCGGCCTACCCCGCGCTCGACCTGGTCCTGCTCCTCGTCCTCGCCGCGGTCCTCTCCCTCTACGGCTGGCGCCCGCCCAAGGGGTTGTGGTTGCTGGCGGCGGGGCTCGTCGTGTTCGTCGTCGCCGACCTCGCCTACCTGTTCGAGACCGCCCAGGGCACCTACACCTCCGGCGGTCCCACCGACGGGGTCTGGGTCCTCGGCGTCGTCCTCATGGGTTTCACCCCCGGCTGGCCCTCCGCGCCCAGCGGTCCGCGACTGCCCGGGTGGGCGCTGCTCTCGATCCCGGTCCTCTCGACGCTCGTCGCCCTCGCCGTGTTCGTCGTCGACCACCTGCACCCCCTGCACCCGGTCGCGGTCGCCCTCGCCGCCGCCGTCGTCCTCAGCGCGCTGGGCCGGCTGCTCTTCACCTTCCGCGAGGTCACCCGCCTCGCCGAGCACCGCGAACTGGCGATGACGGACGAACTCACCGGCCTCGGCAACCGCCGGGCCCTGTACCGGCGCACGCCGGAACTCCTGGCCGCGGCCGGACCCGACACGCCCGTGGCCCTGCTGCTGCTCGACCTCGACGGTTTCAAGGAGGTCAACGACAGCCTGGGTCACCAGGCCGGCGACTCCCTGCTGCGCGACGTCGCCCGGCGCCTGCGCGAGGTCGCCGACGCCCCGGACACCGTCGTCGCCCGCCTGGGCGGTGACGAGTTCGCCATCGCCCGGATCGGGGCCGGGTTCGCGCCCGCCCAGGAACTGGCCGACGCCATCCACGAGTCGCTGATGCAGGCGTACACCCTCGAAGGGGTGCAGGTCCGGGCCCGCACGAGCATCGGGATCTCCGTCCTGCCGGTGGGTTCCGCGGAACTCCCCACCCTGCTGCGCCAGGCCGACGTCGCGATGTACCACGCGAAGACCCGCCACCTCGGCACGTTCGCCTACACCGTCGACGTCGACGAGTTCGCGTCGGGGGAGCGGTTGGAGACCGCGGAACTCCTCCGCGCCGACATCGCCGCGCGCCGTCTCCTCCTGCACTACCAGCCGAAGGTCGACGTCGCCACGGGCGCCGTGGACAGCGTCGAGGCGCTCGTCCGCTGGCAGCACCCGCGGCGCGGCCTGCTGATGCCGGACGCGTTCCTGCCGGTCGTGGAGACCGCGGGACTGATGGAGGACCTGACCCGCGCCGTGCTCGAGCAGGCCCTCGACCAGGCCGCCGCGTGGTGGCGGGCCGGAAGACCCCTCGCGATCGCGGTGAACCTCTCCGCGTCGTCGCTGGGGGACCAGGACCTGCCCGATCGGGTCTCGAAGATGCTGACCGAACGACAGCTGCCGGCGAGACTGCTGGAGATCGAGATCACCGAGGACTTCCTCATGGTGGACCGGGAACGGGCCCAGGGGATCCTCGAAGGGCTGCGCGCCAGAGGCATCCGGATCGCCGTCGACGACTACGGCACCGGGTACTCCTCGCTGGCCTACCTGCGCGAACTGCCCATCGACGACCTCAAGCTCGACAAGTCCTTCCTCACCGACCTCATGGCGGACACCCGGGCGCTCGCGATCGTGCAGTCGACGATCATGCTCGCGCACTCCCTCGGCCTGCGGCTGGTGGCCGAGGGCGTCGAGGACGAGGCGACGAGCCGGGAACTCGCGGCCGCCGGGTGCGACGTCCTGCAGGGCTGGCTCTACGCCAAGGCCCTCCCCGCGCACGAACTCGAACGGTGGCTGACCGAGCACGACCCGAGCGCGGTGGCGAACCGCCCGCTCACCACGCCCGTCCTGACCGCTTCTCCTGGAGGTCCCTCGTGACCACGTCGTCGGTGCGTCGGCTCGCACTCGACCACACCGTGCTGGAGGGCCGGGCCGAGGTGGCCGCGCACCTGGTGCGTTCCCACGACCTGCACGGCGGTCCGGGAACTCCCGCCACGGCCACCACGGCCTGGTTGCGCAGGGTCCTCGACGTCGCGCCGCCCGCCGCCGTCTGGGCCGTGCACGTCCGGCAGGGGCAGGACGAGGCGGCCGTCGTCGTCGTCGACCGCGTGCACGACAGCGGCCGGGTCAGCGAACTCCTCGCGGGAGGCGGTGGGTACGCCGCGTCCTTCCCGGCCACGTCCCCGGAGGTCGCCGACCGGCTCGGGGTGGTCCTGGCGGAGCACGCGCGACTGCGGGGGAGCGAACTGCACCTGGCCGAACTGCCCGACGACCCGCGCGTGCACGCCCTGGCCGCCGGGGCCGGGGCCCGGCTGCTCGACCTGGACCCGGTGCCCTTCGTGCGGCGCCCGCAGGACGACGCCCCGCTGGTGAGCGGGGGGATGCGCAAGAACCTGCGCAAGACGCACAACCGCATCGTCCACGACGGGGTGCACCTCGAGTTCGAGTTCTCCGACGACGCGGCGACGTTCGAGGCGACGCTGCCCGACCTCGAGGCGGCCTACCGCGACCGCGACGCGGCGCACGGTCTCGTGTGCGCGCTGGACACCCCGTCCGGACGCGACACCTGGCGGCACCGGCTGGCCGCGCTGGGCGACCTCGGCCGGCGTGAACTCGCGGTCCTGCGCCTCGACGGCGAACTCGCGGCCTACGTCGTGGGCGTCCGGGACGGGGCGCGCTACGGCGTGTTCGAGGGACGGTTCGTGACCCGCTGGGCGCGCTACTCGCCGGGTCGGTTGCTGGAGCACGAGGTCCTGCTCCGGGCGTTCGCCGAGCACGGGGCCGAGCTGGTGGACTGGATGACCGGGGTCGCCCCGGAGACGCTGCTGGCCGTCACCGGTTCCGAGCGGCGGTTGGTGCTCCGCGGCTGGTGACCGCCACCCCGGTGGTGCGGGGGCCACCCGGCGGCGGAGACTGACGGGCATGGAAACCCTCGAGGTCACCGGGCTCGGCCCGGTCTCGCGCGTCGGGCTGGGCACGTGGCAGTTCGGTTCGCGGGAGTGGGGCTACGGCGCGCAGTACGCCGACGGCCCCGCGGGTGAGATCGTGCGCCGTGCCCTGGAACTCGGGGTGACCCTCTTCGACACGGCCGAGGTCTACGCCTTCGGGCGCAGCGAACGGATCCTGGGTGAGGCGCTCGGGGGGCGCCGGCGCGACGTCGTCGTCGCGAGCAAGGTCTTCCCGGTCCTGCCGCTGCCCGCCGTCGTCCACCAGCGGGCGGTGGCGAGCGCGCGCCGTCTCGGTCTCGACCGGATCCCGCTCTACCAGGTGCACCAGGCGAACCCGGTCTTCCCGGACACCGTCGTCATGCCCGGCCTGCAGCGCTTGCTGGCCGAAGGACGCATCGGCGCCGTGGGGGTCTCGAACTACTCCCTCGCGCGCTGGCGGCAGGCGGACCGGGCGCTCGGCGTCCCGGTGGTCAGCAACCAGGTGCAGTTCTCCCTGGCCCACCCCGGGCCGCTGGAGGACCTGGTGCCCTTCGCCGCGGCGAACGACCGGATCGTCATGGCCTACAGCCCGCTGGCGCAGGGGCTGCTGGGTGGGAGGTACTCCGAGGCGAACCGCCCCGGTGGGGTCCGGGCGGCGAACCCGCTGTTCGCGGTCGACAACCTGCGGCGCGCCCAGCCGCTGCTCGACACCCTGCGCGAGGTCGCGGCCGGGCACGGGGTCCGCCCGGCCCAGGCGGCGCTGGCGTGGCTGGTGGCCCAGCCCCGGGTGGTCGTCATCCCGGGGGCCTCCAGCGTCGAGCAGCTGGAGTTCAACGTCGAGGCCGCGCAGGTCCGGCTGGAACCCGCGGCGCTGGCGGCCCTGACCGAGGCGGCGCGCTCGTTCAACCCGGCGTCGCCGGTGCGTCTGCTGCGCGACGCGGGGATCGCCCGGCTGGCGGGCGCGGCCGCGCGCGGAACGCGCTGACGGCGCCACACGTCCCCGTCGTGCAGCGGGTGACCGGACCGGATTCCCGTGCCGCGGGCGGGCTCGCCCTCGCGGTGCTCTCCGCGGTCAGCTTCTCCCTCTCCGGCCCGTTGGCGCGCGGCCTCCTCGACACCGGCTGGAGCCCTGGCGCCGTGGTGAGCGCACGCATCGCCCTGGCCGCGGTGATCGTGGCGCCCTTCGGCGCGCGCTCGCTGCGCGGACGGTGGGACCTGCTGCGCCGCAACGCTGCCGTTGTCCTCGCGTACGGGGTCCTCGCCGTCGCGGGTGCCCAGTTCTGCTACTTCTCCGCCGTGCAGCGGTTGCAGGTGGGACCGGCGCTGCTCATCGAGTACACCGCCCCCGCGGCCGTCGTCCTGTGGTCGTGGCTGCGCGAGGGGCAGCGACCACGGCCCCTGACCGTCGTCGGGACGGTGATCGCCGGACTCGGCCTGGTCGCCGTGCTGGACCTGTTCTCCGGGGTCGAACTCGACGGGATCGGGGTCCTGTGGGCGCTCGGGGCCATGGTCGGCGCCGCGGCGTACTTCGTCCTCTCCGCCGACGAGGACAACGGGTTGCCGCCGCTGGCCCTGGCCGGCGGCGGGCTGCTCGTGGCCGCGGTGCTGCTGGGGGCGCTCGGGGCGGTCGGCACGTTGCCGCTGGAGGCCGGCAACGACGACGCCGTGTACGGCGGGCGCCCCGTGCCGTGGTTCGTGTCCGTCCTGGGCCTGGGGCTCGTCACCGCGGCCTTCGCCTACGTCACGGGGATCGCCGCGAGCCGTCGCCTCGGGTCCCGCCTCGCCTCGTTCGTCGCCCTGCTCGAGGTGGTCTCGGCCGTCGTGCTGGCCTGGGTCCTCCTCGACGAACTGCCCCGGGGGATCCAGCTCGCCGGCGGGGCGCTGGTCCTCACCGGCGTCGTCGTGGTCCGCGCGGGGGAACGGGTGGCCCCGCCGGCGATCGCCTGAGGGTCAGGCGACCGCGGGAACCACCGCACTGCCGAGCAGTTCGATGCTGCGCATCAGACTCGCGTGCGAGGTCTGCGGGTTGGTCATCTGCAACGAGATGCGTTCCACCCCGCCGAGCGACGCCGCGATCCGGGTGAGCTTCCCGGCCACCGTGCCGGGGTCGCCGATGACGAAGGCCCCGTCGGGTCCGGCCTGCTGCTCGAACTGGGCCCGGTTCGGCGGGGCGAAACCCCGTTCCCGCCCGATGCGGCCCATCATCTCGAACCAGCCGGGGAAGAACGCGTCCCGGGCCGCCGCGGAGGTGTGGTCGACGAACCCCGGCAGGTGCAGGCCCACCCGCAGGGTCTCGGGGGCGTGCCCGGCCTCGGCCCCGGCGCGGCGGTAGAGGTCGACGAGCGGGCGGAACCGGGCCGGTTCACCACCGATGATGGCGACCACCAGGGGCAGCCCGAGCAGGCCCGCGCGGACGAAGGACTCCGGGGTCCCCCCGACCCCCACCCACACCGGCAGCGGGTGCTGCACCGGACGCGGGTAGACGCCCTGGTCGACCAGCTCCGGGCGGTGGCGGCCGGACCAGGTCACCTTCTCGGAGGCGCGCAGCCGCAGCAGCAGGTCGAGCTTCTCCTCGAAGAGGGAGGCGTAGTCGCGCAGGTCGAGACCGAACAACGGGTAGGCCTCGGTGAACGAACCCCGGCCGACGACGAGGTCGGTGCGGCCGTGGGCGATGAGGTCGAGGGTGGAGAACTCCTGGAACACCCGGACCGGGTCCGCGGCGCTGAGGACCAGGACGGCGCTGGCGAGGCGGATGCGGGTGGTGCGCGCGGCGGCCGCGGCCAGCACCACGACGGGGGCGGAGTCGTAGAACTCGGGTCGGTGGTGCTCGCCGATCCCGAAGGCGTGGACCCCGGACTGGTCGGCGAGGACGATCTCGTCGAGGAGGTCCTGCATCCGCTCCTCCGGCCCGACCACCCGACCGGTCGCCGGGTCGGTGATGGCCGAGACGAAGTTGTCGACTCCGACGTGCATGGGCGGTTCTCCTCGGGGTGGGCCGGCCCCCACCGTACGACGCCCTTCCGGACCGTCAGGCCGGGTACCGGGCGGGGTGCGCGTCGAGCCAGTCCGGCCGGGGCGCCGACCCGGTGCGGAACCGGGCCGCCTCCTCCGAGGGGCTGAACCGGCCGAGGGTCAGGTGCAGCGCCCGCAGCTCCCACCGGGCGCGGAGGAGACGGGCCCGGGCCGCGGGCGAGCGGTCACCCCGGCCGGGGACCCCGGCGAAGCGCGCCACCGACGGTGAGACCACCAGTTGCGCCGCCCGCCCCAGCTCGGCGTAGAAACCCCGTTCGACGCGGTTCAGGCCGCTCGGGTCGGCGATGAAACCCAGGAGTTCCGCCGGCACCGGTTCCAGGTGCGGCTCCAGCTCCCGCAGGGCCTCCGCCAGCCCGGCCCGCGAGGACGGGAGGTCCTCCGCCCCGAGCGCCCGGGCGCTGCGCGCCCAGTCCGCGACGTAGTCGTCGCCCCAGGTCCGGCCGAACCGCGGTGCGAGGTCCTGCCCGACGGCGGTCTGCGCGGCGAGGAAGGCGTCGGTGAAGGCCAGGTGGACCCAGCGCAGCAGTTCGGGGTCGGACGCCGAGTAGGCCCGGCCCGCGGCCGTCGTGCCGCGGACCCGTTCGTGCATCGCCCGCACCCGCCCGGCCTCGCGCTCGGCGAGCTCCGCCGAGCCGAACGTCGTCAGGACCAGCCAGCGGGCCGTCCCGGCGAGCCGGGCCCACGGGTCGCTGCGGTAGGAGGAGTGACGCTGCACCCCCGCCGAGGCCAGCGGGTGCGCGCCCTGCCCGAGCAGGGCCGCGATCCCGCCGACGAGGGTCGAGAGGTCGCCGTGGACCCGCCAGACCACGCCCTCGGGGTCGAACCACCCGGGACCGGTCCCGACGAGGGCGATGTCGCGCACCCAGTCCGGTGCCCCGGTGGGGTCGCCGGAGACCCGGCTGCGGAAGGCCTGACGAACGCGCCGGGCGAGGTCGGAGGTGGGGCGCGAGGGGTCTCGCAGGGCGGGCACCCCGACAGCGTCACCCCGCGACGGGGGTCGCGCACCCCGCGACCGACGCGGCGAAACGTCGACGGACCGTCGAGCGTGCCCCCGTGCAACACTCGGAGGGTGGAGGGATCGGAGCGCTTCGTCCAGGTGCACCTGCTCGGACTCCCCGTCCAGGCCCGCGTGCGGTTCGGCCAGCACCTGCAGGAACTCACGCGCGAGCTCTCCCTCATCCGCATCGCGGCCCAGGACGGCGAGGGTCCGAGCCTGCCGCTGCGGTTGCTGCAGATCGCCGCGGAGCTCGACACCACCTACGTCGCCTTCCGGGCGGCACCGGACGCCGTGATCGCCGCCGCGCTCGCCGCGGGGGACGACTTCTGCGACGTCACCTACACCGTGCCGCTCAGCGCGGGCGTCTTCGTCCAGGGGCTGGGCCGGGTCCTCGAGGAGGCCGACGCCTTCTGCCGGTCCGAGCAGCTCCTCAGCCTGCCCGCCTCCCAGGAGGTGGTCGCCTACCGGCGGTGGTTCGTCGAGGAGTCGGTGCGTCAGCTGGCCGGTGAGGAACCGCGCGCCTGGCGTCCCCCGGCCGGGACCTCGTTCGTTCCCGGCCCGCGGCCGTCCGCGCACTCGCTCGCCCCGCGCCCCGGCCCCCGGCCCGACGGTGCGGGCGAGAGCGCGGGGGACCTGGTGGGGGAACCGATGGTCATGGAGTCGATGGCCAGCAGCGTCGCCTCGGCCCGCCGCTACGTGCGCGGGGTGCTGCGCGGTCTCGACGCCGAGGACCTCGAGGAGGCCGCGGAGCTCGCGGTCTCCGAACTGGTCACCAACGCCGTCCTGCACGCTCGCACCGACTTCTCCCTCGCGGTCCGGGTGCTGCCCTCGGGCCGGGTCCGGATCGAGGTCCGGGACTCCTCGCCGGCCCCCCTGCAACCCCGGCACTTCGCCACGACCGCGACCACCGGCCGGGGTCTGCAACTGGTCGCCTCGCTCTCGACGAACTGGGGCGTGGAGCAGCTGTCCCCGGGCCCGGGCAAGGTCGTCTGGTTCGAACCGCGGGTGCTCGACGCCGAACCGGTGCTCGACCTGGCCGAGTGGGACCTCGACACCCTGCTCTGAGGGGCCACGGACGGTGATCCCCGTGTGCCAGACTTGCGGGGCACGACCCACGCCCCAGTAGCTCAGAGGCCAGAGCGCCCGCCTTGTAAGCGGATGGTCGCCGGTTCGACTCCGGCCTGGGGCTCCCCGCGTGTGCGAGCCTGAGCCGGTGACCAGCCCGACCCCGGCGTCCGAGACCGCAGACCTGCCGACCGAGCAGCGCCACCCCGGCACCGCCCACCTCGACGAGGTCGACAGCCTCGAGGTGCTGCGGATGCTCAACGACGCCGACCGCGGGGTCGCCGACGCCGTGACGGCCGTCCTGCCGCAGCTCGCGGCCCTCGTCGACGCGACCGTCGCGGCCCTGCGGCGCGGGGGCGGCGTCCACTACGTCGGCGCGGGCACCTCCGGGCGGCTCGCGGTGCTCGACGCCGCGGAGCTGCGCCCCACCTTCACCCTCGAACCCGGCCGGTTCGTCGCCCACCTCGCGGGGGGCGAGCGCGCCCTCACCGACGCGGTCGAGAACGCGGAGGACGACGAGGACGCCGGAGCCGCGGCGGTGGCGTCGCTCGGTCCCGACGACGTGGTGGTCGGGATCGCCGCGTCGGGACGGACCCCCTTCGTGGCCGGGGCGTTGCGCGCGGCCCGCGCCCGCGGAGCCACCACGGCGCTGGTCGCGAACGTCCCCGCCCCGCGCCTCGCGGGGCTCGCCGACCACGTCCTCGCCGTCGACACGGGTCCCGAGGTCCTCACCGGCTCGACCCGGTTGAAGGCCGGGACGGCGACGAAGATGGTGCTCAACGGGTTCTCGACCGCCGTCATGGTCGGGCTGGGCCGCACCTACTCGAACCTGATGGTGTCCCTGGTCGCCACCAACGCCAAGCTGGAGGCGCGCAGCGTCCGCGTCCTGCAGGAGATCACGGGACTGACCGCGGCCGCCGCCGCGGAGACCCTCGCCCGGGCGGATGGTGAACTGCCCACCGCGCTGGTCGTGGCGCTCACCGGCCGCGACCCCGCCGCGGCCCGGGAGGCGCTGGCGCGGACGGACGGTTCCGTGCGCGCCGCCGTCGCGCTACCGGGGGAGCAGGGCGTCGGCGACGCGTTCCAGCCGTTCCGTCCGTGACGCCTTGACCAGCACGACGTCGTCGGGGGACAACCTCTCCCGCAACACCTCCAGCGCGGCCCCGGGGTCCGCGACCCACGTGCCGCCCGCCGCGAGGTCCTGCGCGCCGGGACCGACCCCGACGACGTCGACCCCGAGGCGGCGGGCCAGCGCGCCCACCATCCGGTGCCCCCTCCCGCTCGCCTCGCCCAGTTCCCGCATGGCGCCCAGGACGGCCACCCGGTGCCCGGAACCGCCCACCGCGGCGAGGGCCCGCAGCGCGGCGGCCATCGAGGCGGGAGCCGCGTTGTAGCAGTCGTCGAGCAGCAGCCCGCCGTCGTCACGACGTCGGGGTTGCAACCGGCGTTCGCCCGCGCCCGTGCGTTCCAGCCCGGCCACGACGGCCTCCACGGGGGTTCCCGCGGCCAGGGCGAGGGCGGCGGCGCAGGCCGCGTTGGCGACCTGGTGCGCGCCGACCACCCCCAGGCGCACCGCCACCGGCGTGTCCCCGGGGTGCAGCAGGAAACTCGCCCGGCCGACCTCGTCCAGCGTCACCGCGCTCCAGCCGACGTCCCCGCGGGTTCCGAACGTCACGACCCGCGCCCAGGTGTGGGCGGCCATCGCCAGCACCCGCGGGTCGTCGGCGTTCAGCACGCAGACCCCCGAGGTCGCCTGCGGCAGTTCGCGCTTCGCCGCCGCCAGCAGGTGCGGGCCACCGAACCGCTCGAGGTGGGAGTGCCCGAGCGCCGTGACGGCGCTGAGGTCCGGCGGGGTGATCCCGGCCAGGTAGGTCAGGTGCCCGACGGCGCGGGCCCCCATCTCCACCACCAGGTCGCCACCGCGGGCGGGCAGCCGCAACGCGGTGAGGGCGACCCCGAGCTCGTTGTTCTGGTTGCCGTGCGTCGCCGTCGCGCCCGGCAGGATCGCGGCCAGGAAATCCTTCACCGCCGTCTTGCCGTGCGAGCCCGTCACGGCGAGGACCCGGGGCGCCCGGCGCGCGACGACCGCGCGAGCCAGCCGGCCGAGCGCCACGGTCGGGTCCGCGACGACCACCGTCGGCGCGGACGTCGGCCGGGAGCCGAGGACGGCGTGGGCCCCGCCCGCGTGGTCGTGGCCGTCGACCCGCGTCCCCGCCACCGCGACGAAGAGCCCGTCCTCGACGGCACGACGCGTGTCGAGGTAGGCGGACCCGCGGACCAGGAGGTCGGGGTCACCCACGACGAGGCCGTCCACGGCGGTGGCGATCTGCTGCAGCGTCATCTCGAGCACACCCCGACGCTGCCCCACCGGCGGGCGGGGACGCCTCCACCTCGAGGACCGGACGTCGGTACCTGCGGGTGATCCCGCGGTACCCGTCGTCACCGCAGGCTGAGGACGTGATGAACGTCGAACTGCTGATGAGCGACCCGGTGGTGGTCGCGGTCCCCGTGCGGGAGGACGGCGATCCGCTGGTCGTCCTGGGCCCCGGGTTCGGACCCGCCGGCGCCCGGGTGCGCCGCGCCGTCGCGGCCCGGCTCGCCCTCGCCCAGGACGGCCTGCCCCGGGGCACCTCGTTGCGGGTGGTCGAGGGTCTCCGGGAACTCTCCGCCCAGCGGGCGATCATCGCCACCTACTCCGCGCAGGTCCGTGCCGCCCACCCCGACGCCGACGACGACCTCGTGCACCACCTCACCAGCCGGTTCGTCGCCCCCGTCGCGGTCGCCCCCCACGTCGCCGGTTCCGCCGTCGACCTCACCCTCGTCGACGAGCGGGGCCGGGAACTCGACCTGGGCACCCCGATCGACGCGACGCCCGAGGACTCCCGCGGTGCGTGCGCCACCGCCGCGCCCGTCGGTGCGACCGCCCGCCGCCACCGCGAGGTCCTGGGGGACGTGCTGCTCGCCGCGGGGTTCGTGAACTACCCCACCGAGTGGTGGCACTGGAGCTTCGGGGACCGCTACTGGGCCGCCGTCACCGGAGCGGAGCACGCGCTGCACGGTCCCCTCGAGGAGGTGCGGTCGTGAACTCCACCCTCGCCGCGGCGCCCCGCACGGGGTCGGCGACCGTGGGGCTCGACCTCGCGGCCGTGACCCGCAACACCCGCCTCGTCCGGGGTCGCACGTCGGCGGCCGTGATGGCGGTCGTGAAGGCCGACGGGTACGGCGTCGGGGCCCTCGCCGTCGCCCGCGCCGCCCTGGCCGGCGGGGCCACGTCGCTCGGGGTGACCGGCGTGGCGGAGGCCCTGGCGTTGCGCGCGCAGGGCGTGACCGCGCCCGTGCTGAGCTGGCTGAACCCCTCGGACACCGACTTCCGCCCCGCCGTCGCCGCCGGTGTCGACCTCGCCGTCCCCGGTCTCGCCCACCTGCTCGGCATGCCGCGCGGGGCCCGCGTGCACCTGCACCTGGACACCGGGATGACCCGCGACGGCGCCGCGGTGGGGGAGTGGGCACGGTTGTGCGAACAGGCCGCCGCCGCGCAACGCTCCGGCCGCCTCCACGTCGTCGGGGTCATGTCGCACCTCGCCTGCGCCGAGGACCCGCGGGAGAACGCGCTGCAGCGCAGCCGGTTCGAGGACGGTCTCCGCGTCGCCCGGCGCGTGGGACTGGAACCCGACGCGCACCTGGCCGCCACCGCCGCCACCTTCGCCGACCCCTCCTCGCACCACGACCTCGTGCGGATCGGCGCCGGTCTGCTGGGCATCGACCCCACCGGGACGGTTCCGCTGCGCGGGGCCGTCACGTTCCGGGCGCCGCTGACCGCGGTGCGCCGGGTGCGGGCGGGAACCCCCGTCGGCTACGGCCGCACCTGGTACGCGCCGCGGGACACGACCCTCGGGCTCGTCCCCCTCGGCTACGCCGACGGCGTCCCGCGCGACCTCGCCGCCGAGGCCGAGGTCAGCGTCGCCGGCCGTCGCTGCCGCGTCGTCGGGCGGGTGTCGATGGACCAGACGGTCGTGGACCTCGGGCAGCTGGCGGACCTGCCCGCCCCCGAACTCCTCCTCGGCGCCGACGTGACCGTCTTCGGCCCCGGGGACGACGGCGAACCGCGACTGTCGGACTGGGCGCGCTGGAGCGGCCGTCTCGACGCCGAACTCCTCGTCGGCCTCGGCCGCCGGGTCCACCGCAGCACCACCTGACCCACCCGCACCGCGGGGGGAGAGAAACGGAGTTCTCCGACGTGAACAGTTCCACCCTGGACCAGGGGCAGATCCGGGTCGCGGTCGTCGGCGGCGGCCGCAACGGCGAGCACGACGTCTCCCTCGCCTCGGCCGCCGCCGTCGCCGCCGGGCTCGAGGAGACCGGCCACCACCGGGCCGTCCGGTTGACCGTCGACCGCGACGGTCTCTGGCGCGACGACGAACTGCGCCCGCTCGGCCTCGCCGGGGCCGTGCGCGTCCTGCAGACCTGCGACGTCGTGTTCCCCGTCCTGCACGGGGTCCACGGGGAGGACGGGACCCTCGCCGCGCTCTGCGAACTCGCCGGGGTCCGCTACGTCGGTTCCGGCGTCGGCGCGGGCGCGCTGGCCCTGGACAAGTGGGCGACGAAACTGATCGCCGGGGCCGTCGGCGTCGCCACCGCCCCCGGCCGGCTGCTGGCCGGTTCCGCGGACCGGGAGGAACTCCTCGCCGCACCCTGGGGCGGACCCGTGGTGGTCAAACCCGTCACGGCGGGTTCCAGCCTCGGGGTGTCGTTGGTCCGGGAACCCGGCGAACTGCCCGCGGCGCTCGCGAGCGCCGTCGCGCTGGACGACCGGGTGCTCGTGGAGGAGTTCGTCGTGGGCCGGGAGTTCTGCGTCGCGGTCCTGGCCCGGCCGGACGGGACGCGGCGGACCGCGCCGATCGAGGAGGTCGTGCGGGACGGCATCTTCGACCACGCGGCGAAGTACGGCGGCCACCCCGACATCCGGCTGCCGGCCGACCTCGACCCGTCCGAGGCGGGCGCGCTGGAGGCGGCGGCGGTCGCCGTCTTCGACGCCCTCGGCTGCCGGGGACTGGCCCGGGCGGACTTCTTCCTCACCGCCGACGGGGTGGTGCTGAACGAGGTGAACACGACACCGGGGTTCACGGCGCACTCGGCGGCGCCGTTGATGTTCGCGGCGGGCGGTCTCGGGTACGGGGACCTCCTCGACGTGCTCGTCCGCGACGCCCTGGTGTGAGCGCCCGGGAGACTACGGTGGTCCCGATGGACGACCTCGACGAGACGACCCCGGCGCGCCGGTTCGGTCCCGACGTGCTGCTCGGCCTCCTCACCGCCGGTGCGGGTCTGGCGGAGATCTGGGTCCGGACGGACTCGGGCTACGAGAGCGCGAGCCCGTTCTTCGTCCTCCTCGTCGCGCTGACCGTGGGGATCGCCCGGCCGTTGCCGGGGATCGCGTTGGGCCTGACCTGGCTGACGGGTCTGCTGCAGCTGACCCACTCCGTCCCGATGCTGCTGTCGCAGGCCTTCATGCTCTTCGTCGCGTTCTCGGCGGCGCGGTGGGGTGGTCCCCTCGTCCTGGGGTTGTCCGGCGTCTCGATCGTCACGGGCACCCTCGTGGCCGCGGGGGCGTTGTTCAGCGGGTACTACTACCCGGGGATCCTCGTCCGGCGTCAGGTGGAGTTCGCCTTCAACCTGTTCGGGACGGCGGCGACGCTGGTCGTCCTGCTGCTCGTGCTGGCCGCCGCCTGGCTGGCGGGGCTCGCGCTGCGTTTCCAGGGCAGTGCCGCGACGTCGCGTCGTGAACGCGTCGCCGCCGAACGGGAATCGGCGCAGGCCCACCTGGAGACCGCGCAGGCGTACGAGATCGCGCGGTTGCGCGAGGAGCAGGCCCGCCTGGCCCGCGACGTCCACGACGTCGTCGGGCACTCCCTGGCCGTGATCCTGGCCCAGGCGGAGTCGGGTCAGTTCCTCCCCGACCACGACCCGGCGGCGTTGAAGGCGACGCTCGGCACCATCGCCGGGACGGCCCGGGCGTCGTTGCGCGACGTCCAGCAGGTCCTCTCGGCCTCGGCGGAGCCGCCGGCGCCGGGGCGGTTGCAGAGCCTGGTCGAGGGTGCGCGGGGGACGGGTTTCCGGATCGTCTCCTCGACCTCGGGGGCCGAGCGTCCGTTGCCGCCGGAACTCGCGGCCGTCGCCTACCGGGTGCTGCAGGAGATGCTGACGAACGCCCTCCGGCACGGGGACCGCGACGCCCCCGTGACCGTCGTCCAGCGGTGGCCGGGGGAGTCCTCCGGCCCCGGGAACCAGTGGTTGGAGCTGCACGTGAGCAACGGGATCCCCGCTGCGGGGGGCACGACCTCGGCGGGTGGGCGGGGCGTCGAGGGGATGCGGCGGCGCCTCGAAGGCGTCGGTGGCGGCCTGGAGGTCGCGCCCGGCCCGGCGGGGCGGTTCTCGGTGACGGCGCGGGTTCCGGTGCGCGCGTGATCTCGGTGCTGCTGGTCGACGACCAGGACCTGTTCCGGGCCGGGGTCCGGGTCATCGTCGACGCGCAGGAGGGGTTGCACGTCGTCGGTGCCGCGGGCGACGGGCTGGAGGCGGTGCGCCTCACCGAGGAACTCTCGCCCGACGTCGTGCTGATGGACCTGCGGATGCCGGAGATGGACGGGGTCGAGGCGACCCGGCAGATCTTCCTGCCCGAACGGGTGGCGCGGCGGGCCGCGCCGGTGCGGGTGATCGTGCTGACGACGTTCGACCTCGACGACCGGGCGGCCACGGCCATCCGGTACGGGGCGAGCGGGTTCCTGCTGAAGGACACCACGCCCGCGCAGCTCGCCGACGCCATCCGCACCGTCCACGCCGGCAACGCCGTCCTGGCCCCGGGGGACCTGACGCGGCTGCTGGAACGCGACCTCACCGCGACGAGACCCCCGCCGCCGCAGTTCCTCGCCCTGACGGTGAAGGAGCGCGAGGTGTTCGACGCCGTCGCCCGCGGGCTGTCGAACGCGGAGACCGGCCGGCTGGTGTTCGTCTCGGAGTCGACGGTGAAGACGCACGTCGGGGCGATCCTGCGCAAGCTCGGGCTGCGGGACCGGGTGCAGATCGTGGTCTTCGCCTACGAGAACGGGTTGACGGGGTGAGCGTCACACGACCGCGGGAGTGCGTCCGCGCAACCACCGCAGGAACTCGCCCGCCGGGACGGGCCGGCTGTGCAGGTAGCCCTGCGACTCCTCGATGCCGAGCCCGCGCAGCAGCTCCAGGGTGCCGGTGTCCTCGACGCCCTCGGCGACCACCCGCAGACCGAGGTGGTGGGCGAGGTCCACGGTGCCGGCGACGATCGCCGTGATCCGGTCGTCGACGAGGGCCCGGGAGGTGAACGCCCGGTCGATCTTCAGCTCGGTGGCGGGCAGGTTGGCCAGGTAGGCCAGCGAGGAGTAGCCGGTGCCGAAGTCGTCGATGCTCAGCGAGAACCCGCGGGCGGTGATGTCGCGGCACGTCGCGAGGGCCCGTTCGGGTTCGTTCATCAACGAGGTCTCGGTGACCTCGACGACGATGCGCGAGGGGTCGGTCCCCTCGGCCAGTTCGTCGAGGAGTTCCAGCAGCTGCGGGTTGGACAGGTAGGTGCTCGACGTGTTGATGGAGAGCCGCAGGTCGTGCCCGGCCGCGCGCCACCCCGCCAGGTCGGCCACCGCGCGGCGGGCGACGTGGACCGTCAGGGCCGGCATCAGACCGCGTTCCTCGAGGACGTCGAGGAACGCGCCGGGGGCCAGCAGACCGAGGCGGGGGTGGTTCCACCGCACGAGGGCCTCGACGCCGACGACCTCGTCGTCGACCAGGGACACCTGCGGTTGGTAGTGCACCTCGAACGCGTCCGCGGCGCCGGGGCCGGCGTCCGCACCCAGCGCCTCGTGCAGTTCCTCCGACAGCAGCACCCGGCTGCGCCAGGCGCGGTCGGTGACCTCGTCGTGCAGCGCGACGCCGAGCCCACCGACCTTCGCCGTGTACATCGCCCCGTCGGCGCGGCGCAGCAGCTCTTCACCGCTGAGGCCGTCGGCGCCGGTGCTGGTGGCGACCCCGACGCTGGCCCCGACGGTGTGGGCGACGACGGAACCGAGCACGACGTCGACCCGGGACACGGCGGCGAGCATCGAGCCGGCCGTCGTCACGGCCTCGGCCGCGTCGGCACCGGGCAGCAGGACGGCGAACTCGTCGCCGCCGAGGCGGGCCAGCAGCGCCGGGTGGGGGAGCACCGCCCCCAGCCGCATGGCCGTCGCGGTGAGCAGCTCGTCACCCGCGGCGTGGCCGTGCTGGTCGTTGACCTCCTTGAACCGGTCCAGGTCCAGCAGCAGCACCGCGAACGGCGAGCCCTCCCCGGCGCTGCGGCGCAGGCGGTCGAGGAACTCGCGGCGGTTGGCGAGACCGGTGAGGTCGTCGGTGCGGGCCTGCCGGCGGGCCCGGTCGTGGTCGGCGAGGTCGCGGACCAACCGGACCAGCCGTGCTCCCGACCCGGCGATGGCCGCGGCCCCGAACCACAGGGCCCAGTGCGCGGGCCCCAGGCCCAGCCCGGCGCCGACCAGCGCGACGAGACCGAGCACCAGACCGGTGGAGCTGACCAGGGGGACCGACAGGATGCGGTGCTGCTGGTGGCCCAGCGGGATCGGGGGCAGGCAGGCGGCGACGGCGTAGGAGAGGGTCAGGCACGCCCACGCCGCCCAGCAGGCGAGGACGACGCCGAGCTCCGGGCCGTGCAGCAGGTAGACGACCTGGGTCACCAGGACGGACCCGACCGCGCCGGCGACCATCGTGGCCCGGCCGCGCAGGCGCCGGGGCAGGGTGAGGGAGAAGAACGCCACGGCGGTGAGCAGGACGGCGAGCGAGGCGACGTGGACGACCCGCAGCTGCTGGGCCGGACCGGCCGTCGCGTCGGGGAGGGCGAGGGCGACGTTGGCCAGCCCGGCCAGACCCAGGACGCAGCTCGCCCCGGCCAGCCAGTCGACGCGCCCCGAGGGACGGCTCTTGTCGTGGGCCCGGTACCACTGCGAGATGCCGTGGTAGAGGAAGAAGCAGCCGGCGGTGCTACTCACCCGCAGGACGAGGACGGCACCGGGACCGACGCGGCCGACGGACGCACCCAGCAGCACCAGGACCGTCTCGAGCACGCTGCTGGCGGCCAGCAGGCCCAGACCGAGGCGGTAGGACGCCCACGTGTCCCGCGCCGGGGTCCGCGTCCGGCGCTCACGGGCCGCCCGCCGGGCGACGACGAGGAACGAGGCGACGACGACGAGGGTGCGCAGCACGATGAGAGCCGCCAACACGTCGATGTCCTCCCGGTGGTGCGTCGTCCGTCCCCACGTCCTCGGCAGTGCGGTCGCCGGAGTTGAGGGTCCGAACGGGTCCGCACCCCCCTCCGGAGGCGCGATGTTCGAACATCGACCAGACTGCTGACGTGAGTGAGAACGTGCAGGCGACCGGGAACCACGACCGCGGCCCCGGTTCGGGTACCTGGGGTGGCACGGGCTACGTCCGGCAGGAGCTGGACCCGGCGCTCGCGGCCTGGTGGCAGGCGTTGCCGATCCCGACCCGCACGGCGCTGGCCGCGGTGCGTCCCGGTGAGGTGCTCTCCCGGGAGGCGGCGGCGGCGCTGGCCGCGACCGGACTCGTCTGCCCCGAGGTCGTCGTCGTCGAGGACGGACGCCGGGTGCGACGTCGCATCGCCTCCCGCGACGTCATCGCGACCGTGCTGCGGGTGCGCCTGAACCACTCCGAGCGTCGCCTCGTCTGACCCCGCCGCACCGGGTGCGGTCCCCCCGCCGAGGCGGTGGGATGGGCCGGTGAGCAGACGGTTGGTGGTGACGGGCGCCGGTGGGGCGCTGGGGGCGCGGTTGGTCCCGCGCGCGGTCCGCGCCGGGTGGGAGGTCCTCGCCCTGGACACCGGACGAACCGTGCCGGAGTCCGAGGGCGTCGAGCCCCGCTCCGTGGACGTCACCGACCCGGTCGCCCTGGCCGAGGTCTTCGCGGGGGCGGGTGGCGTCGTCCACCTCGCCGCCCGGCCGAGCCCGCTCGGGCACGACCCGCACGACGTCCTCTCCCTGAACGTCGGCGGCACGTGGGCGGTGCTGCTGGCCGCCGAGACCGCCGGGGTGGAGCGGGTCTGCCTGGCCTCCAGCATCAACGCCACCGGCGCCGCGTTCAGCGCCGCCCCCCGCTACGACTGGTTCCCGGTCGAGGAGACCCACCCCAGCTACAGCGAGGACCCCTACGCGATCTCCAAGTTCCTCGGCGAGCAGGCGGCCGACGCCTTCGCCCGTCGCCGTCCCGCGGCGGTCCTCACCAGTCTCCGCTTCCACGGCCTGCGCGAGCGGTACGAGCAGGACGACCCGGGACGGGAGGCCGAGCGGCGCAAGGACCTCTGGGGCTGGGTGTCCTTCGCCGCGGCCTCCGCGGCGTGCCTGCGCGCGCTGGGGCGCAGCCGGCCCGGGCACGTCGTGGCCAACGTCGTCGGCGCCCGCACCGTCAGCCCGGTCCCGACCGCCGAACTCGCGGCGCGGTTCCACCCGGGGGTTCCCTGGCGGTCCGCCCCGACGGGGAACTCGTCCTTCTACGCCACCGACGTCGCGGCGCGCGAGCTCGGCTGGGACGCCGCCGACGACGACCCGGTGATCACCGCCGCCGAACGACCACGGACCGCCTGACCGCGCCGCCACCACGGGCAGGTGGAGGGCGGTCAGCCGGGCTCCGCGCGCAGTTCCCCGAGAGCTGCGGCGAACTCCGGGGGCTGGGCGTAGGCCCCCTGTCCGATCGAGGGGGCGTGCAACCCGGCCGCCTGCAACGACCACGCCAGGTGCGGGGGGAGGGGCTGGCCGTCGGCGATCCCGGCGACCGTGCGCCGGGTTCGTGCGTCGGCCTCGGCCCACCACTGCGAAACGCGCTGGTCCACGGCGCCAGCGTCGCACAGGCTGTGGCCGTGGAGATCCCCGGACCGCTCGTGCGCACCGCCCACGCCGACGCCTGGGCCGTGAGCTCGGGCGGTCGACCCGGTGGCGCCCACGCCGAGTTCGGCGGCGCCCGGACCGCCTGCAGCGGAACGGACTTCGCCCAGTACAACGCGGCCGACCTGGACGACCCCGCCCGGACCGACCCCCTCGCCGTCGCGGCCTGGTTCGCGGCCCGCGCCACCCCGTGGGCCTGGCGGCTGCCGGCGTCGACGCCCTGGCCGGACGGTTGGCCGGGCGGGGAACCGATCGTCCGGCAACGCCTCGCGGGCCTGTGGCCCGCGAGCTCCCGGCCGGTCGACGTCCCGGCCGGGACCTCGGTGCGGACCGCGTCCGCGGGGCAGCCGGGGGACCTGGACGCCGTCGTGGCCGTCGACGTCGCGGCCTTCGGCGGACCGCCCGGGGCGGCCCGGGAGTGGCTCGGCGGGCTGCTCGCGAACGGGCGCGTCGAGGTCGCGATCGCCCACGTCGACGGGGTCCCCGTGGCGAGCGCCCACACCGTGCGCTCCGACGGCCGGGCCGGGCCGGCGGTGCTGCTGGCGGGGGTGGCCGTCCTCCCCGCGGCCCGGCGGCGGGGGATCGCGGCGGGGTTGTCGTCCTGGCTGCTCGGGCGCGCCTTCGCCCGAGGCGCCGCACTGGCCCACCTGCAACCCGACGACGACCGCGCCGCCCGTGTGTACGCGCGGCTGGGGTTCACCGAGGTCGAGGCGCTCGACGTCCGCACCGCCGGCTGAAGCGCCACGCCGTCGCGGAGGTGGCGCCGCGGGCCACCACTACGCTGGGGCCTCCGACCGTCCCCGGCCCAGAGGTACCCGTGCCGAAGAAGAAGAAGTCCCACGGCCACCCCGCGCAGCGGGCCGCCACCGGCACCCAGATGTCCCCGTTGCGGGCCGGCGGCAAGGTCCTCGGCGACCTGCAGGTGCCGTTCCGGCGCTTCCTGGAAGCCGAACTCCTCGACGACGCCGAGGCCGGCGAAGCACCCCTGGAGGTCGGTGACCTCGAGGCGAGGCTCATGGAGTCCCTGGGCTGGCTGGTCCTGTCCCTGGAGCTCGACCCGACCCCGGCCGCCGCGCGCCGGTTCCACCCCGAGGAGCTGCAGGAACTCTTCACCGAGATCGTCCCCGCGGTGGCCGAGCACAACGAGCTCGACGCCCAGGAACTCGTGGACGAGAGCCGCGTCGCGTGGACGTCCTACCTGATGTTCCTCGGGGAGACGGAGGAGTGGGCCGGTGAGCCCGAGGAGCTCGCCGACTGCCTCGACGTCGCCTCCGGGGGGGTCGCGGGCACCACCTCCGGGCGGGGCACCGTCCTCGACGCCCTGCAGGCCGCGGAGCTCGCCGTCCCCACCGAGACCCGGCTCGAGGACCTCTCCTCGCTCCCGGTCGTGGCGGCCGGACTCGCCGCCCTCGGCGAACTGGCGCTCGGCGTCGAGGCGGGGGAGCCCGAGGCGGGTCCGGCGATCGACGTCCTCCGCCGCCACCTCGAACCCTTCGCGCCCGCCCTCGACCCCCTGGTCGAGTGGGCCGAGCTGCTGACGAACGAGGTCGTCGTCGTGGTGGACGGGAAGACCACCGTGCCGGCGCTGGACGACGTCGACCACCGCTGCGACGTGGCGACGACGATCCTGGCCTCGGCCGTCAGCGGCACCCTGGCCGCGTCGGAGTCGCCGGCGGCGATCGTCGGTGCGCTCTCCGCCGTGACCGCGTCCGTGCTGGACCCGATGACCTCGGGCCGCCTGCGGGAGCTGCTCACCGAGAGCGGCGACGAGGACGAGTTCGAGACGACGTCGGCGCTGCTCGCGCGGATCGTCGACCTCGGGGTGCTGTCGTCGGTGGAGCCGTGGACGGCCCGCCCCGGTCTGGCCGGTGCGGTGCTGGACGTCGTCGACGGGTTCTTCGGGCCCGGCGAGGAGGACACGGACGACACGGACGACACGGAGGACGCGGGCGGCGTGACCGACGCCTGACCGACGCCCCCGGACGCACGAGAGGGCACCGGCGACCGCGAACGGTCCACCGGTGCCCTCTCGTCGTCCGTCCCGCCGCCGTCAGGAGCGGGCGGTGTCCTTCGCGTTCTGGGTGACGTCCTGCGCCGCGCTGGTCCCGTGGTCCTTCACGGTCCCGGCCGCGTCCCGGGCGTCGCCCTGCACGGTCCCGGCCGCGTCCCGGGCGTCGCTCTGCACGGTGCTCGCCGCGTCCTGCGCGGTCTCCTTCACGGAGGCGGCCGCGTCCTTGGCCTTGGCGCCCAGCGAGGAGCCGATGTCGGACGCGGTGGCCTTCGCCTCGTCGAGCAACGGCTGACCCTGGGTCTTCGCCTTCTCGAGCACCGCGCCGGCGGCCTCGGTCTCCTGCTCCGAGGCCGGGATCAGCGCGGAGAGCAGCCACCCGGCGCCGAAGGCGATGAGCCCGGCCGCCATGGGGTTGCCCCGGGTGCGCTGCTTGACCGCGGCCTTGCCGTCGGAGGCCCCGCCGCGGCCGGAGTCGGCGGCGTTGCGCGCCGTGTCGGCCACGTCGTGGGCGCTGCCCATGACGCGGTCCTTCACCCCGGCGATGCCGGTGGCGACGTTGGCCTTGGCCTTGTCCACCTGGCGCTGGGCCACGTTGGAGGGGTTGAGGCGGTCGGTCAGCGCGTCCAGGTCGTTGGAGAGCTGGCTCCGGGTGCCTTCGATGTCCTGCTTCAGCTGTTGCGGTTCTTCAGCCATTGCACGTCCTCCTTGAGGCTCTGCTGGGTGTTGTCCAGGGGCGGGGGGATCTTGCGGAGTTCCTTGCGGCCGGTGACGGCGAGGACGGCGGCGATCACGGCCCACACGACGGTCACGATCAGCGCCGACCAGCCGTAACCGATGAGCCCGCCGAGGGCGATGACGACCAGGGCGGAGAGGGCGATGAGGAACAGGTGCCCGGCGACGCCTGCGCCGGCGAGCATGCCGACGCCCTTGCCGGCGGTCTTGGCGTCCTGGGTCGCCTCGGCCTTGGCCAGGGCGATCTCCTGGCGCACCAGGGTGGAGAACTCGCCGGTGATGCTGCCGACGATGTCGCCGAGGGACCTCTCGTCGCCTTCCTGCCGGTCCGTTCCTCCCGGCGGCGTGGCGGCCGTCGCGCCGCCGCTCACGGCCGGGTGTCCGGGGTGACGAACGGCGCGTCCTCGTCGAAGAGCGGCGTGGTGGGCCGGGTGCGGGTCACGATGGCGTCCGTCTCGGAGTACGGCGCCGAGGTGGGCACGGTGGTGGGGGTGGCCTGCACCTGCGGAGTGGTGACCGGCGCGGTGACCGGCGTGGTCTCGGTGGCGGTCGTCGCGTCGTGGTGGGACTTCGCCCCGCGCGTCAGCCGTCCTGCGACGACCCCGGCCAGCACGGCACCCAGCAGGAAGGTCCCGGGCTTGCGGCGGGCGAAGGTGCGCGACTGCTCCAGCAGGTCCGCCGCGTCGTGGTTGGTCAGGTGGGAACCCCAGCTGGAGGCCCGGTCCCCGACCTGGCGGACGACCTGGGTCGCGTAGCCGGAACCACCACCGGCGCCGGCCATGTCGCTGAGCTCCGAGCCCGCACCGGTGAGGAACTCGGCGAGGCGGTCCCGGACGCCGTCGGACTGCTCGCTCAGCTGGCGACGGAGGTCACCGAAGAGGTCGGCGGCCTGGTTCTTCGCCTCGCCCAGGACGTTCCCGGCCTGTTCCTTGGCCGTGCCGGCCACGTTGGCGGCCTGCTCCTTGGCGGTCCCGGCCACGTTGGCGGCCTGTTCCTTGGCGGTCCCGGCGACCTCGCCGGCCCGCTGCTGCGCCTGGTCCTTGACCGCTGCGGCCTGCTCGGCGCGGCCACCGGTGCCCTCGTGGGCACCGCCGTCGTTCACCTCGTACCCGGTGGAGGACGGTGCGGCGGCGTGGGCGCCCGTCTGGGGGTCAGCGGGGGTCGTGTGCCCGGTCAGTGCGTCGTAGGCGATCTCCGACGGCTTCTGGTCGGTGCCGAACTCTGGTCCCGTTCCTTGGGACATGCGTTCCTCCTCGTGCGATGGCGGAGTTCTCTCCGCAGTGGTGGGTTGACGTGTCGGTGGGTCCGGCCCGCCGGGGTGCGCAGGGAGCGCGCGGTCAGCGGCCGAGTCCGGCCCGGTCCACCCGTCGGTGGAACCTCATGCCGGCCAGTCCGCCCAGGACCGCCCCGACCAGCGCGACGACCGCTGCGGCGACGACGGTGATGACGGCCCCGGCGGTGAGCGACCCGGAGTCGATCGGGATGCGGGGGAAGCTGTTCAGCCGCCCCAGGACGTCGTACTTGTCACCCGCGACGGCAGCCAGGACGGCGACCACCACGGCGATGACCACGGCCCAGGCCCAGACCGCGAAACCCTGCTTGACCCCGTCGAAGCGGGCCATGCGTCCTGCGACGTACCCGCCGCAGAAGTACGCGACCAGCAGGACGACCAGGACGGCCACGGCACCGGCGATGCCGATGGTCGCGGCATTCGTGGTGGCGGAGTCCGCCGCCTGCGACACCGCGCGCCCCAGGTCACCGGAACCGGGCAGCCCGACGGCCGTTCCGGTCGCTGCGATCAGGGCGGTCAGCAGGACAGCCGTCCCGGTCGCGGTCAGCCAGCCGAAGAACGCCGAACCGACCTTGATGCCGCCGTGGGCGTTCTTCTCCCGGTTGAGCACCGAGGTGCGGTCCATGGGGGTGCGCGACGTGTCGGTACCCGCCCTGTCGTCCTTGCGGTGGATCACCTGGGGTGCGTCGTCGTGGACCCGGGGCCGCCCGTGGTGGTCGTCGTGGCCACCCGTGGCGGCGTGAGCGCCGTCGCTGCTCGGTGTGCTCATCTGTGGCTCCTCGTCAGGGTTTCCCGGAGAGGTGTCCGGAATGCGAACGGCGCCCCGGACGGTGTCGTCCGGGGCGCCGGTGTTCTCCAGCGTGCTGTTCCAACGAGCGTGTCACGTACGGGTGACGTCGACCACCTCGGTGGCGAGTTCCACCGCGACCACCTCGTCCCGGGTCGCGGTCCTGACCGCCACCCAGACCCGTTCGACGGGGACGACCCTGAGGGTGACCTCGGGAACCTCCTCGTGCAGGACGATGACGAGTTCCGGGGAGACCTCGCCGTCCGTGACGGGGAACTCGTCCGACAGGGGCTCGTGGGTGACCACGAGCTGCTCCACCCGGACGGGGACCTCGATGGTTCGCGTGGTCGTGACGATCCGCTTCGTGAAGCGCACCTTCTCGACCGGGACCCGTCGGGTGGTGATGCTCAGTCGTTCCTGGTGCAGCACCACTTCCGCACCGACCTCGGCGCCGACATCAGCTGCGGCGGAGGGGTTTCCGGCGAGGAAACCCTCCTGGGCCGAGTTCGGGTTCTCCATCGTGTGTCCTGACGTCGAGGTCGGTGCGAGGCGGTCCGGGTCAGTCGCGGGGGTCGTGCTTCCCCGTGGTGCCGGTCTTGACGGTGCTGTCGGCGTCGAGGTCGATCTGCTCCTCGCGCAGCTCCGCCTGGACGGTCTCGGTGCTCTCGACGGTCTTGGTGCCGACCTGGACGCGCTCGACGGGGACGACGTCCTTCTCGGCGATGGCGCGCTCCTCGGTGAGGACGACTTCGTGCTCCTCCTCGGTGAGGTCGCCACCGGAGAGGGCCGCGCCGCGGTTCGCCTCGGTGATGGGTTCCCGGGTGACGACGACCTCTTCGTGCGAGACCGGCACGGTGCGGGAGACGTTCTCGGTGGTGATGTACTTGCGCAGGCGTGCCCGGCCCGCTTCGCGGGTCTCGGTGCCGACGCGGAGTTCTTCCTTGGAGCGCGTCATCGCGTTGTCGGTGTCGGGGCCGGACGTGTCGTGTCCGCGGCCCGAGCCCTCGGTGAACTCCTGCGTCGTCCCCGCGGTGCCGCCCGTCGTCTGCCCGGTGGTCCCGAGGGTGCTCTCGCGGTCGGTCGAGGTGTACTCGCCCGTCGCGTACTCACCCGTGCGGGTGTTCGCGTCCGAGGTGTCGCCGACGGACCCGTAGGTGTCGTTCATTCCGTAGTAGCGGTAGAGGTCGGCCTCGTCGGTCTCGCTGAGTTCCGCACCCGGGTCGTGGTGGGGGGCGTTCTTCACCATGGCCTTGTCGAAGGGAACGGTGACGGTGTCGCCGGACACGGTGGCCTGGGCCAACGGCAGCAGGGAGACGTTCGAACCGAAGAGCCCGGTCTTCACGGAGATCCACTCCGGGTCGCCGCTGCGGTTGTCGAGGTAGACCTCGTCGACCTTGCCGATCTTGTCCCCGTCGCTGCCGGTGACGGTGGCGTTGAACAGGGTGTCGGGGGTGTAGTCGCGGTTCATGGGTGTTTCCTTCCGGGCCGTTTTCCCGAGACGTCCGCCCCGGGTCGTGGAGCAGTGCGTGAGCCCTCGGTCTGGACCCGGTGTCGTTCCGGCTGGCCGTGGCGCTCCACCTCGGAAACGTGTTCCGTGGCCGTGCGCCGGTCGATCGCCTCGCCGGTCGTGCTGAGGACGATGCTGGCCCTCACTGACGCGTTCGCAACTCGAAGCACGACAGCGGGCCCGTAGGAGGGCTCAGACCTGCCCGCCGGGGGACACGGGGACCATGTCCCGCGGGCGTCGTGCGTCGGGGGACGCGGGCGGCGTCAACCACACCGCCTCCATGCGGATGGCGGCGCAGACCGCAGCGGCGACCAGTGCGACGCACGTGAGGACCGTGAGCACAGGTGTCCCTCCTCAGGTCGGGAGCGGGAGCGGGAGCGGGGGCGGGGCTGCCCTGGGGGCGGCCTGGTGACCGACACGCTGTCGCCGGTGCGGCGGCTCCGCACCCCGGCCGGTTCCCGTTCCCGGGACACGGTTCCTGAATCACCCTTCCGGCCCATCGGGTGTGACGAACCGTGCGAAGGACGCACGGAGGGTCACCGAGGAGCCGGGTGGGGCACGCGAGGCCGTTCGCGTCCCGTGAAGGTGAACTCCCCGTGAACTCCGTCTCAGCGGCTCGCGCGGCCCGGATCACCGTCGATGTGCAGTGGTGCAACGCTGAACCGGTCGGCGTTCGAAGGGTGGCGACGTCAACATGGGTCAGCAGCAGGTGCTTTCGGATCGAGCGGGTGTCGGTGAAGCGGGCGGCTGGCTCGCCAACCGCCGCGTGGGGACCCGGCTGCTGGCGGCCACGGCGCTGGTCGCCGTCGCGGCCCTCGTCGTCGGTCTGGTCAGCCTGTCGGTGATGCAGAGCCTGCAGACGCAACGCCAGCGCGAGGTGGGCCGTGCCGTCCCCTACATCACCGGTCTGCAGCAGGCCGCCCTGGCGGCGAAGTCGGCGGCCACCGACGAGCGGGGCTTCTTCATCACCGCCGACCAGAAGTACGTCGACGAGAGCCTGGGACGCCAGAAGGGTTTCGACGCCGCGATCGCCACGTCGCGCGCAGCCGCCGACAGCGCGGCGGAGCGAGCGACCCTCGACACCGTCCAGAAGGACGTCGACGCCTGGTTCGGGGCCCTGAGCGCGGAGTACACCCTCGCCGGCACCGACCGGGACGCGGCGGTCACCGCCTCATTCGGGGCCAACCGCGACGCTCGCAAGGCCTACGAGGCCGCGCTGAGCGAGGAGACGGAGCGGGCGAGCACCGCCCTCGCCGCTGGGCAGGACTTCGCCGCCACGGTGCGTCACGGTCAGCTCGTCGTCCTGACGCTGCTGCTGGTCAGCCTGGCCGTCGCGGTCGGGGCCGCCCTCGTCGTCCGCCGCAGCATCGTCTCCCCGCTGCAGCGGGTCACCGACGTCCTCACTCGGGTCGCGGACGGCGACCTCGGGGCCACGGTCGACCTGTCCAGCCGCGACGAGATCGGGACCATGGCCCGCGCCCTCGACCACTCCACCGTCCGCTTCCGCGGCGCCATGCAGCAGATCACCGGGAGCGCCGGTCAGCTGGCCGCCTACGCCGGGCAGCTGACGCAGGTGTCCACCCAGCTCTCCGTGGGCGCGGAGCAGTCGGCTGACCAGTCCCAGGTCGTCTCCGCTGCGACGGAGGAGATCTCCGCCAACATCGGCACCGTGGCCGCCGCGGGCGACGAGATGAGTGCGGCCATCCGCGAGATCGCGGCCTCGACCGCCGAGGCGTCCTCCGTGGCCGCGGCTGCGGTCGCCTCCGCGAGCGAGGCCTCCGCGACGTTGGACCGCCTCTCCGCCTCCTCCCGGGAGATCGGCGACGTCGTCAAGCTCATCACCTCGATCGCCGAGCAGACGAACCTGCTCGCCCTCAACGCCACCATCGAAGCGGCCCGGGCCGGCGACGCCGGAAAGGGTTTCGCGGTCGTCGCCGGGGAGGTCAAGGAACTGGCCCAGCAGACCGCCCGTGCCACCGAGGACATCACCAGCCGGGTCGGGGCCACGCAGACCGACGCCGTCGCCGCCGCGGCCGCCATCGCCGACATCGGTGAGGTCATCGCCCGCATCGACGCGTTGCAGGCCACCATCGCCGCGGCCGTGGAGGAGCAGTCGGCCACCACCTCGGAGATGGTCCGCAACGTCACCGAGGTGTCCAGCGGGTCCCAGGAGATCGCCGCGAACGTCTCCGGCATGGCGGCGTCCGCCGCCGAGGCGACCCGAAGTGCAGGCGACACCGCCAGGACCGCGAACGAGGTGGCCGACACGGCGCGGGAACTGGAGGGTCTGGTCAGCGTCTTCCGCTACTGACCCCGCCGCGACACCGCGGGTCAGCCGGGCCCGTCGCTACCCACGAGGGTCGACCGACGCAGGGGCGGACCCACTCAGGTGCAGTGGTCCGAGGCTGGTCGTCAGTCGGCGGACAGCTCGACCCACACCGTCTTGCCGACCTCCTCGTCGCGCACGCCCCACGCGGTGGCCAGCATGTCGATCATCGCCAACCCGCGGCCGTCCAGTGCATCGGGATCGCTGACGGTCAGCACCGGGTGGCGAGAGTTGTCGTCACTGACCTCGACCCGCACCCTCCGCGAGGTGGCCTCGACCAGCAGCCGGACCTGACTGCGCCCGTGCAGGAAGGCGTTGGTCACCACCTCGCTGACCAGCAGGGTCAGGGTGTCGCACAGGTCTCCGCACTCCGCCAGGCTGCAGCAGTAGTCGTGGACGAAGGTCCGCGCCTGCCCGACGGCGGCCGGTTCAGGATCCAGCACCAGCACAGCTCGGCGGCGGTGCTCACCCGAGTCCTCCGAGGACGGCCCCGTCTCCTCAGGGTCGGCGCTGTCCACGGTGGGGGTTTCGCGCGGGTCGCACCTCGGCCCGGCCTCCACCGGCCGCGGCCGGTCCTCGGGGTGGACGCGCACCGCGAGCAGGGCCACGTCGTCCTCGACCTGGTCCCCGACCCGGGCCAGCAGTTCGTCGCACAGCTCATCGACGCTGAGGTGAGCCAGCTCGGCGACGCTGCCGGCCAGCCAGTCCAGCCCGGCCTGCAGGGTGGCGCCGCGCCGCTCGACGAGACCGTCGGTGCAGAGCAGCACCGTCGAACCCGGCGCCAGCAGAACCTGGTGGTCGTGGCGGGCGGTCTCCGGCGCCACCCCGAGCATCAGGTCCGCCGGGGTCTCCAGGAAGCTCACCGCACCCTCGGGGTCGATCAGGAGCGGGGGCAGGTGGCCGGCGTTGGACCAGCGCAGCAGCCGGGTCCCGGTGCGTCCCTGCTGCGGGACCTGCTCGATGCGGGCCAGGACCACCGTCGCGGTGGTGTCCACCCCGAGGTCGTGGGCGGCGTGGTCGAGGATGGTGAGGATCGCCGCAGGCGGGTCGCCGACGGCGTAGCCGATGCCGCGCAGCAGGTTGCGCAGCTGCCCCATGGCCGCGGCGGCGACGCGGTCGTGGCCGGTGACGTCGCCGATGACCAGGCTGGTGTTGCCGTCGGTGGTGATGAACGCGTCGTACCAGTCCCCCCCGACCTGGGCTTCCTCGGCGGCGGGGGAGTAGCGCACCGCGATGTGCAGGTGGTCCGGCTCGGGCGGGCTGGTCAGCAAGGACCGCTGCAGCGTCTCGGAGAAGCGGGCGACCTCGGTGCTGGCGGCGCTCTCGGCCTCGTGGGCGCTGATGCGTTCGAGCGCCTGCGCGGTCAGGGCCGCGAACGCCTCCAGCAGGCCCTGCTCCGGCTCGGTCCAGGTGCGTTCGGTGGCGAAACCCACCGACAGGCACCCCAGCAGGTGCCCCCGGGCGACCAGCGGCACCGCCGCGGAGGCCTGCACCCCGGCGTCGGCGTGGATCTGCGCCGAACCGGGGAAGGCCGCCTCGGTCTCGCCCCGGTCGGCCAGGAAGTAGCTGACCCCGGTGGCCGCGCTGCGGATCGCCGGGAGGGGGAAGTCGGCCGGGACCCGCTGGACGGTGGTGCGGACCTCGGAGTAGCTGTCGCTGAGGAAGGTGGCGACGTGGATGCCGTCGTCCTCGCGCAGGCACAGCCCGCAGCCGTTGGCCTGCAGGAGTTCACGGCCCTGTTCGCCCAGGACGGCCAGCACCGCTTCCTGGTCCTGGGCGCCGGCCAGGGCGTGGGCGATGGACACCAGCGCCGCCTGACGTGCGGCCGAGACGCGGGCGGATTCGGCGGAGGCCCGTTCGGCGTCCCGGGACCGCAACCGCTGCAGGGCCTGGGCGCACTGGGCGGCGAAGGTGTCCAGCAGGTCCCGCTGCTCGGCGGGGAAGGTCTGCGGTCGTCGCCAGCCGGCCGTCAGCACGCCGATGACCCGCCCGTCGGCGTGCAGCGGGATGGAGGCCCAGGCCTGGCAGCCGGTGGTGGCGTTGGCCCTGACCACGAGCGGGGACATCGCCGCGCACGCCGCCTCGTCGGCCAGCAGCACCCGCTGTCCGGTCCGGGCGGCCACCGTCACGGGCAGGTCGGCCGACAGCGGGAGACGGCCGAAGTCCGCGCGGGTGCCTTCACCGAGGCTGGCGCTGATGTACGACAGCAGCTGGTCGGCGTCCTCGGGGTCGAAGACGGCCACCGATCCCCCATCGGCCCCCAGGGCGCTCAAGCCCTGCTCGGCCACGGTGGTGACCAGGTCGTCGATGTCGTCGGCCTGGGCCAGGGCCAGGGCGATCCGTCCGAGCGCCGACAGCTGCTCACTAGAGCGCCGGGCGGCGGCCTCGGCCTCGTGGCGGGCGGTGATGTCCAGGAAGTACAGCGCGAGTCCCGCACCTCCGGGACCGGTGGTGGGGGTGGCGCGGATCTCGAACCAGGTGTTCAGCGGGGCGGGGTAGTAGGCGTCGAAGGAGACCACCTGACCGGTCTGCACGGCCAGGCGGTAGTTGGTCTCGTAGAGGGTGCCGACGGTGGCGGGGAACAGCTCCCACAGCACCTGACCGGTCAGGTCGTCCCCGGCGGCCCCGAGGACCCGTCGTCCCTGGGTGTTGACGTAGCTGATCCGCCACTCGTGGTCCATCAGCAGGTAGCCGATGGCCATGGATTCGCTGATCTGGGTGACGTGCTCGGCAGCGGCGCGCTCGGCGTGCTGGGACGTGGTGACCTGGACGGCCGCCCGGCGCAGGGTCAGCTCCCGGGTGGCGGTGGTGGCGAGGTCGGCCAGGACGTCCAGCTCGTGCCGGGTCCAGTCCCGGGGCTGGGTGTCGATGGCGCACAGCGACCCGACGGGGACACCGTCGGGGTCGTGGAGGGGGAAGCCGGCGTAGGCGATGACCCCGAGGTCGTCGATGGCGGGGTTGTCGGCCAGGACCGGGTCCTGGCGGGCGTCCCGGACCACCAGGGGGGCGTCGTGGGCCACCACGTACTGGCAGAAGGAGTGCGACAGCCCGGTGCAGCGTGCCTGCTGCCAGGGGGCGGGCAGCCCTTCGGCCCCGGGGAAGACCTGCCCTTCGGTGCTGACCAGGCTGACCAGGGCCACGGGGACACCCAGCGTGGTGCGGACCAGACGGGCGTAGCGGTCGAAGACCTCGTCGGGTCGGTCCGGTGAGGGGACCTCGGACGGCAGCCGGGAGGGCAGGTGGGCGGGGAGCACGTCACTCACCCGTCGGACGGCCAGGTCGGTCTGCGGCCGGTCCCCATCCCCTGCGGTCACTGCCCGATCATGCCAGTACCGCAGCAACGCCCACCGCGATCGTTCGGATCGCCGCGGCTCCGGTCTCCAGTCCGTTCCTGCCGCTGGTGGAGGCAGTGCGCGACCGCGACCGCGAACGAGGTCGCCGACACGGCGCGGGAACTGGAGGGCCGGGTCAGCGTCTTCCGACGCCGACCCGACCCGGCGCGCGTCCGGTCACCGCAGCCAGCGGTGGAGGCGCTTGGCCTGCAGCGCGTCCCAGGCGTCGTCGACGTCGGACTCGCTGAGCCGGGCGTGGGTCTCCTCCTGCGCGAACAGGCGTCCGTAAGCGAAGGCCACCTCGGGCTCCGCCCGAGCGGCCAGGTCGGCCAACCGCTCACGGGTGACGACGGAGTCCTGGTGCTCACCGAGGACCTCCTGCACCGCGGTCGTCGCCGCGGCGAACCGCTTGGCGTCCTTCCCGAACACGACGGCGACCGCCTCGGCGGCGTAGCGCACCTGCTTCGCGGCCTTGCGGGCCTCGTGGAACAGCTCGTCCCGTTCGCGACCGGCGGGGGCGTCCTGTGCGGCGGCCACCAGCCCCGCCAGCGTGCGGTACGTCCGGGCGACGCGCTTCGGGAGTTCCCGCCCGGCGGGGCGACGGGCCTTCGGGCTCGTCGCCGGGTGCTCGACGAACTCCTGGAGGGTGTCCAGCAGGCGTTGGTAGCGCTCGGAGTCCAGTTCCAGGAGCACCTGGTCGTGGGCCCGGCGGTAGTCCGACCCCAGCTGCTCGGCCACCCGCTGCGGCACGGCCCCCGTCGCCGCGGGGTCGTCCGGCTGGTCCTCGGGGGCGACGTCCAACGACGCGACCGCCTGCACCAGGCGGTCGCGCAGGACCTCCGCGTCGCGCGCCCGCCCCAGCTCGGCGGCGAGCCAGCGCAACTCGTCCCGCAACGGTTTCGTCGGTGCGCCCAGCAAGGGCTGGAACGTGCGGAGCGCGCTGCGCAGGCGTCGGGTGGCGACCCGCATCTTGTGCACGCTGTCGGCGTCGTCGGCCCGGACGCGGGCGTCCTGGTCGAAGACCTGCTGGACCTGTTCGCGCAGGTGCAGGAAGAGCACGTCGCCCGCGCTCGACGCCGTCGACAGCTCCTTGCGCCGAGGGGTCGTGCCGCGGGACAACGTCCGGGGTTCCGCCGGGATCGCGGCGGACGGCGTGGTCACCTCGACGGGGACGACCTCCGCGGTTTCGGCGTCGGCGTCGGCCTCGGTGCCAGGGTCGGTGTCGGTGGTGTGGTCGTCGGCCGCGGGTTCTGGCGGCCCTCCCGCCAGGACGCGCCCGACCTTCGAGGGACTCGTCGAGACGACCAGACCGGCCGCACGCAGCGCGGCGTCGACGGCGTCGAAGACCGCACGGTCGCCGTCGAGGAGTTCCAGTTCCACCTCGCGCCACGTCTGCCCCGCACCCGGCTCTCCGGAACCCCCGGCCGGCAGCAGCCGGTGGGCCTCGACCCGGTCGTCGGCGAGTTCCAGCAACCGTCGACCACTCGCGTCGAGGACCGTCTGCACGCTCCGGTGCGTGGACAGCCGGACCACCGGTACGAGCGCCTGCCCCGCGGTGAGGGCCTCGACGAGGCGGCGCAGCGCGACGGGGACGGTGCGGACCGCGCGTCCCAGCGGTACCCGGCGTTCGAGGCGGGCGCCGTCGTCGCCGGGGGTCTTCAGGTGCCACCCGGCGTCGACGCCGCCGGTGCGCCGGCGCAGCGTCGTCCTCGCCCCGGAGAGGCGCAGGTCGGGGGTGTCGAAGTAGACGGCGTCGAGGACGAACTCGCCGCGGTCACCGACGCGCAGCCCGGTCGCGTCGACCTCGGGCAGCAGGGCCGCCAGCGGCGGCAGCTCGGCGTCGGGGGCGAACTCGTACTTCACTTCGATCTCTTCGTGGGCGTCGACCATCCCGCTTGTCTACCCGCCCGCGGACGTCGGCGCACGATCATGCTCGCTACCTGCACGCTGTGGAGTTGACCGACTACCTCGCGTACGCCTCGGGGACACTGCAGAACACGCCCTCGGCGGTGACGAAATCAGCGGAGACGAGGGTGGTGCTCTCGTCGTTCGGTCCGATGACGTTCACGACAGGATGTCGCGAGTGACGGCGAACTGCTCCGTCACCACTCCTCCGATGACGGACTGGGTCTGGTTGATGGCTCCGACCGCGGCGTGGATCTGAGTCAGCGACGCGGTGACCGCCTCGACCCGGTCCTGGATGCTGGCCACCTTGCTGCTGACGCTGGCCGTTGCCCGTTCGGTCTCCCCGGACAGTTCCTTGACCTCCTCGGCGACGATGGCGAAACCGCGTCCGGCCTCACCGGCTCGGGCCGCCTCGATGGTCGCGTTGAGTGCGAGCAGTTTCGTCTGCGCGGCGATGGCCTGGATCGCCCGGACCACCTCGTTGATCTCGTTGCTGGCCTGCTGCAGGGCGGCTACCTCGACGTTGGCCTCCGCGGCCAGGGCTTCGCCGTGGGCGGCGACCCCTGAAGCCGTGACCACGTTGCGCTCCACCTCTTCGATCGAGGACAGCAGATCGGTGCCGGCCGTGGTGAGGCGGTCGGCAGCGGCGAAGCGTTCCATCGCCTGACCGATGAGGAACGCGGTGTTGCGCAGAGCGCTCTCGCGGCTCTCGGACATCACCAGGGTTCTGGTCGCGAAGAAGTCCATGGTGCCGACCACCCGACCGCCGACCGCGATGGGCAGGCAGACGCCTGACTTCACCCCGGCACGCTGGGCCACGGGCGCGCGGACGCAGTCGGTCATCTCCCCGAGGTCCTCCACGAAGAGGAGGTCCTGCTTCGCCCAGGCGCGTCCGGACAGACCCACGCCCTTGGCGAAGGAGGCGGAGAGGGTCACCTGCCGGAACTCCGTGCCCGCGTCGCCCGACTCCCGTTCGAAGCGCAGCACCTGCTGGGCGGGTGGTGCGCTCTCGTCAAGGCGCCAGAACGACCCGTACTGCCAGTCGAATTCGCGACGGATGGTGTCGAGGGCCACCTGCAGCGCGTCCTGCTCGCTGGCGGCGGAGGTCAGTTCGCGGATGAGGGTGGACACGGCCGCGACGTCCTGGGCCGCCTTCTCCTGGCGCACGGCTTCGTCCAGCCGGGCCACTGCGACGGAGATGAGCGTGGCGACGCTGCGCAGGACGGCCATCCGCCCTGCGGAGGGGGTGATCTGCTCGGTCGTGAAGAAGTCCATGGTGCCCACGACGTGCCCGTCCCGCAGGATCGGGAAGCTGATGCCGGCCCGGATGCCGTCTCGTTGAGCCACCGGGGCGCGCACGCAGTCGCTGAGCTCGGAGAGGTCGGCGACGAAGACCAGGTCACGCTGGCGCCAGGCGCGTCCAGACAGGCCGACCCCCTCCGCGAAGGTGGCCTCGAGAGTCACCCGGCGGAACTCCGCCCCGGCCACTCCGCTGTCCTGGGCGAACCGCAGCACCCTCGCGGTGCGGTCCAAGCGCCAGAAGGAGCCGTATGCCCAGCCGAAGTGGCCGCGGACGGTCTCCAGGGCGATGCGGATCGCGTCCTCAGGAGTTCGCGCCTTCTCCAGCGACGCGACGACCCCGGTCATCGCGTCGAGGTCCGCTCCGGCTTCGGCGAGCTGATGGGTCAACGAGGTGACGGTTCTCGTCGCCTGCCGAGCGAACATCTGGGTCCCTCCGGAGCTGTGTGTGGTCGAGGGCGATCACCGGGTCGGAACAGCCCTGGTTCTTTCAGCACTGAAGGAATCGGCGCGATCCACCACGACCTGTACTGCTGCGTCCGGGCGAGCCCTGGACCGGGGTGAGCGTGGACACCTTCCGGGGATGCCGCGTCCAGAGCCCCCGACGTGTGCCCTGTTCCGCCGCCGCACGAGGGGGCCGGACCACGTCTGGATGCTGATCCGGTCACATCTGGATGTTTCACGTCTCAAAGGGTCTGAGGTCCGCGACCGAGGAGAGGTTCATGGCCGCCACCACCGCTCTGTCCGATGGACTCTCGAACAACGGTCGAACAGTGGCTCCTGTCGCCTGGGCGTACGGGAACCGACTGCCGGGCGTGCACGAGGGGCACGACGTCATCGCCCGGTCGCCCCTCACGGGTTCGGAGGTCGGTCACCTCACCCTGCAGGCAGGTCTGAGCCTCCTGGACCTCCTCGATGAGGTTGCTGTGCAGGTCGGTTTGCAGGCGAGTGACCTCCGGGCGATGTACCTCCTGCGGATCGTCGGCGAACTGAGCGCAGGGGAGCTCGCCCGGCGCGTGCTGGTGCCGCAGTCGTGCGTGACTCTCATCGCGAAGCGCCTCGAGGCCGAGGAGTTCCTGGTCCGCCGGCGCTACCACGTCGACGGGCGGAAGGTCGTCCTGTCTCTGACCTCGGCGGGCGAACGGGCCATCGACGAGTACGCGGTCCTGGTGCGCAGCCGGATGCGGGAGTTCTTCGCCCCGCTGTCGGCGGCGAGCGCTGCAGCGCTGGCTGCGCTGCTCGGTGAGGTCGTCGAGCCGGTCGGGACCCAGCCGGTGTGAACCGTTCGACCGGCGGCAGCAGCAGCACCTCGGTCGTGGTGAGCGGCCCGGCCTCGACGCTGCTGCTGTGACCGAGCTGTCAGCTGTCGACCCGCGGTCGGTAGTCCGCCCGTCGCCCCGGGGAGCGGTGTCGCCGGCGGGGCGGCGCCTCGACGACACCGCCCCGCCGGCGGCGCTCAGGCCTCCTGCAGCCCGGGGTGCCCGGCCTCGACGACGAAGGTCGCGCGGGTGCCCGCCGCGGCACCCGGCTGCGACACCCGGTCGAGCACCCGGAACTCGGCGCGCATCTCGTGCCGGTCCAGGCGAGCGACGACGTAGCCGCGCTGGTTGTTGGCGAGCTTCAGGTCGGGGTTGTCGGCCAGTTCGCTGTCGCGGGTCGCGTAGTCGTCACCCCCGTCACCCCCGGACGTGATCGAGGTGGCGACCAGTTCGACGCCCACGGGAGCGGAGCCCGGGTCGGTGGCGACCCGGGAGAGGTCCGCCGCGTAGTGCTTGTGCACGTCGCCGGAGAGGACGACGGGGTTCTCCACCCCGCGTTCGGCGAACTCGTCCAGCAGACGCTGGCGGTTGGCGGTGTACCCGTCCCAGGAGTCGGGGTTGAAACCCCGGTCGACACCCGGGACGTAGTCGTGCTCGTGGAACATGACCTGCTGGGCGATGACGTCCCACGTCGCGCCGGAGCGTTCGAGACCGTCGAGCAGCCACGCCTCCTGCTCCTCGCCTATGATGGTGCGCTGGGGTTCGTCGCGTTCCGGGCCGGCGGTGGGGAAGCTGTCCCCACCGGACTGGTCGTCGCGGAACTGGCGGGTGTCGAGCACGTGGAAGTTCGCCAGCCGTCCCCAGGTGAGACGGCGGTACAACTGCATGTCGGCCCCGGTGGGGCGGGCGTCGGCGCGCAACGGCATGTTCTCGTAGTAGGCCTGGTAGGCCGCGGCCCGGCGGGCCGTGAACTCCTCGAGCGTCGGCACCGGGACCTGTTCCTCGGCGACGAGTGCGGCGTAGTTGTTCTCCACCTCGTGGTCGTCCCAGGTGACGATCCACGGCGCCACCGCGTGCGCGGCCTGCAGGTCCGGGTCCGCCTTGTACTGGGCGTGGCGCTGGCGGTAGTTGGCCAGCGACACGGTCTCCGGGCCCATGTGGTCGCGCACGTTGCTGCCCGACGGCGAGACGTAGGTGTCCGCCTGGTACTCGTAGATGTAGTCCCCGAGGAAGACGACCACGTCCGGCTGTTCCTCGGCCAGGCGGCGGTAGGCGGTGAACCAGCCGTGTTCGTACTGCGCGCAGGACGCGAACGCCATGGTCAGCGGTGTGCCCCATGAGTTCCGGGCGGGCGCGGTGCGGGTCAGGCCGACCGGGGAGACCTCCCCGCCGGGACCCGCGAGGCGGAAGCGGTAGAAGAACTCCCGTCCGGAGGGCAGACGGTCGACCTCGACGTGGACGCTGTGCCCGAGCTGGGACGGGGCGACCGTCCGGCCGCTGCGCACGATGCGGCGGAACGCGTCGTCCTCGGCGAGTTCCCACTCGACGGGGACGTCGCGGTCCGGCATGCCGCCCCGCCCGTCCTCGGCGTAGGGGTAGGGCGCCAGTCGCGTCCACAGGACGATGCCGTCGGGCGTGGGTTCCCCGGAGGCGACGCCGAGGGTGAAGGGGTTGCCCAGGCGTGAGGCGAAGGACTTCGTCGCCCGGCCGGGGCTCTGGGTCGCGGACGCGCTGTGCTGACCGGCCACGAGCAGGCCGGTGCCGGCGGCTGCGCCGGCGAGGACGCTGCGGCGGCCCAGGCCGCCGGCGGGGGTGCTGACGAGGGGGAACGTGGTCACGGGGATCCTCACGAGGCGGGTGGCTGCGGTGCACTCCGGATGCCCCGAACCCTTCCCGTGCTGGGCCAATCCACAGCTGACGCCGAACAACCCCTCGGTGAACGCTACGCAGATCCTGTGTGCCCGGTCCCGCCCCGCGGGCTCCGCTCAGGACCACCGGAGTTCGGGTGCGGGTGCGGGTCGGGCCACGTGGTAGCCCTGCAGGGCCATCACCCCCAGACGCCGCAACTCGGCTTCCTGCTCCGCGGTCTCCACCCCTTCCGCGGTGATCCTCAGACCGAGGCCGACCGCGAGGTTGGTCAGCATCTGCACGACCGCGCGGTCGCTGTCCCGCTGCAGCATGCCGTGGACGAAGGACCGGTCGATCTTCATGCCCGAGACGGGGATCGCAGAGAGGTTGCGCAGGCTGGAGGCCCCCGCTCCCATGTCGTCGATGACCAGCGCCACACCGGTGCCGGCCAGGGTGCGCAACTGGGGGGCCGCGATCTCGAGGGTGGAGAGCGACGCCGTCTCCGGCAGCTCCAGGCGCAGGTGCTCAGGACTGCACCCCGAGCGGGCGACCGCGTCCAGGATGCTCTCGGCGAAGTCGGGAGTGGACAGGGACGCGGGGGACACGTTGACGTTCACGAGGGGTGGGGTCTGGGCTCGGGTCCGCTCCCGCTCCCGCAGCCAGGCGGCGAGCTGGTCCAGGGCGGTGCGCATCACCCACCGGTCCAGGGACACCTCGAGGCGCTCGGCGTGGGCACGCTGCAGGACCTGGTCGGCGCCCAGCAGCCCACGGTCGGGGTGCCGCCAGCGCACGAGGGCCTCGGCGCTGAGCAGGTGTCGCGTCTGGGCGTCGACGATCGGCTGGTAGTGCAGCTCGAGTTCTCCGCGCTGGAGGGCCTGCTGCAGGGACAGGACCGGCGTCACCCCGCCCACGGCGAGGTCGTCGCCGACGGTGGAGGTCATGGTGATGCGGTCACCGCCGGCCTGCTTGGCGCTGTACATGGCCATGTCCGCCTCGCGGACCAGCGTGTCGGCGCCGACGGCTCGTGGCAGCGGGACCGACAGGGCCGCACCGAGGCTGGCGGTGCTGCGGGCGCGAGGATCGAGGTCGGGGTCGGGGCGACGCACCGCCTCCAGGTGGCGGGTGGCGATCGCGTGCAGGGCCCGGCCGGCGCTCTCCTCGTCGTGGGCCTGCACGAGACAGGCGATGACGAACTCGTCACCGCCGAGGCGGGCCACGACGTCCTGGGGTCGGGCCTCGGCCCGCAGTCTCTTCGCCACCGAGCGGATGAGGGCGTCGCCCGCGTTGTGCCCCAAGGTGTCGTTGACGGTCTTCAGCCGGTCGAGGTCGATGAAGACGACCCCGACCCGGGTCGGTACGGCATCGACCACCTCGGCCGCGCCGGCGATGAGGCGCTCCAGCTGGGCGAAGAACGCGCCGCGGTTGACCAGTCCGGTCAACGGGTCCCGGCTGGCGTGCCAGGCCATCCGTCCGGCCGCGGCCTCCATGAGGACCGCGACCGGGAGCGCCTTCCACTGCACCGTCCCGTCGGCTGCGCTCCGGCGGACCGTCAGGTCGTCGTTGCGGCGGTGGGCGGGACGTTCGAGCACGACCTCCAGGCCCGCGCCGACGCCGGCGTCCGCGGGCAGGACACGGGCGTCGAAGTCGGTGACCTCGGCCACGGTCCGGCGGGCCAGCAGGGCCCGCCCGAACCCGAAGGGCCCGCCGAGGGCGTGTTCGAACCGCTGGCGCTGGATCGTCCCGACCTGTTCGGCCACCCGGTCGAGGACCACGACGCTGGTGTGCTCGTGCGCGGCGCCGGCCCGCAGGCGGCGGTCGAGTTCCGCGCAGGTCGTGCTCGCGTCCACGACCCAGACGGGTTCGGCCAGTTCCCACAAGGAGGTCGACTCCCGGGCGGGGAGAGCTGAGAGCCGCACGGCGTCCGTGATCGTCATGTCCAGCTGATCGGTCGGCGTCCCGCCGTCGGCGAGCTCGTGCACCTGGTGTTCATCCTCCCCGGTCAACGATCACCCGTTCGCGGCACGTTCGCGGCCACCGGGTGACGGTTGCCGTCTGCCCGGGGAAACGAGGTCCGCGCACCCGGCGACCGTCTCATCCCAGGGTCCACGTCTTCAGGTGTTCGCACACCAGGCTGCGCCACCACCGCCCGCTCCAGTCGGAACTGGCGGTGCGGTACAGGGTCACGGTGCGACCCCGGAAACCCTGCGGTACCTCGACGTCGAGACCGGTGACGAACTCGCCCACCTCGTCGTGCAGGTCGGGACGTTCGTAGAGGTCGTGCGAGGCCAGGGACAGGTGGGCCAGGAAGCCGGTGCGGTCGAAGCCGTGGACCTGCGGGGAGTTCATCGGCAGCCGCAACGGCGCCACGGCGGCGTCGACCGCGGCGGCGAGGTCCACGAACTCGGTGTTCGGGCTCCCGTCGGCGCGGTGGTGCACGTCGTAGACGAAACCCACCCCGCTGGGCCGCACCCCGCGGTTGTGGACGTCGAAACCGGGGCGGCCCGCCAGGGCGGCGTCGAGGGCGGTGACGACCGCGTCCTCGTCGCGGCCCAGGTGCTGGCTGCCCACCAGGGTGGCGTGCGGCGGGAACGCCCCGGCCGAGACGAACCCGTACTGCGCCCGGAGCTGGGCGGTGATGGTCGTCACGGCCAGGCACGTCCGCGGGTCGGGCCGCAGGTAGACGCCGTAGCGGTAGGGATCGCCCACGTCGCGGGCCCGTTCCCCGGGGCGCAACGCCTCGCCGTGCATGCGGCGAACGTACCCGGCTCGCGCCGGACCCGGGACGTCAGGTCGCCCCGGAGCGGCGGTACGCGCCGGGGGCCATGCCGAGGACCGCGCGGAAGTCGTGGGTCAGGTGCGCGTGGTCGGCGTAGCCGAGGTCGGCGGCGATGCGGGCCAGGTCGGCGCCGGGATCGTTCCGGACGCGCTCGGCGGCCTCCTGCAACCGGCGGCGACGGATCATCGCCGCGGGCGGGAGGCCGACGTAGCGGCGGGCGAGGCGTTGCAGGGTGCGCGGTGACGTCGCGAGCCGGAGGGCGAGGTCCTCCACCCGGAGGACCTCGGGGTCGGAGTCGATGAGCTCGGCCATCGCGTTGGCCAGTGACGCCTCCGCGGACGGTTCCCCGACGTGGGCGGCGAGCCAGTCGGCGAACGCGGCGGCTCCCCGGGCGGGGAGACCGTCGGCCGGGCCCGACGTCGCGTCCCGGACGGCCGCCAGCAGGTCGGGCAGGTCGAGGCGCCGGTAGGCGTCGCGCAACGCCGTGGGGTCGTCGGTGAAGGCGGGCACCGCCGCCGGCAGCAGCTGCGCACCGACGGCCCAGCCGCTCCCGCTGAGGTCCTGGTGCGAACGCCGTGTCGTCGGCCCGGCGAGGCCGACGAAACCACCGTCGCGGCTGTCCACGACGAGGTTGCAGGCCGGGAAGGCCACGACGTGCTGGCGGGAGACCCGGCCGGCGTCGACGTCCCACTGCGGGACCCAGAACCAGCGCACCAGCCCGCGCACCGCCTCGGGGGCGGGTACCCGGGTGAAGCGGGGCAGGCGCGCGGGGTAGAGGATCCCGCGGTCCGCTCCGGTCACGTCCGCACGCTACCGCCGGGGTCGTGGCGCCGGGGTTGGCGCGAATCTCCAAGCCCGACCCGGGCGGCGGCGCCTAGCGTCGCGACCATGAGCGAAACGACCGGTCGCCGGGCCGCGCACGGCGAGCACACCACCCACGGGGTCCCGCACGGTTTCAGCGGCATCACCCCGTTCCTGACGATCGCGCGCGCCCGGGAGGCCGTCGAGTTCTACCGCGACGTCTTCGGCGCGCGGGTCGTCGACGTGACCGAGATGGGTGGCGTCGTCGTCCACGCCGAGCTCGCCCTGGGCGGCGGTCACCTGCAGCTGGGGGAACCGAACCCCGACCACCACCTCGTCCCGGCTCCGGACGGCGACGACGACTGCTACTCCCTCGGGTTCCACTGCGCCGACGTCGACGCCGTGGCGGCGCGCGCCGAGGCGGCCGGGGCGACGATCCGCGAACCCCCGACCGACTTCGTCTCCGGCGACCGCTTCGCCAGCGTCCGCGACCCGTTCCGGGTGCGGTGGTCGGTCATGACGCGCGTCGAGGACCTGTCCGAGGAGGAGAGCGCCCGCCGGGTCGCGGAGTGGGCCGCCGCCGCCGTCGCCGGGTGACGTGACGTCCCCGCCCGTCCGCCGCGCACTTCAGTCCGCCCCCCGGTCGGTCGACACCCAGGAGGAGGGTGTCGAGCGCGGAGGGGGCAGGCGGTGGACGGACCAGCGACCACGGTGATCGTCGACTCCCCGTCCCCGGAGGTGCTGCAGGCCGCCCTGCACGACGTCGCGTTCCTCGTCGGCCACGACGTCGAGGCCGCCGCGAGCCGTGCGGGGTTCCTCCTGCACCAGGTCCGCGACCACGTCCCCGGTCCGGAGCGGACGGGGCTCGGGTGGCAGGCGGAGCTCGTCATCGCCGACGCCGCGGGCCGCCGCGGTGACGCGGAGCGCCTCGGGGTCGTCGCGCAGGCCGCGCTCGCGTGGGCCGACGGGGCGGGAGACGCGTTCGTCGCCGCCCGCGCCCACCAGTTGCTCTCGACCCTGCACGAGATCCTCGGCGACGGCGGACTCGCCCTCGAGCACGCCGTGCAGGGCGTGGAGCGCCTCCCGGCCGACGCTCCCGCGTGGGTGCACGGTGACCACCGGTCCCGGCTCGGCATCACCCACGAGGTCCTCGGCGACTTCGACGAGGCCCGCACCCGGTTCACCGGGCTGCTGCGGGCGGCGGAGGCCCAGGGCGACCAGAACCTGCGGCTGCGGACGCTGAACAACCTCGCCTACCTGGAACTCCGCGCGGGGCGGGAGGCCGAGGCCGCGGCCCTCGCGGCGGAGCTGCTGGAGCACTCCCGGCGGACGGGCCGGGCGCTGAGCGCCGCGGCCTGGGACACGGTCGCGCACGTCCGCATGGGGGCGGGCCGGTGGGACTCCGCGGAGGCCGTGCTGCGCGACGCCCTCGGCGACGCGCGCCTGATCACGGAGGCCGGGGACGTCGCGAGCCTGCGCATCAACCTCGCCCGGTGCCTGCGCCACCTCGGCCGCTTCGCCGAGGCGGCGCAGAGCCTGGCCGCCGCGGCCGAGAAGTGCGCGGACCTCTCCTTCGGCGAGGTGGGGGCCGACCTGGTGCTCGAGCAGTGCGAACTGGCCGCGGCCACCGGTGACTTCGAGGGCGCCTACCGGCTGCACCGCAGGTTCTACGACCTCACGATGGAGCGCGTCTCGGCGGCGAAGCACCACCGGGCCCGGGTCCTCGCCGCGATCTACGCGACGACCGAGGCCCGTCGCGCCGGCGAGCACTACCAGCGGCTGGCCGAACGCGACCACCTCACCGGGCTGTTCAACCGCCGCTACGTCGAGGACGTCGTCCCGGCGCGGGTGGCGGCGTCCGGTGGACGGGGGTGGGCGATCGCCCTGCTCGACCTCGACCACTTCAAACGCGTCAACGACACCCACTCCCACCAGGTCGGTGACGAGGTGCTGCAGCAGTTCGCCCGCTACCTGGAGCAGTTCTGCGGGCCGGGTGAGATCGCCGCCCGCCTGGGCGGTGAGGAGTTCCTGCTGCTGCTGCGCGACGACCACGACCACGACCACGACGACGACGACGACGATGACCAGGGGCGCGCGCGCGTCACCGTCCTCCGGTTGCTGGAGGCCGTGCGCTCGCATGACTGGAGCGTCCTCGCCGTCGGCCTGCGCGTCACCTGCAGCGCCGGGCTCGTCCCGGTCGGCGGTGGCGGGTCCGCCCTGGTCGACGCGCTGGCCGTGGCCGACCGGAACCTCTACGCCGCGAAGCGCGCGGGTCGTGACCGGTTGCGTTCCGACGCCCCGCGCAGGCGCCGCGACCCGCGCTGAGCCGCGCCGGGTCGATCCGCCGGTCTTCCCCGGCGCTGCGGATCACCGCTGGCGTTCCGCGTTGACCGGTGGCGGAGCGCTGACTACTTTCGGGACCAGGGTTCGCGACGGGTCACGACGACGGGTCACGACGACGGGTGAGGTGGGTGGCGCGGTGAGCGAACGCAAACCTCCCGGCACGTCCTTCGAGGACTGGGTCGAACGCCAGGTGCGCGAGGCGCAGGAACGTGGCGACTTCGACCACCTCCCGGGGGCCGGAGCGCCGCTGCGCGGCCTGGACCGCGACTTCTCGGCCGAGGAGTGGGCGGCGGACAAGGCCCGCCGCGAGGGCTACGACGTCAGCGCCATGCTCCCGCCCGCGCTGGCCCTGCGTCGCGAGCGGGAGGACATCCTGCGCGACCTCGGTCGGCTGCACTCCGAGTCGCTGGTGCGGGCCGAGGTCGAGGGGTTCAACGACCGGGTGCGTGAGCTCTACCGACGACCCAGTGACGGGCCCCTCGTCGTGGTGGCGCTGCTCCAGGAGTCCGTCGTGCTCGAGGCGTGGCGTGCCGCCCGACCCGCTCCGGTCGTGGCGGCCCCGGTCACCCCTCCGCCGCGTCGCCGGAGGTGGTTCCGCCGCGACCGCGGGTGAGTGATCCGCTGCGCAGCGGAGCCGCAGTGCGCCCAACCCGGGGGGGATCCCCCGAACGTGGGCGTACCCCGTCGCGGCCGGCGCATCCTGACGTGCGTCGCCACCCGCGGCGCTCGGGGAGGAGGACCTGTGGACGACCTCCCCGCGCTGAGCGAGCGGGGTGCTGGGTCTGGTGGCCGGGGGGTTGCCCGCCGTGGTGGTCGCCCACACCGTGGGGCTGGCGCTCCCGGACCTCGCGCACGAACTGGCGCTGCTGCGCGAGCGCTACGGCGTGGACAGCACCGCCTCCGCCGTGGCGCGGGCGCGCGCCGTCGGTGACCTGGACTGATCCGGTTCCGTAGGGTGCGAGGGTGCTCGAACTCTCCTGCGTGGTCCTGAACGACCTGCACCCCACCGCCTTCACCGAGACCGCGCGCGCCGTCGAGGCCGTGGGGTTGCGCACGGTGTTCTGCTACGACCACCTGTCCTGGGAGTCCCTGCGCGACGGGCCCTGGTACAACGCCGTGCCGTTGCTGGCGGCGGCCGCCACGGTCACGACCACGGTGCGGCTGGGCACGCTCGTCGCCTCCCCGAACTTCCGTCACCCGGTGACCTTCGCGCACGAGGTGATGACCCTCGACCAGCTGAGCGGGGGGCGCCTCGAACTCGGCGTGGGGGCGGGGACGGCGAGGCACGACGCCACGGTGCTGGGGGTCGCGGAACTCACCCCCGCGCAGCGGCAGTCGCGCTTCGAGGAGTGGACGACGCTGCTGAGCACGGTCCTGGCGCAGCGGGCCACCGACGTAGCGGGGGCGCGGTACACGGCGCTCGACGCCCGCAACGTCCCCGGTCCGGTGGCCGGCTCGATCCCGCTGACGGTGGCCGCGGCCGGTCCGCGGGGGATGCGCTTCGCCGCCGCCGTCGGGGACACCTGGGTGACCTACGGCGACCGTCGTCCGGGGTCCGAGGAGACCGTCGAGCGGTTCACCGCCCCGGCTGCCCGCTTCGCGCAGGTCCCCGGTGCGGCGGGCGTCCGGGCGATGGCGCTGCTGAGCCTGGACGAGGAGGCGGCCTACCGGGACTACCCGCGGTTCGCGGCCGCCCTGGAGGCGGCGGGCTTCGACGAGGTCGTCGTGCACTGGCCCCGCGACGACGGCCGGGGGATGCCCGTCGACGTCCTCGACACGGTGCTGCGGACGCACGGGCTGGGCCGGACGTGAGAGCGCTCGGGTGCGACCTGTCCGGCCGCACCCGAGCGCGTCGAGGGGTGTTCCCCGCGATCCTCAGGCGAGGGTGAGTTCCACCGTCGCGAAGGAGTGCGGGGGCAGGTCGACGACGAGCGTGTCGCCCTCGCGGCGGGCGCCGTCGAAGGCGACGGGCGCCACGGCGGAGGGGTCCTGCACCGTGTTGTGCGCCTGCAGGGAAGGAGCTGCGAGGATCTTCGCGGTCGCGACCTGCCAGTCACGTCCCCGCAGGTCGAGCCGGACGGTGCCGCCGCCCTCGGCGTCGAGGTTGGTCAGCGAGACCAGCGCGCTGCCCTCCCGCGAACTCACCGAGGTGGTCAGCGTCGCGTACTCGCCGACCTCGCCGCGGTAGCGGGCGTCGGAGCTCACGACCTGCACCGGGTGGCTGGTGGCGTCCTGGTGCCCGGCGTTCATCGCGAACACGTGGTAGGTCGGGGTGAGGACCATCTTCGCGCCGTCGGTCAGCACCATCGCCTGCAGCACGTTGACCGTCTGGGCGATGTTCGCCATGACCAGCCGGCGGGCGTTGGCGTGGAAGACGTCGAAGTGCAGACCGGCGACGAGCGCGTCGCGCAGGGTGTTCTGCTGGAACAGGAACCCCGGGTTGGTGCCGGGTTCCACGTCCCACCAGGTGCCCCACTCGTCGCAGACGAGACCGATGGTGGCCTCGGGGTCGTAGGCGTCCATGACCCGCGCGTGCCCGCGGACGATCTCGTCGATGCGCCAGGCGTTGAGGATGGTGCGGTGGTACTCCTCGGCGTCGAACTCCGTCGCCGAGCCCTTGTGCTGCCAGTCGTCGCTGGCGTGGGTGTAGTAGTGGAACGACAGGGCCTGCCAGCGCGTGTGGTGGCGTTCCTCGACCGGCCCGCCGAGGGTGCTGATCGACTTCATCAGCGTCTCGGTCCAGTGGTAGTCGTCCCGGTTCGGCCCGGCCGCGATGCGGTACAGCTCGTTGCCGTCGTGGTTGCGGGCGTAGGTCGAGAACTGGCTGGCGAGCTGGGTGTACTGCTCGGCGGTCATGTTGCCGCCGCAGCCCCACGACTCGTTCCCGATGCCCCAGAAGGGGACCTTCCAGGGTTCGGTGCGCCCGTGCTCGCGGCGCAGCCGGGACATCGGGGCGTCGCCGGAGCGGGTGAGGTACTCGACCCAGTCGCTCATCTCGGCGACGGTGCCGGAGCCCACGTTGCCCGAGACGTAGGGCTCGGCCCCCAGCAGCTCGCAGAGCTGCATGAACTCGTGGGTGCCGAAGGAGTTGTCCTCGACGACGTCGCCCCAGTGGGTGTTGACCATCGAGGGGCGTTCCTCGCGCGGGCCGACGCCGTTCATCCAGTGGTACTCGTCGGCGAAGCAGCCCCCCGGCCAGCGCAGGTTGGGGATGCTGATCTCCTTCAGGGCCTGCACGACGTCGTCGCGCACCCCTGCGGTGTTCTGGATCGGGGAGTCCTCCCCGACCCAGAACCCCTCGTAGATGCACCGGCCCAGGTGCTCGGCGAAGTGGCCGTACAGGTGTCGGCTGATGGTCGCGCCCGCCACGTCGAGGTCGACGACGCCGTGCAGGTTTCCGGTGCTCACAGGTGGATCAGCCCTTCAGACCGGTGCCGGCGACACCTTCGACGATGCGCTTCTGGAAGATGAGGAAGAGGATCACCAGCGGCAGCGCCCCGAGCAGCGAGGAAGCCTGGATGTCGGAGTAGCGCTGACCGAAGGAGCCCTGGACGGTGGCCAAGCCCACGGGGATGGTCATGAGCTTGGGGTTGGACACCACGAACAGCGGCAGCAGCAGGTTGTTCCACACGTTGACGAAGGTCAGGATCCCCATGGCCGAGATGACCGGCTTGGACAACGGCATGATGACCGAGCGGTAGATCCGCCAGTAGCCGGCCCCGTCGAGGCGGGCGGCTTCCTCCAGCTCCACCGGCAGGCCGTCGAAGAACTGCTTGAAGACGAAGACGGCGATGACCGCGGGCACCTGCGGGAGGATGACCGCCCAGTAGGTGTTGAGCAGGTGGACCGCCCCGAGGCCCTCGAAGATGGGGACGATGAGGACCTGCCCGGGGATCATGATCCCCAGGAGCATCAGGGCGAAGACGACGTTGCGCCCGCGGAAGCGCAACCGGGAGAGCGCGTACCCCGCCATCGAGGCGAAGACCACGGTCAGGACCACGGTGATCGCGGAGGTGAGGAAGCTCGCCAGGTACCAGTTCCAGATGTCCCCGCCTTCCAGCAGGGCGAGGTACGAGGCCAGCGTGGGGTCGGTGTCCTTGAGGATGGCGGGGGTGCCGAGGGCGGAGACCGCGTTCGTCGTGAGGGAGGTCTTGATCGCCCACAGGCTCGGGACGAGCCAGATGAACGCGAAGATCCCCAGCACCACGCCGCAGACGATGTTGAAGGTCCGCGTGGAGTTCCCCGACTGCCTCCGGGGGGCGCGGGCCGGGGGGGCTGCGGCGGAGATGCCGCCGACCGTCGTGGTCGCCATGTCAGACCGTCCTCTCCTGCTTGCGCTCGATCAGTTGGCGGATGACGGCGATCGCCAGGATGACGATGAAGAGCAGCACCGCGGCCGCCGACGCCGCACCGCTGCGGAAGTCGGTGAAGGCGGTGTTGGTGATCAGGCCGATGGCCGTCTGCGTCGAGGTGCCGGGTCCGCCGGAGGTCATGAGGTACACCTGGTCGAAGATCTTGAGGCTGGCGATGATCTGCAGCACGACGATCAGCGAGGTCGTGCGGCTGAGCAGCGGGATCGTGATGTAGCGGATCTGCTGCCACGGGGTCGTGCCGTCGATCGCCGCCGCTTCGTAGAGCTCGCGGGGGATGTCCTGCAGACCGGCCAGGTAGAGGATGAAGTTGAACCCGATCGTCCACCACAGGGTGGCGATCGCGACGCCGATCATGGCCGTCTTAGGGTCGGCCAGGATCGGGGCCGGGACCGCGTTGCCGAGCCAGGTCTGGATCTGGGCGAAGAGGCCGTTGCCGGGAGCGAAGATGAACACCCAGATCAGCGAGATCGTCGCCGACGGCAGGATGAACGGCACGAAGAAGGCCAGCCGGAAGAACCACTGCCCGCGCTGGACCCGGTTGGCGAGGACGGCGAAGACGAAGGCCAGGACGACGAGCGGCGGCACGGTGTAGAGCGTGAACTGCAGGGTGTGCCACATGGCGTCCCAGAACTCGCGCTTGGTGAGCATCTCCTGGTAGTTCGCGAAGCCCGCGAAGCTGCCCAGGCCCGACTTGGCGATGCTCGTGTTGAAGAAGCTCGAGATGACCATGTAGATCGTGGGGACCACGAGGAAGAGCCCGAAGAAGACCGCGAACGGGGCCAGGAACAGCCACGCGGGCTTGTTGTCGGCGAACCGTGCGTGGTTGCTCTCCCGGACGCCGAGGTTCGCGGCGCGGGGGGACGCTGTGGTCTGGGTGCTCACCGGGAGACCTCCAGGGGGATGGGTCGCGAGCCGGTCGCGACGGGGGTTCCGGCGGTCACAGCGGGTTCGCCGTGCTCGCGTAGGACTGCAGCTGGGACCGGATGGAGGAGATCGCGGCCTTGGGGCTGGACAGCCCCTGCTGGACCAGGCCGATCTGCGCGCCGACGATGTTCTCGAAGTTCGACCCCGAGCCGGAGTACCACGCCGGGGCGTCGTAGACGGCGACGTCGGCCGCGGAGGCGTAGTCGGCCTGCGGTTCCAGCGACTCGTACTCGGAGCTGTCCAGGGTCGGCAGGTAGGCCGGGACGTGACCACCGGCGGCCCAGGTCATGCTCTGGTCGAGCATCGACTTGATGAAACCCATCGCCCGCTTCACCTGGGCTTCGGTGCGCTCCATCTTCGGCAGGACGAAGGTGTGCGAGTCGGCCTGCGCGGCCGGCTTGTCGAAGATCGTGGGGACCGGCACCATGCCGAACTTCAGGTCCTTGATCCCCTGGGCGGTCGTGATCTCCCACTCGCCCTGCAGGTAGAAGGCGGACTTGCCGGTGAACATGTCGGTCTGGGAACCGGCGTAGTCGGCGGCCTTGCTGATGAGGCCGTCGTTGGCCAGCTTCTGGATGTACTCCAGGGTCTTGGCCGCCAGGTCCTCGTTGAAGGTGATCTCCGTCCCGGCCCCGGAGAGGAAGTCGGTGGCCCCCTCCTGCTGCGAGTACAGGGTCTGGAAGAACCGCCAGGGGGTGGCGAACTCGTTGACGTTGGCCACGCTGAGGCCGAGGCCGCCGGTGGCCTGCTTCGCCGCCGTCAGGGCGGCTTCCCACGCCTCCACGCCCTGGATCGGCTTGAGCTTGCCGTCGCCGTCCAGCAGCCCCGCCTTCTCGCAGACCTCGGAGTTGTAGAACATGACGAACGGGTGGGTGTCCAGCGGAACGGTCCAGTCCTGGCCGTTCACCTTCTGGGCCGCCCAGACCTTCTGGTTGAAGTCCGTCGAGGTCAGCCCGACCGTGCCGAGCATCTCCTCGGTGATCGGCGTGAGCAGGCCGGCCTGCGCGAGGTTCGCCGCCCGGGTCAGGTGGGCGACCGCGACGTCCGGCGGCTGGTCGCCGATCGTGGCGAGCGAGACCTTCGTGTAGTACGGGTTGCCCCAGGCGAAGGTCGCCGCCTGCAGGGAGTCGGGGCCGGTGTCGACCACGTACTTGTCCAGCATGGTCTGCAGCCGGGCGCCGTCGCCGCCGCCGAAGAGGTTCCAGAAGGTGACCGTACCCGGGTCGAGCTGGCTGCCCACGAGTCCGGCGCCCAGGGGGGATCCGCACCCGGAGGCGCCGGCGACGAGGCCCAGCCCGCCGGCGGCGAGACCACCGCGCAGGAGGCCGCGCCGGCTGAGGGCACCCCGTGCCGGGGGTGTCGGGGGATGACTGTTCACTCGAGATCCGTCCCTGCCGTCGTTGGCGGTCGTGGCAGTGCGGCCCGGACGCCTGAGCGCCAGGAACCGCACCGTCCCGTTCAGTGCTGCGGAACTTAGCACGCCGTTTGCAACGCTGCATAGACCTTCGGAAGACCCGCCTTGCAACGATGCACAGGACGGCGTGGCCCGGTTGCCGGAGAGCCTGGCGACGGGGCAGAGTGGGGCGCGCACCGCTGGCGCGTCGTGCCCCCGGGAACGCTCCGGACGCCCGCCGATCGCGGCCAGCGACCTCCAGGCAGCAACCCACTGAGGAGAAGCTCGTGCCCGAAGACCAGACCACCGCCGTCGTCGTCGGAGGACCGGTTCCCCGTCCGGAGTACCCGCGTCCCTCCGTGGTCCGCACCGACTGGATCACCCTGAACGGGACGTGGGGGTTCGAGGTCGACGCCGGCGACTCCGGCCTCGAACGCGGACTGCTCGGACGCGACCTGGCCGGGACGATCACCGTGCCGTTCGCCCCGGAGTCCGAGCTCTCCGGGATCGGGAACACCGACTTCATGGCGGCGGTCTGGTACCGCCGCGAGGTGAGCATCCCGCCCGCCTGGGCCGGACGTCGCACGTTGCTGCACTTCGGAGCCGTCGACCACGACGCCACCGTGTGGGTCGACGGCGAGGAGGTCGTGCGCCACCGCGGCGGGTTCACCCCCTTCACCGCGGACCTCGGCCACCGCAGCGGCACCGTCACCGTCGTCGTCCGCGCCCGCGACGACCACCGCGGCCCGCAGGCCCGCGGTAAGCAGTCGACGCGCTACGACAACTACGAGTGCCTCTACACCCGCACGACGGGGATCTGGCAGACCGTGTGGGCCGAACCGGTCGCCGACGTGTCGCTGGGCCGGCCCCGGATCACCCCCGACGTCGCCGGTTCGACGTTTCACCTCGAGCAGCCGTTGCGGCGCACGGGGACCGGGTCCGTCGGTGACCGCGCCGGCTGGACCCTGACGGCGTCGGTCCGCGACGCCGCCGGGGAGGTCGTCGGCGCCACCGTGCGCGCCGACCTCGACCTCTCCCCGCGGCTCACCCTCGTGGTGCCCAGCGACCGCGTCCGGCTCTGGGCCCCGGAGGACCCCCACCTCTACGACGTCACCGTCACCCTCACCGACGCCGCGGGCGAGGTCGTCGACACCGTCGAGACCTACGCCGGGCTGCGCTCGGTCAGCATCGACGGCAAGGCCGTCCTGCTCAACGGCCGGCCGGTCTTCCAGCGCCTCGTCCTCGACCAGGGCTACTACCCGGACGGCCTGATGACCGCGCCCAGCGACGAGGCGCTGGTCAAGGACATCCAGCTCTCCCTCGACGCCGGGTTCAACGGTGCCCGCCTGCACCAGAAGGTGTTCGAGGAGCGCTTCCTCTTCCACGCCGACCGCCTCGGCTACCTCGTGTGGGGGGAGTTCGGCGACTGGGGTGCGATCGAGGAGGGCAGCAGCGTCCGCGGCGAGCACCAGCAGCCGACGTCGAACTTCGTGTCGCAGTGGCTGGAGGAGCTGGAGCGCGACTACTCCCACCCCTCCATCGTCGGGTGGTGCGGGCTCAACGAGACCCGTCAGCCGCTCACCGACCGCGGTCAGGTCCTCGACGACGTGACCCGGGCGATGTTCCTGGCCGCCAAGGCCATGGACACCTCGCGTCCGGTGCTCGACACGTCCGGCTACTCCCACCGCGTGCTCGAGTCCGACGTGTGGGACTCGCACAACTACACCCAGGACCCCGCGAAGTTCGCCGAGGAGATGTCCGGGCTGCCCCAGGGTCGCCCGCACACCAACTACGGCGGCCACGAGGGCGACTACGGCGTCGAGGGCATCCCCTGGTCGCTGCCGTACCAGGGCCAGCCGTGGTTCTGCAGCGAGTTCGGCGGGATCTGGTGGCGTCCCGACGTCGCGGCCAGCAACCCCGAGGTCGACCGGGGTGCGACCTCGTCCTGGGGCTACGGCGAGCCGCCGCGCACCGAGGAGGAGTTCCACCACCGCTTCGAGGGGCTGACGGGCGTCCTGCTCAACGACCCGCTGATGTTCGGCTACTGCTACACGCAGCTGACCGACGTCTTCCAGGAGCAGAACGGCGTCTACTCCTTCGACCGCAGCGACAAGCTCGACGTCGCCCGCGTCCGCGCCGCCCAGCAGCGACCCGCGGCCATCGAGAAGCTCTGACCCCTCCCGCCGGCGGTCTACCCCGAACGCCCGGGGGAGACCGCCGGTGAGGTGCGGTGACGGGACGCTCCGTCACCGGGAGTCGTCCGGGAGCGGCCGGACGGGGGTACCCGCCCGGTCGCTGTCGTGACACCGGCCCGGGGACGATCACTAGGGGGTGAAGAACCCTCGTGCTCGCCTCGTGGCCCCGCTGCTCGCCGCCCTCGTGGCGCTGCCCTGCGCCGGCGTCGCGCAGGTGGCGACCGCCGTCCCGGCGTCCGCGGCCGCCCAGGTCCTCACCCCGCTCGTGCCCGCCGCGACGCAGCAGCAGCAGATCCTCGACGGGCTCAACCGCGAGCGCGCCAAGGTCGGCGCGCCCGCGGTGACCCTCGACCCGACGCTGGAGACCGTCGCCCAGAACTGGGCCGACGTCCTCGGGCAGGGCGACGGGATGAAGCACAACCCGAACCTCTCCACGCTGCTCTCGGACTTCCCGCGCTGGGGGGAGATCGTCGCCACGGCGGACATGGGCAACGCCGACACCCACGGCCTCGAGAACGGCGACCTCGCCGTCGACACCTGGATGAAGTCCGACCCGCACCGCGCCGTCCTGCAGGACGGGCAGTACAACACCGTCGGCATCGGGCTGGTCTACACCACCCTGTACTCCGGTGGCCGCACCGTCTGGCGGTCCTACTGGGTCGCCGACTTCGGCTCGCCGCGTCGCACCCCGCTGGTGACCGCGAACACCGACGGTTCGCGCAGCTACGTGGGGATTCCCGTCAAGGGCGCGATCCTGCAGTCCTACGGGGCCACCGGGGCGAACTCCGGTTTCCTGGGCCTGCCGATGTCGCGCGAGATCGGGCCCCTGCGCGACGGCGGGTACGCGCAGACCTTCGCCGGCGGGTCGATCTACTGGAACCCCGCCACCGGCGCGCAGGTCGTCCGCGGCGCACTGCGCGACCGCTGGGCCTCCCTCGGTTTCGAGAACTCCTGGCTGGGTTACCCGACGGGTGCGGAGTTCGCCGTGCGGAACGGGTTCGCCCAGCGCTTCCAGGGCGGGATCGTCTACTGGTCGCCCGCGACGGGGGCCCAGGCCCTCGGTGGTGCGCTGCTCGACGCCTACGGCGCGACGGGGTACGAGAACGGCGCCCTCGGGTTCCCGACGTCGACCGCGGCCGCCCTGCCCGCCGGTTCCTACGCCGCCTTCCAGAACGGTTCGCTCTACTCCAGCGCGGCCGGCACCCACGTCGTCGCCGGTGCCGTCCGCTCGGCCTGGGGGGCGCAGGGCTGGGAGGGCGGGACGCTCGGCTTCCCGAGTTCGAACCCCTTCGGCGGCCTCGTCGGCGGCGGCTCCGGCCAGCACTTCACCGGCGGCTCGATCTACTCCAGCCCCGCCACCGGTACGCACACCGTCCCGACCTCCGTCCGCACCGTGTGGACTGCCCGCGGCTGGGAGACCGGTGCCCTCGGCTACCCCGTCTCCGAACCCCGCGCGGTGTCCGGCGGGCTCCAGCAGGACTTCCAGGGCGGCACGATCACCGTCGCCACCGGGAAGACCACAGTGGTGTTGCACTCGGTCGCCCGGGGAACGCGCGCGCTGTGACGGTGGTCGTCCCGGGTCGATCGCCCTTCGGATCGCGCGCTCACACAGCTCGTCGGGGTACTTCTCGGCCGCAGCCGTGGGGACCATCCTCCTCCGGGGGGCGTTGCTCGGAGGTCTCCTAGGCCCTCGACGCCCCCGCCACCAGCGCGAGGCGCAGTTTGGTGCTGTCCTCGGTGTCGGGTGCTGCGGTCAGCACCACGATCTTCAGTTCCTCCTCGCCACCGGTCAGGACGTCGCAGTCCACCGCGATGGGCCCGATCTCGGGGTGGGCGACGACCTTGCGGTCCTCCCGATGTGCTCCCACCACTCCGGCGCGCCACAGTTCGGCGAAGCGGGCGTTCGTTCGGACGAGGTCGTCGATGAGGCCGGAGAGTCGTCGGTCGTGGGGGAAGCGACCGGTGGCCCGTCGCAGGTCGGCGACCACCGCGGCTTGCAACGCGTCGCCGGCCAGTGACGTCACCGGCCATCGCGTCAATCGTGCGACCCGGCCGGGGACGGGAAAGGTGTCGAGGGCGAAGTTGCGTTGCGCCGGCGGGGTCGAGGAGGGGTCACCCAACAGTGCCGCCCAGGCGTGGTTCCACCAGATGAGCTGCCAGTCCGCGGCGAACACCGCGACGGCGGCGTCACCGAGGCGGGTCAGCATCCGGTTCAACCCCGGCGGGATGTGCTCGGGCATCACCGCATCGGCCGGCGGAACCAGCCCGGCGAGGCGGTAGAGGTGGTCCCGCTCCGCACGGGTGAGGTGCAGAGCGCGGGCCAGGGCGGCGACGACCTGCGCGGAGGGGGTGGCGAACCGTCCCTGTTCCAGGCGGACGACGTAGTCCACCGAGATCCCGGCGAGGTCGGCCAGTTCCTCGCGGCGCAATCCGGCGGCCCGGCGGGCCCGGCCACGGGGCAGACCGACCGCGCTGGGATCCAGCCGGTCGCGCCACGCCCGTAGCGTCGCTCCCAGGCCGGCGTCGTACGTCTTCACGATCGCATTCTGGGGCAACGCCCCGGGGTCGAGGGTGGGAACGGTTTTCCTGCTGTCGAGCTGTCTCTGGTTGATCGCTTCCCGTCCCTTCACGATGGCGTCATGAACAACACCACCACGAGCACGACGAGTCCCGCCGACGCTGGAACCCCGGACGCCACGACCACGGACGCGGCCCTCGCCCACCTCCTCGACCAGCTGGCCGTCCGGGACACGATCGCGCGGTTCGCCGACTGCGCGACCCACGCGGACTTCGACGCCTTCGCCACCTTGTGGGCGCCGGACGCGACCTGGGTGATCGGTGGCACCGAGGACCAGCCCTTCGAGCGGCGAGCGGAAGGGGCCGAGGACATCACCGCGCTCTTCCGCAGCCTGCGGGAGGAACGGGACTACTTCATCCAGTTCGTGACCCCCGGCGTGGTCGAGGTCGACGGCGACGTCGCCACCGCTCGCAGCCTGTGCCACGAGGCCGCGCGCGGACCCGGTGAGCGCTACTACCGCACCAACGGGGTGTGGACCGACACCTTCCGGCGCGCAGGGGAGCGGTGGGTGTTCACCAACCGCACGTACCGCTACCTGTGGTTGGACTTCTCCGCCTTCTCTGGTGACGTCTCCTGGGGCGGTGACGACGCGAAGTGAGGACTTCCGACCGAACCCCTGGTCGATCCTTCGACCAGACCGCCGGGCGGGTCCTCGAGGCTGAGCCGGTCCGGTGGCAACCCGCTGAGGTGTCGAGTCCCCACCTCAGCCGTCCTGTTCCCGTGGTCGTGGCCAGCGGAGTTCCGTACGTCCGTGGAGCCAACCGCTTCCAGACCCTGAACGTCTACCTGCCCGCGACCTCGGACACGTCGGCGCTGATCGGAACCCCGGTCACCGGGTTGCCCGGACTGGAGCGGGGACCGGAGCCGGGTGCGCAACCGGATCCACCGCGCTACCTCGTCCACGTCCACGGTGGGGCCTGGCGCGACCCCCACCTGAACGCCCGCTCCGTCGAGCCCACGGTGGCCCACGCCTTCACCGGCACCACTTCCGCCACGCCGGCCCTGCTCGGTGTGGTGTCGCTGAACTACACCCTCTCCCCCTTCCCCACCCACCCCACCGAGCCTCACGACCCGGCCACCGGTCCTCACCGGGACCCGGCGCGTGAGGCGGTGCACCCCGGTCACGTCGGCGACGTCCTGCACGGTCTGGACCTGCTGCGTTCCCTCGGCCTGACCGGTGGTTCCTACCTCCTCTCCGGTCACAGCGCGGGTGCCTGCATCGCCGCCCAGGCGGTCCTCCAGTCGCCGGCTCACCACGGGATCACGACGGTGGGGGAGGTTCCGCGTCCGGCGGCGCTGCTGGGTCTGAACGGCCTCTACGACCTGCCCGGGCTCATCGACGGTCTCGGTCCTTCGCACGAGCACCTGCGCGGGGAGTACGAGATGCTGCTGGGTCAGGCTTTCGGGGTCGATCAGAGCAGGTGGCCCGCCGCCAGCCCGGCGCTCTTCGACCCCGGGGTCGTGACCGGACGAGTGCAGGCCGGAAGGGCACCGCGGCTGGTCGTGCTGGACCAGAGCAGCCAGGACCAGCTCGTCCCGCTGAACCAGCTGGAACGTCTCACGACGAACCTGCGCCGGGTGAGCGGACTGAGGGTGGTGCGAGGTCACCGGTGCACGGGTAGGCACGCAGTCCCGTGGGAGGACGGCCTGATGATGTGGGAGGGCGTGGCCGACACCCTCCAGCTGCTGCAGCAGCCGGGTTCAGCCGTGCCCGTCGCTGCACCCACGTGGGAACACCCGTGAGTGCGGCGAAGTCGTCGTCATGACGCCCAGTCCGGCGCACCTGCGCGTGCACCCGTCGCCGCCGCCGACCTCAGGGCCCATGGCGACGAGCTCGACCGCCTGCGAGGAACGGGTGGGGCTCGCTACGGTTCGATCATGGACCGTGTCGCGTTGGCACCCACCCGAGCATCCCGGCGCGGTCGGGGCGTGTTCCGGGTGCACGCAGCCGGGTCGGTGGCCCTGCTCGCCCTGCTGGGTGCGCTGAGTTCCTGTTCGCACGACGACGCACCGAGCACCTCTTCGGCCGACCTCGACGAGGTCACCACGATCGTCGACGCCGCGGCGCTCGCCGCAGGTGGCTCGTCGATGGGGGGCGCCGCCGGTGACGCGCAGACCGACGGCAGCGTGTCCCTGGGGCTCACCGCGAACAGCACCGTCCGCGCGTTCTACGCCTGCACCGGCGGGGGCAGCATCGAGCTGAACCTCAACGGCACGGAGGAGGACCTGGACTGCGACGAGAAGACCCACGAGATCGAGGAGTTCGTCGTCCCCGACACCGGATCGGTGGTGTTCAGGGCGAGCAGGCCCAACGGCGTTCCCTCCGCGTGGGGTGTGGCGTTGGCCTCCACCTGAGCGGGAGCGGCCCTCACCGGGTGCCGGGGACGCCGGGTGCCGGTGGGGGAGTAGCGTCCGGCCCATGGAGTACCGACGACTCGGAAGGTCGGGACTGCGGGTCTCGACGATCACCATGGGAACGATGACGTTCGGTGGGCAGGGAGGTTTCGCCGCGGTCGGGAACACCGACGTCGCGCAGGCGCGCCGCCAGGTCGACCTGGCCCTGGACGCCGGCGTGAACCTCTTCGACACCGCGGACGTGTACTCCGACGGTCTCAGCGAGGAGATCACCGGTGAGGTCCTCGAGGGACGCCGCGACGACGTCCTGCTCGCCACCAAGGCCCGGATGGTCGTGGGCTCGGGCCCCAACGACGGCGGCGCCTCGCGGTACCACCTCGTCCGCTCGGCCGAGCGGAGCCTGAAGCGGCTGCGGACCGAGCACATCGACCTCTACCAGATCCACGAGTGGGACGGCCAGACCCCGCTGGAGGAGACCCTCGAGGCCCTCGACACGCTGGTGCGCTCGGGCAAGGTCCGCTACGTCGGTGTCTCCAACTACGCGGGCTGGCAGCTCATGAAGGCGCTCGCCGTCTCCGACGCGCACGGCTACCAGCGCTACGTCTCCCAGCAGATCCACTACACGTTGCAGTCGCGCGACGCCGAGGACGAACTCATCCCGCTGACCCTCGACCAGGACCTCGGGGTCCTCGTCTGGAGCCCGCTCGCGGGCGGGTTGCTGTCCGGGAAGTACCGGCGCGACGTCACCGCGCCCGCCGGTTCGCGACACCTGGGGGAGTGGAGCGAACCCCCGGTCCACGACGAGGGGAAGCTCTACGACACCGTCGACGTCCTCGTCGAGGTCGGAGCGGCGCACGGGGTCTCGGCCGCGCAGGTCGCCCTGGCCTGGTTGCTGGGGAGGGTCGGCGTCACCTCGGTCGTGATCGGTGCCCGCACCGAGGACCAGTTGGTCGACAACCTCGCCGCGGCCGACCTCGTCCTCACCGACGAGGAGCGGGCCCGCCTCGACGTGGTCAGCGCCGTCCCGCTGCGTTACCCGCACTGGCACCAGGCGGCGACGGCCGCCGACCGGCTCTCGCCCGCCGACCTCAGCCTGCTCGCCCCGCACCTCCCGGGCTGACGTCCGACGCGGTCCCCGCGGCGTCGGCGTGCCGCGGGGACCGCGTCCCCGTACCATTCGTCACGGCTTCGCACCGCCCAGACCTCGCTGCGCGAACCGCCTCTCCGTCGACCGACGGGACGAGGACGGCTCCAGTGGAGGACGCACGAGGATGCACGACGCTTCGCGCCGCAACGGACAGGCGCAGGTCGAAGACCGGTACGAGGCCCACGACGACGCCGAGACCCTGCGCAACGAGTTGACGCAGCTGCGGACCGCGCTCACCCGACGACCGGTCATCGACATGGCGAAGGGCGCCATCATGGCCCTCACCCGGTGCGACGACGACACGGCGTTCAAGCAGCTGTCGCAGGTCTCGCAGACCCACAACATCAAGCTGTTCGACCTCGCGAGCGCACTGCTCGCCGACCTGCGGGGCGAGTCCTCGGACGACGACGACACCCAGCAGCTCGTGCGGCGGACCTGGACCCGCCGCTGACGGTGCCGGCCGGTCAGGCCTGACCGGCCGGCGCGTCGGCGCCCACCCCGCCCGGCGTGGCCCCGACGACCTCGGTCGCCACGTCGAGGAGGCGACGGCGTCCGCTGCGGGCCTGCGTGCGCAGGAGGCCGAACGCCTCGTCGGGGTGGATCCGGTGCCGCTCGGCGAGGATGCCCTTCGCCTGCTCCAGCACGACGCGGCCCTCCAGCGCGGCCTGGAGCTGGTCGCGCAGGCGTTCTCCCTGCGCGCTGGCCTCGAGCTGGCTGATGCCGATGGCCGCGAACGACGCCATGGCGTGCGCGACGTCCGTCTCCACCGTGGAGTAGGGACCCTCGTGGTCGCGGAACAGGTTGAGAGCGCCGATGGTGCGCCCGCGCAGCTGCACCGGCACCGCGTGGACGGACACGATGCCGTGCTCGCTCGCAGCACGCGACCAGACGGGCCACCGGCGGGCCAGGTCGGCCGCGTCCGGGGACACCACGGGCCTACCCGAGCGGTGGCAGTCCAGGCAGGGTCCCTCGTCGGTCTCCAGCTGGAGGAGCTCCACCACCCGCGCCTCGCTCGAGGACGCCGCCAGCAGGCCCAGCCGACCCGCGCTGTCCTCCACCAGGAAACCCACGGCGCTCGCCGAGAGCAGCGTCGCGCAGTGCTGCACCACGCGGTGGGCGAGGTCGAGCGGGTCGCCCCGTTCGGCGAGGACCTGCGCGACGTCGTCGACCGCGGCCGCGACCCCCTCTGCACGAACCTCCACCTGGACCTCCTCCGAGTCGACCTGCACCGCTGGCGGTCACCTGCGGTGACTGCGAGGGTGGCCGGGTGTCCGGTGCCGAACTCGCACGATCCTTGCACGACGAGGTGGTGGCACCGCTGCTGCGACGGGAGTTCCCGGCGGCGTCCTGGGTCGCGGGTCGCTTCGGTGGGGGCTCCGACGTCCTCGGTCTCGACGACGAGGTCTCCACCGACCACGACTGGGGACTGCGGCTCACCGTCCTCACCGACGCGGCGACCGACGCCACCGACGTCGTGCGGTTCCTCGAGGAGGACCTGCCGGAGGAGTTCCTCGGCGCTCCCGTGCGGTTCCCGACGACCTGGGACGCGGTCGCCCGACACCGCGTGGAGGTCGCCCCGCTCGCGGAGTTCGTCGCCGGCCGTCTCGGGGTCGGGCCGGAGGACCCCTGGTCGGTCACCGACTGGCTCGCCTTCACGGGGCAGGCGGTGCTGGAGGTCGTCGCGGGACCCGTCTTCGCCGACGACGAGGGACGCTGGGCGGCGTTGCGCGACAGGCTCCGCTGGTACCCCGACGACGTGTGGCGCCACCTCGTGGCCTGTTCGTGGAAGCAGCTGGAACAGGAACTGCCCTTCGTGGGACGGGCGGGTTCCCGCGGCGACGACCTGGGGTCGCGCCTCGTCGCGGCCCGGCTCGTCGACGTCGCGGTGCGCCTGGGTCTGCTGCTCGACCGGGTCTGGGTCCCCTACCCGAAGTGGGTCGGGACGGTCTTCGCGCGGTCGGTGTCGGGAGGGACCGGGTCGCAGTTGACGGCCTGCCTGACGGCCTGCCTGACGGCCCCGGAGTGGCGTTCGCGGGAGGCCGCCCTGTGTCGGGCGCTGGAGGAGTTGCGCGAACGGCAGCGCGAGGTCGGTCTCCCCGTCGCCGACGTCGCCACCGGACGGTTCCACGACCGGGAGTTCCAGGGGGTCCCGGAACGGGCGAGCGAGGTGGTCCTGGAGACCGTCGAGGACCCGGGGGTGCGGGCCCTGCCCGTCGGGGTTGGGTCGGTGGACCAGTGGGTGAGCTCGGTCGACCTGCTGGTCGACACCACCCGGCGGCGGTCCGCGACGGCCGCGGTCGCGGGCCGCGCGTCGCCCGTGCGCGGGGACACGACCCCCGCCCCCTGACCCGGGTGGTAGGACGGGGGGGTGTTCTCCTCCGACCCGGGCGCGGCCCGCTCGATCCTCGCCGGCCGCCTGAGCCAGAGCGGCGAGACCCTGCTGGCGGAACTCCCGTTGTCCGGCGGGGCGCTGGGCGGGGCGGGCGCGCTCGCCGTCACCGCGCAGTCGGTGTGGCTGGCCCAGCCGCAACTCGTGGGTGCCCCGTCCGTCGCCTCCGTCCCGCTCTCCGACGTCGGACGGGTGGGCTTCCGGGCACGCCCGGTGTTCGGCGGACTCCGGGTCACGCTGGAGATCGCGGGTCACCCCGTGAAGCTGACCACCCCCGCCGGCGAGGACGAGGTCAGCGAGTTCCTGCGGGTCCTCGAGGCCGCGCGCACCTGAACCGGCGTCAGAACCTCGCCGTCGAACCGCGGACGACGAGTTCCGTCGCCAGTTCCACGTGGTGGGAGTCGAGCTGCTCCCCGTCGGCCATGCGCAGGACGGTGCGCAGGGCGACCCGGCCCATCTCGCGCAACGGCTGGCGCACCGTCGTCAGCGGGGGAGCGGCCATCGGGGCGAGCTCGGTGTCGTCGAAACCCGTGACGGAGAGGTCCTCCGGGATGCGCAGACCGAGGATGCGCGCCGCCTCCATGACCCCCAGGGCGATGGAGTCGCACCCCCCGACGACGGCGCTCGGCCGGTCGGGCAGGGCCAGGAGCTCGGCGCCGAGGCGCCGGCCGGCGTCGTACTGGAAGTCCTCGTTGCGGATGTGGTTCTCGGCCGGGACCAGGCCCGCGTACTCCATCGCGGCGCGGTACCCGTGCAGCCGGGCCTGGTTGCACGACGCGGCCGGGGGACCGCCGACGTAGGCGATGCGTCGGTGACCCTGGGCGATGAGGTGGTTCGTCGCGCTCATGCCCCCGGTGAAGTTGGTGGACCCGACGCTCGCGACCTCGGTGCGGGGCAGGTTCAGCGGGTCGATGACGACCAGCGGGATCTTGACCGCCGCGAGGGCGTCGACGTGGGCCCCGGTCAGCTCACCCGTCACGACGATGACGCCGGTGCGGCCCGACGCGGCCAGGGAACGGGCCCACGACCGCGGCGGCACGGTGAAGCGGCCGTTGCGCCGGTCCCGCAGGACGCCCACCACGATCGAGGCCCCCTGTTCCGCCGCCGCCTGCACGACCCCGTCGACGACCTGGGTGGAGTAGGAGGAGAAGTCACCGTCGATGAGGAACTCGACCGCCCTGGTCGTCGCGCTCGCGCGCCGGCCCGACGGGGGGTTGTAGTCGTGGCGCACCAGCAGGTCCTCGACGATGGCCCGGGTCTCGGCGGAGACGTCGTCGCGGCCGTTGACCACCTTCGACACGGTGGCGATCGACACGCCGGCGCTCGCGGCGATCGTGGCCAGCGTGGTCTTGTCCCTGGGGCTGTCCCGGGTGCGTTGCGGGTGGTCCAGCACGGGTCCTCCTCGACTCGGTGGTGAGGTGACTGTACGAGTGCAAGAGCCCCCGGCGCCAGCCCTTCTCGAAAAGTTTCGTGATGCGATCGCAACCTCGCGCCCCTACTGCGGCAGCGGATCGAGCACGAACTGGTCACGAGTTCACCGAGCCGCTTGACCGAGCCCCGATCGTCCTCTTATCGTTCCGGTCAGACGACGTGGTCGAAAGCTTTTCGATCATGTTTCGGCACCGGCCCACCAGGGTCTGGTGCGTTGAGCAGCCGCAGGGACGCGGCTCGGCACATCGGAGATCAGAGTGGATCACAACCGGACTTCGCGTCGGTCCTTCATCGCCCTCGCCACCGCGACCCCCCTCGTCGCCACGGTCCTCGCCTCGTGCGGCGACTCCGGCCCGGGGTCGGCGAGCTCCGACGGGGCGACCGACTGGATCCTGACGGGGGCCCCCAAGGAGGGCATCCGCCAGGGCGCCGTGGACGACTGGAACAAGGCGCACTCGGACCAGAAGATCACGACCAGCGCGTTCCAGAACGACGCCTACAAGGCCAAGATCAAGACCGCCATCGGCGCCGGTCAGGCCCCGACCATCATCTTCGGCTGGGGCGGCGGCACGCTGCGCAACTACGCCGAGTCCAAGCTGGTCGACGACCTGACCCCGTGGCTGACGGAGAACCCCGACGTCAAGAACCGCCTCTTCGACGCCGCCTTCGCCGCCGGCACCGTCGACGACAAGGTCTACGGCCTCCCCACCGAGACCGTGCAGCCGCTGGTGTTCTTCTACAACAAGAAGCTCTTCAAGCAGATCAACGCCGAGCCGCCCACCACGTGGGACGAGCTCATGGCGCTGGTGCCGAAGTTCAACGCCGCGAACATCGCCCCGATCTCCCTGGGCGGGCAGTCGCGCTGGACGAACATGATGTGGCTGGAGATGCTCTTCGACCGCATCGGCGGCCCCGAGCTGTTCGAGTCCATCTACAACGGCACCCCGGCCTGGACCGACCCGGCGGCCATCGACGCCCTCACCAAGGTGCAGGACCTCGTCAAGGCCGACGGCTTCATCAAGGGCTTCGCGTCCATCACGGCCGACTCCAACGCCGACCAGGCGCTGCTGTACACCGACAAGGCCGCCATGATGCTGCACGGCACCTGGACCTACGGCGGCATGAAGACCGACGGCGGCGACTTCGTCTCCAGCGGCAACCTCGGCTACATGAACTTCCCCGCCGTCACCGGCGGCAAGGGTGACCCGACGAACACCTTCGGCAACCCCGCGCAGTACGTGTCGATCTCCTCCAAGGCCACCCAGAAGGCCAAGGACGTCGCACTGGCCTTCTTCAAGAGCGGCCTGCTGCAGGAGAAGGAGGCCGAGGCCTACATCACCGAGGCCGGCGAGGTCCCGATCGTCAAGGGCATCGACGCCAAGTTCTCCGGCATGGACGACGAGGAGTGGCTGAAGTTCACCTACGACCTCGCCACCAACGCGCCGTCGTTCGCGCAGTCCTGGGACCAGGCGCTGTCCCCGACCGAGGCCGAGACCCTGCTGGACAACATCGAGAAGCTGTTCGGCCTGGCCATCACCCCGCAGGAGTTCGCGGCGAACATGAACGCGGCGATCGGCTCGTGAGCACGTCCGTGAGCGCGGCCCCCAGCACCACCCCGGCGAAGATCACGCCGTCGGCCCACACGTCGACGGGTCGACTGGGGTGGCTGGTTCTGCCGGCGCTGCTGTTCTTCGTCGTCTTCGCCGTGGTCCCCCTGATCGGGGTGTTCGTCCTCAGCTTCACCTCGTGGGACGGCATCGGCGCGATCTCCTTCACCGGGCTCAAGAGCTGGACCGCCGTGCTCACGGACCCGGGTCTCCCGCACGCCCTGTGGGTCACCCTGCAGATCATCGTGCTCTCGTGGATCGCCCAGACCCCGCTCTCGATCCTGCTCGGCGTCTTCATCTCCGGGCACCAGAAGTACCGCGCGGTGCTGGCGGTGCTGTTCTTCCTGCCGCTGCTGCTGTCCGCGGCGGCGGTCTCGATCGCCTACAAGGCGCTGCTCGACCCCAACTTCGGTCTGGGTCCGGGTCTGAAGCTCGGGTTCCTGACCCAGGACTGGCTGGGCAAGGGCACGCTGGCGATGGGCGTCGTGATCTTCATCATCGCCTGGCAGTGGATCCCGTTCCACTCCCTGATCTACCAAGGTGCGATCCGCCAGATCCCGACCTCGATGTACGAGGCCGCCCAGATCGACGGTGCGGGCCGGGTGCGTCAGTTCTTCTCCATCACGCTGCCGCAGCTGAAGAACACGATGATCACGTCCTCCACGCTGATGATCGTGGGCTCGCTCACCACGTTCGACCTCATCTTCGTCCTCACCGGCGGCGGACCGAACGACGCGACCCGCGCCCTCGCCCTGGACATGTACCTCACCGGTTTCCGGGCCAACCAGATGGGTCTGGCCTCGGCCATCGCCGTGATCCTCGTCGTGGTCGGCCTGATCCTGGCGCAGGTCCTGCAGCGCCTCGGTGGCAAGGAACGCAACTCCCAGCTGGAAGGTGCCTGACCGATGGCCACGCAAGCAGCCGCCACCCGTCCGGCCCGCAGCGGGAAGTCCGACGCTTCCGGCTCCCGCCGCAGTTCTACCGAGCGCAAGAACTGGTTCGGTGGAGCGTTCGGCTGGCTGTGGCTCCTCATCGTCCTGATCCCGATCTACTGGATCGTCATCACGAGCTTCAAGAGCTCCGCCGGCTACTTCGGCACCAACCCGCTGCTCCCGTCGGGTTCGCCGACGCTGGACAACTACAAGCTGGTGCTCGAGAACGACTTCGCCCGCTACTTCGCGAACTCCGTCATCGTGACGGTGGGCGCGACGATCCCCGCGGTGCTCATCTCGTTCATGGCGGCCTTCGCGATCGTCCGCGGTGCCGGCCGCTGGCTCAAGGCGGTCAACGCCCTGTTCCTCATGGGTCTGGCCATCCCGCTGCAGGCGACGATCATCCCGATCTACCTGATCATCATCAAGTCCGGGATGTACAACTCCCTCGGCGCGATCATTCTGCCCTCGATCGCCTTCGCCATCCCGCTGACGGTCCTCATCCTGAGCAACTTCGTCCGCGACGTCCCGAACGAGCTGTTCGAGGCCATGCGCATGGACGGTTCCAGCGAGTGGGGCACCATGTGGCGCCTCGCCTTCCCGCTGACCCGCCCCGCGCTGGTCACGGTGACGATCTACCAGGGCCTGCAGATCTGGAACGGCTTCCTGCTCCCGCTGATCTTCACCGACCGGGCCGACCTGCGCGTCCTGCCGCTGGCGCTGTGGACCTTCCAGGGCCAGTACAGCGTCAACATCCCCGCGGTGCTCGCCTCCGTCGTCCTGACGACCCTGCCGATCCTCGTGCTCTACATCCTCGGGCGTCGTCAGCTGCTCTCCGGCCTGACCGCCGGCTTCTCCAAGTGATCCGAAAGGCTCTTCCGTGACTCGCCAGGCTCTCGTCGTCCGCGGCGGCTGGGACGGGCACTCGCCCGTCGAGGCCACCGACCTCTTCATCCCGCACCTGGAGGCGAACGGTTTCACCGTCCGCGTCGAGGACCTCGGGACCGAGCTCGGCGGCAGTTCCCCCAGCACCCCGAAGGTCTACACCGACGCCGACTACCTCGCCACGGTCGACCTCATCGTCCAGTGCAACACCATGAACTCCATCGAGAAGGCGGAGTTCGAGGGGCTGCAGAAGGCCGTCGAGGCCGGTACCGGTTTCGCCGGCTGGCACGGCGGGATCGCCGACTCCTACCGCAACAACTCCGACTACCTGACGCTGGTGGGCGGGCAGTTCGGTTGCCACCCCGGCAAGCACCCCGACGAGCGCGAGGGTGGCCCGCAGGACAACTACATGCCCTACCGGGTCAACATGGCGCCCGCGGCGGCCTCGCACCCGATCACCGAGGGCATCGAGGACTTCGACCTCGTCACCGAGCAGTACTGGGTGCTGTCCGACGACTACATCGACGTCCTGGCCACCACCACGCAGGCCGTGCGCGAGTGGGACGCCTGGAACCGCCCGGTGACCTCCCCGGCGGTCTGGACGCGCCAGTGGGGCAAGGGCCGGATCTTCGTGGCCACCCCCGGCCACGACCCCGAGACGCTGAAGAACCCCAACGTGAAGACGATCATCGAGAGGGGTCTGCTGTGGGCAGCCCGTTGAAGGTCGGCGTCGTCGGCGCCGGTGTCATCTCCGCCCAGTACTCCGCGTCGCTGAAGAAGCTGCCGCAGCTGCAGATCACCGCGGTCAGCGACTTCGTCCCCGAGCGTGCGCAGGCCCTGGCCGACGAGCACGGCGCGCAGGTGCTGTCCCTGGACGAGCTGCTGGCCTCGCCCGACGTGGACGTCGTCCTCAACCTGACGCTGCCGCGCACCCACGCCGAGGTCGCACTGGCGGCCATCGCCGCGGGCAAGCACGTCTACGGCGAGAAGCCGCTGGCTTCGACCGTCGCCGAGGGGCGCGACGTGGTCAAGGCCGCGGCCGCCGCCGGGGTCCGGGTCGGTTGCGCCCCGGACACCGTGCTCGGCACCGGCGTGCAGACGGCCCGGGCTCTGCTCGACGCCGGTGAGATCGGGACGCCGCACTCCGCGACGGCGTTCATGACCACCCCGGGTCACGAGCGCTGGCACCCGCAGCCGGACTTCTACTACCAGCCCGGTGGCGGTCCGCTGCTGGACATGGGCCCGTACTACCTGACCTCGCTGGTGCACCTGCTCGGGCCGGTCGTCCGGGTCGTCGGCGCCTCGACCCGCCCCTCGCAGACCCGGACCATCGGTTCCGGTCCGCGGGCGGAGGAGTCGTTCCCCGTCACCATCGACACCCACATCACCGGGATCCTCGAGCACGCCTCAGGAGCGCTGTCGACGCTCATCATGAGCTTCGACACCTGGGCGGCACGCCTGCCCCGCATCGAGGTGTACGGCACTGGCGGGACGATCTCGGTGCCCGACCCGAACATGTTCGAGGGGTCGGTGGAGCTGTTCTCCGCGGCGACCGCGCCGGCGCCGGGTCCCGACGCCGACAACGACGCGAACTGGAAGGACGTCGGCGTGAAGGCCGGCTACCTGGACTCCGGTCGCGGCTACGGTCTGGCCGACCTGGCCATGGCCGTGGACGAGGGGCGTCAGCACCGTGCGAACGACGAGGTCGCCCTGCACGTCCTCGAGATCATGGAATCGGTGCAGCAGGCCGCGGACGGGAACACCTCGGTGACCCTGACCACGACGTGCGAGCGCCCCGAGGCGATCAGCTCCCCGGTCGACCTCACGAACTGAGCAGTTCCCGCACGGCCGCCGCCGCGGCCGGGTCGAAGAGCATCGTGGCGTGGTTCGCCTCGACGCGCTCCCACGTCAGGTGGGGGACGACCCGGTTGCCGGCGGCGATCGCGTTCCCGGAGAGGAACGCGGGTTTCGTGTCGTCGGCGCCGTGCGCGGCGGCGACGAGGTGGACCGGTGCGCCGGCGGCCACCAGGAGTCCCAGGTGCGGTGCGCGGGTGAGGCTGTCGACGGCGTCGGCCACGAGCCGACGCGCGTCCAGGTTCGGCCGGAACCCCTGAGCGCTGGGGCGCAGCACCGCCTCCGCCCAGGCCCGGAAACCCGGCTGCAGGTCCGGCCGGTTCGCCGCGGCCTTCCCCTCGGCGACCGCCGTGTAGGCGTCGGCGTCGGGGAAGTCCCGGACGAGGCGCCGGGTCTGCACGCCGAACGCTCCCCGGACGACGAGCGGTTTCAGCAGCATCGACGGTTCGGGGGCGACCCCGCCGTCGAGCAGGACCGTGCCGACCACCCGCCCGCCCAGTCCCTCGACGACCAGCGGGGCGAGGAACGCACCCATCGAGTGCCCCACGACGACGACGTGGCGCAGGCCGAGCTCGTCGACGCTGCGCACGACCTCCCGCGCCAGACCGGCCAGGCCCGGTCCCGCGGCCGCCGCCACCGAGAACCCCCGTCCGGGCAGGTCGGGAGCCACCACGGGGACGTCGAGGCGGCCGGCGAGGTCCGCCCACACCGCGGAGGTGCTGGTCAGCCCGTGCAGGGCGAGCACGACCGGTCCGTCGGGTGCGGGGGTCCCCCAGCTGCGGACGGCGAGACCGGCGACCTGTGCGAGAGCCATCGCGCCACCGTACGACTCAGACGTCCGGGGCCAGCCGGGCGGCGGTCTCGAGGAACGGGGCGGCCAGGTCCTCCGCACCCAGCGAGCGTGCGTACAGGCCGGTCGAGACCCGCTCGAGGAAACCCCACTCCCAGACGGTCTGCGGGTCCTGACCGGACTCCGTGGCCAGGGTCCGGCAGTAGCCGCGGAGCAGGTCCGCGGGGTCGCGCGCGGCGAGCAGTTGCGGGAACCAGTCGCGCAGCGCCACCCCGGGGTCGTAGGCAGGGTCGCCCGTGAAGCCGTCGGGATCGACGAAGACGACACCGAGCTCGGCGCCGCGTCGAGGTTCCGGGACGGTCAGCGTGTTCGCCGGCGCCGGGTCCCCGTGCAGGACGAGGGCGTGCTCGGGGTCGAAGGCCGCGGAGCGGCGCCGGGCGAACTCGAGGGCCCGCTCGAGCGCCGGACCCTCCCACCCGTCGATGCGGTCCGCCACGAACTCCAGCAGACCGGCCGCCTTGTCGAACGGTGCGTCGTGGTCTCCGGGGCGCTGCCACGCCGTCGGCAGCAACCGTCCCAGCCGCTCGATCTGCTCGCGGACCGGTCGCCCCGTCGTGGCCAGCGACGGGCCTAGGTGTTCCAGCAGCAGCGCCCGCTCGTCGTGGCGCAGCAGGCGCACGTAGCCCGCCCCGTCGGCCCGGGTCAGCACCCGCACGACGCGGTCGTCGTACAGACCCGGGACGGGGACCTTGAGGACGACCGTCGTGCCGTCCCCGGTCAGCGCGCGGGTGACGAACGCACCCGTCCCCCCGGCCAGCGTCTCGGTGACCCGGATCCGCCAGCGGTCCTCGAGCTCCGCGACGAGCGCCGGGAGCGCGGCGACCCAGTCGCTGCCCTGCGGGCCGGACTCGAGGGCACGAGCGACGACGACGTCCGGGAGTTCCACGTCCACGATCCTGCCGGACGTCGGGACGGGTTCACGCCGCCACCGCCCAGTCGCTCGCAACGGAGTTGGTCCCGCCGTTCTGCCGGGCCCTCCGACACGACCGCCCGGTCCGCCGGGGACGGGAAACGGCGTGGACCGGCCCGCGCCGACGTCGTAGCTTGGGCAGGTGGACGAGGTCGTGCGGCACGTCGAGTTCCGGGTCGCCGTCGAGGAGCTCGGGATCGGACGGCTGCCGACCGTCGAACCCGTCGTCGACGGTGTCCCGTTCCGCGAACTCATCGCATCGGACATGCACGCAGGGTTGGCCGATCTCGGCGTCCGCTGGCCCGCGCGGCACTTCCTCGGTGAGCCGGTCCTGGGCGCGGGTGGCCGGACCGGCGTCCTCGGCTGCACCTGCGGCGACTTCGGGTGCGGGCCGTTGACCGCCGCGGTCACGGTGACCGACGCGAAGGTCACCTGGTCGGAGTTCCGCGGCACGCCGGGCGACGGGGACCTGGGCGCGGTGCGGTGCGTGTTCGCCCGCCGTCAGTACGAGGCCGCGCTGCGGGCCACCGCGCTGTGACCTCCGACCGCGCTGTGACCGTCCGTCTCGCGGGACCCGGCGACTGGGACCTGCTGCCCGCGGTGGAGCGGGCCGCGGACGGACTGTTCCGTGACCTCGGCGTCGAGCTCCCCGACGACGTCTCGTCGGTGGAGGAGCTGCGCGCCGCGGAGTTCGTGCTCGTCGCCGGCGCGCCGCCGGTGGGTTTCGCGCGGGTCGAACGGGTCGACGGGCTCGCGCACCTCCAGCAGGTGTCCGTGCACCCCGCCGCCGCTCGTCGTGGGGTGGGGAGTTCTCTGCTGGCGGCGGTCCTCGACCGGGCCGCCGACCGGGGTTTCACCGGCGTCACGTTGACGACCTTCGCCGACGTCGCCTGGAACGGGCCGTTCTACCGTCGCCGAGGCTTCACGACCATGTCGGACCCCGGACGGGAACTCCTCGGGCACGTGGTGGCCGAGGAACCGCTGACCCGGTTCGGGCCCCGTGAGGTGCTGGTCCACCCGATCCGCTGAGTCAGTGGTCCAGGCAGAGGCAGAACGGGTGGCCGGACGGGTCGGCGTAGACCCGGAACCCGGGGTGGTCGCCGTCGTCCTGGACGGGGGTCGCGCCGAGGGCCAGGGCGTGCGGTTCGGTGCTCTCGTAGTCGGCGACCAGGAGGTCGAGGTGGAACTGCTGGGGAACCTCGCCGGCGGGCCAGGTCGGCGGGACGTGGTCGGGGGCCAGCTGGAACGCCATCGGGGCGCCGCCGTCGCCGCGGATCGTCACCCAGTCGTCGGCGGTGTCCTCCGGGTCGAGCTCCCAACCGAGCAGGCCCGCGTAGAAGGTGGCGAGGCCACGGGGGTCGGGGGTGTCCAGGACGACCATGCCGAGGCGGATACCGGTGGTGTCGGTCATGCGCCGAGCCTGACGCGACGGGGGCGTGCCTGTCCAGGGACGTGTTGCCGCCGGACCTGCACCCCGGCAGGGTGGGGGGCATGGACGGTCCGGACGTGGCGACCTCGGCGGGGGAGTCCTCGTGAGGTGGGTCGTCCTGCTGCGCGGGGTGAACGTCAACGGCGTGACGATCAAGAGCGCGCCGCTCTCGGCCGCACTGGGCCGGGCCGGTTTCACCGGGGTCCGTTCGGTGCTCGCCAGCGGCAACGTCACGCTCGTCGCGCCGTCGCAGGACCGGGAGACGGTGAAGGGTGAGGTCGAGGAGGCGCTGCGGGACGCGTTCGGCTACGACGCCTGGGTCGTGGTCCTGACCCCGGACCGCCTGGCGGAGATCGCTGCGGGGTACCCGTTCGCCCGCCACGACGACGTCGACCACCCGTACTGCGTCTTCGCCTCGGACCAGGGGCAGCTCGCGGAACTCGTGGCGTCGCACACCGCGAACGAGCAGGAGTCCGTGGCGCTGGCCGGCGACGTCGCGTACTGGCGCTGCCCCAAGGGCTCGAGCACCGACACCCCGTTCGCGAAGCTCGCTGCGGCGAGGCGGTGGAAGCCGGTGGTCACCACGCGGAACCTGCGCACAGTCGACAAGCTCGTCGCCGTCTCGACGGACGGCCGGTCGTGACCCCCCTCGATCCCGACGACCCCTACGCGGGACTGCGCAACGAGACCCCGACGGAACGGATGGACCGGAACTGGGTCGAGCTGCTGCAGGAACTCCGCGTCGTCCAGACCGGCGTCCAACTGCTCACGGGGTTCCTGCTGACGCTGCCGTTCCAGTCCCGGTTCGAGTCGCTGGACCGCTACCAGGTGACCGTCTACGTCGTGGTCCTGCTGCTGGCCGTCACGGCCGTGGTCCTGTTCATCGCCCCCGTCGGCTACCACCGGGCGCTGTTCCGGCAGCGCTCGAAGGAACGTCTCGTCGCGGCGGGCACCGCGTTCGCGAAGGCCGGGATGGCCACGGTGGGGGTCGTCGTGTCCGGCGGGGTGCTGCTGGTCGCGGACGTGATCGGCGGTCGTGTCGCCGGCTGGGTCGCCGGCGGCGCGGTCGCCACCCTCATCGTCGTGTGCTGGTACGTGTTGCCGCACAGGGTGTTGCGGCAGGTGCTGGCCTCCCGGGAGGGTTAGGCCAGCGCCGCCGCGAACTGCGGGACGAGGGCGTTCACGCCGTAGGGCACGGACAGGACGCTGTTGTAGGTCATGGCTCCGCGTTCGTCGACGCTGGGCAGCACGAGCCCACCGCGCTGCACGACCGGCAACTGCTGCAGGACGGGGTCGGCCTGCACCTCCGCGCGGTCGGCGTCGTCGGTCAGCACCACGAGCAGGTCGGCGTCGAGCAGGTCCAGACGCTCGGCGGAGAGGTCGATGAAGAAGCTGTCCCCGGTGTCCAGGGCGGCGACCGCCGGGGGCAGGACGAAACCGAGGTCGGCCATGAAGGCGCCCCGGGCGTCACCGGGGGTGAACACCCCGTACCTGCCCTGGTAGGGCAGGGCGACCAGGGCCGTCCGGCCGGCGAACTCCGGGTGGGCGGCCGCGGCGTCGGTGAAGGCCCCGTCGGCGGTCTCGACGAGGGCCTGTCCTTCCTCGCTCCGGCCCAGGGCGGCGGCGATGGTGAGCGTGTTCGCGCTGCGGTCGGTGCCGTAGTCGGTGCTCCCGACGGGCCGGGCCAGGACGGGGGCGATCCGGGAGAGCTGGTCGTACAACGCCTGGTCGATGCCGGAGACGAGCGCGAGGATCAGGTCGGGTCGCAGCGCCGCGATCTGCTCGACGCTGAACTCGGTGTCGGAGTCGATCTTCACGAGGTCACCCGTGAGCAGGTCCGCGGCCCAGGGGCCGAGACCGGTCTCGGGGTAGAAGGTGAATCCCGTGTTGGTGAGCGGTTGCCCGCCGAGGGCCAGCAGCGGGTCGGCGTCGGTGACCCCCAGCACCGCGACCCGGGTCGCGGGGGCCTCGACGACGGTCTCGCCGAAGGCGTGGCGGTAGCGGAACGGAAAACCGGCTGCGGTGGAGGCGGGTTCGGCGCCGTCCGCGGTGGACTCCGACGACCCGCACGCGGTGAGGGTGGCGCCGGCGAGGCTCAGGCCGGCGCCGGCGAGCAGGCGTCGGCGGTTCAGGAGAAGAGGCACGGACGGAGCTTAGCCTACCCTCACCGAGGTGGTCGCACCATGATCACATCGACGCCGTCCGTGTGGTCCTCGACGAAGCCGTGCCGCTCGTAGAGGCGACGGGCGTCGCTGCCCACGAGGACGTCGAGGAGCAGCGTGGTTCCCGTCCTGTCCGCCGCGGCAGTCACGTCCGCGAGCACCGCCCCGCCCTGCCCCGTTCCCTGCAGGTCCCGCGCGAGGTAGAAGTGCTCGATCCAGGTGCCCTCGGGGCTCGGCCGCACCGCGATCGAGCCGACGATCCCCTCCGGGCCGTCGAGCACCCGGGTGAACTCCGGAGCGAAGGAACCCAGGAAGTAGGCCCGGGCGCGGGTCGGGTCGAAACGCCCGACCCGCTCGAGGGACTCGCGCAGCACGTCCACCCGGAGTTCCGCGATCGCGGGACCGTCGGCGAGCCGCGCCGCTCTCCAGTGCACGTGGTGACCTCCGGAACTAGTCACCGGGCAGGTGCTTCCCCAGGGCCCGGGCCGCGGCGCCGATCGTCTCACGGACGCCTTCGACGACGATCCCCTTCGCCGCCGGGTCGCCCTTGAGCTGCGACTTCGCCGTCCCGAGGAGCTGGTCCAGGCTGACGTGCGGCGGGATCATCGGGACGTTCGGGTCGACCACGGCGTCGAGGACGTAGGGCCGGCGCGCCGCGAACGCCTCCTCGAGCACGTCGTCGACCTGGGCGGGGTCCTCGAGCCGCCGGCCTCCGAGACCCAGGAGTTGCGACCAGCCCGCGTAGGGGACGTCGGGGACGTCCATCGCGGCGTCGAAGGGGACCTCGCCCTGCAGGGCCCGCGCCTCCCAGGCGACGAACGACAACTGCCGGTTGCTGAGGACCACCACGACGAACCGCGGGTCGGACCAGGTCCGCCACCGCTGGGCCACGGTGATGAGTTCGTTGACCCCGTTCATCTGCATCGCGCCGTCGCCGATGAGGGCCAGCACCGGCCGGTCGGGGTGGGCCTGCTTCGCGGCGATCGCGTACGGGAGGCCACCACCCATCGACAGCAGCGTCCCCGACAACGAGGCCTGCATCGTCGGGCGCAGGTCGAGGTCGCGGGCGAACCAGCTCGTCGCCGTCCCGCAGTCCACGGCGATCTGGTGGTCGTCCTCCAAGCGGGACGACAGACCGCGGACGACGAGTTCCGGGTTCACCGGATCCGCCTTCGCCGCAGCGCGTTCCTCGCCCCACTCCCGCCACGTCGTGTTCCACCGGGTGATGTCGCGGCGCCACCCAGGGTCGGGTTCCGCCCCCGCCAGCATCGGCAGCAGGGCCTGCAGGGTGAGCTTCGCGTCCCCGACGAGGTTCACCTCGGTGGGGTAACGCAGCCCGCAGCGGGTTCCGTCGACGTCGATCTGGACCGCGCGGGCCTGACCGGGCGCGGGGTAGTACTCCGTGTACGGCATGGTGGTCCCGACCATCAGCAGGACGTCGCACTGCCGCATCAGGTCGTAGCTGGGGCGGGTGCCGAGCAGTCCGATGGACCCGGTGACCCAGTCGAGGGTGTCGTCGAGGACGGCCTTGCCCAGCAACGCCTTCGCGACCCCGGCCCCCAGGGCGTCGGCCACGGCGGTGAGTTCGGCGGTCGCCCCCAGCGCTCCGGCCCCGGCGAGGATCGCGACCTTCTTGCCCGAGCGCAGCAGTTCCGCGGCCTGTTCCAGCGCCTCCCGTCGGGGGATGCCGGGCAGCGACCCCGGTACGGCGGAGGTGTGGGTGAAACCGTGGGCGTCGGGAACCTCCAGGACGGCGTCGAGGTCCTGGACGTCGCTCGGGAGGATCACCGCGGTGACGGTGCGCCGTTCCAGCGCCGTGCGGGCGGCGCGGTCGATGGCGTGCTGCACCTGCTCGGGCTTCGTCACCTGGAAGACGAACTCCCCGGCGACGTCGCCGTAGAGGCGCACCAGGTCGAGTTCCTGGTAGTAGGAGGTGCCCAGGGCGGCCGTCGCGGTCTGACCCACCAGGGCCACCACGGGGACGTGGTCGAGCTTCGCGTCGTAGAGCCCGTTCAGGAGGTGCACGGCACCCGGTCCGGACGTCACGGCGGCGACCCCGAGGGGCGAGCCGCCGAACTTCACGTCCGCCGTGGCCGCGAAACCCGCCGTCTCCTCGTGCCGGACCTGCACGAACTCCGCGTCCCCGGCCTCGACGGCGCGGCCGACGGCGGAGATCACCCCGCCGATCCCGTCGCCGGGGTAGCCGTAGAACCGTCGGGCGCCCCACTGCCCCAGACGCGAGACGACGTGGTCACCGACCGTGGGAGAACTCATGCCCCCACTGTCGGCGCCACGTCGTCACGTCGCACCCGGAACTCCGCGGAACTAGTCCGTCGGCATGCGGGTGTGGTGCTGCTCCCCGAGGGGAGCGTCACTGCTGTCGTCGCTGCTGCTGCTGCTGCTGCTGGTGCTGCTGTCGCCGCTGCCGCTGAACTTGTCCTTCACGGAACCCGCGACGGAACCGGCGGCGGCGCCGACCTTCTCCTGGGCCAGCGAACCGGCCTGCTTCGCGAGGTCGCCGGCCTTGTCCTCGAGGTCACCGACCCGGGACTGGACCTTGGGGTTGCCCCACAGGCGGCCGACCGCCGAGGCGATCTGGTCGTAGCGTTCCCGGCCCGCGCGAGCCCCGAGCACGTAGCCCGTGGCCCCGGCGGCCAGGAAGATGATCTTGCCCTTCACGTCGTACCTCCTCGATGCGTGGAATCGGCACCCACTCTGGCAGCGGTGCCCGCCGGGCGCGCGTCAGGAACGGCGCAGCAACGCCCGGGCCAGCGCGTCGACGTCCTCGTCGGTGGTGTCGAGGTGACCGCTGACCCGCAGGGTCGGCGTCGTCATCTCGCCCGGGGCCCGTTCGGGACCGACGTAGGTCGTGACGATGCCGTCGCGCGCGATGAGTTCGGCGCGCAACCCGGCCAGGTCGATCGCCTCCCGCGGGCGCAGCGTGACCGTCGCGGAGGGTTCGTCGAGGTCCTCGACGACCTCCCACGTCCCGCTGAGCTCGTCGGCCAGGCGTCGCCGCGTCCGCGACCCGAGGGCCGCGAGCCCGGCGTGCACGGCGGCCGGACCGAGGGCGACGTGCTCGGCGACCGCGGTGGCGAACCCGACCCGGCCCGCGACGTGCGCCTCCGCCTGCTCCAGCCCGCCCATCCGGTCCGCGAGGTCGCCGCGGACCGCGACGAAACCCACCCCGCGCGGGCCGGCCAGCCACTTGCGCGAGGTCCCGTAGACCACGTCGACGTCGGTGGCGCCGGTCGTGTCGACGTGCCCGAAGGCCTGGGCGGCGTCGACGACGACGGGCACCCCCGCCGCGCGGGCGAGCGCCGCGACCTCCGCCACCGGCTGCACCGTCCCGACGTGGCTGCCGAGCCAGGTCAGGTGGAGCAGGTCGGGACGGTTCGCGGCGAGGGAGGCCTCGAAGGCGGCGGGGTCGAGGCGGTGCGGGCCGGCGACCTCGCTGGTGCCGATGCCGAGACGGCGCAGGACGGTGAGGTTCGGGCCGTACTCGCCCCGGGCGTGGGCGACGGTGACGGGCAGGTCGCCCGGCCAGCCCAGCAGCACCTGACGCCACGCGTCCTCGGCGCTGTGCACGAAGGCGACGATCCCCTCCGCCCAGCCGAGCAGGTCGAGGACGTGCCGGCGGGTCGCGTCGAGGAGGTCCGAGACCTCCTGGGCGGCGACGTAGCCGCCGCGCTCGGCCTCGCGACGGGCGTGCTGGGCGGTCGCGTCCAGCACCGCCCAGCTGCTGCGGCCGGCGGCGGCGGAGTCCAGGTGGAGCGTCGTGCGTGGGGGGCGGGTGCGTCGCCACGCCGAGGAGAGGTCGGGTGAGAGGTCGGAGGTGGGTGCGTCAGGAGCGTCGGGAGCCACCCGGGGATCCTGGCACCGTCGGGCGCGCGGTGACCGGGAACGCGCTTTCCGCACTGGCTAGGCTGCCGCCGTGGCACAGAGAGAGCAACGACTGCTCATCACCGGGTCGAACGGGGTCGTCGGACGCATGCTCACGGCGCGGCTCGCGCGCGAGGGGCGCCGACTGCGACTGCTGGACCTCGACCACGACCCGGACTTCGTGCCCGCAGGCGCCGAGGTCCTGACCGGGTCCGTCGTCGACCGCGAGCTGGTGGCCCGCGCGGTCGACGGCGTCGACGCGGTCGTCCACCTCGCGGGGATCCCCGGGGAGGACACCTGGGAGCGGATCCTCGAGGTCAACGTCCACGGCAGCTGGGTGCTGCTCGACGCCGCCCGGGCCGCGGGGGTCCCGAAGGTCCTGCTCGCCTCCAGCAACCACGCCGTCGGGATGGCCCCGACCCTGGACGCCGGGGCCGACCTGGCCGTGGACGCCATCGCGCCGCCCGACTCCTACTACGGGTGGAGCAAGACGGCGGTCGAGTCGCTGGGCCGGCTGTTCGGCGCGCGGACCGGTCTCGACGTCCTCGCCGTGCGGATCGGCAGCTGCTTCCCCGAACCCAACGGGGAGCGGGCCCTGGCGACGTGGATGTCGCCGGACGACGTGGCCCGCCTCGTCGAGGCGTTCCTGGTGGCGCCACCCGCGGGGTACCGCTGCATCTGGGGCGTCTCGGACAACACGCGCCGGTGGTGGTCCCTCGAGGAGGGCCGGGCGATGGGCTACGAGCCCGTCGACGACGCCGAGGGCTACGCGGGGTCGGTGCCCGCCCTGAACTCCGTCAGCGAGTGGCTGGGCGGGAGGTTCCCGGAGCACCCGCTGGGAGAACCGATGGAGTTGTGACAGCAGGGCCGGCCGGAGGGGTGGGCCGAGCGCGCCGGCGGGCGCGGATCCGGACGGCGGCCACCGCACCCCAGGCCAGCGCCAGCACGAGCGCGGCCCCGGCGTCGAGGGGGCGGCCCCGGCCGAGGGCGGCACCGGCGGCCACCAGCAGGGCGAGGCTCAGCACCACGTCGGCGACGTCGATCCACGGTCGGCGCACGGTCGCTCCTCTGCTCCGTCGGTGCTGCTCCGGTGGTCCTCCGGCTGACCGGTCCACTGTAACCACGTTTTCGGCGCACCGAACTCGGAACCGCCGACCTGCTGCGACCCTGCCCGCACACGCCGGGTGGCAAGCTTTCCCCGTGCCCCGCCCCTCGACGACCGCTGCGGCCACCCCGGCGGCCGAGGACTGCCTCAAGACCGTCTACGCGGCGGGGGAGTGGTCCGACGCCAAGATCACCCTCTCGATGCTCGCGACGAGCATGGGCGTCTCGCCGTCCACCGCCTCCGAGGCCGTGCGCAAGCTCACCGACGCGGGCCTGCTGAGCCACGAGCGCTACGGCGGGGTCGAACTCACCGCCGAGGGCCGCCTGCGCGCCCTGGCCGTCGTCCGCAAGCACCGGCTGCTCGAGACCTTCCTCGTCGCCGACCTCGGCTACTCCTGGGACGAGGTCCACGAGGAGGCCGAGGTCCTGGAGCACGTCGTCTCCGACCGCCTGCTCGACCGTCTCGACGCCCGCCTCGGCCACCCGGAACGCGATCCGCACGGGGACCCCATCCCGCGTCCCGACGGGACCGTCCCGCAACCGGGCGCGCACAACCTCTCCGACGTTCCCGAGGGCGGCACAGGCGTCGTCGCCCGCATCTCCGACGCCGACCCGGACGTCCTCCGCTACTTCGCCGAACTCGGCATCGGTCTCGACCTGACGCTGGAAGTGCTGCACCGCAGGGAGTTCGCCGGAACCACCGTGGTCCGGGTGGGCGAGGGGCGCGACGTCGACCTCGGCGACCCGGCCGTCGCCGCCATCTGGGTCCTCCCCGTCCGTCAGGAGCACGCGTGAGCATCAGCTACGACAGCCACGGCAAGCCGCACGCCGAGAAGACGCACGACGTCACCGTCGTCGGCAGCGTCAACGCCGACCTGGCGATCCGGCTCGACGAGCTGCCGCCCGCCGGTCAGACCGTCCGCGGCTCCGACGCCGAACGCGGGCTGGGCGGCAAGGGCGCCAACCAGGCCGTCGCCGCCGCCCGCCTCGGGCGCAGCGTCGCGATGGTCGCCGCGCTCGGCGACGACGACGAGGGACGCGGCCTGCGTGCGGCGCTGGCCGGCGAAGGGGTCGACGTCGAGCACGTCGCCGCGCTCGACGTCCCGACCGGGGTCGCCGTCGTGCTCGTGCACGGCGGGGAGTCCACGATCGTGCTCAGCCCCGGGGCCAACGACCGGATGGACGAGACCCGCGTGCAGGCCGCCGCCGAGGCCGTCAGCAGCGCCCGCGTCGTCCTCCTGCAGTGCGAGGTGCCCGACGAGGCCCTGCTCGCCGCGGCCCGGCTGTGCACCGGTCTGCTGGTGCTCAACCCCGCCCCCGCCCGGCCGTTGCCGGCCGAGCTGCTGGCCCGCGCCGACCTGCTCGTGCCCAACGCGGGTGAACTCGCCGTCCTCGCCGGCGAGCCCACCGCCCGCGACGTCGAGGGGATCGTCGCCCAGGCCCGTCGCGTCCGGCCCGCCGGCACCACGATCGTCACCCGCGGTGAGCACGGCTCGGTCGTCATCACCCCGGGCGGGCACGCCGAGGTCGCGGCCGTCCGCGCGGACCTCGTCGACGCCACGGCGGCGGGCGACAGCTTCGTCGCGGCGCTCGCGGACGCCCTGCTCGACGGGGCCGGTCTGCTCGACGCCGCGCACTGGGCGGCCCGCGTCGCCGCGGTGACGGTGAGCCGCGCGGGTGCGTCGCAGTCGCTGCCGCGCAAAGCTGACGTTCCGCAGGAGACACCTGCCTGAGGTTCGAGGGGGAGACACGTGAGCGTCGGCTGGGGTTTCGTCGGGACCGGGGGCATCGCCCGCACGGTGGCCCGTGCGCTGGAGCTCGCTCCGGGGGGCCGGTTGGTGGCCGTCACCTCCCGTGACCTCGAGCGGGCGGAGGGGTTCGCCGCGGACCAGGGGACGGGGATCAGCGCCTACGACGACGTGGACGCCATGCTCGCCGACCCCGCCGTCGACGCCGTGTACGTGGCGACGACCCACCCGCAGCACCACGCCCCGGCCCGGGCGGCCCTGCTCGCCGGCAAGGCCGTGCTCGTGGAGAAGCCCATGACCGTGAGCCTCGCCGCCACCCGCGACCTGCTCGACCTGGCCCGCGAACGGTCGGTCTTCCTCCTCGAGGCGTACTGGACGCGGTTCCTGCCCGGGACGATCGCGCTGCTGGAGACGATCGAGCGCGGGGACGTCGGCGAGGTGCTCGGGGTGCACGCCGACTTCGGCTTCCCCGCTCCCGACTCCCTCACCCGCTTCCACGACCCGGCCATCGGCGGCGGGTCCCTCTTCGACCTCGGTCCCTACCCGGTGGGCCTCGCGCTGACCCTGCTGGGGACCCCGGACCAGGTGCAGGTCGCCGGGTCGCTGGGGCCGACGGGGGTGGACCGCCAGGTCGCGCTGGCGCTGGGGTTCCCCTCCGGCGCGATCGCCGCGCTGTCGACGACGATGGCCGCGCGGACCCCGTCCAAGGCGTGGATCGAGGCGAGCGAGGGCTGGATCGAGGTCCACCCCGTGCTGCCCGCGGCGCCGGGTTTCACCGTGCACCGCAGCGGCCTCGACGGCACCGAGCACGTCGAGGTCCACGACCACACCGTGGCCGACGGGCACCGCTTCATGCTCGAGCACGTGCACGAGTGCCTGGCCGCCGGTCTGACCGTCAGCCCGCTGCTGTCCCCGCAGTTCAGCCTCGACCTGGCCGGCGTCTTCGAGGAGGCCGTGACGCGGCTCGGGGTGGCCCGCGCGGCGGAGCTCACGGGCACCGATTAGCCTGCCGCACATGCCGTTGACTGGTGAGTACGAACCGAGTCCCGAAGCCTGGGTGCGCGAGCAGGTCGAGAAGTACGAGGCCTCCGGCGGTCAGGAGGCGGGCGACCTGCGGGGCATGCCCGTCGTCGTCCTGACCACGAAGGGGGCGAAGTCCGGGAAGCTGCGCAAGCAGGCCCTGATGCGCGTCGAGCACGACGGACGCTACGCCGTCGTGGCGTCGCTGGGCGGCGCCCCGAAGCACCCCGTCTGGTACCACAACATCGTCGCGACCCCGCTGGTGGAGCTGCAGGACGGGGCGGTCAGGCGGGACTACACCGCCCGCGAGGTCACCGGCGACGAGAAGGCGGTCTGGTGGGAGCGTGCCGTCGCGGCCTACCCCGACTACGCCGACTACCAGCAGAAGACCGACCGGGAGATCCCGGTCTTCGTGCTCGAGCCGGTGTCCTGAAGCCCACGTGAGCCCCACGTGAGCCCCACGCGAGCACAGCGTGAGCGGATCGTCCGGGTGGCCCATCCAGGGGTCACCCGGACGTCCACTGCTCCATCCGGGTGACTGACCCTCAGGTCGATCATGGCCCCGGGTAACACTGGGAGTCACACAGCAGACACCCTGGGCTACGAATGGAGACGGTCATGCGAATCGGAACGGTGACCTCGGCACCCGCGGTGCGCAACGCGTCCCGCCTCGACGGCACGGCGGGCATCACCCCCGTCCAGCGGATCAGCCCGGACTGGGTCGACGAGGACCCGTTGGACGAGCTGACCCAGTCCGACCGCACCCTGCTCGGCCACCTCTACGGGCAGGACGAAACCGGGGTCGCGCACGAGATCGGTTCCACCCAGGTCTCCTCCCTGGCCCGCGAGATCAACCGCGAACGCGCGGCCGGCATGGTCTCCGACCAGCGCGACCTGACCGCCGAGGACCTGCGCCGCATGATCGGGCGCATGACCTTCGCGGCCAAGGAGCCCGTCCCGGTCGAGGTGCAGCTGCGCCTCATGACGATGCTCAACGGCAGCACCCAGGGGCGCCTGGACGTCGTGCTCTGAGGGGTGCTCCGAGGGTTCTGTCGCTCTGAGAGGGTGAGGCGTGCGCCTCTACCTCGTGAGACACGGTCAGACCTCCTCCAACGTCGAGCACCTCCTCGACACCGCCGTACCCGGTGCGGACCTCACCGCCCTGGGGCGCGACCAGGCCGCCGCGCTGGTGGACCTGCTGGGGGAGCAGGGGATCGGTGCCATCACGGCCTCGACCCTGGTGCGCACCCAGCAGACCGCGGCCCCCCTCGCCGCCCACCTCGGCCTCCCGGTGCAGGTCGCCGACGGTCTGCGCGAGGTCCAGGCCGGCGACCTGGAGATGCTCGGCGACGAACCGTCGGTGATGCGCTACCTCGGCGTCGTCGGTGCCTGGCTCGAGGGCGACCTCGACGCCGCCGAACCGGGCGCGGAGGACGGGCACGCGTTCTTCGCCCGCTACGACCGCGCCGTGCTCGACGCCGTCACGGCCGCCCGCGCCGCCGGGGTCGACACCCTCGCCCTCGTCAGCCACGGTGCCGCGATCCGCTGCTGGGCGGGCGAGCGTGCGCTGAACCTGTCCGCGCAGTTCGTCATCTCCACCGGGCTGGAGAACACCGGGGTCGTCGCCCTGACCGGGTCACCCGAGGACGGCTGGACCTGCGAGAGCTGGATGGGTGCCGTCGTGGACGCCGCCGCCGCCGAGGCGGCGGGCGAAGGTCCCGCCGCCGAACCGGGGACGGTGTTCTGATGGACCTCGCCGACCTCGTGGAACGTGCCCGTTCGATGACGACGGGACCGCGCCGCGTGCTGGGCCTCGTCGGAGCGCCCGGTTCGGGGAAGTCCACCCTCGCCGCGCAACTGGCCGCCGCCCTCGGACCGCAGCTGTGCGTCGTCGTGCCCATGGACGGCTACCACTACGCCAACGTCGTGCTCGAAGCGCTCGGCCGCCGCGAGCGCAAGGGAGCCCACGACACCTTCGACGCCGGCGGGTACGTGTCGCTGCTGCGGCGGCTGCGCTCCGGCGAGGAGGCCGTCGTGCACGCTCCGGAGTTCCGCCGCGAGATCGAGGAACCGATCGGCTCGGCGCTGCCCGTGCCGCGGGAGGTGCCCCTGGTCATCACCGAGGGGAACTACCTGCTGCTGCGCGAGGGTCCGTGGGCCGCGCTCGAAGGACTCCTGGACGAGACCTGGTTCGTCGACCCGGGGGAGACCCTGCGTCACGACCGGCTGATCGCCCGCCACGTCGCCTTCGGCAAGGACCCCGACGCCGCCCGCGCGTGGGCCCTCGGCAGCGACGAGGCCAACGCGCGCGTCATCGCCGCCACCCGGGACCGCGCCGACCTGGTCGTACCGACCTTCTGACCCGTCCGGTTCCGGTGGCGCGGCTGTGGGGTTGCTGAGAGGGTGCGCGGCATGCGACGTCGCGCTGGTGCTGCCGTGGTGTTCTCCGCCGTCCTGACGTTCGGGTTCGTGAGCCCGGCGCACGCCGGCTCCCCGCCCCGGGAACCGCTGGCCACCGGGTTCGGGGGCGCCGTCGCGAGCGTCGACCCGGACGCGACGGCCATCGGCCTCGACGTCCTGCGACGGGGCGGGAACGCGGTGGACGCGGCGATCGCCACGGCTGCCGCGCTCGGGGTCACCGAACCGTACTCGGCGGGCGTCGGGGGTGGGGGCTTCCTGGTCAGCTACGACGCGCGCACCGGGACCGTCCACACCCTCGACGGCCGCGAGACCGCTCCCGCCGCGATGACGCAGGACGCGTTCCTCGGGGCCGACGGGAAACCCCTGCCCTTCGCCGACCTCGTGAACTCCACCCTGTCGGTCGGCGTCCCGGGAACTCCCGCCACCTGGGAGCGGGCGTTGGCCGACCAGGGCACGATGAGCCTCGCCGACGTCCTGTCCGGGCCGCGGTCGCTGGCCGAACGGGGTTTCGTCGTCGACCAGGAGTTCCACGACCAGACCGTCGAGAACGCGCAACGGTTCCGCGACTTCACCTCCACCGCGCAGTTGTTCCTCGCCGACGGCAACGCCCCCCAGGTCGGTGACGTGTTCACCAACCCTGACCTGGCCCGCACCTACCAACTGCTCGCCGACCAGGGTTCCGGGGCGTTCTACGGCGGCGAGCTCGGCCGCGCCGTCGTCGACACCGTCGCCGCGCCGCCCCTCGCCGACGGCGTCACGCGCGAGGTCCTGCGCGGCGGGATGACCCTCGACGACCTGACCTCCTACCAGGCGCGGCAACGGGTCCCGACCCACGTCGTGCACCAGGCGCCCGGCGCCGGCGGACCGGTCGACGTCTACGGCACGCCCGCCCCGAGTTCCGGTGGCACCACCGTCGGCGAAGCGCTGAACGTGCTCGACGCCGTCGACGCCCAGCGCGGAGCGACCTCCGACCCCGTCCAGTCCGAGCACCGCAAGCTCGAGGCCGCGGCGCTCGCGTTCGCCGACCGCAACCGCTACGTCGGTGACCCCGACGTGCAGGACGTGCCGCAGTCGATGCTGCTGTCCCCGGAGTTCGCGGCGCAGCGGGCCTGTCTCGTCGACCCGGGCTCGGTGCTGCCCCGGCCGGTCGCGCCCGCAGAGGGGTGCACCACCGCTGGGACGGGAACCCCCGAACCCTACGAGGGGACGTCCACGACCCACCTCGTCACCGCGGACGCCGCCGGGAACGTCGTGTCCTACACGTTGACCATCGAACAGACCGGAGGTTCCGGGATCGTCGTGCCCGGGCGCGGGTTCCTGCTGAACAACGAACTCACCGACTTCTCCGCCGCCCCGGCGGTGGCGGACCGACCCGACCCGAACCTGCCCGGCCCGGGCAAGCGACCGCGGTCCTCGATGGCGCCGACGATCGTGCTGAAGGACGGCCGTCCCTTCCTCGCCGCCGGTTCCCCGGGTGGGGCGACCATCATCGGGACCACGCTCGGGATCCTCGTCGACCGCCTCGACCGGGGGGTCGACCTGCCCACGGCCGTCGCGAACCCGCGGGTCTCGGAGCAGAACGGTGCCGCCACCTCCGCCGAGCCGGCCTACGTCGACTCCCCGCGGGGTCAGGCGCTGGCCGCGATGGGCCACGTGTTCACCCCCACCGAGGAGATCGGCGCCGCGGTCGCGCTGGAGTTCCGTGCCGACGGCAGCGTGCAGGCCGTCGCGGAACCCGTGCGCCGCGGAGGCGGAGCCGCCGGGGTCGTCCACCCCCTGGGGTGAGCACACGACCTCCACACCACCTCCAGGTGATCGGACGACGGATCGTGCAACGGGTCGAGGGTGCGGTGCGTCCCACCCTCGACCGCACGACCGTGCGGTCGATCGACCAGGAGGTTCGACCATGGCCCGCCGCACCACCGCACTGCTCCTCGCCGCGCCGGCCCTCGCCGTCACGATCGCCGCGATGACGACCGGGTCGGCCAGCGCGGACACCACCAGCGCTCCGGCCGAGATCAGCACCGCCGTCACCACCAGTCCCGCCGTGGCCGGGGTGTCCGCCTCCGACTACTCCGTCACCGACGTCCGCCTCGCCGACAGCGACCCCACGTGGGCCGCCGCGCAGCTCACCCCCACCGCGGCCGGAGCCGACGTCCTCGACCCCGCCACCGTCGTCCTCCAGCAGGTCGACGGCACCTGGCAGGTCGTCGACCTCGGCACCGCCCAGGTCGGCTGCGGACTGGTGACCCCGGCCGTCGCGGGGGAGCTCGCCCTCTCCTGCTGATCTCCTGCTGAGGCCGCCGGGGCCGGGGGTTCGATAGCGTCGGCGCGTGCCTGCGCTGCGAACCGTGCGACACCTGCGTGCCCGGTTGGCGGACCTCATCGCGGGTGAGTCCCTGCCCGACCCCGAGCCGCTCGTCGAGGGTGGACTGACCCGGTCCGAGGCCCTCGAGGTCCTCGACGCCATGGCGCGGATGGCCGAGGCCCTGCTCTCCGCAGGGGCCTCCGCCGCCGACGTCACCGCCCTGACCCTGCGCGCCGCCGACGGCGCCGGCCTGCAGCACACCCAGGTCGACATCACCTTCACCGCGGTCATCGTCTCCACGGCCGGTGACGACCGGCAGCCGCTGACGGCCGTCCGCGTCGTGAAGGTCCGCGCCAACGACTACTCGCGGCTCTCGGCGCTCTACGACCTCGCCCACGCCGCCGCCGACGGCCTGGCCCCCGACGAGGTCGACACCCGGCTCAAACGGCTGCTGACCCAACGCCGCCCCTACCGACCCTGGATGTCGGGGGCGGGAGCGATCGGGCTCGCCGTCTCCGTCGCGGTGCTGCTCGGGGGGAGCTGGGCCGTCGCCGTCGGTGCCGGCCTCGTCACCACCGTCCTGCAGCTCGTCCTCGCCGCCCTGAACCGGCGCGGGCTGCCCGCGTTCTTCCAGCAGGTCGCGGGGGCCGGGATCGCCACCGGGTTCGCCCTCGCCCTGCTCGAGTGGCAGCCCTACCTGCCCGACTGGATCGGCCAGCTGCCACCCTCCCTCGTCGTCGGGTCGGGGATCGTCGTGCTCCTCGCCGGGCTGTCCCTCGTCGGCTCCGCCGAGGACGCGATTTCCGGGTTCTACGTCACCGCGGGCGCCCGGGCCTTCGAGACGGTGCTGCTCACGACGGGCCTGGTCCTCGGCATCGCCGGCGTCCTCGACCTCGGCCAGCGCGCCGGCATCTCGCTCAGCCTCAGCTTCTCGGCCGCCACGTCGACCCCGTTCCTCGTGCAGGTGGTCGCCGGCACCTGCGCCGCCGTGGCGTGGGCCGTCTCCGGCTACGCCGACGGCCGGGCCGTCGGGCTGGCCGCCCTGGCGGGGGCCACCGCGACAGGCACCTCGGGTGCCTGCGTGCTGCTCGGCATGGGACCGGTGGCCGCCGCCGGGGTCGCCGCGCTGCTCGTGGGGTTCATGGCCGAGGGCACCGCCTGGCGCTGGAACGTCCCCGGCCTGGTGGTGTCGATCTGCGGGATCGTGCCGCTGCTGCCCGGTCTCGCGATCTACCGGGCGATCTTCGCGATCGTGGGCGGAGGGACGTCGGCCGGACTCGCCCAGCTCGTGACCGCCCTGGGGACGGCGCTGGCGCTCGCCGCCGGGGTCACGCTTGGGGAGTTCTGCTCGCAGCCGCTGCGCCGCGAGTTCGACCGCATCGAGCGTCGTGTCCGCCGGCGCAGCCTCAACCGCCAGTTCTGAGGCGGGCGAGCAGACGGGCGAGGCGGGTGTCGGCCTCGGCCTCGGCCGCTTCGTCGTGCACCGTCGTGCTCGTCATCAGCTCGACCGCGCCGGTCCGCTGCACGAGGTCCTGCAGGCGGTCGAGGACCTCGGCCTCGTCGCCGTGCACCGTCGACGCGAGGTTCCGCTCGACGTCGGCGCGTTCCCGGGCGCTGAGCTGCGCGGCGGCGGCCTCCTCGGGGCTGGGCAGGGCGCCGAACTCCCCGCGACTGCGGGTGCGGGCCAGGGCCACCGCCTGCGGCAGCAGCTCGCGCCGGGCCGCCGCCACGGAGTCGGCGACGAGCACGTCCACGGAGAGCGTCACCCTGGCCCGCCCCGGCGGGGAGGTGGCCCGGTAGCGGTGCAGCGGCTCGGGATCGGTGAGCACCGGCCCCGCCACGACCACCGGCAACCCGGCCCGGGCGGCGATCTCCAGCCCACCGCCCGTCGCGAGCAACCACACCGGCGGGGGCGGGACCAGCGGACGCAGGGTCACCGGACCCCGCCCGTGCAACCAGTCGAGCAGCTCCGCGAGGCGGTCCTCGAAACCGTCCGCGCTGCTCACCCCCAGCGCCCGGCGCACGGGCGCCGTGAAGCCCACCGACCGCCCGACCCCGACGTCGATGCGCCCCGGGTGCAGCGCCGCCAGGGTCGCGATCTGCTCGGCGACCACGAAGGGGGTGTGGTTGGGCAGCATCACCCCGGCCGTCCCGACCCGGATCCGCGACGTCACCGCCGCGACGGAGGCCATCAGCACCGTGGGCGCGGAACCCACCACTCCGGGGACGGCGTGGTGCTCGGCCACCCAGAACCGGTGCAGGCCGAGCTGCTCGGCCCGCCGGGCCCGGCGCAGCGTCGCCTGCAGCGCGTCGGCGTCGGAGCGGCCGGTCCGGGTCCGCGAACGGTCCAGCAGCGACAGCAGCACGCCCTCAGCAGACCACGCGTGTGCCGCCGTGTCGTTCCCATCGGATAGACAGGGGGCGTGCTCCACGTCCACCGTTCCGAAAGCGCCACGGCCCTCGTCGCCGGCCTCGCCGACGTCCTGCGCCACCCGGCCCCCGGGGCGGACCCCTTCGCCCCCGACGTGCTGGCCGTCGGCGCGCGCGGGACGGAACGCTGGATCGCGCAACGCCTCTCCCACCACCTCGGCGCCGGGGCGGGCGGGGACGACGGGATCTGCGCCCGCGTCGACTTCTCCTCCCCGGCCGCCCTGCTCGACGGCGTCCTGGCCGACGTCGTGGCCCGGATCCGCCCGGAGGTGGCCGACGCCGTCGAGCGCTGGGCGCCCGAGGCCCTCACCTGGAACGTCCTCGAGGTCCTCGAGGACATCGCCCCGCTCGAGGGCCCGACCCCCGACGACCGCCCCGGGTTCGCCGTCCTGCGCCACCACCTCGGGACCGCACCGGGCGAGGACACGCCCCGCGTGCGGCGCACGGCCGCGGCCTCGCGCCTCGCCGACCTCTTCGCCCGCTACGGCGGGGCCCGGCCGGAGCTGCTGCGCGACTGGGCCGCGGGAGGCGACGGGGGAGTGCCCGCCGACCTGGCCTGGCAGCCGGAGGTGTTCCGCGCCGTGCGGGAGCACGTCGGCCTGCCCGCCCCCGCCGAACTGCTCGACGACGTCTGCACGGCGCTGCGGGCCGACCCGTCCCTGACCGGCGTCGGGTCGCGGTTCGGGGTCTTCGTCGTGACGCGCCTCGCCGCGAGCCGGCTCCAGGTGCTCTCCGCGCTCGCCGAGCACCGCGAGGTCCACCTGTTCCTCCAGCACCCGAGCCCCGCGGTGTGGGACGCGATCGCCCGTCGGGGCCCGACCGGGGTCCGACGGGGACCGGACGCCGACGACCTTGTCACCCACCCGCTCCTGCAGTCGATGTCGCGCGACGTGCGCGAACTGCAGGCGCGTCTGCGTCAGGCCGCCCCCGGCCACGGGGACGTCCACCACCCCGCGCCGCCCCCGCGCGACACCCTGCTCGGACGGCTGCAGGACGCCCTCGCCCACGACGAGGTCCCGCTCCCGCGGCCGGATCCGGGTCCGGGCGACACCTCGGTCCAGGTCCACTCCTGCCACGGCCGCGCCCGTCAGGTCGAGGTCCTGCGTGAGGTCGTCCTGGGCCTCCTCGACGCCGACCCCACCCTGCAGCCGCGCGACGTCCTCGTCATGTGCCCCGACGTCGAGACCTACGCACCGCTGGTGTCCGCGGTCTTCTCCACCGACTCCCACCCCGGCGGGGGCCTGCGGGTCTCGGTGGCCGACCGCTCCGCGCTGCAGACCAACCCGCTGCTCGGCCTCGCCGCCCGCCTGCTGGTGCTCGCCCAGAGCAGGCTCACCGCCACCGACGTCCTCGACCTCGCCGGCTCCGCCGCCGTCCGCGAACGCTTCGACCTCGACGACGAGGCGCTGGAGCAGATCCGCGAGTGGACCGTCGACGCGGGCGTGCACTGGGGCCTCAGCGCCCGGCACCGCAGCGCGTGGGCGCTGGGCAACCTCGCCCAGGGGTCCTGGCGGGCCGGGCTCGACCGCCTCCTCGTCGGGGTCGCCGTCGGCGGTGCCCACGAGGAGGACCTCGTCGGGCCCCTCGACGCCGCCGTCGTCCCGCTCGCCGACGTCGAGTCCAGCCGGATCGACCTCGCCGGACGCTTCGCCGAGCTCGTCGACCGCCTCGACGGGGCCGTGACCCGCCTGTCCGGTCGCCGCAGCGTCGCCGCCTGGTGCGAAGCGCTGCTCGACGGGGTCCTCGACCTCGCCGACACCACCGCGGACACCACCTGGCAGGTCACGCAGCTACGCCGTGAGCTCGGGGTCGTCGCGGCCGACGCCGCGCGGGCCGGGACGGCCACCGTCGGGCTCGCCGACGTCGCCGCGCTCGTCGCCGAACGCTTCGCCGGCCGCCCGCAGCGCGCGAACTTCCGCACCGGAGCGCTGACCGTCTGCACCCTCACCCCGATGCGCTCCGTCCCGCACCGCGTGGTCTGCCTGCTGGGCATGGACGACGGCGCCTTCCCCCGGGTCACCTTCCCCGACGCCGACGACGTCCTCTCCCGCGATCCCCACCTCGGTGACCGCGACCCGCGCAGCGAGGACCGCCAGGTCCTGCTCGACGCGATCTGCTCCGCGCGCGACACCCTCGTGCTCACCTACTCCGGCAAGGACGTCCGCACCGGCGCGAAGCTGCCCCCGGCCGTCCCCGTCGGTGAGCTCCTCGACACCCTCGAGGCGGCGGCCCCCGGCGTCAAGCAGCGCATCGTCGTCCAGCACCCGCTGCAGCCGACCGACCCCCGCAACTTCACCGCCCACGCCCTGGGTCGCCCCGGCGCGTTCAGCTACGACCGCACCGCCTTCGGCGGAGCGGCGACGGGCCACCGGGAGCCCGTCGCGCCCCCGGAGTTCCTGCCCGTCGGCCTGCCGCCCGCCCCGCCGGCCGACCTCGACCTCGACCAGCTCGTGCAGTTCTTCCAGCACCCCGCCCGCGGGTTCCTGCGCCAACGCCTCGAGGTCGCTTCCGCGACCCGGGAGGAGGAACCCGCCGACGCGCTGCCCGTCGAGCTCGACGCCCTGCAGAAGTGGGCCGTCGGCGACCGGGCGCTCGCGGCCCGGCTCCGCGGCACCGACCCGGGGGAGATCATCCGGTTGGAGTCCGCGCGGGGGGACCTCCCGCCCGGCCCGCTCGGGACGGCCGTCCTGCGCGACGTCGGGCCGGTGGTGGACCAGATCGCCGGGGTGGCCGCGGAGTTCGACACCGGCCACCCCCGCAGCGTCGACGTCGAACTCGACCTCACCGTCCCCGGCGTCGGGGAGGTCCGGCTCACCGGCAACGTCCGCGGGGTCAGGCCGGTGCGCGCCGGGGGCCGCGCCACCGGTGACGTCGCCGTCACCACCACCTTCTCCCGCGTCCGGGCCAAGCAGACGCTGCGCGCCTGGCTCGAGCTGCTCGCCCTCTCCGCGGCCGACCCCGGCACGGAGTTCCGCAGCGTCGTCGTCGGCCGCGGCGGCGGCGGCAGCGTCGGCCTGCTGACCCTCGGCCCGGTCCCGGCGCAGGTGGCCCGCGACCTGCTCGTCGACCTGCTGGAACTGCGCTCGCACGGTCTGCGGTTCCCGCTGCCGCTGCCCGTGGACACCACCTTCGCCTGGGCCCAGTCCGCCTGGAACCGGCGTCCCGACGAGGTGTGCCGCCGCGACGCCTCCCGGAGCTGGGTGTCGGAGCACGCCTTCGACAAGGAGGACAAGCAGGAGGAGAACGTCACCGTGTGGGGGGAGGGTGCGCCCGTCGACGTCCTGCTCGACTGGACCCCGCCACCCGGCGCACCGCCGGGCAGTCCGCAGACCTTCGCCGCTGCGGCGCAACGGGTCTGGGAACCGCTGCTGGGTGCCTACCGGATGGACGAACGCTGATGCCCGTCGAGGAGTTCGCACTCACCGGCCCGCTGCCGAGCGGGACCACCGTCCTGGAGGCCAGTGCCGGCACGGGCAAGACCTACACGATCGCCGGGTTGGTGACCCGCTACGTCGCCGAGGGGGTCGCCGCCGTCGACGAGCTCCTCGTCGTCACCTTCGGCCGGGCCGCCACGGCGGAACTGCGCGAACGCGTCCGCGAACGGCTCGTCGCCGCCCGCGACGCCCTCGCCGACCCCGCCGCGGCGCTGCGCTCCGAGGACGCCGTCATCGCCCAGCTCGCCACCGCCGACGTCGCGCAACGCCGGGCCCGGTTGAGCGCGGCCCTCGCGGGTTTCGACTCGGCCACGGTCGCGACGTTGCACGAGTTCTGCCGCCAGGTCCTCACCAGCCTGGGGACCGCCGCCGACGTCGACCCGACGGCGACGCTGGTCGAGGACGTCGACGACCTCGTCGAGGAGGTCTGCGACGACCTCTACGTCCGCTTCGCCGTGCGGCCGGGAGCCACCCCGCCGCCGTTCCCGCGCGCCGTCGCCCTGCGGATCGCCCGCGAGGCCGTGCACCGTCCCGACGCGCGGATCGAACCCCGGGGCACCGTCCCCGAGACACCCGAGAACCTCCGGGTCCGCTTCGCCGAAGGGGTGCGCCGTGAGGTCGCGCAGCGCAAGCGCTCGCGCCGCGTCATGGGCTTCGACGACCTGCTGACCCGGTTGAGGGACGCGCTGACCGCCGACGTCGCCGGTCCCGTCGCCTGCGAGCGGTTGCGGCGCAGGTACTCCGTCGTCCTGGTCGACGAGTTCCAGGACACCGACCAGGTGCAGTGGGACATCCTCCGGACCGCGTTCCACGGGTACTGCCCGCTGGTGCTCATCGGCGACCCGAAGCAGGCGATCTACGCCTTCCGCGGCGCCGACGTCCGCAGCTACCTCGAGGCCGCCGGCGTCGCGGGACGGACGGCGACGCTGGGGACGAACTTCCGCAGCGACCCCGCCGTGCTGCGGGGGACGGCGGCGCTGCTGCGGGGTGCCGCCCTCGGCGACGGGCGGATCGTCGTGCGACCGGTGAGTCCGCGGTGGGCGGCGGCGGCGCTCGTCGGTGCGGACGGCACCGACGATCCCGCCCCCGTCCGGTTGCGCGTCGTGGCGCGCGACGGACTGCCCACCACGGCCCGGACGGGGGTCCCCGCCGTCGCCGACGTGCGGAAGGTCGTGGCCCGCGACGTCGCGGAACAGGTCGTCGCGGTGCTCTCGGAGGGGCTCGAGGTCCGGGCGCGCACGGGCGGTGCGCCGCGACCCCTGGCGGCCGGCGACGTCGCCGTCCTCGTCCGGACCGGGGCGCAGGCGGTGCTGGTCCAGGAGGAACTGCGGCGGCGCAACGTGCCGTGCGTGCTCTCCCGCGGTCCCAGCGTCTTCGCCACCCCTGCCGCCCGGGAGTGGGTCTCGCTCCTCGAGGCCGTCGAGCAGCCGCACCGCGCGCTGCGGGTGCGGCGCGTCGCCCTGTCCGCCTTCGTCGGTCTCGGCGCCGCCGAGCTCGTCGAGCAGGGGGACCGCGCGACGGACCGGTTGTCCGTCGACCTGCGCGCCTGGGGTGGCGTGCTCGCCGAGCGCGGGGTGTCGGGGATGTTCGCCGTCCTCGGCGAGCAGTACCAGCTGGCCGGTCGGCTCCTCGGGATCGAGGGCGGCGAACGCCGCCTCACCGACCTGCGCCACATCGCCGAGGTCCTGCACGCCGAGTCCGCGCTGAACCCCGGCGGTGGGGTGTCGAGCCTGCTGTCGTGGCTGCGCGGTCGCGTCGACGAGGCCGCGGGCGACGTCGACCAGGAGAGGTCGCGGCGGTTGGACACCGACCGCGCCTCGGTCCAGATCGCGACCGTCCACACCAGCAAGGGCCTGGAGTTCGAGGTCGTCTGCGTGCCCTTCGGGTGGGACTCCACCGGGGGTGGTTCCAAGGACCGGCTCCCCGTCGCGCACGCCCCCGACGGGCCGCGCGCCCTGCACGTGGGCGGCGCCTCCGCACCCGGCTACGACGCGGCCTGCCGGGCCGCCGACACCGAGGACCTCGGCGAGGAACTGCGGTTGTTCTACGTCGCGGTGACCCGGGCGATCTCCCGCCTCCTCGTGTGGTGGGCGCCCAGCACGAACACCCAGCGCGGTGCGCTGCACCGGTTGCTGGTGGCCGACGACGTCCTCGACGTGCCCGAGAAGGTGTCGCTGCCCACCGACCCGGTGCTGCGCGACCGGCTCGGCGTGCTCTTCCCGCCCGGTTCCGGGGTGGCCGTCGAGGACGTGCCCGCCCGCGGGTCGCTGACGCGGCTGGCGAGCACGACGACGGCGCACACCGACCTCTCGGTCGCCACGTTCCGGGGGGACGTCGACCTCGGCTGGCGGCGCACGTCGTACTCCGGCCTGACCCGGGGCGTGCACGACGACCACGGCAGCGGGCGGTCGGTGCTCTCCGAACCCGAGGTCGGGGCCACCACCGACGAGGTCGACGCCGAGTCCGCCGAACCGGTCGACGCCGGTGACCCGCTGGGCTGGAAGGAGATCGGATCGCCCATGGCCGACCTCCCGGCGGGGACGGGGTTCGGGACCCTGGTCCACTCGGTGCTGGAGGGTTTCGACCCCTCCTCCCCGGACCGCCCGGCGCACCTCGCGGCGCTGGCCCGCGAGCAGTTCGCACCGCACCTGGCGGAACCGTTGGCCCTCGCCCTCGACCCGGTGCTGCGCACGGGGATGGGACCGCTGGCCGGGGGTCGCGCCCTGGACGGTTTCGGCGTGGCGGACCGTCTCGCCGAACTCGACTTCGAACTCCCGTTGGCCGGGGGCGACGAGTCCACCGGTGGGGGTTCCCGCCTCGGTGACGTCGCCGGGTTGTTGCGCCGCCACCTGCCGGTCGGTGACCCCGTGCACCGCTACGCGGACCTGCTGGAGGACCCCGTCCTCGCGGCCGAGGGGTTGCGCGGCTACCTCACCGGGTCCATCGACGCCGTCCTGCGCGCCGACGGCCGGTTCCTCGTCGTCGACTACAAGACGAACCGCCTCGCCGGGCCGGGGGAGGTCCTGACCGCCTGGCACTACCGGCGCGAGGCCCTCGACGAGGCCGTCCTCGCCGCGCACTACCCGCTGCAGGCCCTGCTGTACTGCGTCGCGCTGCACCGCTTCCTGCGCTGGCGCCAGCCGGGGTACGACCCGGCCGTCCACCTCGGTGGGGTCCTGTACCTGTTCCTGCGCGGGATGTGCGGGGCGGACGTCCCCGTGGGGCCGGACGGCGTGCCGCCCGGCGTCTGGTCGTGGCGGCCACCGGCCGAGCTCGTCGTCGCCCTGTCCGAACTGCTCGCCGGGAGGCACGCGTGACCAGCCCCGCCGCGACCGACGGGGAACCGGACCGCTCGGTCACGCTCGCCCGCAGCGCCACCGGCCTGCTGCGGGAGTTCAACGACCTCGGGCTCCTGCGCGCCGCCGACGTCCACGTCGCGCGCCGGCTCGGGGCGGTGACGGGGGAGGAGGACGAACGGGTCCTGCTCGCCGTCGCCCTCGCCGTCCGCGCCGTCCGGCACGGTTCCGTCGTCCTGCACCTGCGGACGGCCCCGGAGACCGTCGTCCCCGAGGACGTCGACGACTCCGGTGCCATCGCCGCGGTCCCCGTCCAGTGGCCCGAACCGCAGGCGTGGCTGGAGGCGGTGCGGCGCAGCGCGTTGACCGTCGAGCACGCCGCCGGTGCCGACGAGGACACGACCGCACCGCTGCACCTGGTCGGGGACGGGATCTGGCTGGACCGGTACTGGCGCCAGGAACTCACCGTCGCCCGCGACCTGCGCGACCGCAGCACCGCCGTCGCCCACTACGACCCGGCGCTGGTCGTCGAGGTGCTCGACCGGTTGTGGCCGGGGGACCCGGGCGACGACCAGCGGGTCGCGGCGGCGCTGTGCCTCTCGCACGGGGTCTCCGTGCTCGGCGGGGGGCCGGGGACGGGCAAGACGACGACCGTCGCCCGGTTGCTGGCCGCCGTCCACGCGCTCTCGCCGGGAACCCCGCGGGTCGCGCTGGCCGCGCCCACGGGCAAGGCCGCTGCCCGCCTGACCGAAGCCGTCGTGCAGGCGGGCGGCACCGAGGTGTTCACCGCCGCCGAGCGGGAGTTCCTGCAGGGATCCAGCGCCTCGACCCTGCACCGGCTGCTGGGGATCCGCCCCGGTTCGGTGCGGGCCCGCTTCGACGCCGAGCACCGGTTGCCGCACGACGTGGTCATCGTCGACGAGGCGTCGATGGTCGGGCTGGGGGTCATGGCGCGACTCCTGGCGGCGCTGCGGCCCGGAGCCCGGCTGGTGCTCGTGGGCGACCCGCAGCAGCTCGCCTCCGTCGAGGTCGGCGCCGTCCTCGCCGACCTCGTCGCCCCCGCGGGGTCCGGCAGCGCCCCGCACGGGGTCGCGATGCTGACCCGGACCCACCGCTTCGCCGACCGCGGCGGGATCGCGAACGTCGCCGCGGCCGTCCGGGCCGGGGCCACCGACGAGGTCGTCGACCTGCTGCGGGCCGGGGGACCGGACGTGGAGTTCCTCGAGGTCCCCGACGAGGAACTCGTCTCCGGGGCCGCGCTGGAGACGATCCGCGCCGACGTGCTCCTGCGCTCCCGCGCCGTCGTGGAGGCCGCTCGGGCGGGCGACGCCCGGGCCGCGCTGATCGCCCTGGACACCCACCGGATGCTCTGCGCCCACCGGCGGGGAACCCGTGGGGTCTCGCACTGGAGCTGGCTCGCCCAGCGCTGGGCGGTCGAGGAACTCGGGGTGCAACCCCGCACCGACGGTCGCTACGTCGGCCTCCCCGTCATCGTCACCGCCAACGACGCGGGCGTCGGCGTCTACAACGGCGACACCGGGGTGGTCCTGGAACGCGAGGAGACCCTCGTCGCCGCGATCGCCCGCGGCGAGGGACCGCTGATCGTCCCGCTCGCCCGGCTCGCGGCCGTCGAACCCGTCCACGCCATGACCGTCCACCGCAGCCAGGGCTCGCAGTTCGACACCGTCACCGTGCTGGCCGCCCCGGCGCGTTCCCCGCTGGCGACGCGGGAGATGTTCTACACCGCTCTGACCCGTGCGAAGGTCCGGGTCCGGGTGGTGGGGTCCGCCGACGCCGTCGCCGCCGCGGTCAGTCGTCCGCTGGCGCGGGCGACGGGGTTGGCGGACCGGTTGCGGGGGTAGGGCTCAGCGCAGCCGTCGGACCTGCTCACCCGACGCCGTCCAACCGCGTCCGCAGCAGGCAGAACTCGTTGCCCTCGGGGTCCTGCAGGACGTGCCAGCCCTCGGTGCCGTCCTGGCCGACGTCAGCGGGGCGGGCACCGAGCGCGAGCAGGCGCTGCAGTTCCTCGGCCTGGTCGCGATCGGTGGCGTTCACGTCGAAGTGCAGGCGCGACTTCGCGGTCCGCGGCTCGGTCGTGGGGGACAGGACGATCGTCGGGGCCGGCCCCCCGAAACCGCTCGCGGGGCCGATCTCGATGGCACCGTCGTCGACGTCGAGTTCGACGTAGCCGAGGACGGCGCACCAGAACTCCGACAGCTTCGCCGGGTCGTGGCACTCCAGCACGAGTTCGCTCAGGTGGCAGGCCATGGCACTCAGACTAGGACGAGCGCCGGTGGCAGGTCATCGCGTCGGGCCTCGCCGACGGCGGCGGCGTAGGCCGCCGGGTCCTTCGCTCCCAGTCCCGACCCGGTGCGGTGCAGGGCGGCCAGGAAGGAGGGCCAGTCGCGCAGCGCCGCTTCGAGGTCGACGGGGAGCACGTGGACGACGGTCCCGGAGAGCAGGTCGAGCAACCGTTCGCTGCCGCGGTGGGCCCGGTGGTGGTGGGCGTCGGCGTCGAGCACGACGCGTGGTTCGCACCCGTGGGCGCGGGCCACGGCCACGGCCAACGGCAGGACGTTCTTCCCGCCGACGGCGAGCACCGGGACGTCCACCAGAGCGGAGAACACCGCCACGTCGGTCGGGCCCTCGACGAGCAGGGCCTCGGAGGTCCGCGACACCGAACGCACGAAACCCGCCGGCAGCGCGGTGTGCGCCAGCCGACGGGCCCGGTTCGTGCTGATCCGCAGGGAGGCGGCGACGTGCGCCACCGCCTCCTCGCTGATCACGACAGCAGTGTCAGCCGACCTTGGGCTTCTCGGCGGCCTTGGGGTAGATGTCCGTGTTCTGCGCCGGGGTGATGAGCGCGTCCTCCGGACGGGTCTGGTTCAGCGCCACGGCCTGCGGCGGCAGGACGAGGTGCAGCGCCCAGTCGGTGAGCACGCGGATCCGGTTGCTCATCGCGGGGAGGGCGTACAGGTGGTACCCGCGGGCGACGATCTTGGCCGGCAGGCCGGTCATCTCGATGCCCAGCGGCTTGGCGACGGCGGTGCCGCCGCCGAGGTCGGCCACCAGGCCGAGGTCCTTGTGGACGTAGTCGGCGGCCTGGCCGATGCCGAAGCTGGCGGCGATGTTCTTGCCGACCGCGGTGCCCTGGCGCTGCGCGTGCTGCGCGGTGGGCGGGGTGATCGGCTGCGGGCCGTCGGCCGGCTTCGGCTTGGCGAGGTCGGGGACGGCGGCGGCGTCGCCGGCGGCCCAGACGTCCTCGGCGCCGGCGACCTTCATCTTGGCGTCGACGATGAGGCGACCGCGGTCCAGCGGGAGACCCATGGTGCCCATGAGGGGGCTGGCCATGATGCCCGCGCCCCAGATGAGGGTGCGCGAGGGGATCGGGGTCCCGTCGGTGAGGTTGATGACGTTGCCCTCGACGGAGGCCACGGAGACCCCGAGGCGCACGTCGATGCCACGGCCCTTGAGGGCGGACAGCGCGTACTGGCCCAGACGCGGCCCGAGCTCGGGCAGCACGGCGGGGGCGACGTCGATGAGCAGCCAGCGCACGTCGCGCACGTCGATGCTCGACCAGCGGTCGGCGACGCGGGAGAGCCAGCGGTGGGTCTGGGCGACGATCTCGGTCCCGGTGTAGCCGGCACCGACGGCGACGACGGTCATGCGCTCGGCGCGCTCGGCGTCGAAGCGGGGGTCGTCGGGCAGCGAGTCGGCCGCGTCGAGCTGGGAGAGCAGGTGGTCGCGCACGAACGCGGCCTCGCTGATCGTCTTGACCCCGCGGGCGCTCTCGGAGACGCCGGGGATCGGGAACCGGCGGGTCACCGAACCGGGGGCGAGCAGCAGCTTGTCGTAGGACAGCACCTGGGTGTCGTCGGTGACGACGCCGCGCTCGGACCGGGAGATGGTGACCGTCTTGGCCTCGGGGTCCACCGACGTGGCGTGGCCGATGACCAGCTTGTGACGGGGGAGGACCTGGCGCAGGGACACCGCGACGTGACGCGGTTCGATGACGGACGCGGTCACGTCCGGCAGCAGCGGCGCGTAGCTGAGGTGGTCAGTCGGGCTGACGATCACCAGCTCCGCCGTGGAGGCCGGAAGGAGCTTCTCGAGCTTCTTGCCGGCGTACAGGCCGGTGAAGCCACCCCCGACGATGACGACTCGCTGTCGATCGACCATGTGAACACCTTCTGTTCTTGGACTCGCCGGGACAGGTTCCCGCTTCGGTGCTCAGTCTTCCACCCGCGCGGGCGGGAACGTTCACGCGGGTGCGTCGGCCGCTGCTTCCAGCTCGGCGACGACGAGGCGCTTCATGCCCATCATGGCGTTCGTGGCCCGCCCGGCCCGTGCGCGGTCGGGGTCGCCGAGCAGCTCGTACAGCCGGTTCGGGACGATCTGCCAGGAGACTCCCCAGGGGTCCTTCAGCCAGCCGCACCGGCCCTCCGTACCGCCGTCGGCGACCAGCCCGTCCCAGTAGCGGTCGACCTCCGCCTGGTCGGCGCAGGCGACCTGGATCGAGAACGCCTCCGACTGAGGGTAGAGCGGTCCGCCGTTGATGATCGTGTAGGGCCGGCCGTCCAGGTCGAAGGACACCGTCAGCGGCGCCCCGTCGGGACCACCGGGCGACGTCGACGTGATGGCCGAGCCCGGGAAGAGCGAGACGTAGAGCTGTGCGGCTGCGAGGCCGTCGTGGTCGAACCACAGGCAGGGGGTCGTGCTGCTCATCGTCGATCCGCCTCGATCTCGTTCCGGGCCGGGCACTGCGCCAGGTGGTCGTTCACGATGCCACAGGCCTGCATCGTGGCGTAGGCCGTCGTGGGGCCCACGAAGCGGAAACCCTCCGCCTTCAGCGCCTTCGACAGGGCGCTCGACTCCGCGGTGAGGGCCGGGACGTCACTGGGGCTGCGCGGAGCCTCCGGACGCGGTCGCGGGGCGGAGGACCACACGAGGTCGGAGAGGCTCCGGCCCCGCTCGGCGAGCGCGAGCAGCGTCCGGGCGTTGGCGATCGTGGCCTCGACCTTGAGCCGGTTGCGGATGATCCCCGGGTCGGCCAGGAGCCGGGCGACGTCGTCCTCGCCGTAGGCCGCGACCACCTCGGGGTCGAACCCGGCGAAGGCCGCCCGGAAGGTGTCGCGGCGACGCAGGACGGTGATCCAGCTGAGCCCGGACTGGAACGCCTCGAGGCTGATCCGTTCGTAGAGCTCCCGGTCACCGTGGACGGGACGACCCCACTCCTCGTCGTGGTAGGCGGAGTAGAGGGGATCACCGTCACCGAAGCACCGGAACGGTCCGGCGGTCTGCACGTTCACCCGCCGAGCGTGGCACCCGGCTCCGACACGGGTCGCTACCGTCCACCGGGTGAAGATCCTCGTGCTCAACGGTCCCAACCTCGGCCGGCTCGGCAAGCGCCAGCCGGAGGTCTACGGGACGACGACCCTGGCCGACGTCGACGCCCGGCTGCAGCGCCTGGCCGCCGAGCTCGGGGTGGAGGTCGAACTGCGCCAGACCGACGCCGAGCACGAGATGCTCGCCTGGATCCACGACGCCGCCGACGCCCGCCTCCCGGTCGTGCTGAACCCGGCCGCGTGGACCCACACCTCGGTGGCCCTGCGCGACGCCTGCGCGGAGCTGTCGGCCGGACTGGTGGAGCTGCACATCTCCAACGTGCACGCGCGGGAGGACTTCCGGCGCCACTCCCACATCACGCCGATCGCGACCGGTGTGATCGCGGGACTCGGCACGCAGGGCTACGAGCTGGCGCTGCGGTTCCTGGCCACGCGTGTCGGAGGTGGCGCGTAGGCTCGCCCGCGACCGAGGTGCCGTGTGGACAGTTGGGGAGAGTCGTCGTGGTCGAGCACATGAAGTGGTGGGGTTGGGGCCAGGAGGGCGTGGCCTTCCACCACGAGGACAAGCCGAACCTGGCGCCGTTCGTGAAGCGCGTCTCCGGCATCGACTTCAACGCTCCGCCCGCGCAGGTCCCGGAGCTGTCCGAGCTGGACGTCCCCGGATCCCGTGCCCCGCAGGAGCTGCGCGACGCCTTCGTCGAGGCGCTCGGTGCCGAGCACGTCCACGACGACGACCTGGACCGCGTCGTCCACTGCTACGGCAAGTCCATGCGCGACCTCGTCCGCATCCGTCGCGGGGACTTCGGCCGCGTGCCCGACCTGATCCTCTACCCCGGCACCGAGGCCGAGGTGGAGACCGCCCTGCGGATCGCCCTGGACGCCGACGCCGTCCTCATCCCCTTCGGGGGCGGATCCAACATCGTGGGTTCGCTGGAGGCCCCGCGCGAGGAGACGCGTCCGGTGCTCTCCCTGGACATGGGCCGCATGCGCTCGGTGCTCTCCCTCGACGAGACGTCCCAGACCGCGCGCATCCAGGCCGGTGCCCTCGGCCCGGACCTGGAGGCGCAGCTCAACGCCCGCGGCTGGACGATCGGGCACTTCCCGGACAGCTTCAAGCACTCCACCCTCGGCGGCTGGATCGCCACCCGGTCCTCCGGCATGCAGTCCGACCGCTTCGGCGACATCGCGGACATCACCCGGGCCGTGCGGGCCGTGACCCCCAAGGGGATCGTCGCGACCTCCGAGGTGCCGGTGCAGTCCGTCGGGCCGTCGGTGCGGGAGATGATCCTGGGCAGCGAGGGTCGCCTCGGGATCATCACCGAGGCGACCGTGCAGGTGCACCGGATCGCCGAGGAACGGGTCATCCAGGCCTACTTCTTCCCCGACTACGCCAGCGGTCTGAAGGCGATGCACGACATCGCCGCCTCCGACGCGACGCCCAGCATCACCCGGGTCTCGGACGCGAACGAGACCCAGTTCACCCTGGCCACCTCCAAGAAGGGCAGTGCGCTGGGGCAGCTGCTCAACAAGGGCGTCCAGCTCTACGCGAGCAAGCGCAAGGGCATCGACCTCGAGCAGATGTGCCTGTCGTTCATCGGGTTCGAGGGGTCGGCCCTGTCGGTGCGCCGCAACAAGTCCCTCGTCGGCGACATCGTCAAGAAGCACAGCGGCTTCGGGGTCGGCTCGGGCCCGGGGAGCCTCTACGACCAGAAGAAGTTCGACACCCCCTACATCCGCGACTTCATCCTCGACCGCGGCGCCTACGGCGACGTGTCCGAGACCTCCTCGTCGTGGACGACGCTGAACACGTTGCACGACAACGTGGTCGCGGCGGCGAACAAGGCCTTCGCCGAGGTCGGCATCAACGGCTTCGTGTTCTGCCACCTCTCCCACAGCTACCACTCCGGGGCGTGCCAGTACTTCACGTTCGCCTTCCAGCCGCCGACGGACCGCGACGGTCTGGAGGCCTACGACGCCGTCAAGGGCGCCATCCAGCAGGCCTTCATGGACAACGGCGGAACCCTCTCGCACCACCACGCGGTGGGGCGTGAGCACAAGCGCTGGGTGAACGAGGACGTGTCGCCGGCGGGGGCCGAGATCATCGGTGCGCTGTTCACGGGGGTCGACCCCGGCCGCAACCTCAACCCGGGGGCCATCGTCGACTGAGGACTCAGCCACGTCCGCGGGGCGAGGACACGACCCGAGCCGGTCGCGTCCTCGCCCTGCGCACGTTCAGGCGCTCGTCAGGCGCCGGGCCAACGTCGTCCCGACGGGTACCCCGAGCTCGGTGCAGGCGTCCCACCCGGGACCGGCGGAGTAGTCGCCGTTGTCCCCGACGGTGATGTCGCGGAACCCCTCGGGGCTGTTCCCGGCCCTGGCTCCCGCGTACACGAGGGGTTGCAGCAGACCGAGTCCCGAGCCGCGGGCCTGGACGATCCGCGCGACCAGCGCCGCCCACAACGGGGCCACGGCGCTGGTTCCGCCGATGACCTGGCGCTGGCCGTCGACGAGGACCTCGTAGCCCGTCTCGGGATCGGCCACGGCTGCGACGTCGGGAACCCCCCGCCCGGCCCCGCCGCCGACCCGGTCGGGCACCCCGGCGTCCCGTTGCCAGTCGGGGAGTCCGAAGGCCGCGCTGACCCCGCCGCCCGTGGCGCCGCGGCCGTTCCACACGATCTCGCGCTCGACGGCGCCGTCCGCGCCGACGCGCAGACTCGTTCCCCCGCAGGCCAGCGCGTGCGGGCTCGAGGCCGGGAAGTCCGCGTGCGGGGCGCCGTCGACCCCGTCACCGCTGCCGTTGTCGCCGGCGGCGGCCGTCACCGTCACCCCGAGGGCCGCCGCGTCGGCGAGGGCGTCGTCGAAGGCGGCCCGGGCCTGCTCGGTCCAGGAGTCCTCGGGGCCGCCCCAGCTGATGCTGACCGCGGCCGGGGTGGGGTCGGCGTGCACCGCCGTGGAGAGGGCATCGAGGAACCCGCGGTCGGTGTTCGGGGCGAAGTAGACGGCCAGCCCGGCGCCGGGGGCCATCGCCCCGACGACCTCGATGTCCAGCATGACCTCGCCGTCGGCGCCGGCGGCCGCGCCGGGGGAGTTCGACCCTCCGTCGACGCCGATGGCACGGATCGCGGGGGTCGCGAGGCCCAGGCCCCGGAAGTAGGTGTCGAGGTCCTCCGGGCGGAACCCACCGCCCAGCTCGAGGATCGCGACCTCCGTCCCCGAACCGTCGGAGTCGGTGGGGAAGTCGTAGACCTCGGCCAGGCGGAGCGGGGTGAAGCTGCTCGTCACGGCCTCGGCCCGGGCCACGCGGAACTGGGCCCGCGCCTGCGGCCGGTCGTCGAGGCCGAGCACCGCGGTCACGATCCCGTCCAGCCCCTCCGGCAGACTGACCGAACCCTCCCGCTGCCGGTGGCGGACGTCCTCTCCCGCAAGACCTTGCGAGACCACCTCGCGCAGGTCGACGTCGAAGAGGGCCGTGACGGCGGTGACCGGACCGCTCACCGACACCCGCCGCCCGGCCTCGTCGACGGCGTCCACGCGCAGCCCCGCGCCCTCGACGATCGAGCGCACCGTCGCGACGTCGGCGGGGTCCGCCCCGAACCCGGCCCGGAGTTCGTCGCGGGAGAGGGCCCGCGCGGTGTTCACGACCTCCGCGGGCAGCGGTGCCCGCCGGCGCAGGACCAGCGTCACGTCGATCGACGCGTCGGGGGTGAGGGGGACCGCGTCGCGCGCACGGGACGCGGCGGCCCGGGAGCTGCCCGAGAGGGGGCGGCGAGGGTCCTGCGACTGACGACTCTGCCGGGGCGTCTGGTCCGTCATGGCGTGGACTGTGCCACCCGGTCCTGACACCTGCCCGTGGGGGAGCTGACCGCAGTCGTGCGCGACGAACCGTGGTCGGCGGAGGTCCGGGTTCGCGCCCTTCGACCACGAGCGCCTGCACGCCGAGACCGAGGCGATCCTCGGCTAGGCGACCAGCAGGTCGGCCCAGACCGTCTTGCCGTCCCCGCGCGGTGCCACCCACCAGCGCTCCGCGACCATCTGGACGATGAGCATCCCGCGCCCGCCCGTCGCGTCGTCGGCGGTCTCGCGGGGTTGGGGGTGCTGGGTGGAGGTGTCCTCGACGCCGACGCAGAGCAGGGACTCGGCCAGGTCGTGGCGCAGGGTCAGGGTGGCGGGGGAGCCGGTGTGCAGCAACGCGTTCGTCACCAGCTCCGAGACCACGAGCTCGGCCTCGTCGGCCCGGTCGACGAGGTCCCACGCCTGCAGCGTCGACCGCAGGTAGTCGCGGGCGGTGCGCACGGCGCGGCCGTCCGCGGGCAGCACCAGGCTCGTCTCCCGGGTCCCCGGGGCCGGGCCGGCGTAGTCGACGACGAGCAGGGCGGCGTCGTCGTTCCTGGTGCGGCGCGCCGGGGCCAGGACGTGGTCGGCGAGCAGTTCCGTGGGAGCCCCGGCCATCTCGGCCAGCGCGAGTTCGAGGGTCTCCTCGCCGGCGTCGCCGTCACGCGGCCACTCCACGAGACCGTCGGTGTAGAGCAGCAACCGGCTGCGGGCGGCGAGCCGGTGGCGGGCCTGCGGGAACGTCGCGTCGGGGAGGACCCCCAGCGGCGGACCCGGCTCGACGTCGAGCTCACGGACCGGACCGGGAGCGAAGAGCAGCGGGACGGGGTGACCGGCGCTGGCGACGACGACCTCCCCGGTGCCTTCGTCCAGCGACACCAGGCAGCACGTCGCGAACAGGTCGCCCTCGAAGCTCTGCATCAACCGGTTCGTCCGCTCGAGCACGGCGGCGGGGTCGTGGCCTTCGCTGACGTAGGCCCGCACGGCCGTGCGGACGCGGCCCATCAGCGCCGCGGCGGCCGCGTTGTGGCCCTGCACGTCGCCCATGGACAGCACGAACGCACGGTCCGTGGGGATCGCGTCGAAGAAGTCCCCGCCCACCTCGGCCCCGTCGGTCCCGGGCAGGTAGCGCGAGGTCAGGCGCACCGCCCCGGTCTCCGGCAGCCGGTGCGGCAGCAGGGCGAGCTGGATGGCCCGGGCCGTCTCGGCGGCCTGGTTGGCGTGCAGCAGCTGCTCCTCGCGCGAGGCCGTCTGGCGGGCCCGACGCTCGCGGTCGAAGATCGACACGACGAGCTGCGCGAGGTCGGCGAGGTCGGCGCGCTGGTGGTCGCTCAGTTCTGCGGACACCTCGTCGAAGACGCAGAGCGTGCCCAGGGCCAGGCCCTCGGGGGTGAGCAGCGGGGCGGCGGCGTAGCTGCGGATCCGACCGAGGCGACCGTCGACCCACGGGTTGGCCGCGAACCGGATGTCGCGGCGGGCGTCGGGGGCGTGGACGAGCCCGCCGTAGCCGAGGGAGTAGTAGCACATCGAGTCCTCGCGGGCGCAGTCCGCGCGGTCGAACCCCTCGGTGGCCAACTGCCGCTGGAGCTGGTCGTCGATGATGTTCACGACGGCGTTGGGCATCCCCGTGACCTTCCGGGCCAACCGCACGACCGCTTGCAGTTCGTGCGGGGGCGCCGCCGCCACGTCCACGTACTCGCGCAGCGCCGCGAGGCGCGCGCTCTCGTCGTCGACCGGAGCCACCTCGGTGGACCGCGCCGAGGAGGCACCGTTCATGCCATTTACGTTACTACCGGACTACCCTCCGTGTTCTAGAAACCCGCAGTCAGTGCTGCCCGGGGTGGCGGCGCTTCGCCCCGGACGGCATGGCGTTCCAGACCCGGCTGACGAGCCGACGCGGGACGACGTCGAGAGCCGTCGAGACGAGCTTCCAGCGACGCGTCGGGATGCTCACCGTGCGGCCGGCGAAGAGGTCGTCCAGCGCGGAGTCGACGACGTCGTCGATGTCCAGCCAGATCCGGTTCGTCAGGCCCGACCCCCCACCCGAACGCATCCCCGAACGGGCGTGGAACTCGGTGCGCACGTAGCCCGGCTCCACGACCGTCGCGCTGACGCCGCTGCCCTTCAGCTCACCCGCCAGGGTCTCGGTCAGCACGATCACGTACGCCTTGGCGGCGGAGTAGTGCCCACCCCCGGGGACCAGGCCGGCGACGGAGCCGACGTTGAGGATCCGACCGCGACCGCGGGGCACCATCGCCCCCGTCGCCGCCCGGGACAGGACCATCACCGCCCGGCAGAGCACGTCGAACATGCGCTCGTGGTCGCCCGGCACGCCGTCGAAGAACCGCTGCTTCAACCCGAAGCCGGCGTTGTTCACGAGGACGTCCACGGGGGCCCCGGGGCTGGCGACCCGCTCGGCCACCCGCTGCAGGTCCGCACGCACGGACAGGTCGGCGGCGATGACCTCGACGTCGACCCCGTGCTCGGCCCGCAGCGCGGCCGCGGTCGACTCCAGCCGGGTCTCGTCGCGCGCGACGATCACCAGGTCGTGACCACGGCGGGCCAGTGAGTGCGCGAACCCCGCCCCCAGACCGGCGGTCGCCCCCGTGACGAGGGCGGTCGGACGCGGAGCGCGGGCAGGCGTGGAGCTGGTCACGAGGGGGGAGCCTACGGGGCGACGGCGACCGGGCGCCGACCCCACACGCGTTGCGCCGCCAGGCAGACCACCGCCGCCGTGAGCACCGCGCAGGAGGCCGTGGTGAGCGCTTCCCGCGGGCCCGCGGCGTCCAGGATCAGGCCGGCGGCGGCGTTGCCCAGCGCCGCGCCCGCGGTGATCGCCGTGGACAGCCACGCCTGCGCCTCCCCGAGCCGGTGGGCCGGTGCCAGCTGGTCCACCAACCCCTGAGCGGCGATGAGGTTCGGGGAGATGAAGAGCCCGGCGAAGAAGAGGACCACCATCAGGACGACGAGCGGCACGTCCGCCCCGGCACTCGTCGCGACGGCCAGGAGCAGGACCCCGAACAGGGCCAGGGTCACCAGCAGCCGACGCCGGTCCGGACTGCGCCAGTCCCGGCTGCCGTAGAGCAGACCGCCGATGGCCGAGCCGCCGGCGATCGGCGCGAACAGCACGCCCAGCCGGTCGGCCGATCCCAGCAGGTGCTCGGCCAGCCCGGCGATCGAGACGTCGAGGATGCCGAAGCCGATGCTCATGACGGCCATCACGACCAGCAGCAGGACGAACCCGGGGCTGTGCAGCAGCGCCGCTCCCGCACCGTGCGACCCGCCCTCCTCGAGGGTGGCCGGTGGCCGCCGCGCGCCGGGGGAGCGGACGTAGGCCATCGTCCCGCCGAACAGCAGCAGCACCGTCACCAGCAGGGGCAGCGCGGCGACCCCGAGCAGCAGCAACCCGCTGAGTAGCAAGGGGCCACCGACGAAGATCGTCTCCACCGCCGCCGCGTCGAGGGCGTACCCGCGCCGGCGCGGTCGTTCCTCCAGGACCACCACCCGCCAGGTCGAACGCATCGCCGGGCTCAGGGGCGGGAACGCGATCCCGGCGAGCAGGGCCAGCACGGGCAGGACCGGCTCCGGGACCGCCTGCCACACCGTGGCTCCGGTCAGGAGCAGCAGCAGCCCCCCACTCGCCGCCGCGGTGGGGACCAGGACGCGCGGTTGTCCCAGCCGGTCCAGCGCCCGACCCCAGAACGGCGAACCGAGCGCCAGCCCGACCGCGAACAGCCCCGTGACGATCCCGGCGAGGGAGTAGGAGTCGCGCTGGTCGCGCACCAGCAGCACCAGCCCCAGCGGGGCCGTGGCGATGGGGATGCGGGCCACCACCGAGGAGATGAACGGACGTGCCACCAACGGATCGCGCAACAGCGCGAAGTACCCCGACATCCCCACCAAGTTCCTTCTCGGCGCTCGCTGCACCGCGACCGCACCAGCCTTGGGGTCGAGCTTGTCAGACGGGCCAGATGCGCGCGCAGTGCCCACCGGCACGTCGGGCCGCGTCCAGCGCCGCGACGGCCTGCCGCTGCGCCTCCGCACCCGTGGCGGCCCGCGTCGGGGCGAGGCTCGCGCCGATGCTCACCGACACGTCGGGGTGGGTGTCCATCGACGTCTCCACCGCCATGAGCAGGGCGTCGGCGACGCGTTCGACGACACCCTCGCTGCCCGCCCGCGGCAACCCGGTCAGGAGGACGGCGAAGAGGTCGGGGCCGACCGGGATCCACCGGTCCACGGAGCGGACCGCCCGGCGCATCCGGGCCACGACCGTGGCGCGCGACGCCGTCGAGGAGCCTTCGGAGCCGTCGACGCCGACCACCAGCAGACCCGTCCCGGTGCCGACCCGCCGGTCGTCGTCGATCGCCTGCGACACCGTGGTCACCAGGTCCCGTTGCCCGGCCGGGGCCAGGTCCACGACCGCGGGGGACGCCGCGGGGGTCCGCTCCGGTGCCTGCTCCAGCAGCCCCGCCAGGACCGAGACCACGAGGTCACGGTCGTGGGAGACGACGAGGTCGAACTCCGCGCCCACGGGCCGGGCCAGCACGATCGAGGCGAAGTGCGGCCCCAGCACGACCGCGCCCACCTCGTCGGCGCCGGGCAGGGACAGCGAGAACCCGGCGCGCCGGGCCAGTTGCTCGTGCCGGGCGACGCGCTCGGCCGACGCCGTCCCGAGGCTGACGACCGCGGTGGGTTCGACGCTGCGCAGTGCGTGCCGTTCCAGGTGCCGGAGGGTGTCCTCCACGACGTCCTCGTCGACGCGTCGCGCGTCCCGTCGGCACGAGACCGCCGCGAAGGGCGACCCGGTGAGGGGCGCCGGTCGCGCGCCCGGCCGCAGCGGCTCGCGGGCCGCAGCCGTGGGGTCCTCGCTCGGCCGGCCGAAGAACCACCCCTGCCCCAGCGTGGCGCCCAGGGCGCGAGCGGTCCGCAGGTCCGCGGCGTTCTCGATCCGCTCGGCGAGCACGACCGAGCCGTCCCGTTCGGCCTGGGCGCCGACGGCCTGGACGATCGCGGCGACCTCGGCCTCGGGTCGGGCGGCCAGCAGGCGCAGGTCCAGCTTGAGGACGTCGGGACGCAGCACGGGCAGCAGGGCCAGCGCCGCCGGGTCCGCACCCAGGTCGTCCAGGGCGATCCCCCACCCGCGCTCGCGCAGGCGGGCCGCGAGCCGGAAGACGTCGCCCGGGCGCGTGGTGAGGGCCCGCTCGGTCAGGTCCGCCACGACGTGGGCGTGGCCTCCGGACGGGACGTCCACCAGGTCCGTGGAGACGTTGACGAAGACGGTGGCCGCGCCCGTCGAAGTGCTCAGCGCCGTGCGCAGGCAGGCGGCGTCCAGGTCGGCGAGCCGGCCGGCGTCCGCGGCCGCCGTGAACAACTGCTCCGGGGAGGCGAGGGCGGAACCGTGCGGACCGCGGACCAGGGCCTCCACGGCGACGGGTTCGCCGGTGGCCAGGTCGACCACGGTCTGGAACACCGAGCGGAGGGCGTTCTCGCGCAGCACCTGCCCGAGCGCAGGGCCGGGCGCGCTCGTGGGGTCGGTGCGCAGCGGGGTCACCCGGTCGACGTCGGCACGTTGGGCCACGAGCTTGAGCCCGAACGGGTGAACGGTGACGCACCGTCCGCTACCGGCGCAGATCGTTCGACATGGTCGAACCGGACGCGTTGACGCGGATCCTGCCCCCTCCTACCTTCCAGACCACGGCAACTTCGCCGTCTGCACGCCCGACTCAACGTGGAGTTCCCATGTCCCACAGTTCTTCGACGGAGTCCGCCGCGCCCGCGGCGACGATCCGTCGCAAACCCACGCTCGCGGGTGAGCTCCTCGCCGAGTTCGCCGGTACCGCGATCCTCATCCTCTTCGGCGTCGGTGTCGTCGCCCAGGTCGTGGCCGGCAAGAACGGCGGCGCCGACTCGATCCACTGGGCCTGGGGCCTCGGGGTCACCTTCGGCATCTACGTCGCCGGCCGCACGACCGGCGCCCACCTGAACCCCGCGGTCACCATCGCGCTCGCCGTGTTCCAGGGCTTCTCCTGGAAGAAGGTCCTGCCCTACAGCGTGGCGCAGTTCCTCGGGGCGTTCGTGGCCGCACTGCTGGTCCGCTGGGTCTACGCCGGCCCGATCGACGCGCTCGACCCGGGTCACACGTACACCAGCCAGGGCATCTTCTCCACCCTGCCCGGCGCCGACGTCAGCGTCGGTGGCGCGTTCCTCGACCAGGTCCTCGGCACCGCGATCCTCGTGTTCCTGATCTTCGCGGTCTCCCAGGCGAAGGCCATGCCCCCGGGCGCGAACCTCGCGCCGTTCATCGTCGGCCTCATCGTGGTCGGCATCGGGATGGCGTGGGGCAGCAACGCCGGCTACGCCATCAACCCGGCCCGCGACTTCGGCCCCCGGCTCGCCTCGTTCGTGACCGGGTACTCCACCGCCATGCGCGAACCCGGTGGGGCGTTCTACTTCTGGGTCCCGATCGTCGCCCCGATCCTCGGTGGTCTCATCGGCGGTGCGCTGTACAAGGTGCTCGTCGAGCGCCACCTGCCCGACGAGGACGCCCCGGAGCCCGAGGGCCGCGTCCTCACCGAAGACTGACCCGACCACTCAACGCAGAGAGACGGACGAGAAGACATGACGGACACCAGCGGACCTCAGTACGTCGGCGCGGTCGACCAGGGCACCACCTCCAGCCGTTTCATGGTCTTCGACCACGGCGGCAACGAGATCGCCAAGTACCAGCTCGAGCACACCCAGATCATGCCCAAGCCCGGCTGGGTCGAGCACGACCCGATCGAGATCTGGGAGCGCACCAGCTCGGTCATCCAGTCCGGTCTGCGCCAGGCCAACCTGACGTACAAGGACCTCGCCGCCCTGGGCATCACCAACCAGCGCGAGACCGCCGTCGTCTGGAACAAGACCACCGGTCGCCCGTACTACAACGCGATCGTCTGGCAGGACACCCGCACCGACCGGATCGCCTCCGCGCTGGACCGCGACGAGCGCGGCCAGAAGATCCGCCAGAAGACCGGGCTGCCGCCCGCCACGTACTTCTCCGGCGGCAAGATCCAGTGGATCCTCGAGAACGTCGACGGGGTGCGCGAGGCCGCGGAGAAGGGTGACGCCATCTTCGGCAACACCGACTCCTGGCTCATCTGGAACCTCACCGGCGGCCCGCGCGGCGGTGCCCACGTCACCGACGTCACCAACGCCAGCCGCACGATGCTGATGGACCTCGAGACCCTCGACTGGGACGACGAGCTGCTCGCGATCTTCGGCATCCCCCGCCAGATGCTGCCCGAGATCAAGCCGTCCTCCTACACCGAGGGCTACGGCGAGACCCTGGAGACCGGACCCCTGGGCGGCAAGGTCAAGCTGACCGGCATCCTCGGCGACCAGCAGGCCGCCATGGTCGGGCAGGTCTGCTTCGACCCCGGCATGGCCAAGAACACCTACGGCACCGGCAACTTCATGCTGCTGAACACCGGTGAGGAGCTCGTGCGCTCCAAGGCCGGGCTGCTGACCACGGTCTGCTACCAGTTCAACGACGAGAAGCCGGTCTACGCCCTCGAGGGGTCGATCGCCGTCACCGGTTCGGCCATCCAGTGGCTGCGCGACCAGCTCGGCATCATCTCCGGCGCCGGGGAGTCGGAGTCGCTGGCCCGCCAGGTGGAGGACTCCGGCGGCTGCTACTTCGTGCCGGCCTTCTCCGGGTTGTTCGCGCCGTACTGGCGCTCCGACGCCCGCGGCGCCATCGTCGGGCTCTCGCGCTACAACACCAACGCGCACATCGCCCGGGCCGCGCTGGAGGCGATCTGCTACCAGAGCCGCGACGTCACCGAGGCCATGACCGCCGACTCCGGCGTCGAGGTCGAGGTGCTCAAGGTCGACGGCGGCATCACCGCCAACCAGCTCTGCATGCAGCTGCAGGCCGACATCCTCGGCGTCCCCGTCTCCAAGCCCGTCGTGGCCGAGACGACGGCGCTGGGCGCGGCCTACGCCGCCGGCCTGGCCGTCGGGTTCTGGAAGAACCTCGACGAGCTGCGCGAGAACTGGAACGAGGGCGCGCGCTGGGAGCCGACCTGGAACGAGGAGCAGCGCAAGGACGGCTACACCGGCTGGAAGAAGGCTGTGGAGCGCACGCTGAACTGGGTCGACGTCGACTGACCCACCCCTGAACGCGTCGGGCGCGCGCGATGCGCGCCCGGCGCACACCATGGAGCAGAACCCGCAAGAAGAGGTTGAGGAGCAGGACGTGGAGATCAAGGCACTGTCACCGCAGGCACGGGAAGACGCGCTGCGCGAGATGGCAGAAGGTGAACTCGACGTCCTCGTCATCGGTGGCGGCGTCGTCGGGACGGGAGCCGCGCTCGACGCGGTGACCCGCGGTCTGCGCACCGCGATGGTCGAGGCACGGGACTGGGCGTCGGGTACCTCGAGCCGGTCCTCGAAGCTGATCCACGGTGGCCTGCGCTACCTGGAGATGCTGGACTTCGCGCTGGTGCACGAGGCGCTGAGCGAGCGCGGTCTGCTGCGCAACAAGCTCGCCCCGCACCTGGTGAAGCCGGTGCCGTTCCTCTACCCGCTGTCCAAGCGCCTCGTGGAGCGCCCCTACATCGGCTCGGGCATCGCGCTCTACGACGGCATGGCGATCTCGGGGGGCAACAACAAGGGCTTCCCGCTGCACCGCCACCTCACGCGGCGCGGTGTCGCCAAGGAGGCCCCCGGTCTGCGCAAGGACGCCATGGTCGGCGCGATCCAGTACTACGACGGCCAGGTCGACGACGCCCGCCACACCATGATGATCGCCCGCACCGCGGCGACCTACGGGGCCATGATCGCCAACCGCACCCGGGTGAAGGAGTTCATCCGCGAGGGTGAGCGCGTCATCGGTGCGGTGCTCGTGGACCTCGAGACCGGGGCCGAGATCAAGGTCCGCTCCAAGCAGGTCATCAACGCGACGGGGGTCTGGACCGACGAGACGCAGGAACTGGTGAACGCCCGCGGGCAGTTCAAGGTCCGCGCGTCCAAGGGCATCCACCTCGTCGTCCCGCGCGACCGCATCCAGTCCAAGACCGGTGTGATCCTGCGGACCGAGAAGTCCGTCCTCTTCATCATCCCCTGGGGCCGGCACTGGATCATCGGGACGACCGACACCGACTGGACGATGGACAAGGCCCACCCGGCCGCGACCAGCGCCGACATCGACTACGTCCTCGAGCACGCGAACTCGGTGCTGAAGTCCCCGCTGACCCGCAAGGACGTCCAGGGTGTCTTCGCGGGCCTCCGTCCGCTGCTGTCGGGGGAGTCGGAGTCGACCTCCAAGCTCTCCCGCGAGCACGTCGTCGGCCACCCCGTCCCGGGTCTCGTCGTCGTCGCGGGCGGCAAGTACACGACCTACCGCGTCATGGCCAAGGACGCCGTGGACGTGGCCGTCGACGGTCTCGACGGGAAGATCCCGGTCTCCACGACCGAGAACGTCCCGCTCGTCGGGGCCGAGGGGTACCACGCGATGTGGAACCGTCGTCACGCCCTGGCAGCGCAGGCCGGCATCCACGTCGACCACGTCGAGCACCTGCTGAACCGCTACGGCTCGGCGATCGACGAGGTCCTCGCGCTCATCGCGGCGGACCCGACGCTGGGTGAGGCCCTGCCGCACGCGGACGACTACCTGAAGGCCGAGGTCGTCTACGCGGTGACCCACGAGGGCGCCCGTCACCTCGACGACGTCCTCGCCCGCCGCACCCGGATCTCGATCGAGACCTACGACCGCGGCACCGAGACCGCGGAACTCGCGGCCGATCTGATGGCCGGGCCGCTGGGCTGGGACGACGAACGTCGTTCCACCGAGGTCAAGACCTACCAGCAGCGCGTGGCCGCCGAACGCGCCTCGCAGGAACAGCCGGACGACGCCTCCGCCGACGCCGTCCGGCTGCAGGCGCCGGAGATCGTCCCCGTCTGATCCGCTGAGCCCGCAGGCCCTCACCCCAACGGGGTGGGGGCCTGCGGCGTTCACCCTGCGGGGGCCGGGTGCGCGATCTAGGGTCACGTCCGTGAGACCGTTCCTGCTGCTGGCGACCCGTGCCGACGACGCCGTCGCGGCGTCGGAGTACGAGGCGTTCCTGCGCTACGGGGAGTTCGGGCCGGGGGAGTTGCGGCGGGTCCGGTTGGAACGCGACCCGCTGCCGGAGCTGGACCTGACGGAGTTCTCCGGGATCCTCCTCGGCGGCAGCCCGTTCTGCACGAGCGACCCGGAGGAGACGAAGTCCCCGGTCCAGCGGCGGGTGGAGCGCGAACTCTCCGGGCTGATGGACCGGGTGGTCGAGGAGGACGTGCCGTTCCTCGGCGCCTGCTACGGCGTGGGGACCCTGGGGGTGCACCAGGGTGGGACCGTCGACCACACCCACGGCGAACCCATCGGCACGGTCCCGGTGACGCTCACCGCGGCCGGTCGGGCCGACCCCCTCTTCGGTTCCCTGCCGTCGACGTTCGACGCCTTCGTCGGCCACAAGGAGGCGGTCCGGGACCTGCCCCCGCACGCCGTCGTCCTGGCGTCCTCCCCGACGTGTCCGGTGCAGGCCTTCCGCGTCGGGGACCACCAGTACGCCACCCAGTTCCACCCCGAACTCGACGTCGAGGGCATCCTGGAGCGGGTCGCGGTCTACCGGCACGAGGGGTACTTCGACCCGGCGGAGTACGACGAGGTCGTCGCGCAGTTGCGCCGCTCCGACGCCACGGCGGCGACGGCGCTGCTCCGGTGCTTCGTGCGGCGCTACCGGCGCGACGAGCGGGAGCTCAAGGCCACGTAGTAGGGCCGCAGGACGTCGGCGATCCCCGCGGCGCCGGGACCGAGGACGAGGTCGTCGAGGTCGTCGACCACGGTCCGGCCCGGGATCCGACGTGCGACCCCCAGCTCGGGCAGTGGCCCGCCGCTGCGGTGGAACGTCGCGACGTGGCGGGACAGGTCCTCCACGGGTTCGGAGGGTCCGGAGGCGGCGGTGGTGATGCGACGCACGAGGTCCCCGAGTTCCACCCCGCGCAGGGTCAGCGTCGTGGCGGGTTCGGCGTCGAGCCGTTCGGCCAGGGCGTAGACGACGGCCGCGGCGTGCTTGCAGGGTTCCCCGTCGTCGGGGCAGCTGCAGTCGTACTCGACCTCGGCGTCCTCGGGCAGGAGCTCGATGCCGATGCCGGACAGCAGGTCCACCAGTCCTGGCGGGACGTCACCCTCGAACAGCGGGGCCAGCAGCAGCGGGTTCTCGACGACGGTCGCGACGACGGCCTCGACCTCGGAGGCCGACCACCGGCGGACGAGGATCTCGACCAGGTAGGGCCGGGGCCGGGACCCCTGCACCCGGGCGCCGACCGCCCCTGGTCGCGGGGTCAGTTCGACGACCTGCCCCGCCCGCGCGTAGGTCCGGCCCCGGGCCAGCCTCCCGGCGTCACCGGTGCGTTCGAGCGCGGCGGTGAACCGCTGGGACCACCAGTTCTGCGCGATCCGGCCGCGTTGCGACCGCAGCTTCGGGCCCCCGCCCGCGCGGCGCCGGCCGTACTGCTCCCAGTCGGGCATCAGTCGCCCACCGCGTCGTCGCCGAGGCTGATGAGTTCGCGCAGGGCGTCCCCGTCGAGTTCGGTGATCCAGCCCTCGCCGCTGCCGACGACGGAGTCGGCCAGGTCCCGTTTCCGCGTGATGATGGCGTCCACCCGTTCCTCCACCGTTCCGACGCTGACGAGCTTGCGCACCTGGACCTGGCGGTGCTGCCCGATCCGGTAGGCCCGGTCGGTGGCCTGGTCCTCGACGGCGGGGTTCCACCAGCGGTCGACGTGCACGACGTGGTTGGCCGCCGTGAGGTTCAGCCCGGTGCCGCCCGCCTTGAGGGAGAGCAGCATGACCCCCGGACCGCCGGACTCGGAGAACTCCGCGACCATCCGGTCGCGGCCACGTCGCGAGACGCCGCCGTGCAGGAACGGCACGGGTTCCCCGGTGCGATCGGCGAGGTGCGGACCGAGCATGTGGCCGAACTCGGCGAACTGGGTGAAGCAGAGGACCTTCTCACCCTCGGACCGCGCCGACGTGACGATGTCGTCGAGCAGTTCCAGCTTCCCCGACCGGTGCCGCCCGCGGTGCAGGACCCCGGAGGAGTCGCCGAGGTAGTGCGCGGGGTGGTTGCAGATCTGCTTCAACCGGGTCAGCGTGGCGAGGAGCAACCCGCGACGGGACATCCCGCCCGGGTCGGAGTCCTTGTCCGCCAGACGTTTCACGAGTTCGTCGACGACACGCCGGTACAGCGCTGCCTGCTCCGGGGTGAGGTTGGCCCGGACGGTCATCTCGATCTTCTCGGGCAGGTCGCCGGCGACGGTGGGGTCGGTCTTGACCCGGCGCAGCACGAACGGGCGGGTGACGACGGCGAGCCGGCGGGCCGGTTCCTGCTGGCCGAGCTTCTCGATGGGGACGGCGAAGGTGTCCCGGAAGCTCGCGGCGCTGCCCAGTAGTCCGGGGTTCGTCGCGTCGAGCACGGCCCGCAGGTCCTCCAGCCGGTTCTCCACAGGGGTCCCGGTGAGGGCGACCCGGTGCGCGGCCGGGATCGCGCGCACGGCGCGAGCCTGTCGGGTGTTGGCGTTCTTCACGTACTGGGCCTCGTCGAGGGCGACCCGGTGCCACGTCGCCGCGGCGAGGTCGGGCACGTCGCGGACCAGCAGCCCGTACGTCGTGACGACCAGGTCGTGCTGCGCCGCGACCGCGGCGAACTCCGCGCCCCGGGGTCGTCCCGTCCCGTGCTGGACGTGCACCCGCAGCCCCGGCGCGAACCGGGATGCCTCCGCGGCCCAGTTCCCGACGACCGACATCGGGCAGACCAGCAGGGTCGGTCCCGGTTCGCGGGGTTTCTCGTGCAGCAGCAACGCGATCAGCTGCAACGTCTTGCCGAGCCCCATGTCGTCGGCGAGGACGGCACCGAGGCCGAGGTCGGACATCGTCGCGAGCCAGGTCAGACCGCGGCGCTGGTAGGGCCGAAGGACCGCGCGCAGCCCCTGTGGGTCGGGGAGTTCCGGCAACCGCTGGGCGGCGTCACCCGAGAGCACGTCCCCGAGGATCCCGCGGGCGTCGACTCCCGTGACCGGGGCCGGCAGGTCACGTCCGGCGCCGACCATGGCGAGGACGTCCAGCACCGACGCCTTGCCGTTGCCCCGGGTGCGGAGGAACGTCGCGCTGCGTCGCAACGTCTCGAGGTCGACCTGGACCCACTCGCCCCGGAACTGGACGAGCGAGGCCTTGGAGGCGGCCAGGGCCAGGAGTTCGGCCTCGGTGATCGGGGAGTCGCCGAGGGCGACCTGCCACCGGAAGGCGATGAGGTCGTCCTTGCGCACCTGCGGATCGGTGATCGCACCGGGTTGGGTGGCGGAGGCGTTGAGGGACAGCGACAGCGCCTTCTTGGTCCAGTGCCGTGGGAGCTGCAGCGCGATCCCCGCGGCGGCGAGCTTCGGACCACCGTTCTCGACGAGGTCGAGCAGTTCCTCGATCGAGAGTTCCACCCCGGCCTCGGCGGCCGCGTCCCCGCGTCCCGCCGTCCCGCCGAGGATGCGCCGCAACGGCGGGTGGACGGCACCGGCGCGGGCGGTCCCCGTGAGCATCAGCAGCAACGGGTCCTCGCCGTCGGGGGAACTCGCACCCTCGGCCCGCGCCTGGTCCAGGGTGAGGGTCAGACTCGGGTCGTCCAAGGGGCGCAGCCGGGTCTGGATCCGCCAGTTCAGGTCCGCGACCTGGTCGGACTCGCGGGTGTCGAGCTTCCCGTCGGCCAGTTCCTCGGGAACGTCCTCCCACGGTTCGGGTTCCACGACGCGCAGGACGACGTCGTAACCGGCGTCGTCACCGCTGCGGTGCCACTCGCGGACCCGCCGCGACAGCGCCCGCAGGTTCCCGCCGTCCGGGACGGGTTCCCCCCGCTGCAGTGCCCCGATCCACGCCTGCACGCTCGGGCCCTCCGGCACCTCGTGCAGCCGGACCCGCTCGGTGCGCTCGGCGGTGAGGACGTCGACGACGAGCGTGCAGACGTCGTCGAGCACCGCGGTGGCGGCCGGCGGTCCGTCGTGGCGTCCCGGTCCGGGCTCGGCGCGCAGCACCGGCGGGCAGGCTTCGGCGACGGCGGCGCGCCAGCGGTGGAACGCGCGGTCCGGGAGGGGGATCCAGTGGGCGGTGAACCGCTCACCGTCGCCGCTGAGGTCGGGGACGACGTGCCCCGCGTCGACGGCCGCCCGGGCGCCCCCCGCGACGTGCGCGATCCAGCGCAACCCGTCGGAGACGGGCGGCTGCTGCGCGGTGACCTCGGTGAGGACCTCGACGGCCCGGGCCCCCGGGAGTTCCACGACGTCCACCTCCACCGGGGCGAGCCGCAGGTCCTCGCGCGCTCGCCCCGTGGAGGCGGCCGGACGCCCCGCCGGGGTGCACGGGAGCAGCAGCGTCACCGTCCGGCTGGCCGGGCGGGAGAGGGCGTCGGCCAGCGCCGTGGCGCGGGGTGCGAGCGAGGCCAGGGCCGCCAGGTCGGCGGGCCGGGCGGTGCCGGGACGCCGGCGCGGCACCTCGACCCAGAGGGCGAGCGTCTGCGCGCGGGTCCAGAGCCCGTGGACGACCAGCACCGGGGCAGCCTACGGGCACGGCAGGTCCGCGACGGCTGGACGAGTTCTGTGGAAGTCACCCGTTCGGCCTAGTGGACGTGGCAGGCTGTTCGCCACGGCCACCGCCGGGGGGAGTGGTCGCCTGTCGTCCACACGTCTCTGGTTCCGGGGGGAATCTCATGTACCGCAAGGTCTTCGCCGCGCTCGCGGCCACGTTCGTCCTGCTCGTCGGGGTGGCGCCGGTGGCGTCCGCCGGCCCACGGTCCGGTCTCACGCTGTCGGCCGTGGACGTCGGCGTCTACGGTCCGGCCACCAACCCGGTCTTCTTCGGCTGCCAGTCGATCCACCCGCCGTCCTCGGACTGCGGCTACGTCTACGTCACCGCGACGGTCTCCGGTTTCGACGCCTACGGCGGCCTCAGCGACGACCCGTCGAGCCAGAACCAGCTCGGCGGCTTCGGCGGTCCCGGTTCCTCGGCCCGCCTCACCGAGCGCTACACGTGCGGGACGAGCACGCGGGTCCGGTGGCTGAGCACCATCCTCGCCCCGTCCACGATCTGGGGCGGCTACGGCGGCACCACGAACCGCTACACCCGGCAGGGCACGAACGCCGCCAGGCTGAACGCCGGCTTCCAGTTCCCGAACCCCCGCAGCACCTGCGACGACCTGAAGATCCGGGCCGCCTGGGTGAGCGACGTCCGCCTCGGCTTCGACGGGACCAACGGCGTCCCCGACCGGGTGTTCCGTCTGCGCGGGACGCACCGGGTTCCGCTGCCCGCCTGATCGCGCAGCGGGTCCAGGACGAACCACACGTCCTTGACCCGCGAACGCCAGAACGACGGGTCGGACCGCGTTGACGGGGAAACCCGTGGCGTCGGTGAACGGAGTGCTCATGCTCGGTCTTCCTGGCTGTTCCTGGAGAGGGGCCGCTCACCTGGGTCGGGCGGATCGCCGGCTCGGGGGGCGCAGGAGTTCCTCGCCCAGTTTCCACAGACGGTCCGCGGCCCGCGGGTCGATGGCGTGCGAGGCGACCTCCGACGGGATGCTGTCGGCCGTGACGGGCAGCGGTTGGTCGTTCACCGCCGAGACGTCGTTGTCCTTCAGGTAGACGCCGCCGACGTCGTGCAGCATCGGACTGGTCGCGGCGAAGGCGATGGTGCTGGCTCCTTGTTCCGGGGTCTTCTTGCCGACCACGGGATCGATGACCGGCCGACCGGCTCCATCGATGAGACCCATCACCCGCAGTGCGTCGTCCCCGACCGCGGCGTTCAGGTCGGTCCCGACGACGACCCCGGGGTGCACGGCGTAGCCGCGGATCCCCTCCGCGGCCCACCGACGGTCCAGCCCCACGGCGAGCAGCACCAGGGCGGTCTTGGACTGGGCGTAGGCGACGCCCGGGTCGTACCCGGCGGTGGCGTGCACGTCGTCCCAGCGGATGCCGGAGAACCGGTGCGCCCCGGACGTCACGTTGACGACACGCGCGCCGCGCGCCGCGCGCAGCGCGGGGTGCAGGGCCAGGGTCAGCTGGAAGTGGCCGAGGTAGTTGGTCGCGAACTGCGCCTCGTGACCCCGGTCGTCCTGCACGCGTTCCGCGGGCGCAGGCAGTCCGGCGTTGTTGACCAGGACGTGCAGGGGGCGACCCGAGTCGTTCCAGCGCTGCGCGAACGACGCGACGGAGGCGGGGTCCAGCAGGTCGAGCCGGTCGACCTGCACCCGCTCCACGCCCGGCAACGCAGCCGCGGCGCGCTGCGGATCGCGCGCCCCCACGGTGACCGAGGCCCCCGCGGCGGCCAACGCCCGCGTGAGGACGGCGCCGAGCCCGGTGTGCCCGGCGGTGACGATGACGTTCTGGCCGCTCAGGTCGATCCCGCGGAGGACGTCGTCGATCGTGGACGCGGCGTCGAACCCCGAACCCAGGGGACGCTGCCGGCGGCCGACCTCCTCGCCGGAACCGGTGCCGGTCACGCCGGCTGCCGCGAGATCGAGATGTTGAACGTCGCGGTGCCCAGCGCCCGGACGGTCGCGAAGAACAGCGGGGCGGCGTGTTCGGTGGCCAACGCGGTGTCCACGCCGCCCAGGTCCAGGACGCTGTCGTCCGGCCACCCGAGGTCGCCGAGCAGGGCGGTGACGACGGCCTTGGCTGCTGCGTCGTCTCCGCTGACGAAGGCGGTCACCTGCGTCAGCGACGCCGTCGGGTCGACCATGACGGTGTGGTTCATCGTGTTCAGCGTCTTGACCACTCGCAGTCGCGGGAACCGCTGCTGCACCTGCTGGGCCACGCTGTCACCGGGGTAGGCCATCGTCATCTGCGGGGTGAACGCCGCGGACGGGTCGAGCACGACCCGTTCTCCCAGGACGTCGTCACCGATCGCCTCCAGAGTGGCGACGACGTCGGTCCCGGGGACGGCGGTGATGACGACGTCGGCGTCGGCGACGGCCTGGCGGTGGGTCAGGAACCCGTCCTCACCGGCACGCGTGCGCGAGCCGTGGTGGACGGTGTGGCCGGCGGCGGCCAGGTGGGTGCCGAGAGCGGTACCGACCTTGCCGGTGCCGAGGACTGCGATGTTCACGCGTTTCTTCCTGTCGAGGTGGTGGACGGTTCGTGGCGGGGCCCGCTCACCAGGGGATGACGCCCGCGTCCTCGAAGAACCCACCGGTGGGCCCGCCGTCGGGCAGGGTGGCCAGACGGATCGCCGTCGCGGCGCCCTCCTGGGGGGTGCGCACCCCGCGGAAACCGTTGAGGTCGGTCGCCACGAAACCCGGGCAGGCGCAGTTGACGAGGATGTTCGTGCCGACCAGTTCCTGCACGTACTGCAGCGTGACCGCGTTGAGGAAGGTCTTGGAGGGGGCGTAGGCGACGGCGACGGGACCGGTCGTGGTCTCACCGCCGGGTCCGGACTGACGCGTCAGGGAACCGACGCTGCTGGACACGTTCACGATCCGCGGGGACGGCGCGTCGCGCAGCAGCGGCAGCATGGCGTTGGTGACCCGGACGACGCCGATGACGTTCGTCTCCACGACCGCGCGGATGACCGCGGGATCGACCGAACTCGGCTGCTGGGGGTGTCCTCCGGTGATGCCGGCGTTGTTCACGAGCACGTCCAGGCGGCCGTACCGCGCGGCGATGAAGTCGGCGGCCTCGCCGACGCTGGTGTCGTCGGTGACGTCGAGGGCCACACCGAAGGCGTCGACACCGGCCTCGTTCAGGGCCGCGACAGCCGCCTCGCGCCGTGTCTCGTCGCGGGCGCCGACGCCGACACGGTAACCCTGGGCACCGAGCCCGGCGGCGATCTCGTAGCCGATCCCCTTGTTCGCCCCGGTCACCAGGGCGATCTTGCTGGTGGTGCTCGTCGTGGTCATGGGTTCGATCGTGCGCCGGCACCGGCACTGGCGTCCAAGACCACCGAGGTCTCGAACGATACCGCAGCGGTATGGATCGGGATGGCCGTGGGCGTACCCTGGGGCGGTGGAGACCCGGGAGCTGCGCTACTTCATCGCTGTCGCGGAAGAACTGCACTTCGGGCGCGCGGCGCAACGCCTGGGCATCGCGCAACCGCCCCTGTCACGGGCCGTCGGCCAGCTCGAGCGCCGGTTGGGCTACGGGCTGTTCCAGCGCACCAGTCGTTCGGTGGTTCTCACCGAAGCCGGTGCGGTCCTGCTGCGCGAGGGACGCGCAGCGCTCGACGCGATGGAGGCCGCGGAGCACCGCGCCCGGCGTGCGGCCCTGGCCGCAGCAGGCCGGCCGAGCGTCGTCCTGGCCACCAAGGCCGGCGCCTCCAGCGAACTGCTGGCGAAACTCCTGCAGGCCTACGCCGCGGAACCCGGTTCCCTCGACGTCGACGTCGTGCTCTGCGGACCCGGGGAACAGGCACGCCTCCTGCGCAACGGCCGCGTGGACGTCGCGGTACTGCACCGGCCCTTCGACGACACCACGGGTTTCGACACCGAGGAACTCCTGACGGAGGGCCAGGTCGCCGTGCTGCCCGCCGGACACCCGCTGACCACCAGCCGGGGGCTCCGCCTGGCCGACCTGACGAACCTGCCAGACCTGCCGGTACCCCGCTGGCCCGCGGCGGACGGGACCTACGCAGCCGGTCCGGGCCCGGAGGTGCAGAGCCACAGCCAGCTGCTGCAACTCATCTCGCTGGGACGCACCCTGATGGTCGCGCCGGACTCCTGCCGCTCGCAGCTTCACGAGGACGTCGTCGCCGTGCCGGTCGTGGACGCGCCGACCGTCACCACCGTGATCGCCTGGCCGCCGCGCAGTCGTTCCCTCGCCGTCGCGGACCTCGTGCGAACTGCGTCGCGTCTCTGAGCCCGATCGCCCGGTGAGCACTCCTCGGCAGCGGAGCAGAGAACTCGGCCCTACCTCTCCGAGGCGGACCCCCCACCCGGATGCTCGCCCGGTCGCCGGCGGAGGAGGGGGTGGTGAGCACCGCCGTGTCGGCGACACTGTCGGGATGGACGAGAACCGCCGGGGACGACTCCGGGTCTTCCTCGGCGCGGCGCCGGGCGTGGGCAAGACCTACGCCGCGCTCGACGAGGCGCACCGCCGCGTCGCGCGGGGGACGGACGTCGTCGTCGCCCTCGTCGAGAGCCACGGCCGCGAGCACACCGCGGCGGCGGTGCGCGGCCTGGAGGTCCTGCCCCGCCGGACCGTCGTGCACCGCGGTGTCGAGTGCGGGGAACTCGACGTCGACGCCGTCCTGCGCCGCGACCCGCAGGTCGCGGTCGTCGACGAACTGGCCCACACGAACGCCCCCGGCTCGCGGAACCCGAAACGGTGGCAGGACGTCCAGGAACTCCTGGAGGCGGGGATCGACGTCGTCTCCACCGTGAACATCCAGCACCTCGAGTCCCTCAACGACGTCGTCGAGAACATCACGGGGATCCAGCAGCGCGAGACCCTGCCCGACGCGGTCCTGCGTGCCGCGGAACAGGTCCAGCTGGTCGACATGACCCCCGAGGCGTTGCAGCGCAGGCTCTCGCACGGCAACGTCTACGCCCCGGCCCGGGTCGACGCGGCGCTGTCGAACTACTTCCGCACGGGGAACCTCACCGCGCTGCGCGAGCTCGCGCTCCTCTGGCTGGCCGACCGGGTCGACGAGGGGCTGGAACGTTACCGGGCTCAGCAGGGGATCGAGGCGACGTGGTCCGCTCGCGAACGGGTCGTCGTGGCCCTCACGGGCGGGGCCGAGGGGGCCACGCTGGTACGGCGGGCCGCACGGATCGCGGGCCGGGGCGCCGGTGGGGAACTGCACGCCGTCCACGTCGCGAGCGGTGACGGACTCGTGCGGACCTCGCCGGCGCGCCTCGCCGACCAGCGGACCCTCGTCGAGAGCCTCGGCGGCACCTACCACCAGGTCGTCGGGGACGACGTCGCCGCGTCCCTGCTGGAGTTCGCCCGCGGCGTCAACGCGTCCCAGCTCGTCGTGGGGGCCAGTCGGCACCGGCCGATCGCCTCCCTCGTCCGCCGCGGGGTCGGGGACGCCGTCGTGCGCGGTTCGGGGGCGATCGACGTGCTCGTCGTGACCCACGAGGCGCAGGCCCGCCCGCTGCGGTTGCCCGGACGCTCTCGCGCGACGCTGCCCGCGGGGCGGCGGGCGTGGGGGTGGGTGCTCGCCGTGGCCGGGCCCGTGGTGGTCACCGGGTTGTTGCTCGCCGTCCCCGCGCAGGACCTCGCGACGGACCTGCTGGGTTTCCTGGTCGTCGTGGTCGCCGCGGCCCTGGTCGGCGGGTTGCTGCCCGCGCTGGCCGCGGCCCTGCTGGGGAGCTTCGCGGTGAACTGGTTCTTCACCCCGCCCTACCACCAGCTCGCGATCGCCCAGCCCACCAACGCGGTGGCCCTCGTCGTCTTCCTGCTGGTCGCCGTCGCCGTGTCCAGCACGGTCGACACGGCCGCGCGCCGCACGCGGGACGCGACCCGCAGCCGGGCGGAGTCGGAGGCGTTGTCCGTGCTCACCCGCACCGCGCTGCTCGCGGCCGACCCGCTGACCGAGGCCCTGCGCCACACCCGCGAGACGTTCGCCGTCGACTCGGTGTCGCTGCTCGAACGCGAGGGACCCACGTCCGCCTGGCGCCTCGTCGCCTCCGAGGGGGACCCGGTCTGCCTGCGCCCCAGCGACTCCGACGCCGAGGTCGTCGTCGACGACCTGACGTGCCTGGCGTTGCGGGGGCGGTTGCTCTCCGCCGACGACCGCCGGGTGCTGGAGGGTTTCGCCACCCAGGTCGCGGCCGTCCGCCAACGGCAGCGGTTGCGGGCCGAGGCCGCCCAGGTGCGGCGCCTGGAGGAGGGGGACGCCGTCCGGGGGGCGTTGCTGACCGCGGTCTCGCACGACCTGCGGACCCCCCTGGCCACGTTGAAGGCGTCGCTGGACAGCCTGCGGGCCACGGACATCGACCTCTCGCAGGACCTGCGGGACGAGCTCCTCGCCGAGGTGGGGAACTCCGCGGACCGGTTGCAGGCGCTGATCGACGACCTGCTGGACCTGACCCGGGTCCGCAGCGGGGTCGTCGAGGCCCTGGTCGTGGACGTGGACCTCGAGGAGGTCGTGGGTGCGGCGCTGCGCGACGTCGAACCCGGCCGGGTCCGCCTCGACCTGCCCGCGGACCTGCCGCCGATCGCGACGGACCCCGGGCTGCTGCAGCGGGTCGTGGCGAACCTGGTGCAGAACGCGGTGCGTCACGGCGGGGGCGTGGTCGCCCTCGGCGCGGCCGTGGCCACCGAGGACGCCCGCAGCGTGGTGCGGTTGCTCGTGGTCGACCACGGCCCGGGGTTGCCGGGCGCGGCGAAGGAACGGGCGTTCACCCCGTTCCAGCGGCTGGGCGACCGCTCCGGGGCCGGCCTCGGTCTGGGACTCGCCGTGGCCCGGGGACTGACCGAGGCCGTCGGGGGCAGACTCGAAGCGGTCGACACCCCCGGGGGTGGCCTGACGATGGTCCTCGACCTCCCCCTGGCAGGATCGCCGTCGTGAGCAGGGTGCTGGTGGTCGACGACGAACCGGGTCTGCGGCGGGCGTTGTCGATCAACCTGACCGCCCGCGGCTGGGACGTGACGGTCGCCGCCGACGGCGGGTCGGCCTTGGAGGCCGCCGCGAGCACCCACCCCGACGTGGTGCTGCTCGACCTCGGTCTGCCCGACCTCGACGGCCTCGAGGTCATCGCCGGGATCCGCGGCTGGAGCCGGGTCCCGATCATCGTCCTCACCGCGCGGACCGCGGCCGCGGACGCCGTGGACGCCCTCGACGCGGGGGCCGACGACTACGTGACGAAACCGTTCGCGATGGACGTGCTGCTGGCCCGGTTGCGCGCGGCGGTCCGGCGCGGGGAGGTGCCCGGTGGTGGTGCGGAGGAGGTGGTCGACGTCGACGACCTGCACATCGACCTGGCCCGGCGCACCGTGACCCGCGACGGCGTTCCGGTGAAGCTGACCCCGACCGAGTGGCACCTGCTGCAGGTCCTGGTCGGCAACGCCGGCCGGCTGGTCACCCAGACCCAGTTGCTGAAGGAGGTCTGGGGACCGGCCTACGGTCGTGAGACGAACTACCTGCGGGTCTACGTCGGGCAGTTGCGCCGCAAGCTGGAGAAGGTGCCGGGTTCTCCCGTGCACCTCATCACCGAACCGGGGATGGGCTACCGGTTCGAGGTCTGAACGGACCTACCGGTGCGCGTTCCGAACGAGCCCGCGGCGCCGAAGGCGACGAGCATCAGCACGGCGATGAGCCACAGCGCGGGCAGCAGACCCGTCGACTGGGCGAGGAAACCGACCCCGGGGGGCCCGGCGAGGTTGGCGAAGTAGCCGATCGCGGCGACGACGCTGACCCGGGCCGCCGGGTTCGGGCCGCTCTGGGCCGCGGCGGTCATGCCGAGCGGGAACCCCATCGACACCCCGACCGCCCACAGGAGCACGCCGACGAGGACGACGACCGGGTTGTCGACGAGGATGAACAGGACGACACCGACGACGCCGAGCGCGATGGTCGCGCGGGTGGTGGCGACCCGGCCGAACCGGTCGACGAGCGGGCCGCCCGCGATGCGGGTCAGCATCTCGGAGACGGCGAAGACGGTGAAGAACAACGCGGCCAGCGCGGGGTCGAGACCGTGCCCGTCCTCCGCGGCGAGCGTCAACCAGTTGTTCGCCGAACCCTCGCCGAGTTCCGCACCCAGCATGACGACGCCGATCATCAGCAGACGCACGTCCGTCCAGCCCCGCAGCCAGGCGCGGAGGCGTTGCGAGGCAGGTCCTTGCGGTGCCTCCTGCCCGGCGCGGACGCCGTCGGGGAGGTTGCGGGCCACGAAGGCCGCGGCCGCGGCGATGAGGACGGCCTCGCCGAGGAACTGCTTCGACGGGGAGACGTCGAGCGCGGCGCAGGCGGCCCCGATCCCGGAGCCGACCGCCGCCCCACCGGACCAGGCGGCGTGCATCAGCGGCATGAGGGTGCGCCCGGCGGCCTCCTCGGCCGCCGCTCCGTCGATGTTGATCATCACGTCGAGCGAGCCGATGCAGAACCCGGCCACGACGAAACCCACGCCGACGACGGGGACCGAGGGCAGGGCCGCGCCGAGGCCGACGAGGGCGATGCTCGCCGCCACGAGGACGATGACGGCGGGGATCGCCCGGCGGGCCCCGAACCGGGTGATCACCGGTGCGGCGCAGAGCAGGCCGGCGACGGAGCCGACGGTGACCCCGGCGAGCAGGACCCCCAGTCCGCCGGTGTCCAGCTGCAGGTCGGCCTTCAGGGCGGGCAGCCGCGGTCCCCAGGTGGAGAGGGCGATGCCGCCGAGGCCGAAGGAGACGGTGATGGCGTTGCGCCACCGGGAGATCGAGCTGGGCATCGCGTCCTGAACCTCGTTGTGATCGTTGTTGATGACCATTCGATCACAGATGAGGTACTTTGTGAACATGGATGTCGGAACCAGGCACCGCGTGATCCTCGACCTGCTGCACACCCGCGGCCGGGTCGAGGTGCCCGACCTGGCGCAACGGCTCGAGACCTCCACCATCACGGTGCGCCGCGACCTCGACGTCCTCGCCGGTCTCGGTGCCCTGCGCCGGGTCCGGGGCGGGGCGGTGCCCTCGACGTTGCGCGGCGAGGGGTTGCCCTTCGAGGTCCGGGCGGTCGACGAGGCACCGCTCAAGGCGCGCCTCGCGGCCGTCGTCGCCGGTCTGATCGGCGACGGGGAGGCCGTGGTGCTCGACAGCGGGACGACGGGTGCGGCCACCGCGCAGGCCCTGGCCGGTCGCCGGCTGACGGTGATGCCGTTGTCCGTGCAGGGCATCGCCGCCCTCGCCGGCAGCCCCAGCGTCTCCCTGCTGCTGCCCGGGGGCACCGTGCGCCACCCCGAGGGCAGCATCGTCGGCCCGCTCGCCGAACGGGCGCTGGCCGAACTCCGCTTCGACACGGCCGTGCTGACCTGCTGCGCGGCCGACCCCGACGCGGGGGTCACGGCGCACGACCTGGCCGACGCGGCGGTGAAGAAGGCGCTGCGCCGCAGTGCGCAGCGGACCGTCCTCGTCGCCGAAGGGGTCAAGTTCCACCGGACCGCCCTCGCCGTCGTCTGCGGTCTCGAGGAGGTCGACGTGCTGGTGACGGACTCCTCCGCCCCGGCCGAGGTCGTCGCGGGACTGGTGGCGGCCGGGGTCCGGGTGGAGGTCGTCCCGGCGTAAGGAACGCGTCAAGATCCGCGGCAGGAGGTGCGTCCTGGTTGCTCTCGTCGGCGCCCCCTGCGCTGATGGGAGCGTGCGTGCCGCTGAGGTCTGTCGTTCGTGGTTGATGTCGGGATCGGAGGAACGGGCGAGCCGCCACCCCGGACCGCACGGGAAGGGGCGCGTCGAGCACCCGGGTCACCCGTGGTGGAAGGTCGTCTGCCTCACCGGGGTCGACTACTTCTCCACCCTCGGCTACCAGCCGGCCATCGCCTTCCTCGCCGCGGGCGTCATCTCCCCGATCGCGACCCTCGTCCTGGTGGTCGTGACCCTCCTCGGTGCGCTCCCGGTGTACCGGCGCGTGGCGGAGGAGAGCCCGAACGGCGAGGGGTCCATCGCCATGCTGGAGAAGGTCCTGCCCTGGTGGGGCGGCAAGTTGTTCGTGCTCGTGCTCCTGGGTTTCGCGGCCACCGACTTCCTCATCACCATGACGCTGAGCGCCGCCGACGCGACGAAGCACGCCCTGCAGAACCCCTACGTCCCGCAGTTCCTCGAGGGGCACCAGGTGCTGGTGACCCTGGTGCTGCTCGCCGCGCTGGGGGCGGTGTTCCTGCGGGGTTTCTCGGAGGCGATCGGGGTCGCGGTGGTCCTCGTCGTGGCCTTCCTGGCGCTGAACGCCGTCGTCGTGGTCGACGCCCTCACGCACGTCGTGGGACACCCCGTGTCGGTGCAGGACTGGTGGAACGCCGTGCTGAACCAGGGGTCGTCGCCCTGGGCGGTGATCGGCGCGGCCCTCGTCGTCTTCCCGCAGCTCGCGCTCGGGTTGTCGGGTTTCGAGACCGGTGTCCTGGTGATGCCGCAGATCAGCGGTGACCGGATCGCCGGGGCGAAACGCCTGCTGACCGTCGCGGCCATCGTCATGAGCGTGTTCCTGCTCGCGTCCAGCTTCGCGACGAGCGTGCTCATCCCGGCCGCGGAGTTCCAGCCCGGCGGCGAGGCGAACGGCCGCGCCCTGGCCTACCTCGCCCACGAGTACCTCGGGGGAGCCTTCGGCACGGCCTACGACGTCAGCACCATCGCCATCCTCTGGTTCGCCGGTGCCTCGGCCATGGCCGGTCTGCTGAACCTCGTCCCGCGCTACCTGCCCCGCTACGGGATGGCCCCGCAGTGGGCCCGTGCGGTGCGCCCCCTCGTCCTCGTGTTCACGGCGATCGCCTTCCTGGTGACCTGGTTGTTCGACGCCGACGTCGACGCCCAGGGTGGTGCCTACGCCACCGGCGTCCTCGTCCTCATCACCTCCGCCACCGTCGCGGTGACGCTGTCCGCGCACCGCCGGGGCCGACGCGGGGCGACGGTGGCGTTCTCGGCCATCACCGTGGTGTTCCTCTACACCACCGTGGCCAACGTCATCGAACGTCCCGAAGGGGTGCAGATCGCCGGTTGCTTCATCACGGCGATCATCGTGGTCTCGCTGGTCTCCCGGGCCCGTCGCGCGTTCGAGCTCCGGGCCACCGGGGTCGAGTTCGACGAGGTGGCCCGGAGGTTCCTGGACGAGGCCGCGGCCCGGGGGGCGCTGAACATCATCGCCAACGAACCCGACGCCCGGGACGAGGCCGAGTACGCCGAGAAGATGTACGACGAACGCCGCGACCAGCACATCCCCTCCGACGAGCCCGCCGTGTTCCTCGAGGTCACCGTCACCGACGCCTCGGAGTTCGAGACCGAACTGGAGGTCCGCGGGGAGGAACGCTTCGGCCACCGCGTCCTGACCGTCCGGAGTTCGGCCGTCGCGAACTCCGTCGCCGCGGTCTCGCTCGCCGTCCGCGACCGGACCGGGGTCCTGCCCGACGTCTGGTTCGAGTGGTCGGAGGGGAACCCGCTGGTCAACTTCGCCCGCTTCCTGCTGCTGGGCCTCGGCGAGGTCGCACCCGTCACCCGCGAGGTCGTGCGCCGTGCCGTCCCGGAACCCGCGCAGCGTCCCCGGATCCACGCGGGCTGAGCGAGGTGCCGGACGTCAGCGCCGGACGTCAGTGCCGGACGTCAGCGCTGGACGTCAGCGCTGGACGTCAGTGCCGGATCCAGTCGAACGTCCGCTGGACGGCCTGCTGCCAGTACTCCCACCCGAGTTCACGTTCCTCCGGCGCCATCGACGGTGTCCACTGCCCGGCCCGGTGCCAACGTCGGCGCAGGGCGTCGAGGTCGGGCCAGAAACCCACGGCCAGCCCGGCCGCGTAGGCCGCACCCAGCGACACCGTCTCGCTGACCATCGGCCGGACCACGGGGGCGTCCAGGACGTCGGCCACGGTCTGCATCAGCAGGTTGTTCGACGTCATGCCCCCGTCCACCCGCAACGACGCCAGCCGCAGACCCGAGTCCGCGTCCATCGCCTCGACGACCTCGCGGGTCTGCCAGGCCGTGGACTCCAGCGCCGCGCGGGCGATGTGGCCCTTGGTCACGAACGAGGTGAGACCGATGACCAGACCCCGCGCCTCCGAGCGCCAGTGCGGCGCGAACAACCCCGAGAACGCCGGCACGAAGTAGCACCCCCCGTTGTCCTCGACGGTGCGGGCGAGGGTCTCGATCTCCGGTGCGGTCGAGATGAGACCGAGGTTGTCGCGCAACCACTGCACCAGGGCACCGGTGATCGCGATGGAACCCTCCAGCGCGTAGACCGGGGGTTCGTCGCCGATCCGGTGCGCGACGGTTGTCAGCAACCCGTGGGTCGACCGGGTGATCTCCGTACCGGTGTTCATCAGCAGGAAACTGCCCGTCCCGTACGTGCACTTCGCCTCCCCGGGGGAGAAGCAGGTCTGCCCGAACAGGGCGGCCTGCTGGTCGCCCAGGGCCGCGCCGATGAGGGCCCCCGGCACCACCGTGGTCGCCTTCCCGTAGACCTGCGAACTCGACACGATGTCCGGCAGCGCCCGGCGCGGGACGTCGAAGACCTCCAGCATCTGCGGCGAGTAGTCGAGCGTCTCCAGGTCCATCAGCATCGTGCGGCTCGCGTTGGTCACGTCGGTGACGTGCCGCCCACCGTCGGGACCGCCGGTCAGGTTCCAGACCAGCCAGGAGTCGATCGTCCCGAACAGCACCTCACCGTGCTCGGCGCGGCGCCGAAGGGCCGGGTCGTGGGCGAGCATCCACCCGATGCGCGGCCCGGCGAAGTACGTCGTCAGCGGCAGACCGCAGACGTCGGTGTAGCGGTCGGACCCACCGTCGGCCGCCAGACCCTCGACGAGTTCCGTGGTGCGGGTGTCCTGCCACACGATCGCCGGGCTCACCGGATCACCCGTGCGCCGGTCCCACGCGACGACCGTCTCGCGCTGGTTCGCGATCCCGATCGCCACCACGTCGGCCGCGGTGGCCTCCACCTGGGCCATGGCCTGCGGGACCAGTCGCGCCACGTTGCGCCAGATCTCCGCCGCGTCGTGCTCCACCCAGCCGGGTCTCGGGTAGTGCTGACGGTGTTCCCGCTGGGCGATCGCCACCAGCCGGCCGGCGTGGTCGAAGAGGATGCAGCGGGTCGAGGTCGTGCCCTGGTCGATCGCGATGACGTAACCGCGGTGTTCCGGGCGCTGTTCGGTCACTCCGGTCATCCTGCCCGATGCCGCCCGTTCAGCGGTCACGCGCGCCGAGCCCCCGCGAGATGGACCGCGCGGCGTGGCGGACGGCCGGTACCAGCCCGGCCCGCGGTCGGCCCTGGGGGTCCACGAGGCGGTCGGCGTCGCCGTCGATCCCGATCGCCCCCACGACCAGCCCGCCGAGGTCGCGGACCGGGGCGGCGATGCCCGCGCCGCCGACCTCGAGCTCCTCCACGTCCAGCGCCCAGCCCTGTTCCCGGACCGCGGCCAGGGTGCGGCGCAGCGCCGCCGGGTCCGTCGTCGTCCGCGCCGTCATCGCCGTGAGCCGTCCCCGGGGGCGGACCGGGGCCGAGGCCAGCAGCACCTTGCCGAGCGCGCACGCGTGGGCCGGCAACGAGGCGCCCGTGCTGAGTTCCTGCGCGCTGTCGTCGGGCCGGAACACGTGGTGCACGACGAGCGCCCGCCCCTCCGCCAGCATCGCCAACCGCACCGATTCCCCCGTCCGGCTGGCCAGGGAGTCGGCCCAGTTCACCGCCCGGGCGCGCAGGTCGTTCGCGTCGATGCGGGGTCGGCCCAGGTCCGCCAGCCCGGGGGAGGCGCGGTAGTCGCCCGACTCGTCCTGCTCGACGAAACCCACGTCGACGAGGGTGCGGACGATCCCGTGCGCCGTCGTCTTCGCCAGGCCCAGCGCGTTGCCGATGTCGACGACCCCGAGACCCTGCCCGGCGCTCGCCAGCAACCGCAGCACGGCCGCTGCGCGTTCGATGGACTGGATGGGCCCCGGCACGGGCTCATCCTGCACCCCGGGAGCGTTCCAGCCGGTCCCACGACCGCGACCAGACCAGTTCCGCGGCCCCCACGAGCGGACCGTCCGCGCCGAAGGCCCCGCTGGTGAGCACGGGGGGCGTGCTGCGACGCAGGGTCATCGACCCCTCCTCGAGCGCGGCGCGCACGGTGTCGGGCGCCGCGTCGTGCAGGCGTGCGGCCAACCCGCCGACGGTGACCAGGTCCGCGTCGAGCGCGTTGACCAGACCCGCGATGCCGCGGCCGAGGTTCGTCGCGATCTCCGCGACCGCGCGCAGCGCCTCGACGTCACCGCGCCGGGCGCGGTCCAGGACGCGGTGGCTGAAGGCGACCGGGTCGTGGGGTTCGTCCTGCCGCAGCGACCGGGCGAAGGCGGCTCCGTCCAGGGCCGTGCCCCAGCAACCGCGGGCACCGCAACCGCAGGAGCGGGCGGGATCCCCGAAGGGCAGGTGACCGAACTCCCCGGCGCTGCCGTGGGCGCCGTCGACGAGTTCCCCGTCGGCGGTCAGGGCACCGCCGAGACCGGCGTCGAGGTGCAGGTGGAGGGCGAGCCTCGCCCCGACGGCCCGGCCGCGGACGGACTCCGCCGCGGCGGCGCACCGGGCGTCGTTGCCCGCGAGCACGGCCTCGGCGGGCAGGTCCGGGGAGCGCGGCCAGGCGGTCCGCAGGTCGACGTCGCGCCAGCCCAGCAGGGGCGCCTCGAGGAGGTGGCCGTCGCGGACGACGCCCGGAGCGGCCAGTCCCGCTCCGCGCACCCGGCGGGGGAAGCGGCGCAGCATCGTGCGCGCCGCCGCCCGGACCGCGGTGAGCACGGGGTCGGGGGAGTGCGAGGGGTGCGGACCGCCCGCCTCAGCCAGGGTCGCCCCGCCGAGTTCGACGACCCGCAGCCGCCAGTCCTCGTGGGTGATCTCCGCGGCCAGCACGAGCGGGCCGTCCGGGTGGGGGAGCAGGGGGCGGGTCGGTCGCCCGCGCCGGCCCTCCGAGGAGGCCTCGCCCTCGGACAGGAGGTGGTCGGCCAGCAACCGGACGACGATCTCGGCGGTCGTCCCCGTCCCGGTGCCGAGTTCCCGGGCGGCGTCGGCGCGGGTGAGGCCCGGACGCAGGTGGGTCAGCCGCAGCAGTTCGCTGCCCAGGTTCCGCCGGTTCGACATCCCTCTCCTTTTGCTCGGTGCGCGAGTATATTACGGGTCGTGCCGTCCCCGCAGCGACTCCCCGTCGCACCGCTCGCCCTCCTGACGGCCTCCCTCTTCGGGGCTGTGACCACGGAAGTTCTTCCCGTGGGCTTGCTGCCGCAACTCGCCGAGGCGTTCGACGTCGACCGGTCCCGCATCGGCTGGTGGGTCTCGGCGTACGCGATCGTGGTGGCCCTGGGTGCGATCCCGTTGACGGCGTGGCTGGCCCGGTTCCGGCGACGACGGGTGCTCATCGGCCTGCTGAGCCTCTACGCCCTGAGCAACGCGGCGATCCTGTTCGCCCCGGGATACGGCTGGGCGGTCGCCGTGCGACTGCTGGGCGGGGTCGCGCACGCCGGGATCTTCTCGGTCGTCGTGGGCACCACCGTCGCGCTGGTCGCCCCCGGGCGCCGGGGCCGGGCCCTGGCCGTCGTCAACGGTGGCGTCGCCCTGGCGCTGGCCGCCGGGGTTCCGCTCGGCACCGCGCTCGGGGAGGCCGTGGGGTGGCGGTGGGCCTTCGGTGCCGCGTCGATCCTGCTCGCAGGGTTCGCCCTCGCCGCGCTGGTGGTCCTGCCGCGCGACGACGCCCGGTTCGCCGGTGAACCACCGCCCTCGGTGCTGACGGCTCTGCGCGGACGCCGCCTGCGCACCGTCGCCCTCGGCGCCGCGGTCGTCGCTCTCGGGCACTTCACGGCCTACACGTACATCACCCCGATCGTCCTGGCCGCCGGCGTCTCGCAGGGCGGTGTCAGTACCGTGCTCTTCGGTTACGGCGCAGCGAGCTTCGCCGGGCTGATCGTGTCCGGGAACCTCGTCGACCGCTACCCCGGTCGCTCGCTGGCGGGAACCGTCCTCGTGGTGACCGCGTGCCTGTTGGCGGCCGCGGCCGCCCTGGGGTCGCACGGTGCCGTGGTGGTCGTCCTGGTCGTTGTCTGGGGAGCAGCCTTCGGTGGGTTGCCGACGTTGACGCAGACCGCCGCTCTGCGGGCCAGTCGTGACAGCGACGCGGCCCCGGCGGTCATCAACGCCACCTTCAACGTCGGGATCGCTGGTGGTGCCTGGCTGGGCGGACTCCTGCTCATGGTCGACCTGCGGGTGGCGATGGTGGTCGGGGGAGTCCTCGCGGCTTCCGGGTTGTTGGCGTTCCGGCAGCGGCGCATGATGCTCGCGTGATCAAAACGTGGTTCATCACCGGAACGTCCCGAGGTTTCGGCCGCGAGTGGGCCGTCGCGGCCCTCGAACGCGGCGACCAGGTGGTCGCCACCGCCCGCAACGCCGCCAGCCTCGACGACCTGGCGTCACAGTACCCCGACCGCCTGCTCGCCCTGACCCTGGACGTCGACGACAAGGGGGCCGTCGAGGCCGCCGTGACCCAGGCCCTCGAACGGTTCGGGCGCATCGACGTCGCCGTGAACAACGCCGGGTACGGCCAGTTCGGGATGGTCGAGGAGATCACCGAGGCCGAGGCCCGCGCGCAGTTCGAGACCAACGTGTTCGGGGCGCTCTGGGTGACCCAGGCCGTGCTGCCCGTCATGCGGACCCAGGGCGGCGGGCACGTCCTCCAGGTCTCCTCCATCGGGGGGATCTCGGCGTTCCCCAACATCGGCATCTACAACGCCTCCAAGTGGGCGCTCGAAGGTTTCAGTCAGGCGCTGGCGGCCGAGGTCGCCGACTTCGGCATCAAGGTGACGCTCGTCGAACCCGGTGGTTTCTCCACCGACTGGGGCGGATCTTCCGCCAAGCACTCCGCACCGCTCCCGGCCTACGACGAGTTCCGGGTCAAGGCGGCGGAGGCCCGCGAGCGCCGGGTCTCCTCGCCGGGCGATCCCGCCGCCAGTGCCGCCGCCGTCCTCGCCCTCGTCGACGACCCGAACCCGCCGCTGCGGGTGTTCTTCGGCACCGCCCCGATCGGGATCGCCACCGCCGACTACGAGTCGCGGCTGGCGGAGTGGAAGCGGTGGCAGCACCTCTCGGAGCTCTCGCAGGGGTGAGGTACCTCGTCGGGTTGATCGGCAGCGGCATCGGGCCGTCCCTCACCCCGGCCCTGCACGAACGCGAGGCGGCTGAACTCGGGATGCACTGCGAGTACCGTCGTCTCGACCTCGACGTCCTCCGGGTGCCCGCCCGGGACGTCGGGCGGCTGCTGGACCGGGTCCGCTCGCAGGGGTGGGCCGGGGTCAACGTCACCCACCCGTGCAAGCAGCTCGTCCTCGCCCACCTCGACGAGCTCGACCCCGACGCCCGGGAACTGGGCGCGGTGAACACCGTCGTCTTCGACGGGTCGCGAGCGGTCGGGCACAACACCGACACGACGGGTTTTCAGCGATCGTCGGCCCGGTTCCTGCCCGACGCCGAACTCGACCGGGTGGTTCTCGTCGGGGCTGGCGGCGCGGGTTCCGCGGTCGCGCACGCCCTGGGGCGCGCCGGGGTGTCCTCGCTGGCCGTCGTCGACGTGGACCCCGCCCGGGCGGCGGCCGTCGCCGCGGTGGTCGGTGGTTCCGCCCACGGCCCGGCCGACCTGCCGGAACTCCTGACCGACGCCACCGGGATCGTGCACGCGACGCCGACCGGGATGGCCGCGCACCCGGGAGTCCCGTTCGACGTGTCGCTGCTGCGCCCCGCGCAGTGGGTCGCGGAGGTCGTGTACCGACCGCTCGAGACGCCACTCGTCGTCGCGGCCCGGTCCCGCGGGTGCCGGGTGCTGACCGGGGGAGGGATGGCCGTCTTCCAGGCCGTCGACGCGTTCCGCTGGTTCACCGGGGTGGAACCCGACGCGGAGCGGATGCTCCGCCACTTCGAGGAGATGGTGCGGTGATGACACCCCAGGTCGCGGTCTTCGACGTCCTCGGGACCGTGCTCGACGAACGGGGAGGTTTCCGCGCCGCACTCGCCGCCGCGGGAGCGACCGGGGCGGAACTGACGGAACTCACCGACCGGTGGCTGGGGGAGGTCGACGGTGACATCGCGGCCATCGCCTCCGGCGCGGCGGCCTGGCGTCCCTGGGAACAGGTGATCGCCGAGGCCCTCGCCCGCACCGTGCCCGACGACGTCCGGGTGGAGGACCCCGAGGCGTTGCGCTTCGTCGGGCGCCGGCTACCAGCGTGGGGCGACAGTGCGGCCGGGATCCGCGCGCTGCGGTCTCGTTGCCGGGTCGTGGCCCTCTCCAACGCCGGGTTGCTGCCCCTGGTGGAGTGTTCCCGCGCCGCCGGCATCGAGTGGGACGCCGCCCTCTCGAGCGAGATGGTCCGATCGGCGAAACCCGACCCGCGGGTCTACGACTTCGTCCTGGACCTGCTCCGTCTCGATCCTGAGGACGTCGTCATGGTCGCCGCCCACCCCTGGGACCTGCGGGCCGCTGCGGAACGCGGCCTGCGGACGGCGTTCGTCGAGCGTGCGGGGGAAGGGGTGGCGACGGTCGCTGACGCCTTCGACTGGACCGTGGCCGATCTGAGGTCGCTGTCGACCGTCGTCGGTGCCTGATCACCACCGCTCGGCGAGCGCGTCAACCTGGGTGCACCGACCGTGGCGGCGGTTGAGTCCGCAGGCTCCGCCGGGCGACCACCCACACCAGCAACGCCACGCCGTAGGCGATCACCCCGGCCAGGGTCACCGCGTTCCACCCCCCGGCCCGCCACAGGACGCCGGCGACGGCGGAACCGCACGCGGCCCCGACGAAGTTCGCCGTCACCAGGGCGGTGTTCAACCGGCTGCGGGCCTCGGGCGCGGCGGCGAACAACCGGGTCTGGCTCAGCACGTTCGTACCCTGGACCGCGACGTCGAAGACCACGATGGTCACCAGCAACGCGATGACGTGGTGCCCGAACCGACCGGCCGCCGCCATCGACAGCAGGGCCAGGGTCAGGGTGAACCCGTTGGCCGGTACCGACCAGCCCCTGTCGTGGAGTCGGCCCACCCCGCGGGCGGCGAGAGCCCCGAGCAGGCCGGCCACACCGACCAGGCCGATCGTGCTCAGGGAGTACGAGTAGGGCTCCGCCGAGAGCAGGTAGGTCAGGGCCGTCCAGAACATCGTGAAGACCCCGAAGTTCACGACGCTGAGGACGATCGTGACCTGGGCCGACGGTCGCCGGCGGACCTGGGTGAAGACCGAGGCGATGAGGCGCGGGTAGGGAACGCCCGGGCGGGTCGGTAGTTCGGGGATGGCGCGGCGCAGGGCCACGGCCAGCAGCAGCGCGGCGACGGCGGCGACGGCGTAGATGCTGCGCCAGCCCGCCAGGTCGGCGACCACCCCCGCGATGGTGCGCGAGAGCAGGATGCCGATGAGCCCACCGGAGACGACCGTGCCCACGACACGGCCGCGCTGGTCGGGTTCGGCGAGGTCTCCGGCCAGCGGGCCGAGGATCTGGGCGGAGACCGTCGTGCAGCCGACCAGCCCCAGTGCCCCCAGCACGAGGGGGAAACCGGGGACGGCGGCGACCAGGCCCAGCGCGACCGCCGAGACGGTCAGCACGATCGGCACCAGGCCGCGTCGATCCAGGACGTCACCGAGGGGCACCACGAGCAGGATGCCCAGCGCGTACCCGACCTGGGTGACGGTGAGCAGCGTTCCCGCCTTCGCGTTCGAGACCCCGAGGGAGCGGCCGATCTCCTCCAGCAAGGGCTGGGACCAGTAGAGGTTCGCGACGGCGGTACCGCTGGCGATCGCGAACAGCAGGGTCCTGGCGGGGGTCATGCCTGGCGTGGAGGGTCCGCTCCCGGCCGGCGTCCGTGCCGTGCTGGACAAGGGAGGTTCTCCTGGGCGTGTCGGGTGCGGGTCGATCGGTGGGGTCAGGTGGTGCCGCCGTCGTCGGGCGACGTGCTGCGGCGACCCCTGCGGGCCGTCCTCCACGGTAGGAGACGCCGAGCCCGGCAGGGAGTCCCTGTCAGTACCCGTCTCCGCTGCATGCCGCCGCAGCGCCGGAGGGGAGCCGAGGCAGAGGAGGAACCCGGGTGCTGTCCCCCTCTGCCCGATCCCTTCGTCCATCAGCCGAGCGTTGCGTTGCCCGTCGCGTCGGCCGGCTTCGCGGCGGCGCGCCAGGAGGTCAGCGAGCCCTTCTGGGCGGCAGGGGCCTGGGCGACGACGTGGTCGGCCAGCAGGTCGTAGAACTCCCGGGTCGTCCAGGGTTCCCAGCCGTGGGGCTGGTTGCGGCCGAACCGGTACGTGACGTTGGACCCGGCGAGCTTGTCGACGCGTTCCTTGAACAGGTTGACGCCGTCGTTGAGGAAGTAGGTGTCGGCGTCGCCCACGTAGATGGTCAGCTGGCCGTCGAGCTTCTCGCGCAGGTCGTCCCAGTGCTTCTCGACGTAGGTCGCGAGGTCGAAGTGGTCCTGCCAGTAGGCGGCGACGTCGTGGTCGATCTCACCCGTCGTCTTGTCCCAGATCGGCTTCGGGTAGCCGTCGTCACCGCGGGGGGAGAACACCGCCTGCCAGACGTCCCACTGCCCGAGTCCGGAGCGGCCGCGGCTGCCGAGCGCGCGCTCCCAGCCGTTCTCCTGCCCCATCGTGTACTGCGACTTGCCGCTGACCTCGCGCGCCGACGGCACGGGCACGTCGAGGTAGGCGTGGTGCGTGACGTAGGCGTTGTCGTCGCCGTAGACGTCGACGAGCTGGTGGGCGTGGAAGTCCAGCGGGTCGGGGTAACCGGCCCAGGCGCCCTGGTAGAGGTCGGGGTAGAAGATCTGCGTGGCCGCGGCTTCCCAACCGCCCGTCGAGCCGCCGGAGAGCACGCGGGCCCACGGCGCGCCGATGGTGCGGAAGCGACGGTCGACCTCCGGCAGCAGTTCCGTGTTCAGCGCGGTGCCGTAGGGGCCGATGTTCGCGGTGTCGACGGCGTAGGAGTCGTCGTAGTAGGGGTTCTCGTGGCGGAAGGTCACGGTGATGAACTTCGGTGCGGTGCCGGAGAGCCAGTACGCGCTGAACGCGTTGCTCCCGTCCTCGGTGAACCTCCGCGGTGCGTCACCGGGGAAGTGACCGTGGTTCAGCTCCATCGGGTAGCGCACGGTCCGGTTCGCCGCCTCGTCGTAACCCAGCGGCAGCAGGACGTCGGCGGCCACGTAGGTGTCGCGGCCCCAGAACTCCGAGAGCACCGCGCTGCGGATCTTCACGTGCTTGACGTGCTGCGACTCCTCGGGGTTGCCCTGCTGCGACGTGCCGCCCGCGGGGACCGGTTCGGAGGGTTGCACGGCCGTGTCCAGCGTGAGGTGCACGGTTCCCCGGCCCCCGGTCGCGGGGACGGTGACCTCCACGACGGGGCCGTAGAGGTTTCCGGTGGAGGCGAAGACGTCGTGGCCGTCGCCGCCGGGCAGGTGCAGGTCGATCTCCGCACCGTCGGAGCGGGAGAAGTGCGTGTAGACGTTGAAGAACGCCTGTGCGCGGTAGGTGCCGGGGGGCAGCGACGAGGCGTCGGCGAGGGGGAACCCGACGGCCGGGGCCGCCAGGGGGACGGTGGTGCTGCGGCCCGGGGCGAGGCCGGTGACGTCGAGGCCCCAGAACGGCACCCCGTCGGCGACGTCGCCGGCCTGCTCGCGCGGCTCGCTGCCGGCGTCCGTGGTGAGGATGACGTAGACGCGGCCGGTGACGGCCTTCGGCGTCAGCCCCGGCGCGAGGGTGACGGACGCGGTCAGGGGCGGTCGGCGGCGCGCGGTGGTCTCCTCGGCTGCCGAGGCGGCAGGTGCGCCGCCCACAGCGGCGGCGGCGGCACCCACCCCCGCGACCGCGGCGACGAACGAACGACGGGACGGTGCGGTCACGACGGCTCCAGGTTGTGGTGGGGCGAGCACGTGCAGTCGTGCGGAACGTAGCAGCGGTGCTGGGACGACACCAGGATCGGCCCGTGACCGCGGGGTTCCTCGTCCGACGTGCGCTCGTCGCCGACGCGCGGGCCGTGGCGCGGGTCCACGTCGACTCTTGGCGGCAGACCTACCGGGGTCTCGTGGCGGACGCGGTGCTCGACGACGCGGGGCTGCTGAGTTCCCGGGAACGGTTCTGGATCGGCGCCCTCACCGACGAACGGTGGAGCGCGAACCGGATCGCGGTCGCCGAGGTCGACGACGTGGTGGTCAGCATCGCGATGTCCGGTCCGTCCGACGCCGACATCCAGCGGCTGCACCTGATCTACCTGGACGCGGCCCACCACGGTTCGGGCGCGGGGTCGGCTCTCCTCGACGCCGTCGTCCTGCCGGCCGAACCCGCGGTGTTGGAGGTCGCAGAGCCGAACCGCCGGGCGCAGGCGTTCTACCGCAAGCGGGGTTTCGCACCCACCGGGTCCGGAGAGGTGATCGACGGGGTGCGAGAGGTCACGTGGGTGCGGAACGGTCCACCGGGTGCAGCCGACGAGAGTCGATGAAGCCCGAGTCTCCCCGGGGTCGCGGAGTTCTCGCCGGTTTCGACAACTCCGCGGACCTCGGTGGACTGCCGCTGCCGGACGGGTCCACCTGTGCCCGACCGGCGGGTCGTCCGCGCGAACACCCCGCCGCACCTGTACCCGGGCGACCGGACGGCCGCGGAAGGGTTCGGGTCCAGCGCCGGGTACCTGCGCTCGATCGGGCTCGACGGCGATCAGGTGCGCGCGTTGCGGCGACGGGTGACCCCGTGACCCGTCAGGGGACCCGGGGCGGTTCCTCGGCGGTGGCGTCGGCGTCCACGACGAGTTCGATCGCCCCGGTCCGCACGTCGTAGATCCCGCCGGCGACGGGCATCTTCGGCGGCAGGAACGGCCACGACCGGATGCGCTGCACGTCGTGGACGAGCGTCGTGCGCTGGTCGGAGATCGTGCGGAAGTCGATGCTGCGCGAGTCCACGCCCTGGGCGAGGACCTTCGCGTGCACGTCGCTGTCGGTGTTCTTCGTCATGCCGCAGTCGGTGTGGGCGAGGACGAGGACGCGGTCCACGCCGAGCAGGTAGTGCGCGAGGACGAGGGTGCGCAGCACGTCCTCGGTCACCCGGGCGCCGGCGTTGCGGAGGATCTTCGCGTCCCCCTTGGCCAGGCCCAGCACCTCCAGCGGGGAGATGCGCGAGTCCATGCACGTCAGCACGGCGAGGCCGGAGCCGGCCACCCCGGGACGGCCGTCGTCGACGAAGGTCTTCGCGTACTCGGCGTTGGCGGTCAGGACGTCGGTGAAGGGATCCACACCGCACATCTCACCATCCCGGCTCGACCTGCGGAACGGGCCCGTCCACGTCGGCCTGCGAGCGGGTGCCGTCGGCCCACCTCACCCGCACCCGGGCGCCGTCGAGGACGACCTCCGGGGCCGGGCCGGGGTCGACCCCGGAGAGCGAGACCGCGACCACGACCAGGCCGTCACCGGCGTGGCCGCGCGCTCGGGGGACGAGGGCCCAGGCTCCGAAGGCGTTGCCCGCGGGCGCGCGGACGACGTCGAGGTCGGGAACGCCGCGGACGGCGAGCAACCGGCTGCTCGGACCGGGTGCGGTGAGGGTGATCGACGTCGTGTCCAGCTGCTGCTCCAGCAGACCGGGGTGGTCCGCGGCCACCGCCCAGCCCGTGACCGTCACGGTGGTCCCGGCGGGGACGGCGTCGAGGCGGAAGACCCGGACCTCCCACGCGCCGTGGGCGAGGACGAGGGAGAGGACCTCCGCCTGGGGGAGTTCGGTGCCGACGAACTCCGGGTGGTGCCGGCTCGCGGCCCAGCCGGGACCGGTCCCGGCGGGGGTGAAGGCGTGCCGGACCCCTTCGACCCCGCGCGCGCCGAGGACGACGGTGTTGTCGGCGACGTTGTGGGCCGACGTCGGGCCGGTCCTCGTGGAGTAGGCGAGTCGGGCGTAGAACGGGTCGGGGCGCCCGTCGGGGCCGCCCGGCCGGTGGTGGTCGGACCCGTGGTTGTGCACGCGGACCAGGCCGTCGGCGGTGTTCTGGACGAGCCAGCCGGCGGGGGCGACCGGGGTCGTCCGCGACGGGGCGAGCGCGGGAACGGGTTCTTCGGTGGCCGTCCACAGCGGGTGGTCGGGACCGGCGAGGAGCGCGGAGAACGCCTTGGACGACCAGTACGGGGAACCGGGTCCGGAGTAGCCCTGGACGCTCGCGGGGTGCGGGCCGTGGAACCCGCGGGTGAGGAGCCCGTCGGTGGTGGCGCCGCGGTCCAGGAAGTAGCGGACCCCGGAACTCAGCAGCGTCCGGCTGACGCCGGGGGCCCACGGGGTGTTCCCGGTGACCGCCCCGAGGGCCACCGAACTGACGGTGGCGAACCGGTAGGTCAGCGACCGGCCCTGGTGCAGGGGTGCGCCGTTGCCGTCGAAGGTCAGGGCGAACGTCGTGAGGAACTCCCGCAGTCGCGCGCCGAACCGCTTCCCGAGGTCCTCGTCGCGGCGCAGGTGGGAGTACAGCACCGGGTAGAGGTGCATGGCCCAGCCGACGTAGTGGTCGAACATCCGGCCGTCGCCGTCGGTGTACCACCCGTCCCCGCGGTACCAGCCCTCCAGCAGGTCGAGGGCGCGCGAGATCGCTGCCTCCGTCTCGGCGTCCCCGCGTCCGGCGCCGGTCAGGAACGAGGCGACCGCCATCGGGAACAGGTACCAGTTGTTGGGTGCGGGTTCGTGGCGCAGACTGCCTCGCAGCCACGCCTCGACCCGGTCCTGCTCATCGTCGGACAGCCTGTCCCACAACCACTCGCGGGTGAGGTCGAGCGCCAGGGCGATGGAGGCGGACTCCACCATCGGCTGCCCGCCGGACCGGACGGAGCGGATCACCGGCCAGGACTCGGCGTCGTCGGAACCCGGGTCCCGGGTTCCGGCGAGGAGCCCTCGGCGGTAGTTCCCGAGGTGCCCGTGCGGGTCTGCGCCCCCCTCGCCCGCGACCCGGAACGCCGCGGTCAGGAACGTCCGGGCGAAACCCTCCAGACCGTCGGAGACCCACCCCGCACGGGCGGGTTCCCCCGGCAGGTCGATGCGCCCGAACCCCGGGGTCGCCCACGGCCGGACGGCCAGCAGCAGGTCGTCGGCCACGGCGAGCCAGTGGGCGCGGGTCCAGCCGGTGAGCGGGGAGAGGACGCGGTCCTCGGGGACGTTCTCGAGGAGGGACACCAGCGGAACTCCTTCAGGCGGTGCGGGACAGGGCGGGGTGGGCGACGGGGTGGGCCAGCGGCAGGCCGTCCGCGAGACGTTCGACCTCGTCGGCGGCGGCGGCGGTGAGCCGGCGCATCTCGTTGCCCAGCGATCCGGCGACGTGCGGGGTCAGCAGGACGTTCGGGCACGACCACAGGGGCGAACCCGGCGGCAGGGGTTCCGGATCGGTGACGTCGAGGACGGCGCGGAGCCGGCCGCTGAGGAGTTCGCGGGTCAACGCCTCGGGGTCCACGACGGCACCCCGCGCGGTGTTGACCAGGGTCGCGCCGTCCCGCAGCGACGCGAGGACCCGGGCGTCCACCAGACCGCGGGTCTCGGGCAGCAGGGGGGTGTGGACGCTGAACACGTCGCTGCGCCGGGCGAGTTCCGCCAGGCTCACGGGCTCGGCGCCCAGTGCCCTGAGTTCGGAGTCCGGGACGAACGGGTCGTGGACGAGGACCTCGAGGTCGTGCGGTTGCAGGAGCTCCAGCACCCGGCGACCGACGAGGGAGGCGGAGAGGATCCCGACGGTCGAGCGGTAGTTCCCGGCCGACTCGCTGAACCGCATCGCGGTCCGGGCGCGCTCGACGCGGAAGGCGTCGGCGGCGGGCAGGACGGCCTTGCCGGCGAGCAGGACCATGGCGAGGGTGTACTCCGCGACGGGGACGGCGTTCGCGGCCGCGGCCGAGGACACCTGGATCCCGCGTTCCCAGCAGGCGGCGCTCACGTGGTGACGCACCGACCCCGCCGCGTGCACGACGGCGCGCAACCGGGGCGCGGCGTCGAGCACCTCCGCGTCCAGGACCGGGCACCCCCACCCGGTGACGAGGACGTCCACCCCGGTGAGGACCCCGAGCGCCCGCGGGCTGGTGAACTCACTCAGCAGGTTCTCGTCGAGGTCCACGACCGCACGCAGCCGGTCGAGGAAGGTCCGGTCCACGACCCGGTCGCGACTGGCGGCGCTCATGGCGAGCGCGGCCCGCATCTTCGCTGGCACGGGGTCACCGTCCCGGCGGTGGGCCGGACAGGTCAAGACCGTTCGATCAACGGTGATCGATCGCTCGGACGCTGTGCCGTTCCACGAGCCGGGGTGCGATCTCCAGGTGGCGGCAGGGGGCGTCGGAGGCCGTCGTGCGCCACCCCAGCAGGTCCACCGCGGCCCGGCCGACCTCGCGCTTGGGCGGTGCGACGGCGGTGAGGCGTACCTCGCCGAGTCCCGCCACGACGTCGTCGTAGGTCACGATGCTGAGGTCGTCCGGCACCCGGATCCCCGCGCCGGCGAACCGCGGGAGCATGGACAGGGCGTCCGGGTCGGCGTGCACGAGGATCGCCGTCGCCCCGTGGCGGCGCACCGCCTCGACCGGGTCGGGAGCCGTCAGCCGGTGCTGCTGGTCGGCGTGGTCGGCCGACAGCAGCGGCTCGGCGAGCACCGGCAGACCGAGGGAGCGCAGGGCGTCGGGCAGGCAGGCGCGCACGGTGCGCGAGGTCGGGGAGTCGTCGCGGCAGAAGGTCAGGATCCGCCGGTGGCCGTGGGCGCGCAGGTGCGACAGGGCCAGGTGGACCCCCGTGGCGTGGTCGCTGCGGACGGCGTCCCGTTGCGCGAGTGCGGATCCGCGGGGAGCGAACCGCTCGAGCAGGACGAGCGGGGGTGACGTCGGCCAGGACGGGACGCTCACGTCCTCGCTCACCTCCTCGGGGGAGTGCCACCGCGGGGCGTAGAGGATGCCGGACACCCCGCGGGTGCTCGCCGCCCGTTCGATGGCCGTCCGCGTCGCCACCGGCCCCCGGGCGACCTCGAGGACGTAGCGGCCGCCGTGCGCGGCGACGGCTTCGCGCGCGCCGTGCAGGATCTCGCCGAGGTAGGCCCCCGAGGAGGACGACACCGCCACGACGGTGCCCAGGACCGGACCCCCGGGCAACGCGGCGGTCACGATCCCGTGCCGCCGGGTGAGTCGACCCTGCTCGGCGAGCGCCTCGACGTCGCGACGGACGGTGACCGCCGCCATGCCCAGTTCGAGGGCGAGGTCGCTGACCCGGGCGCTGCCGCGGGACGTGACCAGGGCGGTGATCCGTTCACGCCTGGCCACCGGGCCGTCGACCGTCATGGGGCATCTCCCGCCTCGTCGCGATGATCGAACGATCCTCACCCGTCGGACCCGACGGCACAAGGGGCGCGTATCGTCGCCCTGTGTCGATCCTCGTCGTCCGTCACGGCCAGACCGAGTGGAGCCTCTCGGGGCAGCACACCGGCAGCACCGACGTCCCGCTCACCGCAGCGGGCGAGGTGCAGGCCCGTGGACTCGCCCCCGTCTTCGCCGACCGCAGCGTCTCGGCCGTCCTCGTCAGTCCCCGCCAGCGGGCCCGGCGCACCGCCGAACTCGCCGGACTGAGCGACGTGACGATCGACGACGACCTCGTCGAGTGGGACTACGGCGGCTACGAGGGCCGCACCACGGCCGAGATCTCGGCCGAGCTCGGACGCGAGTGGTCGGTCTGGCACGACGGTGTCGTCCCCGGGCAGACGCCGGGGGAGACCGTGCACGCGGTCTCCGCCCGCGCCCGCGCGGTCCTGGACCGGGCGCAGGCCGCCGAGGGCGAGGGTGACGTGGTGCTCGTCGCGCACGGGCACTTCCTGCGCATCCTGCTCGCGACCTGGCTGGGGCTCTCGCCCACCGCCGGTGCGTTGTTCGCCCTCGAGGCGGGCACCTGGGGAGAACTCGGCCGTGAGCACGGCCGGCCCGTGCTGGTCCGCTGGAGCGTTCCGCCGCTCGGCTGAACCGGACGGCTCAAGTCGTCACTGCGCGTGCCGATGGTGCTCGTGTGACAGCCGCCTCGATCGCCTGGACCACCTCGGTGCTCGTGATCGTGGTGGCCTCCGTCCTCCTCACCGTCCTCGTCCGCCAACGCGACCGGGCCCGTGACGAACTCGCCCGCACCGACCCGCTCACCGGGCTCGGCAACCGCCGCGCGCTCGTCGAGTCGGGTGAACCGCTGCTGGCCTCGGGGCGCGGTCTGGGGCTGCTGCTCCTCGACCTCGACGGGTTCAAGGACGTCAACGACACCCTCGGGCACGCGGCCGGGGACGAGGTCCTCGTCCAGGTCGCCCGGGTCCTCACCGCCACCGTCGGCGACCGGGGTCCGGTGACCCGCCTCGGTGGTGACGAGTTCGCCGTCCTCGTCCCCGCGCCCGGCCCGGGCGACGACCTCGAGGTCGTCGCGAAACGCCTCCTCGCCGCCCTCTCCGTCGGGAGCTTCCACGCCGGGGTCGTCCCGATCGACCTCCAGGGCAGCATCGGGATCGCCGTCGCGGGGGTCGACGGGAACTCCCTCGGGGAACTCCTGCAGCACGCCGACATCGCCATGTACGCGGCCAAGCGGAGCCGGGTCGGGGTCCTGCGCTACGACGCCGCGAGCGACCCGCACTCGGCCGGCGGCCTGGAACTCCTCGGGCAGCTGCGCGGGGCCATGGACGCCGACCAGCTCGAACTGCACTACCAGCCCAAGGTCTCCGGTGACGGTTCCCGGTTGGTGGGTTTCGAGGCGCTGGTGCGCTGGAACCACCCGACGCGGGGTTTCCTGCTGCCCGCCGACTTCCTGCCGTTCGTCGAACGCACCAACCTCATCCACCCGCTGACGCGCTGGGTGCTCATCACGGCGTTGCGCCAGGCCGCGACCTGGCGGGCCCAGGGCGTCGACGTCTCGATGTCGGTGAACATCTCCGCGGTCACCCTCGACGCGGGCCTGCTGGGTGTGGTCGAGGAGGCCCTGGCCCTCACCCGGTGGACCCCGTCCGCGCTGGTGCTCGAGATCACCGAGACGGCCATCATCAACGACCCCGAGGGCGCGCGGGCCACGGTCGCGAAGCTGCGCGAGCGCGGGATCCGCGTCTCCGTCGACGACTTCGGGGCGGGCTCGACGAGCCTCGGCCACCTGCGCGGTCTCGCCGTCCACGAACTCAAGATCGACCGGCAGTTCGTCTCCGAGATGGTGGCGCACCCGGAGGACGAGGTCATCGTGTCCTCGGTCATCGCCCTGGCCCACCAGCTCGGACTCGTCGTCGTCGCCGAGGGCGTGGAGACCCTCGCCTCCGCGGACCGGTTGTGCGCGTTGGGCTGTGACGAACTCCAGGGCTTCTTCTTCGCCCGTCCGCTGCCGGCCGAGAAGGCGCTGGCCTGGGCCCGCACCGAAGGGATGGCCGGCGCCGCCGTCGAACTGCGGTAGGTCGTGGTCGGCGGGTCAGCGCTCCCGGCGCCACCCCTGCGACTCTCGTCCTGGGTCCACGAGGGCGGGTTGCGGCCCGAGTTGCCGGCGAAGTCGAGTCCTCGGTCGTGGACGGGTCGATCGACGACGCCACCGGCCACGACTCCGGCACGACCGAGCGTGACGGTGAAGCCCAGCTCTCCATCACCCCAGGCCAGGCTGGAGGGCTCGTAGCCGGCGGCGCTGACGCAGTCGCGTTCTGCGGCGAGAGCTCGCTCGTACTCGCGGCCGCTCACCTGGCCGTCGTCGAGGATCGCCGCCTGTGGGGCGGGAGCGTCCTGGGCCAGCTGCGCGATGGCCGCGGGGTCGTCGACCGCCTCCAGGGCCAGGGCGGTGGGACTGTCCGGGTCCAGGCCGTGGGAGCACGCGGTGACGGGCAGGAAGGCCGCTGCGGTGAGCACGAGCACAGCGAGGTGTCGCCGGGCGTGTCGCACGAGTCCGCGCACCGCGGGATGACCGCGCGGTCATCCGGTCTCTGGTGGCCGCAGGTCACGGGGTACCAGGTGGTGCGAGGCTGCGTACGTCGTCGAGGAGGCTCGCGTGAGAGATGTCCGAGTGGTCGGTGCGCTCGTCGTCGTGGCGGTCGTGCTCGTACTCCTCCTGGGTCAGTGGCTCGGAGGTGAGTTGTGGCCCGTGCGGGATGCCACGAACTGAGATCCCGCCCTCCGCGTCCTTCCCACCCGGTCCACCGGTTCGAGAGCGAGCCCGCGGTGGTGGCCTCTCCGCGCCGAAGATCGAACTGAGTCCCCCCTCGCGGGATCATCGCTGGGCCGGCGTCGTCCGATCAGGTGATGTCCGCCTGCTCCGGTTCACCCAGGGGGAACTCGTCCCGAAAACAGGTGGATGCGCACGGGCCCCACCCAGAACTACGGCGAAGCGGCCGGGCGGACCTGGCGACCCCGTCCCGTCCTCGCCCGCAGTGTGCGAGCCGTTGCCGTGCTCGGACCGCTGGTCTTCGCCCTCGTCGTCGGGGCCGCGGCCGCGCGGTGGGCACCAGCCGAGCGCCTCCGGCTGAACGCTGCGGTCTGGCTCGTGCTCGTCGTGGCGCTGTCCTCGGCGGTCATGGTCGTGGCGAACCGGTGGCTGCGCCGGCTGCTGCCGTTGGCCTCCATGCTGCGGTTGAGCCTGGTGCTGCCCGACCACGTCCCCAACCGGTTCGCCGTCGCCCGTCGCCGGTGGTCACCGGAGAAGCTCGCAGGCAGCGGGGGCGCCGAGCACGGGAGCGCGCAACAGCTCCTGGCCCTGATCAGCGCGCTGGCCGCCCACGACGCATCGACTCGTGCCCACGGCGAACGGGTGCAGGCCTACGCGGCCCTCATCGGCCGGGAGCTGGGGTTGTCCGGGGAAGACGTCGACCGCTTGAGCTGGGTGGCGCTCCTGCACGACGTGGGCAAGATCCACGTGCCGACCGAGGTCATCAACGCCAAGGGGCGGCCGTCCGAGGAGGGGTGGGCCCGTCTGCAGTCCCATCCCGCTCACGGCGGTGAGCTCGTCGAACCCCTGAGGTCGTGGCTGGGGCCGTGGGTGGACGGGGTGGTCCAGCACCACGAGCGTTGGGACGGACAGGGGTACCCGCGGGGCCTGGCGGGGGCGGACATCTCGTTGGCGGCCCGGGTCATCGCCGTCGCCGACACCTACGACGTGATCACGTCAGCCCGTTCCTACAAGAAGCCCATGTCAGCGGAGCAAGCCCGAGCTGAGATCACGCGCTGTGCCGGGGACCAGTTCGATCCGGACGTCGTCCGCGCGTTCCTCTCGGTGGGCCTGGGTCGTCTGCGGATCGTCGCGGGGCCCGCGACCCTTCTCGCGGCCCTGCCGTGGATGGGGTCCATCCCGGCGCAGGCCGTGTCGACGGCTTCGGCGGCCGCCCAGACCGCCGGTGGCCAGGTCGCCACCGTCCTCCTCGCCACCGGGATCGGGGTGAGTTCGAGCGTGACAGCGACGCACGCCGTCGCTGACGTCCTCCCCACCAGTGCCGCCACCTCCGCTCCCACCTCCACACCGGTGGCCACGCCGACGAAGACACCGCACCCGGCAACAGCGCACGAGGGAACGGCGCATCCGACGAGCGGGCAGCGGTCCTCCACGAGCAGCGGCCCTGTCGATCTCCCCGTTCTCGAGCCCGTCCCCACCTCGTCTCCGACGTCCTCGCCGGCCGAGGCCGGCAGCCCGACCAATTCGACCAGCCCGACCAGCCCGGTCGACACGCCGGAGGCCGGACCGACCAGCGTGGCGACGTCCTCCGCCCCGGGGGAGCCCGACACGGCCGTGCGGCCCGAGCGCACGACGTCCACGGAGAACGGCCCCATCGCGCCCGCGCCGGCCAAACCTGCGCCGGCCAAACCTGCGCCGGCCAAACCTGCGCCGGCCAAACCTGCGCCGGCCAAACCTGCGCCTGCCAAACCTGCGCCTGCGCCCGCCAAACCTGCGCCTGAACCCGCGCCCGCGAAACCTGCGCCCGCGAAACCTGCGCCCGCGAAACCCGCGCCCGCGAAACCTGCGTCGCCGGAACCCGGCCCTGAGAAGGCTCCGCCGGCCAAGCCTGCGGAGCGCTCCCCTCTCCAACCCGCGGCCGGTAGGGCTGGATCTGCTGAGACTGCACCGACCAGGGCTGCGCCCCCTGAGCCTGCGCCTGCCCAGCCTGCACCGGAACGGCCCCGCTCCTGAAGGCGTTGTCGATGACGGTCCACCGGCCGCGCGCAGCTCGGCAGGTCCGTGACGTCGTGGGAGGCGGCTGATGTGGTCCTGAACGAAGTGCACGCCGCACCGGGTGACCGCGACGAGTCGCCGCGGTCGTGGGTGGTGGTCGGTTCGCGCGCCGGCAGGCCTAGGGCTGCCGGCCCGCGGCGGACAGGACCGCGTCCGCGACGGCCTGGGGGGCCAGTTCGGGCACCCAGTGGCCGGTGTCGAGCTCGACGTGGCGGTAGGGACCGCGGACGTGGTCGGCGGTCCGGTCCACGGCGGCGCGGGCGTAGAACGGGTCCCGTCGACCGTGGAGGTAGGTCGTGGCCACCTCGACGTCGCCGACGGGACGGGCGAACGGCAGGGCCCGGTACCAACCCAGCGCTGCGCGCAGGCTTCCCGGCGCGCTGTGCCGGCGGGCGTACCCGGCGGCGAGGTCTGCGGGCAACCCGCTGCGCTGCAGGGAAGCTGACAGGAGGCCACCGCCCCGGGCCAGCAGCAACCGCTCGGGCAGCAGCGGCAGCTGGAAGAAGCCGACGTAGGTCGAGCGCAGCCCCTGCGTCGAGGACGTCACCGCGCGCCGGTAGGCGGCCGGGTGGGCCTGGGAGAGGACGGTCAGGGACGCGAGCCGTTCCGGGTGCGTCGCGGCCAGGGCCCAGGCGACCACCCCGCCCCAGTCGTGGCCGACGAGGTGCACCGGCCGGGCCGGCCGGGTCGGCGTGGCCGCGTCCAGCAACGCGACGACGTCGGCGACGAGCTCGGGCAGCGCGTAGTCGCGGCGGTGCCGGGGCCGGGCGCGCGCGCCGTAACCCCGCTGTTCGGGCACGAGCACCCGCAGCCCGCCCGCCACGAGCCGGGGCACGACGGCGTCGTAGGCCTCCGGGCCCTGCGGGAACCCGTGCAGGCAGACGACCACGTCCCCGTCGGCGGGGCCGTGGTCGCCGGTGGAGAACTCCAGGCCGGCCCGGGTGAAGGAGTCCACCGACGTGCCGGTCAGCAGGCGGTGACGCGGGTCCAGCCGCCGTCGACCTGGCGCAGCGAGACGACGTTGTAGCTGCTGGTCAGGCCCAGCGCGTCGCGGGAACCGCGGGCGTAGGCGTAGCCGTACAGGCTCACGGCGCGGTCGGCGGCGACGTGGGCCCGGGTGCTGTCGCGCACGCACGTGGTCGGGGTGGGGGTCGGGGTGGGCGTGGTGGGCCCGCCCCCGGCGCGCACCAGACCCGCGGCGAACCGGGCCCCCTCCGTCGTGGCCCCGTTGCTGGGGTAGCTGAGGTGGCTACCCGTCCCGGTCTTGGGGGCGCTGCCGCAGACGGTGTCGCTGCTGTTGCAGTAGTCCTTCGACTTCGGCCCGTAGGTGGTGCTGGCGGTGGCGATGGTGCGTCCGCTCAGCCCCAGCGGGTTGCCGAACACGACGACCGCGGCGACGCGACCGGACAGCTCGGCGGGGACGGGCGTGCCGGTGGTGGTTCCCGTGCGGATGCCCACGGCGATGTCGGTGACGGTCGCGCCCTGGGAGTAGCCCCCGAGGACGAAGCGGGTCGAGGGGCAGGCCGCGGCCACCTCGCGCACGTGGGCGCTCATGTCGGTGGCACCGGGGCCGGCGCTGGTCTGGGAGGAGTTGGCGGCGTAGTCCACGGCGTAGGAGGTGACGGTCCGGTCCGACAGCTCGCTCGTGAGGGCCCGCACGAAGGGTGAGCCGACGATGCCGAGGCCGGGCGTCTCGCCGGTGCCGCGTGCGAAGACGACCTCGACGTCGGAACAGGTGGCGGCGGAGGCCGGTGCGGCGGCGCTCAGCAGGGCGCCACCGGTGGCGGCGAGCGCGGTGAGGGTGGCGACCAGCCGGCGGGACGAGGGGATGCGCAGCACGGGTTCTTCCTCCACGACGTCGGGGCGCGGCGGCGGGTCGCCGCTCAGCCGGTGCACAGCATGCCCGGCCCCGCGGTCACCGGCAAGCACCTAGCGCGGGGTCGCGAGCCCGTGCTCGGAAGGGGTTCCCCGAGGTCGGCGGTCTCCGGGGGTCAGGAACGCGGCAGGTCCCCGAGGTCGGCGACCGGCGTCCGGCCGCTGACGACGTCCTCGGCCACCTCCTCCAGCGTCTGATCGCGGGAGTGGGCGTGGGCGCGCAGCAACGCGAAGGCACTCGGGGTGTCGGTCTGGAGCGTCGAGTTGAGGATCCCGACGGCCAGCCACACCCGGTAGCGCCGGCTCGCCGCGTGCGTGTCCAGCCACTCGGCGGGGAGGGTGAGTTCGACCTCCTCGTCCTCGCCGTCGACGGTCGCCGCCCGGGTGTGACCTCGCAGGGTGGCCTGCAGCAGCACCGAACAGGCCATGCCCGCCACGGCCTGGGCGGAATCCACGTCGAAACCCGGGCGCACCTGGGCATCCGTGGAGTAGAGGTCGATCGCACCGATGCCGCTGCCGCCGCTCCCCAGCACCAGGGGCACGGCGACCACGGAGCGGTAGGGACTGTCCCGACGGACCCGCTGGTGCAGAGCCGGCCAGCGGCGGGCGAAGGACGGTTCGTCGGCCACGACCGGCGCGGAGTGCTGGAACGCGGCGATGCAGGGCCCTTCGCCGAGGGTGTACTGCCACTGCTCGGCGGCGGCGGCCTCGGGGGTGCTGGCCCCCAGCAGGACCCGGTGGTCACCGCCGAAGAAGCTGATGCTCGCGGCGTCGACCGCCAGCACGCTGGCGACGGTCCGGGCCAGGGTCGTGGGCACCAGGTCGGCGTCGTCCCAGCCGGCGTGGAAGACGTAGGCCTCGCGGAAGTGGTCGGCGAGGGTCATGCGGGCCTGCGAGCGCCGTGACGGTCACCGTTGAGGCCCGCCGGGACCGAGGGGCGGAAGTAGTCACGGGCCGCGTCGCGGGCGTGGAGACGTCGCACCTCCTCGTCCAGGGTGTGGTGGCCTCCGAGGCTGCGCCAGGCGTCGAACTCCTCGAACACGTCCTCGACGGCGCCGTGGACTCCGGCCGCGCGCACGGCGTCACCTCGACGACGTGCCCGGCGTTCCGCGTCGAGCAGCACCGAGAGACCCTCTTCGTCCAACGCGGTGGTGCGGCTGAGGTCGATCACCAGGGACCGGGTCGTGGGCAACGTGGTGTCGAGGCACGCGGAGAGCCGGTCCGTGGTCTCGGTGGTCAGGCTGCCCTGCAACGAGATGACCGCGAGGTCACCCTCGCGGTGCTGGTCGACGGAGAAGTCCATGCGTGCCCTCGAGGTGGGTGTGACGGCGCGCCCGCTGCTGGACCGGTGACTGCGGCCGGCCACCCGACAGGTGGCGAGGCCCTACCCCGGAACCTACCCCCACCCGACGTCTTGAACCACGAGGATCTGCGGCGACCACCGAGGTGGTCCGGGCCCCTAGTCGTCCAGGACGGCGAGCGCGTCGATCTCGACGAGCATCTCCTCGCGGGGCAGACCGGTCATGACGGTCGTGCGGGCGGGCAGGACACCGGAGGTGCAGTGCGCGCCGACGTACTCGCCGTAGGCCTCGTTCATCGCGGCGAAGTCGTCGCGCGTGGTGAGGTAGACGCGGAGCATGACGACGTCGTCGAAGCTCGCGCCACCCGCGCGGAGGATCGCGTCGACGTTGCGCAGGGTCCGCAGGGTCTGCGCCTTCACGTCACCGGGGTGCAGGTACTCGTTGGTCACCGGGTCCACCGGGCCCTGACCGGAGACCTGCAGCAGCGGTCCCTTGCGGACGCCCTGCGAGAACGTGTGCGCCGGGGCGGGGGCGTCGGTCGTGGTGACGGCGGTGCGGGTGGTCATCAGGAGTTCTCCTTCTCGTCGGGGTGGTCGAGGAACCCGCAGGAGCGGGAGATGTCCGCGGTCGCGGACAACAGGGCGGGCACGAGGTCGAGGACGGCCTCGTGGGGGAGCAGGACGTCGGGCACCGAGATCGAGACCGCGGCGAGGACGCGTCCGTCGGCGCCGCGGACCGGGGCGCCGACGCAGTTGACGAAGGTCTCGTTCTCCGCGTGGTCCTGCGCCCAGCCCGCCTCGGCGACGGTGGCGACCTCCGCGAGCAGTTCCTCGGGACCGGTGAGGGTCCTCGTCGTCAGGCGGGGGAACTCCAGGGTCGCCACGAGTTCCGCCCGGTCGGGGGGCCGCAGGTCGGCGAGGAACACCTTCCCGACGGCGGTGCAGTGCAGCGCGGCGGTGTTCCCGATGCGTGAGGCCATCCGGACGGCGGCGCTGCGGGGTTCGAGCTTGTCCACGTAGGTGGCGACGGAACCGTCGAAGGCGGCCAGGTGGACGGTCTGTCCGACGTCGTCGCGCAGGCGCCGCAACCGGGGGGCGGCCACGGCCCGGACGTCGAAGGAGTCCAGGGCCTGCTGGGCGAGGCGGAACAGGTGGGAGCCGAGGGCGTAGCGGTGCTGCTCGTCGTGGTGGACGTAGCCCGCGTCCTCGAGGACCCGCAGCAACCGCAGGACGGTGCTCTTGTGGGCCCCCGTCGCCTCGGCGAGTTCCCCCAGGCTCGCCGTACCGCCGGCGACGAGGTCGAGCAGCCCGAGGGCGCGCAGCAGCGACTGGCTCACCCCGTCAACGCCGGGACCTCGGCGGGGCGGTCGCCCCGGGTCACGAGAGCGGCTGCGGCGCAGCGGTGACCGAACCCGACGGCGGCGTCGACGGCGAACCCGTGGGCGCGGCCGGCGAGGTAGCCGGCGGCGAAGGCGTCGCCCGCGCCGACGGGTTCGACGACGTCGACCGTCAGGGCGGGGACGTGGCGGTCCGGGTTCCCCGGTTCGAGCACGAGCACGCCGTGCTCCTCCTGCTTCAGCAGGATCCGCCGGGCGTCCGGCAGGGCCGCGCGCAGCGCGGCCGGGTCGTCGGTCCCGAACACCACCCGCGCCTCGTCGGCGCCGAGCAGGACCTCGTCGGCCGCGGCGGCCAACCGGCGCAGCGGTTCCTCGCTGCGTCCGCGCCACAGCGCGGGGCGGTGGTTCAGGTCCACCGACAGCGTCGTGGCGCTGCCCCGCACCCGGTCGGCGAGTGCGGCGCAGAACGCGGCCGCGGACTCCGAGAGGCCGGGCGTGATCCCGCTGACGTGGACGGTGTCGGCCTCGGCCAGGGCCGCGCGCGCGGCGGGCCGGTCGAGGAACTCGGGGGAGAGGGCCGAGGCTGCCGACCCGCTGCGGTAGTAGTGCATGCGCGAGCGCCGGGACCCGTCGGCGGCGACCCCCGGAGCCTTGACGTAGAGGCCGGTCGGCCGGTCCGGGTCGAGTTCGACGGCGCCGACGTCCACGCCGACCCCGTCGGCGAGGGCCAGGACGTGCTCACCGAACCCGTCGTCGCCCAGGCGCGAGAGCCAGCTCACGTCCACGTCGAGGCGGGCGAGGGTCAGGGCCACGTTGAGTTCCGCGCCGCCGACGGTGCGGACGAAGAGGTCCGCCTCGGCCAGGGGGACGTCCTGGGCGGGCGTCAGCACGACCATCGCCTCGCCGACGCACAGGACCTTTGACCGGGACACGGCGCGATGCTAGAACGGCGTCGACCGCTGCTGCAACGTCCGTTGCACAGCGCGCAACGCAGTCACGACGCAGTGGAGGTCGGTGTGGTGTACGACGCCCCGGAGATCGGCGCGCTCCCGGCCGGGGGCAAGGCGGTGCCGGTCGACGCCTGGGGGGTTCTGGCCGACGAGTTCGTGGCGACCCGCCCCGGCCTGGCCGACCTCCCCACCCCGCTCGTCACCCTCGACGCCACCGCCCTGACCCGCAACGTCGCGACGATGGCCGCCTGGGCCGCCGCGGTCGGTGTCGACCTCGCCCCGCACGGCAAGACGACGATGGCCCCCTCGATCTGGCGGACCCAGCTCGAGGCCGGCGCGATCGGGATCACCGTCGCGACGGGGTGGCAGCTCACCGTCGCCCTGCGCGAGGGGCTGGACTGGGTCCTGGCGGCCTACCCCGTCCTCGACCCGCAGGTGCTGCGGTTCCTCGGCAGGCCCCGCACCGCCCGCGTCCTCACCTGGGTGGACGGGGTCGACGTCGTCGAGGCGATGGCCCCGCACGTCGCCGACGCCGTCGCACCCGTCGACGTCCTCGTCGAACTCGGGGCCACCGGGGGCCGGACCGGCGCCCGCTCCCGCGGCGCCGCGGTGGAGGTCGCCCGGGCGGTCGCCGCGACCCCCGGTCTGCGGTTGGCCGGGGTCGCGGGCTATGAGGGGGCGCTGGCCCATGACGCGAGCCCCGCGAGCCTCGTCGTGGTCCGCACCTACCTCTCCGACCTCGCCGCGCTGCACCGGACGCTGCTGGAGGAGGGTCTCCACGGGGACGTGCCCGGTGGCCTCGTCGTCAGCGCCGGCGGCAGCGCCTACTTCGACGCCGTGGCCGACGTGCTCGCCGCGGTGCACGACCCCGACGGGGTGCGCGGAGCCCCGACGCGCGTCGTCGTGCGCGCCGGCGCCTACGTCGCCCACGACGACGGGTTCTACCGCGGGATCACCCCGATGAACCGCGGCAGCGAGGGGGAGTTGCGCGCCGCCCTCCACGGGTGGGTCCGCATCGTCTCCCGCCCCGAACCGGGCCTCGCGCTCGGCGACGCGGGCAAGCGCGACCTCGCCTTCGACGAAGGGCTCCCCGAGGTGCAGGCGGTGCGCCGCGCGGCCACGGGCGACACCGAACCCCTCGAGGGAGCCACCGTCACCGCGATGAACGACCAGCACACGTTCCTGTCCCTGACCGGGGACGCCCGGGAACTGCGGGTCGGTGACGTCGTTCGCCTCGGTCTGTCCCACCCCTGCACGACGTTCGACAAGTGGCAGCTCCTGCCCGTCGTCGACGACGCCCTCGCCCCGCAACCCGTGCTCGTCGACTGGGTGCGCACGGTGTTCGGGTGAACCTCGTCGTCCGCGGCGCCACCATCGTCGACGGCACGGGGAGACCCGGCCGCCGCGGAGACGCCCTCGTCGTCGACGGCCGGATCGCGGAACTCGGGGACGTCGGGACGACCGCCGGGGCGCGGGAACTGCGGGCCGACGGACTCGTGCTGTCGCCGGGTTTCATCGACATGCACGCCCACTCCGACCTCGCCGTGCTCACCGACCCGCAGCACCTCGCGAAGACCACCCAGGGGGTCACGACCGAGGTCGTCGGCCAGGACGGGCTGAGCTACGCCCCCGTCGACGCCGCCGCCCTCGCCGTCCTGCGCGAACAGCTCGCGGGGTGGAACGGGATCCCCGACGACGACCTCGGGTGGCCCGGGGTCGGGGCCTACCTCGACCGCGTCGACCGCGGCGCCGCCGTCAACGTCTGCTACCTCGTCCCCCAGGGCACGGTGCGGATGGTCGTCGTCGGAACCACCGACCGCCCCGCCACCGCGGCGGAACTCCGGCGCATGCGGGAACTCGTGGGACTCGGCATGGCCGAAGGTGCCGTCGGGATGTCGAGCGGACTCACCTACACCCCCGGCATGTACGCCGACACCGCGGAACTCGTGGCGTTGTGCGAGGTCGTCGGCGCGGCCGGAGGTTTCTACGCCCCCCACCAGCGTTCCTACGGCAAGGGCGCCCTCGAGGCCTACGCCGAGGTCGTCGACGTCGCCCGCCGCGCCGGCTGCGCCCTGCACCTCACCCACGCCACGATGAACTTCGGCGTCAACGCCGGCCGCGGCGGGGAACTCCTCGACCTCGTCGACGCGGCGCTCGCCGACGGTGTCGACGTGACCCTGGACTCCTACCCCTACCTGCCCGGGTCCACCACCCTCGCGGCGGTGCTGCCGAGCTGGGCGAGCGAGGGTGGCCCGGAGGCGACCCTGCTCCGCCTCGAGGACCCGGAGGCGTTGCGGCGCATCCGGTACGCCCTCGAGGTCGAGGGGTCCGACGGCTGCCACGGCGTCACGGCCGACTGGGACACGGTGCAGGTCTCCGGGGTCCGGCACCCGGAACTCCCGGACCTCGCGGACCTCGTGGGGCGGAGGATCACCGGTTTCGAGATGTTCGTCGACGTCCTGCGTCGCGACCGCCTCGGCACGACGATCCTGCAGCACGTCGGCCACGAGGAGAACGTCCGCGCCATCATGGCCCACCCGCGCCACACCGTCGGCAGCGACGGCCTCCTCGTCGGTGCCCGCCCGCACCCCCGGGCCTGGGGGACGTTCCCGCACTACCTCGGGCACTACGTGCGGGAGGAGGGGGTCCTCGGGCTGGAGGAGTGCGTCGCCCGCATGACCTCCCGTCCGGCCCGGCGACTGGGGCTGCGGGACCGCGGAGTCCTGCGGCCGGGCGCGGTCGCTGACCTCGTCCTTTTCGACCCGACGACGGTGGCCGCCGGGGCCACCTTCGAGCACCCCCGACGCCAGGCCGTCGGGATCCCGCACGTCCTCCTCGGCGGCGAGCCCGTCGTCGCCGACGGGCGGCGCACCGACGCGCTGCCCGGGCGGGCGCTGCGCCACCACCCCTCGACAGGAGTCACCGCATGAGCCTCGAGCAGTTGTTCACCGACCGGGTGGTGGCCGTCGTCCGCGCGCCGGAGATCCCCGACGTCCGGGCCCTGTGCGCGGCGTTGGCCGCGGGCGGGATCCGCACCGTGGAACTGACGTTCACCACCCCCGACGTCCTGCGCCACCTGCGGGAGGCCGCCGGCGCCGAGGGGATCTCCCTCGGCGTCGGCACGGTCCTGGACGACGACGACGCGCGGGCCGCGATCGACGCCGGAGCCCGCTTCCTCGTCACCCCGGGCCTGCGGCCCGCGGTGGCGACGGCCGCGGTGGCGGCGGGGATCCCGTTCCTCATGGGCGCGTTCACCCCCAGCGAGGTCCTGGTCGCGCACGAGTCCGGAGCGGCCGCGGTCAAGGTGTTCCCCGCGGGCCGTCTCGGGCCGGGCTACCTGACCGACCTGCACGGCCCCTACCCCGACGTCCGGCTCGTCCCCTCCGGTGGGGTCAGCGCGGGCAACGCCGCCGAGTACCTCGCCGCCGGTGCGGCCGCCGTCACTGCGGGCACCGGAGTCGTTCCGCCGCAACTGGTCGCCGCCGCGGACTGGGCGGGCATCACCGAGCGGGCCGCCGCCTTCGTCGCCGCGATGGGCTGACGGGAGGCCCGCACCGCGTCCCCGGGTCAGTCCGAACGGCTCCGGCGGTGCCGGGCGAGGAGGGCGAACCCGGCGATGCACGCCGCGAGCCCGACGCCCCGCACCCACCACGGCCAGCGGTAGTAGCCGGCGAAGGCGGCGAAGGCGTAGTACGCGACGAACGCGAGGACCGCCCAGACCCAGAGAGGCAGACGGCGGCGTCCGCTGGGGGAGGGCATGTCGTCAGGCTACCGCCGGGGAGGGGAACGTTCCGCGGCTCCCGTGAGCTTTGCGAGCCGCGGAACGTTCCCCTCGAGGGCCGGGTTCAGCGTGGGAGGACGGTGATCGCCGCTTCGGGGCGGTGCACGCCGCGGGGGCGGTAGCGCAGGACGTCGGAACAGCCGGCGAGGTCGGCCAGCAACCACACGATGGCCAGCCACATCTCGGTCCCCTGCAGGCCCGGTTCGCGGCCGACCATGAACGAGAAACCCCTGCCGTCCTGCCAGGTGCGCAACGCGTCGGCGAGCAGCCCCCGGGCCGCCGTGACCACCTCCTCGCGGCGGTGGTGGGTCTGCTTGCCCGCGAGCCAGAGGGGGTGCGCCACGTCGAGGACGTTGCAGGCGTTGCGGCGTTCGGGGGCGAACAGCTTCTGGTCGGCGAGGTGGGTCAGGACGGTGTCGACGACGCGTTCGGGGTGGGGGAGCGGAACCCCGAACTGGGCGAAGGTCCCACGGCTCGCGCGGTAGAAACCGTTGACGACCTGCAGCACCCCCTCGCCCGGGGCGGGCGTTCCCCACATCCCGGTACCGGGCGCGGCGCGCGTCGTGAGCCACCCGAAGAGCGCCTCCAGGGTTCCGGGGACCCCGCGCTCCCCGCGCGCCAGGTTCCAGCGGAACGCGGTCCCCGCCGCGTCGACCCAGGCCCCGGATCCCCACGCCCGGCCGTTCCACGGGAGGCCGTCGAGGTTCTCCAGGAGTTCTGGTGCGGTCATCCGGGCGAAGTACCCGATCGGGTGCGGGAACTCCTCGCCGAACACGTCGAGGGCGTAGCCCACGGAGAGTGCGTGGTAGAGCACGTTGCCGTCGCTGGGGTCCGGGGTTCCCGGGACGGGGAGGCCGTCGGCGCCGAACAACGGCACCAACCCCGTCTCCGGGTCCTGGAGCGCCGTGAGCCGGGCCAACTGCTCGTCGCGGGGGAGTTGCGGCGGGGCGTCGTCGAGCAGGTAGGCGGCGATCTCGAGGGCGTCGGCCTGGGCGCGGACGGTGGGGCCGGCGCCGGGGGAGTCGGTGAACTGGCCACCGGGCAGCGACGGGTTCCAGCACCTCGCCAGGACGTCGCCGGCCTGGGACCTGGCCCGTTCCTCGAACTGCCCCAGCGCGGTCGCCAGGTCGTCGCTCGCCCCGGCCGGCGGAACCCGCCAGCGGATCCGGCGGGCCGGGTTCCCGCCGACGATCGCTCCGGCGGGGACGTCCCGGGTCACGACCGCGCCCGCGGCGAGGACGGCGTGGTCCCCGACGTGGACGCCGTCGAGCACGACGACGTTGGAGCCGATCCACACGTCGTCGCCGATGACGATCCCGCGCGAACTCAACGGTTGCCGGAACACCGGCGTCCCGGGTTCGATGCCGTGGTTGAACCCGAGGATCGACGTGTGGGCCCCGATCCGGACACCGTCCCCGCAGCGCACGTCGCCGCGGACCACGGTGAAGACGTTCACGGTGCAGTCGGCGCCGAAGCGGACGTCGTGGCTGAGGTAGGCGTTCGCCGCGACGTAGGAACGGTCACCCAGGACCAGGGAGTCGGTCTCGACGGCGGCCAGCCGGCTGACGAACGCGTCGACGCCGAGCGACCACTTCGGGTGCTCGTCGTGGAAGGCCTGCTGCTCCTCCCGCTCGGCCGCGGTCGCCTCGCGGCGGAAACCCCAGGGTTCGACGTCGAACCTGCTCACCGGTCGTCCTCCCGTCACTGGAAAGCGCTTGCTCACACGCTAGCACCGTCGTCGCTCCCTTGACAGGCAAGTGCGTACTTGCCAATGCTAGGAGGTGTGGACGACGTGTTCAAGGCGCTGGCGGATCCCACCCGGCGCGCGATCCTCGACGAGCTGACGGAGGCCGGTGGTCAGACGCTCTCCGGGCTGCGGGCCCGGTTGATCGAGCGGCACGGGTCGGGCTCGACCCGCCAGGCCGTCTCGCAGCACCTCGCGGTCCTCGAAGGGGTCGGGCTCGTCGTGCTGCGCCGGGAGGGGCGCTGCACGTTCCTGGACCTGGACCCCGCTTCGCTGCGCAGGTTCCTGAGTGGGATCGAGGAGAGGTGGCGACCGGCAGGAGGACCCCTGCAGATCCGGCCGGCGAACTCCTGACCGCTCACCCCTTCACTTCTGAGCCATAGCGATATATCGTTGAGGCATCGCGACAGCACGAGGCTGCGCGATGACCCGGAGGTGCAGACATGAGAGGCAACCGATTCGCCGGCCCGTGGGGCGGCGCGTGGGAAGGTCGCCACGACGGCCGGGGGCACCACCCCGGCGGCGGCGGCCCGTTCGGTGGACCCGGACGGGGTTTCGGCCCCGGGTTCGCCGCGTTCGGCGAGATGTTCGAGGGACGGGGCCCCGGACGCGGTTTCGGGGGGTTCGGCCGGGGTGGTGGCCGTCGCCCCCGCGGTGACGTGCGCGCCGCGGTGCTCGTGCTCCTGGCCGAAGGGCCGAGCAACGGCTACCGGATCATCGGGGAGGTCACCCGCCGCAGCGACGGCGAGTGGAAGCCGAGCCCGGGGTCGGTCTACCCGATCCTGCAGCAGTTGCAGGACGAGGGGCTCGTCGCGGCGGACCCCGCGGACGCCAAGCAGTTCACCCTGACCGACGAGGGTCGCGCCTACGTCGAGCAGGAGTACTCCGAGACCCCGCCGCCGTGGGAGAACCTCGACGGCGGACCCGACCGGGAGCGCGCGCACCAGGTGCGCAGGCAGCTCGGCTCGATCGCGATGACCTACCAGCAGATCGCGATGTCCGGTCGCCCCGGTGACCTCCAGCGGGCCGGCGACGTGCTGGAGAAGGCACGCCGGGAACTGCTGGGGATCCTCGCCGAGGACCTCAGGGAAACGCCCGGAGGATGACCTGCGGGGTCGCCACGACGGGGGTCACCGCGTGGACGAGGTGGACCTGCCGCCAGCCGTCGGGCGCGAGCGCGCCGGTGGGCAGCAGGTCCGCCCGGACGGCGAGGTTGGCGCCCGGTTCGTGCGGACCCTCGGACCCGCGGACCGGACCGGTGCTGGCCTTCGCGCCCGCCCGGTGGTGACGGACGTGCTCGGTGATCCACCCGACGCTCACGCCGACGTCGCAGGTGGTGGTCAGGACGACGACCTCTGCCGGGTCCACGACGAGGGCGGCCAGGGTGCGGGCCGTCAGCTCGCGCAGTTCCCCGCGGGAGCGCGTGTCGCCGGGGTGGTGGTCGACGGTCAGCTCCACGTCGTCCAGCAGGTCGACCAACGGGCCCCAGTCGCCGAGGACGGGGGCCAAGGTGCCGGCGTCGCAGCACGTCGCGAGCACCAGGGTCGTGGGGATGCCGGCCGCGGAGGCCTCGTCGGCCGCGGCCGCCAGGTGCTCCAGGCAGGCGTCCAGCGCGGGCAGGTCGCCCGCAGGGACCGGGAGCAGCACGACAGCCCGCGTGACACGCACGAGAAATCCTCCTCCGTCGGCCCTGGACGTTCCTGTCCACTGAGCGTTCGTGTCGTCACGAGACGGCGATCCCTTGAGTCCCGGGCTTGCAGTTGTCGTGGCGTCAACTCCTACCGTCGTCCCGTGCACGCGAGAACACGGGAGTGGACGATCCACGAGGTCGCCACGGCCACGGGGGCGACGGCTCGGACCCTGCGCCACTACGACGACGTCGGACTGCTGACCCCCAGCCGCACCGGGGCCAACGGCTACCGCTACTACGACGCCGTCGCCCTGCGCCGGTTGCAGCGGATCCTGCTGCTGCGCGAGCTGGGTCTGGGCCTGGCGGCCATCGCCGACGTCCTCGAGGCCCGGGTCGACGAGGTCGCCGCCCTGCGGACGCACCTCGCCCTGCTGGAGGAGCAGGCGGACCGGATCGCCCGGCTCGCCGCGAGCGTGCGCACCACGTTGTCCCAAGGTGCCGACGGGGAGGAGATCGAGGTGACTCGGATGTTCGACGGTTTCGACGCAGGACGGTACGAGGAGGAGGTCGTCGAGCGCTGGGGGCGCCTCGCCCACGACGACGCCGGCCGGACGTGGTCCCAGCTCGGGGCGCAGGGCCGCGCGGAGCACCAGCGCGAGCACGAGGCGATCGCCGCCGGCCTGGCCGCCGCCGTGGGGGAGGACCCGGGCGCCCCGGCCGTCCAGGACCTCGTGCGGCGCCACCACGCCTGGGTCTCGGTGTTCTGGACCCCCGACGCGGCCGCGTACCGCGGGTTGGTGCGGATGTACGTCGAGGACGGGCGGTTCCGCGCCGTCTACGACGCCGCCGGACCGGGCACGGCCGACTTCCTGGCCCGGGCGGCGGACGTGTTCGCGGACCGTGCGTTGAGCTGACACCCTCCCGTCACCCGCAGGACGGCCCTCGTGTCGGAGGTCGGGTGCACCCTCGGAGGATGAGCGAGACGCAGACGGCGCAGGGACTGCAACTTCTCGGCCGGGCGGGGTTCGACCCCCGGTTCCTGGCGCCGGGTCCGCTGATCCCGATGCCCGAACCCCTCGACGGGGCCGAGGTCGTCGTCCTGCCGTACACGCACTTCTCCATCGTGCAGCGGCCGGACCGGCGCCTCGCCGCCGCGACGGTCGTCGCCGTCGACGGCGCCTCCCTGGTGGACGTCGAACGGTCGGGGGACCAGTGGTTCCTCGACCCGCGGCTGGGCCCCGACGACCAGGCGGGCGCCGAGCTCTACGCGCGCAACGACTTCGACCGCGGACACCTGGTGCGCCGCCGCGACCCCGGCTGGGGGGCGGAGGCGGTGCGGGCCAACGCCGACACGTTCTCCTACGCCAACGCGGCCCCGCAGGCCTCGACGTTCAACCAGTCGCTGGAGCTGTGGCTCGGGCTGGAGGACCACGTCCTGGCCTACGCCAGGCAGTGGGACCAGCGCCTCGTCGTGGTGAGCGGACCGGTGTTCGCGGACGACGACCCCGAGTACCGCGGCGTGCGGATCCCGCGCCGCTTCTACAAGATCGCGGCGTACCTGCTGCCGCAACCCCTCGACCTCGACCCCTCCGAGGAGGTGTCGGTGCTCGCCAGCGCCGGTTTCGTCCTCGACCAGACCCCGCTGGTGGAGGAGATCGTCGGGTCGCCGCGTTCCCGGGAGGTCCCCGAACTGGGCGGGTTCCGGATGTTCCAGGTCCCCGTCGCGGACGTCACTGACCTCACCCGGCTCGACTTCGGGCCGCTCGTCGCGGCGGACCGGATGCCGGGGCTGGTCCCGGTCTCCAGCGCTGAGGGCGAGGTCCCGCTCTGGCGCCCCGTTGGCCGGCCCGCGGACCTGCTGCTGTAGTGGCCGGGTGACGGCGGAGTGGTGGGAGCGCGCCCGGGCGGCCGAGACCGTCCGGGCGCAGGAACTGCTGCGCGACTTCGTCGGCGAACTGCGCCGCCGGGGGATCGCACCGGAGGCGCTGCGGGCCCGCGCCGGCTCGGCGCGGTACCGGACCGACCTCGTGGGGTGGTACCTGCGCGCCAACGGTTCGCTCGGGGTCGGGCCGGCGGGGGAGTACTACGTCCTCGACGTGGCGCCGAGCCTGGCCGGGCGGTTCCGGGGGGTCGTGATCGGCCCCTCGGAACCGCCCTTGCAGGTCGGTCGCGGCGCACGCGACGGCGAGTCCGTGGAACTCGCCGAACTGCTGCGCCTGCGGTTGGACGAGCTGTAGGTCAGCCCTTGCGGAGCTGGACGACGGCCCAGGACAGCGGGGGCAGCACGATCGTCGCCTGCTCGGCGGTCACGGTGACCTCCTCGAGGGTGCGCAGACCGACGGCCTGGTGGTCGCCCTCGAGGTTGGTGGTGTGGCGGTCCTGCCCCTCGGTGGCTGCGAGGACCTTCGCCGACACGAGGCGGTCCACGTCGAACCCCCGCAGCGGGACCTCGACCGAGGCCGGTTCGGTCTGGTCGCGGTTGGCCAGGAACAGCGTGAGGAACTCGTCGTCGTAGGTCGCCGCGGCGTCCACGACGTCGACGTCGCCGAACTGGTCCGTCTCGTACTTCTCGCTGGTCGTGACGACCTGCAGGACGTCGCCCGTCGCGAGGCGGCGCATCTGCTCGAAGGGGTGGGCGATGGACTGCTTCCACGCCTCCTTGCCGGGTTCGCTGCGCAGCAGGCCGATGACGTTCACGAGCTGCGCCTGCGCGCCGATGTGCACGCGGTCGGAGTGGCGGAGCAGGGAGTTCAGCAGGGTTCCGACGACGACGGCGTCGGTGATCGAGTACTCGTCCTCGATGACGCGCGGGGCGACGTCCCAGGGTTCGACACCCTCGGCGTGGTGGGGCTTCGACTGGTACCAGACGTTCCACTCGTCGAAGCTCAGGTTGATGCGCTTGGAGTGCTTGCCCTTGGCGCGCACCGCGTCCGCCGTCGCGACGACCTGGTCGATGAAGAGGTCCATGTCGACCGCGGAGGCCAGGAAGCTGGCGGCGTCGCCGTCGTGCTCCTGGTAGTAGGCGTGCAGCGAGACGTAGTCGACCGCGTGGTAGGAGAGTTCCAGGACGGTCTGCTCCCACTCGCCGAACGTCGGCATCGCGCGGCTGGAGGAACCCACCGCGACGAGTTCGATGTCGGGGTCGATCGAGCGCATCGCCATGCCGGTCTCGGCGGCGAGCCGGCCGTACTCCGCGGCCGTCTTGTGGCCGGTCTGCCAGGGGCCGTCGAGCTCGTTGCCGAGGCACCAGAGCTTGATGTCGAACGGGTCCTTGCTGCCGTGCGCCTTGCGCAGGTCCGCGAACTTCGTCCCGGAGTTCAGGTTCGCGTACTCCAGCAGGTCGCAGGCCTCCTGCAGCCCGCGGGTGCCGAGGTTCACCGCCATCATCGTCTCGGTCTCGACCTTGCGGGCCCAGGCGTCGAACTCCGCGAGACCGAACTGGTTGGTCTCGACGGAACGCCAGGCGCGGTCGATGCGGCGCGGGCGGTCCTCGCGGGGGCCGACGGAGTCCTCCCAGTCGAAACCGGAGACGAAGTTCCCGCCGGGGTAGCGGACGACGGTCGGGCCGATCTCCTTGGTGAGTTCGAGCACGTCGGTCCGCAGGCCGTCCTCGTCCGCGCTCGGGTGGTCGGGTTCGAAGATGCCGGTGTAGACGCAGCGGCCCATGTGCTCGACGAACGAGCCGAACAGCCTGCGCGGGACGGGACCCACGGTGAAGGCGGGGTCGAGGGCGAGACGAGCGGTGCGCACGGTTGGTCTCCTGTTTTGACGGTCACGACTGTGTGATGGCCACGGCGGTGTGAAGGGTCGGTCAGCGCGATTGCAACGTTGGAAGGCAGTCAACGCGAAAGCTGCAGCGCCGTCAAGGTGCTCGGTGCAAGAATGCGCCGGTGCCTCCCCGAAACGGTTCGCGACCCACGACGCTGCGGGACGTGGCCGAGGCGGCCGGCGTGTCCATCAAGACGGTGTCCAACGTCGTCAACGACCACCCGCACGTGCGGCCGGAGATGCGCGAGCGCGTCAAGGTCGTCATCGAGCGGCTCGACTACCGCCCCAACGGGATCGGGCGTCAACTGCGGCAGGGCCGGACGGGACTCGTCGCGCTCGCGCTGCCCAACGTGACGAGCCCCTACTACGGCGAGCTGACCTCCGCCCTGGTGACCGCGGCCCGGGCCCGCGGGATCACGCTGCTCGTGGAGCAGACCGACGGCGACCTCGAACGCGAGCGCGAGGTCGCCAACGGCTTCCCCGTGCGCCTGGTCGACGGCCTGGTCTTCGTCCCGCTGACCATGCCCGGGGGGGAGCTGGCGCAGCGCCGCGACTCGACGCCGGCCGTCCTGATCGGCGAGCACGGCGAGGGGTCGGGCTACGACCGCGTCACCATCGACTCCGTCGACCTGGGGGACATCGCCGTCCGCCACCTGACCGAGGTCGGCCGCCACACCATCGCCTTCCTCGGGGACAAGCTCCAGACGTCGACGCGGCCACCGGTGGTGGCCCAGCGCATCGAGGGCTACCGCAGGGCCTTGCGCCGGGCGAAGCTGAAGTTCGACCCCTCGCTGCTGTGGCCGCTGCCCGAGTGGGACCGCGTGTACGGCTACGAGGGGACCCTGGCGCTGATGGCCGCCCGCCCCGACGTCGACGCGATCTTCGCGGCCAACGACCTGCTCGCCTTCGGGGCGATGCACGCGCTGCGCGGGCTGGGGCTGCGGGTGCCGCAGGACGTCGCCGTCATGGGGGTCGACGACGTCGAGCAGTCCCGCTACAGCGCGCCCACCCTGACCACGATCACGCTGGACCGCTCCGAGATGGCCGACCTGGCCATGGGCCTGCTGGCCGACCGCCTCGCCGGGCACGACGGCCCGGAACGGCTGCTCACGGTGACCGGCCGGCTCGTGGTCCGGGAGAGTTCCGGCGGCTGACACCGGCCGCGCCGCCACCGGGGCGGGGTGGCAGCATCGGCCCGTGCGAGCCGTGCAGATCGAACGGACCGGGGGACCCGAGGTCCTCACCGTCACCGAGCTGACCACCCCGGAACCCGGGTCCGGCCAGGTCCTCGTCGACGTGGAAGCGGCCGGTGTGAACTTCATCGACACCTACCGCCGGAGCGGGGTGTACCCGCTGCAGCTGCCGACGGTGCTCGGCAGTGAGGGCGCGGGGCGGGTGGCCCGGCTCGGCCCGGGGGTCGAGGGGTTCACCGTCGGGCAGCTCGTCGCCTGGAAGGAGGCGCCCGGGAGCTACGCGGAACAGGTCCTGGTGGCCCAGGAGGAACTCGTCCCGGTGCCCGAGGGGGTCGAGGCCACCACGGCGGCCGCGGTGATGCTCCAGGGCCTGACCGCGCACTACCTCTGCACCGACACCTTCGCCGTCACCGAGGGCACCTGGGCGTTGCTGCACGCCGGGGCCGGCGGGGTGGGGTTGCTGCTGACGCAGATGCTGAAGCTGCGCGGGGCGAAGGTCCTCACCACGGTGTCGACGCCGGAGAAGGCCGAGTTGTCGCGCGCGGCGGGCGCGGACGACGTCGTCGGCTACGACGGGGCGAGCGCGCGGGCCCGCGAACTGACCGGCGGGCGCGGGGTCGACGTCGTCTACGACAGCGTGGGCAAGGACACCTTCGACGCGAGCCTGGACGCCTTGCGCCCCAGGGGGTTGATGGTGCTCTTCGGTGGTTCGAGCGGTCAGGTCCCGCCCTTCGACGTCCAACGGCTCAACACCGGGGGATCGCTGTTCCTGACCCGTCCGACGCTGGGTTCCCACACCCGGGACCGGGCGGAGCTGGTGTCGCGGACCGAGGAGGTCTTCGGCTGGATCGCGGCCGGGGACCTCGACGTGCGGATCGGGCACACCTACCCCCTGGCCGACGCCCGCCGGGCCCACGAGGACCTCGAAGCGCGGCGCACCACGGGCAAGCTCCTGCTGATCCCCTAGTCGACGGTGCCGCTCAGGACGCAGAACTCGTTGCCCTCGGGATCGGCCAGGACGGTCCAGCCCGCACCGTCGCCCTGACCGACGTCGGCGTGGCGGGCCCCGGCCGCGAGGGCGTCGGCGATGACGCGTTCCCGGCCGGGGCCGGTCCGGGTGGCGCGGACGTCGAGGTGCCAGCGGTTCTTCACCGTGTGCGGGGTGGGGGAGGAGACGAACTCCAGGAACGGGCCGCGGTTCCCGGCCCGCAGCGCGGACACCTGCGGGCTGGAACGGACCACGCCGAAACCGGCGACGGGGGCCCAGAAGTCGGCGAGGCCCCGCGGGTCGCGGGCCTGGCAGACGACGGCGGCGACGGTGCCGGTCCCGTCGTACTCCGGTCTCGGGTCGAGGACGCAGAACTCGTTCCCCTCGGGGTCGGACAGGACCACCCAGGGCGCCTCCCCCTGGCCCACGTCCGCGCGACGGGCTCCGAGGTCGAGCAGGAACTCCACGGTCTCCCGCTGCTCGGCGGTCGAGGAGGTGTCCAGGTCGAGGTGCACGCGGTTGGGGCCGACCTTCTCGTCCTGCACGTGCAGGAACACGAGTTCCAGCCCGGGTTCACCCGCCGGTGGGACGACGTCGATCTCGTCCGCGTCGGAGTACCCGACGCGCCACGAGAGGGCCTGCGCCCACCAGCGGGAGAGGTGGCCGGGATCGAGGGCGTCCACGACCACGTTCACCAGGCGGCTGTCCACGTCCGCGAGGCTAGCCGTTCAGGAGTTCCCGCGGCCGGTCTCCTGCTGCAGCTCGTCGATCATCTCGGAGGCGCGGGCCTTGTCGAGGTCCTCGGGGACCTCGCGTCCGGCTTCGCGGGCCAGGGTCTGCAGGTAGCTCTTCTGCGGACCGGTCATGGGCTCGTCGCCGGTGACCCAGGTCTCGGGGTCCTTCTCGGCGTTCTGGGTGGGGTCGGGGGTTTCGCTCACCGGCTGACCGTACGACGCCTGTACGAAGTGCGCGCGCCGACGGGTGACGCGAGTTCCCGGCCCCGCCACCGGCCGATACGGTGTGCCCACCGAACTGTCGTGGAGGGGGAATCGTGGCGTACGACGCCGCGGCGGAACGGGCCGTGAGGTCCCTGGTCGCTGCACCGCCACCGCGCGTGGCCTGGCCCGACGCCGCGAAGGCCGTCTGCATCCTGCTGGTCGTCCTGGGGCACGTGACGTACCTGCACGTGGAGGAGTCGCGCTGGTACGCGGCGGCCGGCGCCCCACCGCTCTGGGACCTCCTCGACGTCGTCCTGCGACCCGTGCGCATGCCGCTGTTCTTCGCGGTGTCGGGGTTCTTCGCCGCCCGGGCGCTGACGCGGCCCTGGCGCGCGTCGGTCCGAGGCCGGGTCGTGCAGAACTTCTACCTGCACGTCCTGTGGATGCTGGTGGGCTTCGGGGTCGCGCTCGCGGTCGGGATCCCGACCTTCATGGCCCCCGAGCACGCCTCCGGTCTGCCGGGCGCGGCGCTGACCGCCTCGACGGGACTCTGGTACCTCTACGCCCTCGCCGTGTACTTCGTGCTCGCGCGGGCCACCCGGTCGTGGCCGGCGCCGGTCCCCGTCGCGCTGGCCGCGGTGCTGGCCGTCGCCTCCTTCTCGGGTGTCCTGCCCGGGGCGGGCGACACCCACTCCGTCCTGGAGAACCTCGTCTGGTTCCTGGCCGGGGCGCGGTTCCCCGAGCAGGTCCGGCGGCTGTCGCGACGTCCCCGGCCGGTGGCCCTCGTCGCGGTCGTCGTCGTCCTGGTGGCGGTGCTCGGCGCCGTCCGGGTCCTGGACCTCCCGCGGGTGCCGGCCGCGGTGCTGGAGATCCCCACCCGGGCCGGGGCCGTGGTCGCCGGGATGCTGCTGGCCGTCCTGTTCGTCACGTGGTTCCCGCGGGCGGCGTCCCCGCTGCTGCGGCTGGGGCGACGGACCCTGCCGGTCTACGCCCTGCACGGACTCGTCCTCATCGTGGTGCAGCGACCGCTGGCCGCCGTCACCGAACCCCTGTTCGGGGCGTTGCCGCACCCGGCGCAGCTGCTGCTGGTGCTGGTGTACCCGCTCGTGCTGACCCTCGCGATCGCGTGGTGCTGCCTGGCGGCGCAGACGCTGGCGCAGCGGGTCGGGGCCGGCTGGCTCTTCGCCCTGCCGACGCGGAAGAGGTCGCCCGCCCGGCTCGTCCCGCCCGCCTAGACTCCTGACCATGACCCACGTCCTCTCCGCGGTGGCCTGGCCCTACGCCAACGGGCCCCGGCACATCGGCCACGTCGCCGGCTTCGGCGTCCCCTCCGACGTGTTCAGCCGCTACATGCGGATGGCGGGTCACGACGTCCTCATGGTGTCGGGCACCGACGAGCACGGGACGCCGATCCTCGTCCAGGCCGAGCAGGAGGGCGTGACCCCGCAGCAGCTCGCCGACCGCTACAACCGCGTCATCGCCGAGGACCTGCACGGCCTCGGCCTGTCCTACGACCTGTTCACTCGGACCACGACCGCGAACCACTACTCCGTCGTGCAGGAGATGTTCCGCACGGTCCACCAGAACGGCTACATGGTCGCGCGGAAGGGGATGGGGGCCATCTCCCCGTCCACGGGGCGCACCCTGCCCGACCGCTACGTCGAGGGCACCTGCCCGATCTGCGGCTACGACGGTGCCCGCGGCGACCAGTGCGACAACTGCGGCAACCAGCTCGACGCGATCGAGCTGAAGAACCCGCGCAGCCGGATCAACGGCGAGACGCCCGTCTTCATCGAGACCGAGCACTTCTACCTCGACCTGCCCGCGCTGGCCGAGGCCCTCGGCTCGTGGTTGCAGACGCGCGCCGACACGGGGCGCTGGCGCCCCAACGTCCTGAAGTTCTCGCAGAACCTGCTCGCGGACATGAAGCCCCGGGCCATGACCCGTGACATCGACTGGGGCATCCCGATCCCGCTCGAGGGCTGGGAGGACAACCCCGCCAAGCGGCTCTACGTGTGGTTCGACGCCGTCATCGGCTACCTGTCCGCCTCGGTGGAGTGGGCCCGGCGCAGCGGCGACCCGGACGCGTGGAAGGCCTGGTGGACCGACCCGTCCGCGGAGTCGTACTACTTCATGGGCAAGGACAACATCACCTTCCACTCCCAGATCTGGCCGGCCGAGCTGCTGGCCTACGACGGGCGGGGGGCGAAGGGCGGGGCTCCGGGCAAGTTCGGGAACCTCAACCTGCCGACCGAGGTCGTGGCGAGCGAGTTCCTCACGATGGAGGGCAAGCAGTTCTCCTCCAGCCGGGGGGTCGTCATCTACGTCCGCGACGTGCTGGCCCGCTACCAGCCGGACGCGTTGCGCTACTTCATCTCCGCGGCCGGCCCGGAGAACAACGACTCCGACTTCACCTGGCAGGAGTTCGCCACCCGGACGAACTCCGAGCTCGTCGCCGGCTGGGGCAACCTGGTCAACCGGACGGCGTCCCTCATCGCCAAGAACGTGGGGGAGATCCCCGCCGCCGGTGAGCTCACCGACGCCGACCGCGACCTGCTCACCACCACCCGTGGCGGGTTCGGGACGGTCGGGGACCTCATCTCCCACCACCGCCAGCGCGCCGGGATCGGCGAGGCCATGCGCGTCGTCGGCGAGGTCAACAAGTACCTCACCGAGCAGGAACCCTGGAAGATCAAGAACTCCGACCCCGAGCGGATGAAGTCGGTGCTGCACGTCACGGCGCAGGCCGTCTCCGACTGCCGGACGCTGCTCTCACCCTTCCTGCCGCACTCGGCGCAGAAGGTGCACGAGGCCTTCGGCGGCACCGGCACCGTCTCGCCGATGCCGGAGCTGCGCGAGGTCACCGACCTCGACGACGGCCGCGACTACCCGATCCTCACGGGCGACTACCGCCGCGGGGAGACGCTGCCGGAGTGGGCCTCGCACCCGGTCGTCCCCGGGACGCCGGTGGCCACCCCGACGCCGGTCTTCACCAAGCTCGACGTCGCGGCCGTCGTCGAGGAGGAACTGGCCCGGTTGCAGAAGTGAGGGGCGAACGCCCGCCCGCGCCGCAACCGCTGGCCGTCGCGGTGGTCGACAACCACACCCACCTGGACTCGGAGACCCCCGAGGACGTCGCGGTGCTGTTGTCCGCCGCGGCGGCGGCCGGGGTGCCGCGCAGCGTCCAGATCGGCTGCGACCTCGCCGCCGCGCGCTGGACGGTCGCGGCCCTCGACCGCCACCCGGAGCTGCTCGGGGGGATCGCGTTGCACCCCAACGAGATTCCCGACCTCGTGGCCGCGGGGCAGTACGAGGCCGCCCTCGAGGAGATCCGCACCCTCGCCGCGCACCCGCGCGTCCGGGTCATCGGCGAGACGGGCCTGGACCACTTCCGCACCGGCCCCGAGGGCGCCGAGGTCCAGCAGGAGTCCTTCCGCGCCCACATCCGCCTCGCCAAGGAACTCGGCCTCGCGCTGCAGATCCACGACCGCGACGCCCACGACGACGTCCTGCGCGTCCTGCGCGAGGAGGGGGCCCCGGAGAGGACGGTGTTCCACTGCTTCTCCGGGGACGCCGCGATGGCGCGGGTCTGCGGCGACGCCGGGTACTACCTGTCGTTCGCGGGGACGGTCACGTTCAAGAACGCCGACCCGTTGCGGGAGGCCCTGCGGGCTGCTCCGCGGGACAGGATCATGGTCGAGACCGACGCCCCGTACCTGACCCCGACGCCCCACCGCGGCCGGCCCAACGCCGGCTACCTGGTGCCCCTGACGGTCCGCTCGATGGCCGCGACGCTGGACTGCGACCTCGACGAGCTGTGCGCCGCGATCACCGCCACGACGGAGGCGGTCTACGGCCCCTGGTGAGGGGCCGAAGGGGTTCCGGCGGCTCAAGCGGTCACGGGGACTTGTCGAGAAGGTCTCGGAGCGGTTACGGTCCGCTCCTGTCGGCCGGATCGAGGTGGCCGGACCGAACGGTTCGACGTGGGGACGGGGGTCCCTCCGCGCGAGCCTGCGTCCGGGAACTCGTGCCCGGGCACATCGTCGAAGGATCCCTCGTGCCGTTCCCCCTCGCCTCCGCGGTCCGCCGCTCCTCCCGAACCGTGCGCATCGCCGCGGGAGGCACCTGCCTCGCCGCCGTGGTCGGTGGCACCGTGGCCTTCACGGCCTTCGACAAGGACGTCGTCATCGACGCCGACGGACAGCGGACGCAGGCGAGCGCCTTCGGCGGCACCGTCGCCGACGTGCTCGAGAAGCAGGGCATCACCGTCGGGGAGCACGACCTCGTCGCCCCCGCCGCGACCACCGACGTCTCCGACGGCCAGACCATCGTGGTCCGCTACGGCCGCCAGCTGACCCTCACCGTCGACGGTCAGACCAAGACCTACTGGACCACCGCGCAGACCGTCGACGCGGCGCTGTCCGACCTCGACGTTCGCGCCGACGGGGCCAAGCTCTCCGCCTCCCGCTCCGAACCGCTGGGTCGTGCGGGCCTCGCCCTCGACGTCACCACCCCCAAGGCCGTGACCGTCCTCGCCGACGGCCAGACCAAGAACCTCACCAGCACCGCTGCCGACGTCAACGGCCTGCTCGCCGAGGCCGGCGTCACGATGCGCCCGGGCGACGAGATGTCCAACGCCGGCGCCGACGCGCTGAGCGCCGGCATGGTCGTCACCGTCGTCCGCGTCGACCGCTCCGCCAGCACCGAGACCGTGGCCATCGCCCACGGCAGCCGCACCGAGAACACCGACACCCTCTTCACGGGCGAGAAGAAGGTCGTCACGCCCGGCGTCGACGGGTCCAAGACCGTCAGCTACGCCGACGTCTTCCGCGACGGCGTCCGCAGCCAGCACGACGTGATCGGTGAGGTCGTCGACGCCGCTCCCGTCGAGGAGGTCGTCCAGGTCGGGACGAAGGCCAAGCCCAAGCCCGTCCCGGTCGCCGCGCCGGCCGCGGCCCCCAGCTCCTCGGGCGGGGGCGGGGGCGGGTCCGTGGGCGGCAGCGCCGACGGCCTCAACTGGGGCGCGCTGGCCCGCTGCGAGTCGGGCGGGAACCCCTCGATCGTCTCCAGCAACGGCAAGTACCACGGCCTCTACCAGTTCAGCGTCTCCACCTGGAAGGCCGTCGGCGGCAGCGGGCTGCCGAGCCAGGCCTCCGCCGGCGAGCAGACCTACCGCGCCAAGCTGCTCTACCAGCGCGCCGGTGCCGGACAATGGCCCGTGTGCGGCAAGAACCTCTGAGTTCCCTCTTGTCGGCCAGGGACGTTCGCGACCTGGCCGACAAGCTCGACATCCGTCCGACGAAGACCCTCGGTCAGAACTTCGTCGTCGACGCCAACACCGTCCGGAAGATCGTGCGGGTCGCGGACCTGAGGCCCGAGGACGTCGTCGTGGAGGTCGGTCCGGGGCTCGGTTCGCTGACCCTCGCCCTGCTCGAGGCCGTCGACCGCGTCGTCGCCGTCGAGATCGACCCGGTGCTCGCCGCCGAACTCCCGGCCACCGTCGCGGCCCGCGGCCGCGCGGGCGCCGAGTTCGAGGTCGTCCTCGCCGACGCGCTCCAGGTCGCGGAACTGCCCGGCCCCGCGCCCACCGCCCTCGTCGCGAACCTGCCCTACAACGTCGCCGTCCCCGTCCTGCTGACGATGCTCGCGCGCTTCCCGAGCCTGCGCAGCGGTCTCGTCATGGTCCAGTCCGAGGTCGCCGACCGGCTCGTCGCACCCCCCGGCAGCCGCACGTACGGCGTGCCCAGCGTCAAGACGGCCTGGTACGCCGAGGCCCGGCGCGCCGGGTCCGTCCCCCCGCCGGTGTTCTGGCCCGTGCCCCGCGTCGACTCCGGTCTCGTCGCCTTCACCGCGCGCCCCGCCCCGGAGACGACCGCCACCCGCGAAGAGGTCTTCGCCGTCGTCGACGCCGCCTTCGCCCAGCGCCGCAAGACGCTGCGCGCGGCGCTCGCCGGCTGGGCCGGATCGCCCGCGCTGGCCGAGGAGGCGCTGCGGGCGGCGGGGATCGAGCCGTCCGTGCGGGGCGAGCAGCTCCGCGTGGAGGACTTCGCCCGCATCGCCGCGCACCGCGTGGGCTGAGGGCACCGTCGCGGCGGGGGAGCGGTCCCGGACACCGTAGGGTCGGACCTCGTGTCCGGCAGTCCCCGCAACGCACCCCCCGAGCTCCCCTCGGTCACCGTGCGTGCCCCCGCGAAGGTCAACCTGCTCCTGCAGGTCGGCCCCCGACGCGACGACGGCTTCCACGACCTCGTCACGGTCTTCCAGGCCGTCTCGCTGCACGAGGAGGTGACCGTCACCCCCGCCGAGGAGTTCGCCGTCACCGTCGAGGGCGTGGGCGGCACCGACGTCGGCGGCGTGCCGCTGGACGACACCAACCTCGCGGTGCGGGCCGCGCGACTGCTGGCCGAGCGTGCCGGCGTCACCGGGGCGGTCCACCTGCACGTGCGCAAGGAGGTCCCGGTCGCCGGCGGCATGGCCGGGGGCTCCGCCGACGCCGCCGCGGCCCTGGTGGCCTGCGACGCGCTGTGGCGGTTGCGCTCCGGCCTCGACGCGCTCGCCGAACTCGGCGCCGAACTCGGGTCCGACGTCCCCTTCGGCCTGCACGGTCGCACCGCCGTCGGCACCGGCCGGGGCGAACACCTCGTCCCCGTCCTGACCAACGCCTCCTTCGCCTGGGTCTTCGTCCTCGGCGAGGAGGGGTTGTCCACCCCCACCGTCTTCGCCGAGTGCGACCGGCAGCGCGCGAGCGGGTACGAACCCCGCCCCGGCCGGCTCGAGGCCGTCGAGACGGCGCTGCGCAGCGGCGACGCCGACGCCCTCGGGGCGGCGCTGTCCAACGACCTGCAGGACGCCGCCTTCGCCCTGGCCCCCGGTCTCGCCGCGACGATCGCCGTCGGCCGTCGCGCCGGGGCGCTCGCCGGGATCGTCTCCGGGTCCGGACCCACCGTCGCCCTCCTCGCCCCCTCGGCCCCCGCCGCCCGCCGGCTCGCGCTCGACCTCGCCCCCGTCTTCGGGACCGAGCGTCTGCGCACCGCCACCGGACCGGTCCCCGGCGCCCGGGTCCTCGAAGCCGTCTCCACACCCACTCCCGGAGGGAGGTCCTGATGGCCAACCTCATCAGCGCCGAACAACTCACCGTCGTCCACGGCTCACGCACCCTGCTGGACGGGGTGTCGCTGGGGGTCTCCGACGGGGACCGCATCGGCGTCGTCGGCCGCAACGGCGACGGCAAGTCGACCCTGCTGCGCCTGCTCGCGAAGTCCCAGGAGGCCGACGGCGGTCGCGTCACCCACACCGGGGGGCTGCGGATGGGGATGCTGTCCCAGACCGACACCCTCGCGCCGGGGGCCACCGTCCGCGAGGCCGTCCTGGGCGACCAGCCGGCCCACGCCTGGGCCTCGCAGTCGCGCATCCGCGACGTCGTCGCCGGGCTGCTGGGCGACCTCGAGGCATCCGACGTCGGGGGCCTGGAGGCCGTCGTCTCCACGCTGTCCGGGGGGCAGCGCCGTCGCGTCGCGCTCGCCGCGCTGCTCGCCGACGACCACGACCTCGTCGTCCTCGACGAACCGACCAACCACCTCGACGTCGAGGGCGTGGCCTGGCTGGCCGAGCACCTGCGCACCCGCTGGCCGCTCGGGTCCGGCGCGCTGCTGGTCGTCACCCACGACCGGTGGTTCCTCGACGCCGTCTGCGAGCGCGTCTGGGAGGTCCACGACGGGGTCGTCGACCCCTACGAGGGCGGGTACGCCGCCTACGTCCTGACCCGGGCCGAACGCTCCCGCGTCGCCGCCGTGACGGAGGAGCGCCGGCAGAACCTGCTGCGCAAGGAACTCGCGTGGCTGCGCCGCGGGGCCCCGGCCCGCACGAGCAAACCGCGCTTCCGCATCGACGCCGCCAACGCCCTCATCGAGGACGTCCCGCCGCTGCGCGACAGCGTCGAGCTCGCGAAGATGGCCACCACCCGCCTCGGCAAGGACGTCGTCGACCTCGAGGACGTCACGCTCGCCTTCCGCGGCAAGACGCTGCTCGACAAGGTGACCTGGCGGTTGGGGCCGGGGGACCGGATCGGGATCGTCGGCGTCAACGGCGCCGGGAAGTCCTCGCTGCTGCGCCTGGTCAACGACACGCTGGAACCGGACTCCGGGCGGGTGAAGCGCGGGTCGACCGTCGTCGTCGCCACGCTCACCCAGGAGGTGCTCGAGCTCGACGAGGTCGGCGAGCTGCGGGCCCTGGAAGCCGTGGACAAGGTCGCCAGCCACGTCCGCCTCGGGGACCGCGACGTGCCGGCGGGACAGCTGCTGGAGCGGCTCGGGTTCACGGCCCAGCGGGCCTGGACCCGCGTCGACGACCTCTCCGGCGGTGAACGTCGTCGCCTGCAGCTGCTGCGGCTGCTGATGGCCGAGCCGAACGTGCTGCTGCTGGACGAGCCGACGAACGACCTCGACACCGACACCCTGGCCGCCGTCGAGGACCTCCTCGACGGGTGGCCGGGCACGCTCGTCGTCGTCAGCCACGACCGGTACCTGCTCGAGCGGATCACCGACCGCCAGGTGGCGCTGCTGGGCGACGGGGCCGTGCGCGACCTGCCGAACGGGGTGGAGGAGTACCTGCAGCGCCGTGCCGTGCTGAAGGCCGCGGGCCAGGCTCGACCTGCACCTCAGACCCAGGGTGCGGCGGTGACCGTCGTCGACGGGGCCGCCGTGCGGGCCGCGCGCAAGGAGATGGGCCGCATCGAACGGCAGCTGCAGAAGCTCGACCGGCGTGAGGTGGAGCTGCACGCGCAGATGGTCGAGAAGGCCACCGACGTGGCCGCGGTGACCACGCTGGACGCCGAGCTGCGCTCCCTGAGCGCGGAGCGGGAGCACCTCGAGGAGAGCTGGCTGGAGGCCTCCGAGCTGGCGGAGTGACGCGCTGCGGGGCCGGCGAGCGTTTCGATCACCGACAGTTGCGTCTGGTGACCATTGCGTCGAACGGGTGACGCCAACCGGACGATTCCTGCACCAGGACGGTGACGCGACCTGCCATCCCTTGCGTCGTTCGGGTGGCTCTCCCCTACTCTGTGCCACGCACCGGTAGTCCACACGTGGGGGCGTCGACCGCCGGTGACGCGCCTGGCGATCAGGTGCGACGTACCAGTCCAGGGGGGACTTTGAGCATCAGCGACGTACCCGGCACCAGAACGTCACCGGGGGAGTTGGACGACCAGCTCCTCGGGACCTCGCCGGCGGACGACCTGTCCGATCCCGTCCGGCGTGAACGTCTGCTCGTCCCTCGTCAGCGGAACACCTTCGGCTTCGCCGAACGCACACCCGCCTGGCAGCGCACCTACGTCCAGAAGATCATCGCCGTCGACGCGCTGGCCGCCGCGTTCGCCGCCTTCGTCGGCTTCTTCGCCCGGTTCAACGACAGTCCCGCCAACCTCGCCACGACCTCCGGTCGGGCCGTCGTGGCCTGCGCGGTCCTGCTGCCCGTCCTCTGGGTCGTGGCCATGGGCGCCCTGCGCACCTACGAACCCCGCTTCCTGGGGGTCGGCTCCGAGGAGTTCCACCGCGTCCTGACGGCCGCGCTGGCCTTCGTCGCCCTCGTCGGGACGAGCTCGTGGGCCTTCGGCCTCGAGATCGCCCGCGGCTACGTCGTCGTCGCCTTCCCCATCGCGACGCTCCTCACGCTCATCGGCCGCTACGCGCTGCGCCAGCAGCTGCACGCCGCGCGCACCCGCGGTGAGGCCGGTCAGACCGTCGTCGCCGTCGGCCACCGCGCCGGCGTCGCGGCGATGGCCCGCCAGCTGCACCGCGCCAGCTACCACGGCATGCGGATCGTCGGGGCCTGCGTCCCGGGCGGCCAGGGCAGCGCCGCCGACGACGCCGAGCTCACCGAGCTGGGCATCCCGGTCATCGGCAGCCTCGACGACGTCCGGCACGCCGTCACCAGCGTGGACGCCGACGTCGTCCTCGTCACCGCCTCGCCCGAGCTCGACGGCCCGGGTCTGCGCCGCCTCGGCTGGGAGCTGGAGGCCACCCGCGCCGACCTCGTCGTGGCTCCCGCCCTGACCGAGGTCATCGGCCCGCGCGTCGCCATCCGGCCCGTCTGCGGCCTGCCGCTGCTGCACGTTGAGCGCCCCGAGCTCGAGGGTGTGCGCCGACTGGCGAAGACCACCGTGGACCGCGTCTCGGCCGCCACCGCGCTCGTCGTGCTCAGCCCGCTGATCCTGGTCCTCGCCCTGGCCATCAAGCTCGACAGCCGTGGCCCGGTGTTCTTCAAGCAGCAGCGCGTCGGCAAGGACGGCAAGACCTTCCCGATGATGAAGTTCCGCTCGATGGTCACCGACGCGGAGAAGCTGCTCATCGACCTGCGCGAATCCACCGACGGCAACGGCGTGCTCTTCAAGATGAAGGTCGACCCGCGGATCACCCGCATCGGCCGTGTCCTGCGCCGCTACTCCATCGACGAGCTCCCGCAGCTCATCAACGTCGTCCGCGGCGAGATGTCCCTGGTGGGCCCGCGCCCGCCGCTGCAGAAGGAGGTCGACGAGTACGGCTACGACATGCGTCGCCGCCTGCTGGTCAAGCCCGGTCTGACCGGTCTGTGGCAGATCAACGGCCGCTCCGACCTGGACTGGGACGAGTCGGTGCGCCTCGACGTCCGCTACGTGGAGAACTGGTCCTTCACGTTCGACTTCATGATCCTGTGGAAGACCGCCGGAGCCGTGCTCCGCGGTCGTGGGGCCTACTGAGCGCCTCGCTCACCGGAAGCTCACTCGAAGGGCGCCGACACCCGCCGCAGCAACGTGGCGAGTGCCCGGCGCTCTTCGCGTGGCAGCACGTCCAGCATGTGGTGCTCGGCGTCGACGAGGTCGGCCAGCGCGGCGTCGACGACGGCCGAACCGGCCGAGGTGAGCCGGACCCGGACGCTGCGCCGGTCGTCGGGGTCCGGTCGGCGCTCGACCAGACCCCGCGAGGTCAGCCGGTCGACGCGGTTGGTCATCGTGCCGCTCGTCACGAGGGTCTCCACCAGCAGCTGACCCGGGGACAGCTCGTGCGGGTGGCCGGCCCGGCGCAGGGCCGCGAGGACGTCGAACTCCCACGTCTCGAGCTCGTGGGCGCTGAAGGCGTTGCGACGCAACCTGTCCAGGTGGCGGGCCAGGCGCGCGACCCGGGAGAGGACCTCGAGGGGCTCGACGTCCAGCTGCGGGGCCTCGCGCCGCCAGGCGGCGACGATCAGGTCGACCTCGTCCGAGCTCCGCGTCAGGTCCTGCGTCGCGTCCGCACCCCGGTCAGGCGAGGTCACGGGGCGCCTCCTCCGGCTCGGCCGGTCGCGAGCGGGACGAGAGCCGCGGTTCGGCCTCCAGACCGGTCAGCCCGTTCCAGGCGAGGTTCACCAGGTGCGCGGCGACCTCCTCCTTGTCCGGCTCCCGGGTGTCCAGCCACCACTGGCCGGTCATCGCGACCATCCCCACCAGCATCTGGGCGTACATCCCGGAACGCTCCGGGGAGTACCCGCGCGCGGCGAACGCGTCGACCAGCAGGTGCTCGACCTGACGGGCGATGTCGGAGATGAGACTGGCGAAGCTCCCCGTCGCCTGGGTGACGGGGGAGTCGCGGACCAGGATGCGGAAGCCGTCGGTGGAGCCCTCGATGTAGTCGAGCAGCGCGATCGTCGCCCGTTCCAGCAGCGTGCGCGGGCTGCCGCGACCGGACAGGGACCGGGTGATCGCACCGAGCAGAGCGGCGATCTCGCGGTCCACGACGACCGCGTAGAGGCCTTCCTTGCCCCCGAAGTGCTCGTAGACCACCGGTTTCGACACGCCCGCCGCGGCCGCGATCTCCTCGACCGAGGTCCCCTCGACGCCCTTGGCGGCGAAGAGCGCCCGACCGACCCCGATGAGCTGCTCGCGACGTTCGCCACCGGTCATGCGGGACCGGGATCGTCCGCTGGGGGCTGGCGTCACGGGCCCATCCTGCCCTGCTGGGCCGAAGGGGTGGTCGCACGGGTGCGGACCGCGAGCCCGTGGAGGACTGGCATCATGGTCCGCGACAGCTGTCCCGGGTGGTGTAACGGCAGCACGGCGGGTTTTGGTCTCGTCCAGTAGGGGTTCGAATCCTCTCCCGGGAGCTCGTGCGGGTGTCCGTCGCAACCTGCAGGGGCCGATATCCTCGGCACCGTCCGCCGACGTCACCCCAGCCGCGAGGAGCGCGCCCCGCGTGACCACCCAGCCCGCCGCCGTCATCGTCCTCGCCGCGGGTGAGGGCACCCGGATGAAGTCGGCCACCCCGAAGGTCCTGCACCCCCTCGGCGGACGTCCCCTCGTCGGCCACGCCCTGCGCGCCGCGCGGTCCACCGGCCCCGGGCACCTCGTGCTCGTGCTGCGCCACCAGGCCGAGCGGGTCCGCGCGGCGCTCGCCGAAGACTTCCCCGAGGCGCGGGTCGCCCTGCAGGACGAGGTCCCCGGCACCGGCCGCGCCGTCCAGTGCGGGCTCGACGCCCTCCCCGACGACCTCACCGGCACCGTCCTGGTCACCTACGGCGACGTGCCGCTGCTGTCGGGGGAGACCCTGGAGCGGCTCACCCGGGTCCACACCGAGGGCGCCAACGCCATGACCGTCCTCACCGCCCTGCTGGGCGACCCCACCGGCTACGGCCGGGTGCTGCGCGACGAGACCGGCGTCAGCGCCATCGTCGAGCAGAAGGACGCCACCGAGGACCAGCGGGCCGTGCGCGAGGTGAACTCCGGCGTGTACGCCTTCGAGGTCACCGCGCTGCGGGCCGCGCTCGCCGGGGTCGGCCGCGACAACGCCGCCGGCGAGGTCTACCTGACCGACGTCCTCGCGCTCATCCGCTCCGCCGGCGGCCGCGTCGAGGCCCTCGCCCTCGAGGACGAGTGGGAGATCCGCGGGGTCAACGACCGCGTCCAGCTCGCCGACCTCGCCGCCGAGGCCAACCGCCGGACGCTGCGGCGCTGGATGCTCGCCGGCGTCACGATCGTGGACCCGTCGACCACCTGGATCGACGCCGACGTCACCCTCGAGCCCGACGTGACGATCCGCCCCGGCGTGCAGCTGCACGGGAGCACCCGCGTCGCCACGGGCGCCGTCGTCGGCCCCGACTGCACCCTCACCGACGTCGAGGTCGGCGCCGGCGCGGTGCTCGAACGCACCCACGGCTCCTCGGCCGTCATCGGTGCGGGCGCCCAGGTCGGTCCCTTCGCCTACCTCCGCCCGGGCACGCACCTGGGTGCGGACGGCAAGATCGGCACCTTCGTCGAGACGAAGAACGCCACCATCGGCCGGGGCTCGAAGGTGCCGCACCTGTCCTACGTCGGCGACGCGACGATCGGCGAGCACTCCAACATCGGGGCCGCGTCCGTCTTCGTGAACTACGACGGGGTCCGCAAGGCCCACACCACCGTCGGTGACCACGTGCGGATGGGCTCGGACAACATGTACGTCGCTCCCGTCACCGTCGGCGACGGCGCCTACTCCGGGGCCGGCACCGTGATCCGCAAGGACGTCCCCGCCGGGGCGCTCGCGATCAACGTGGCTCCCCAGCGCAACATGGAGGGCTGGACCCTCTCCAGGCGCCCAGGAACTCCCGCGGCCGAAGCGGCGCAGCGGGCGAACGAGCAGAGCAGCACGGACAGGGAGAGCCAGTCATGACCGGTATCACCACCACGGGCGAGAAGCGGATGGTGCTCATCTCCGGGCGAGCGCACCCGGAACTCGCGGAGGAGGTGTCGGCCGCACTCGGTGCCGAACTCGTCCCGACCAGCGCCTACGACTTCGCCAACTCCGAGATCTACGTCCGCTTCGAGGAGAGCGTCCGCGGCTCCGACGCGTTCGTCATCCAGAGCCACACCTCGAACGTCAACCAGTGGATCATGGAACACCTGATCATGGTCGACGCGCTGAAGCGGGCCTCCGCCAAGCGGATCACCGTCGTCGCGCCGTTCTACGGCTACGCCCGCCAGGACAAGAAGGGCCGCGGCCGCGAGCCGATCTCGGCCCGTCTCATCGCCGACATGTTCAAGACCGCCGGGGCGGACCGCCTCATGTCCGTCGACCTGCACACCGCGCAGATCCAGGGCTTCTTCGACGGTCCCGTCGACCACCTGTGGGCGCTGCCGCTGCTCGCCGACCACGTCGGCAAGCGCGTCGACCGCTCCAACATCACCATCGTGTCCCCGGACGCCGGCCGCGTGCGCGTCGCCGACCTGTGGTCGGACCGCCTGGGCGCCCCGCTGGCGATCATCCACAAGCGTCGCGACCCGAACGTGCCGAACCAGGTGAAGGTGCACGAGGTGGTCGGTGACGTCGAGGGCCGCACCTGCGTGCTCGTCGACGACCTCATCGACACCGCCGGGACCATCGTCCAGGCCGCCGAGGCCCTCATGGCCAACGGCGCCGCCGACGTCATCGCGACCGCGACGCACGCCGTGCTCTCGGGCCCGGCGATCGACCGGCTGAAGAACTCGCCGATCTCCGAGCTGGTCGTGACCAACACGCTGCCGATCTCGGAGTCCCAGCAGTTCCCGCAGCTGACCGTGCTGAGCATCGCCCCGCTGCTGGCCCGCGCGATCCGCGAGGTCTTCGACGACGGGTCGGTCACGTCGCTCTTCGACGGCCACAGCTGACGTCCGCGGGGTGGGATCGTTGCCTCCACGGTGTCGTCCAGCGGGACCGTGGAGGCAACGATCCCACCGCCGCGCGCCGAGGCCGCCGTCGACCGGTTAGACTGGTCGGCGGTTGCCTCGGCGAGGGTGACGCGTGAGCGTCACCGTGATCGACGCGGTGGATGAGTCGTTGTTCTCTCCCGGGGCCTGTGCACGCACCAGACCTGAGATCGAGGAGCCCCACCATGGCCGAGACCAAGCTCACCGCCGAGACCCGCACCAGCTTCGGCAAGGGTGCCGCCCGCACCATCCGCCGCGCCAACCGCATCCCCGCGGTCGTCTACGGCCACGGCGAAGCGCCGATCCACGTGTCCCTGCCGGGCCACGACACCATGATCGCGCTGCGCAGCGCCAACGTGCTGCTCGACATCGACCTCGACGGCACCTCGCACCTGACCCTGCCGAAGGACGTCCAGCGCGACCCGATCAAGGGCTTCATCGAGCACGTCGACCTCCTCGTCGTGCGTCGTGGCGAGAAGGTCACCGTCGACGTCCCCCTGCACGTCGAGGGCGAAGCCGCGCCGGAGACCGTCGTCCAGCAGGAGCTCACGACCCTCTCGGTCGAGGCGGACGCCGCGAACATCCCGACCGCCGTGGTCGCCAACGTCGAGGGCCTCACCGCCGGCTCGCACGTCGCCGCCTCCCAGGTCACCCTGCCCGAGGGCACGACCCTCGCGGGTGACCCCGAGCAGCTCGTGGTGGTCATCACCGCCGTCGCGACCGCCGCGCAGGCCGAGGCCGAGCTCGAAGCCCTCGAGGCCGACGCCGGCATCGTGCGTGAGGAGCACACTCCGGTCGAGGGCGAAGAGGCCTGAGACTCGACTGCTGAAGGATCGCTCCCGTGAGTGACGTCTGGCTCGTCGTCGGCCTGGGCAACCCCGGCGCCGAGTACGAGCGCACCCGGCACAACGTCGGTCAGATGGTGCTCGACGAGCTGGCGTCACGCACGCGGGTGTCCTTCAAGAAGCACCGTTCCGGGGCCAGGGTCGCCGAGGTCCGCCTCGGCGTCCTGCCCGGTGGTGCGCCGGGGCCGCGGGTCGTCCTCGCGGCCCCGACCTCCTACATGAACGTCTCCGGTGGCCCCGTCGCCGGACTGGCGAAGTACTTCGACGTCGACGTCGAGCACCTCGTCGTCGTGCACGACGAGCTGGACATCCCGTTCGGCTCCGTCCGCCTCAAGCGCGGCGGGGGAGAGGGCGGCCACAACGGGCTGCGCTCGATCTCGAAGTCGCTGGGGGACAAGGACTACGCCCGGGTGCGCGTCGGCATCGGCCGTCCGCCCGGTCGCCAGGACCCGGCCGACTTCGTGCTGAAGGAGTTCGCCACCACGGAGAAGAAGGACCTGCCCTTCCTGGTGATGGACGCCGCCGACGCGGTCGAGAAGCTCGTCGCCGAAGGACTCGAGGCGGCGCAGCAGAAGTTCCACGCCCCCGCCTGAGCGGGCGGGGTCAGCCGCGGCTCGGCCGTGGACGGTCGAAACGGTCCCTGACCATCCGGTAGTGGTCGTGCAGGCGGACCTTCAGACCCTCCGGCGGTTCGGGGTTCTCGTAGACCTCGGTCCGCCAGTTCGCCCCGTACTTGCGGCGCAGTCCGGTGCGCATCTCGGAGGCGGCGTACCACCGGTAGTTCGACATCGTCGCCTTGGCCGTCGTGCCCCGCGCGTGGGTGAGGTACGCCCGCCGGGTGACGACGTTCTTGCCCCCCGCACGGGTGTTCCGGATGACGTAGTCGGTCATCCCACCCCAGCCGCGACGGGCGAAGTTGCGCTCGTCCAGCGGGCCGAGTTCACGCCACCGGGACGCCGTCACCGCGAAGCAGGTGCCGTCGATGATGCCGGCCTCCACCTCTTCGGACGCAGGCGTGAAGTCCTGCGGGGCTCCCTTGAAGTAGCTGTTCTGCGGGCTGTAGACGTCGTCGTACGAGGGGGCGACCAAGTCGCCGGGACGGGCTTCCAGGGCGGTGAGGAGGCCGGAGAAGAAGTTCTCGCTCAGTCGGATGTCGTTGTTGAGGGCGACCAGGCTCGTGCTCCCCCGCTCGAGGGCGTGCTCCATGCCGAGGTTCGTCCCGCGCAACCAGCCCAGGTTCTCGCCCGGCGTCAGCACGACGCAGTCGGGGAACTCCGCGGGATCCAGATCACCGCCGTTGTCGACGATCACCACTTGCACGAGTTCGGATTCACGGCGGCAATCAGCGACAGCTTGTCTGGTGACGTCCTGCTTGTGGAAGACGGGCATGACAACTGCGGCTCGCTGCATGTTCGAGTCCTTTGAGTTACTTGAGGCAAGATCTGGTGACCCAACGTGGTCATGCTAGGTGGCGGTCCTCAAGATCCGCAAGAATCCTCCCGCAGCGAGGTGGCGGTCCAGGAGAACGTGCGGGCCGGCAGGGAATTTCGGTCACCGTGACGTCCTAGAACCAGCACACCGGGACGAGGCCGAGGTCAGCGGCGCGCTGCTGGCAGAGTCGCAGAGCGCCGATGGCGTCGGTGACGCCGGTGGCGTTCCCCTCGCCGGCGGTCACCCCGAAGGCAGTGGTGAGCTGGGCGAGGGGAGCAGGGTCCGCCGTCGGCGGTGCTGAGCTCCGTGCCGTCCAGCCACGTCGAGTACGCGACGGTCTCAGCGCGACAGGTCATGAAGCACCGGAAGTCCAGACTCTTCCTCACCTCGGGGGAACGGGTTGAGTGACGGGACAGCGCCGCGGCCATGGCGCCCTCGCATCCCCGGTTCGGACCCCGCCAGGCTGCTTCTCGTCGTCGTCGTCACCGGCGTGGGTGAAGTTGGTACGCCCGGGGAGCTTCCGTGCCGGGTCGCTGCTGCTCGTCGCCATCGGTGTCGTCGTCGTACGTCGTGACCTGCGCCCGCTCTCGCCGGTGGCGCGTGAGTGGTTGTGACTCATCATGGGGATGGACCGTTGAGCCGGGTGATCTTGCGCACGGTAGGCGGAGCAGCAAGCTTGTAGCTGCTGAATCAAAGCAGAGAGTGTCCTCTTGATTTCGTTACGTTATTTCATTAGGCCATTTCGGTGTACATGTGTCTTGGCTGTGCGTTTTCGGGTCGCGTTCAACTAACCTCACGCCGACCGCTCGTGCTCACGTGAGCGGGTTCATTGCGGACTCTCCTTCTGAGGGATGAGCCCTGAGTCACTGACAAATCACAGAAAGTTACTAGGATCCGCCAGTCGAGCAGCTCCGAACACGGGGTGTGAGAAGCCGTCCTACGACGGCTCGCCCGATGACGAGGAAGTGAAGAGGGCCGTGCTGACAGAACTCCCCTTCTCCGTACCCGAAAGGCGTGTTGGATGGTCTGCACGGCGCCCGCTCTTGGTGGCCTCATCCGGCGGTCACCTGGTCGAGCTCGTTGAGATCGCCTCGCGACTCCCCACGCTCGCCGACGCTGTCTGGCTCACCCCGACCACTCCGCAGAGCCGTGAACTCCTTCGCGGTGCACAGCACCTGGACGTGCCGAACGTGAAACCCCGAGACCTACGGGGTATGCGTCGAACGGCGCTCGTGGCGCGTCAAGTCCTGCGAACTGCACAGATCGACCTGGTGGTGAGCACCGGCGCAGGCATCGCGCTCGCGGTTCTGCCCCAGGCCGTGCTACGCGGTATCGAGACGCACTACGTCGAGAGTGCTGCGCGCGTGAACCAGCCAAGCCTGACCGGTCGCTTGCTGGTCGCGGTCCCCGGAGTCAAGATGTGGACGCAGTACCCTGAGAACACGACGAAGCGACGGTCGTATCTGGGATCGCTGTTTGAACACTTCGAAGTAGTTGCGCGCGACGTCGATCCGTCCAGGCCCCTTCGCATCGTGGTGACCCTTGGGACGATGCATCGCTTCAGTTTTCACCGACTCGTGACCAGACTGTTGAATGTCTTACCGGAGGGGTCGGAGGTGTTGTGGCAGTACGGATCTGCAGATGCGCGTGACCTCGGGATCGCTGATCCGCATGCTTGGGTCTCGCCGGTCGACTTGACTGCTGCGATGGAGTCGGCCGATGTCGTGGTCGCGCACGCGGGGGTCGGATCGGCCTTGGCCGCCATGCGTGCCGGTGCCTTTCCCATCCTGGTTCCTCGTCGGGTCGAGTTCGGTGAGCACATCGATGACCATCAGGTGCAGATCGGTACGCATTTCGCGGCCCGTGGCCTGGCCTTCAGCGTGGCAGTGTCCGATGTGACTCCGGAACTCGTCCACGCAGCGCGTCATCTGGCACTGCGTCGAGCGCGAACCGAACTCGGGGCATTGAGCCTGGCGGAGGTCGGGCCGTGAGACGAGCAGGAATGGCCGACATCCAGCACGTGGTGCTGACACGGTACAACCTCCCGATCCCCGGTAGCATCCGGGGTCTAGATCCTGAGTGGCTCGAAACGAGGTTGGAGCTCTTCCGCAGGTTCTGCGTACCGTCAGTGCTTTCCCAGCGCGAACAGCGGTTCACTTGGCTCGTTCTCATGGATTCACGGACGCCGCCCCCAGCCATCTCGGCGGTGGAGACGCTTCTTCCTCGCGGGTCTCGAGTGTTGTTGCTCGACGCACCGCTCGACGACTCGCCGCTGCACGAGAAGTTGATCGGCGTCGGATTCAGTCCGGAACTACCTCTCCTGAGTTCGCGTCTGGACAACGACGACTGCCTGGGTAGGAACTACACGCGGCTGGTCCGCGCCGCCGCCATCCGGTCGGGGGGGGCTGTCGCGGTGGCGATCAACCTTCCCCTTGGTGTGCAGGTCCAAGCCGGGCGCGCCTACGGACTCGTGGACTTCGACAACCCGTTCGTGAGTCTCCTGGAGACAGTTGCTCCTTGGCGTACTGTGCTTGCCGTCTCGCATCGCGAGGTTCGACGGCTGGGGCCATTGCGTCAGGTCGTTCGCCCTGCTGAATGGATGCAGGTCGTCCACCAGGACAACCTCGACAACCTCGTGCGGGGAGTTCGGATTCCCAGGAAGATCGCGCTCCCGATGTTCACGCCACCCGTTCGTCCGACCCTCCCCGCTGGGGAGCAGACCGTAGAGGTTGTCACCGATGCCTTCCGAGGAATCGTCCGTGTGGCACGACGAGGTGTCCGAAGAGTGCGCAGCGGATCCGGGGACTGCAGGTGAGTCCGGACCCTTGTTCTCGATCCTCTGCGCGACGCACGACCAGGCAGACTTCCTGCCGGACATGTTGAGCAGCGTGTTGAACCAGACCCGTGAGGACTGGGAGCTCGTGATCGTCGACGACGGCTCGACTGACGGGACTGGAGAGGTCCTCCGCTCGTGGCGAGCGGCGCTTCCACCCAGGGTCCGTGAGCGGATCACGGTCGTGAGAACTGAGCAGGGCGGCCAGTCAGCCGCCTACGAACTTGGTTTCGAGCGAACACGCGGGCAGTGGATCTGTCTGCTCGATTCCGACGACGCCTTCCAGCCGCACAAGCTCGAAACCGTGGCGCAGGCGGTTTGCGGCCGCGACGACATCGGTCTGGTGCAGCACCCCCTCATCGTGATCGACGCTGCGGGACGACCCACGGGGGAGATGAGGCCACAGGCGGCGAGCCTTTCGAGCGGCGATCTTCGGCACGAGATGCGCAGGGACGCCCGCCACGTGGCTCCTGGTGCCTCCGGTCTCGTCGTCCGTCGTTCGGTGTTCGAGCGGCTCGTCCCGTTTCCGACAAAGGCTTTTCGGTTCGCTGCCGATGCTTACATCTCCTTTGGCGCCACTGCGCTTGTCCCGGTGCTTTCCCTCAACCATCCGCTCGCCCTCTACCGGATGCAGCCTGGAGGCCAGTACCTTCGTCGCATGCTCGACGCCGATGGCTTGGCGCAGCAGGTCACGTTCCAGGAAGTGGTGGCCGCGCACTTCGGGCTGAGCGACGCCGCGCGTCGAAACTCGTTCTTTTGCCGCAACGCCTACGCAGCAGATCGCCTGGGGGGTGGTCATGAGAGATGGGAACTCCTCGCCAGGCTGCTGCGGGCCACCGCTGGTGACCGACACTTCTCGAGGAGTCGCAAAGTCGTCTTGATGGGGATCTGGACGTTCTCCGCGATGCTGCCCCGCCCGGGCTTCGCCCGACTCTGGCGCTCGTTCCAGATGCGCCAGACCGGGTGGCGTCGGATCCTCGCGACACGTTCTGCCGGTAGTGCCTCGTGAACCGACTACTCGGGCGGTCTCCGGGTCGAGGGTTGCGGCGGGTGGGAGCAGCTACGGCAGGGACCCTCGTCGGGAATGCCCTGAGTCTCCTACTGCCCTTCGTCATCACATCTTGGTACGCTGCGGGGCCGACGACGGACGCCTACTTCTTCGCCCTCGGTGCGATCCTGTTGTTGAACGTCACGTTGAGTGCCGCGGTGGAAGCGGGGACGACACCACAGATCGCCGTTCTTCTGCGGACCTCTCCCGACGATGTTCCCTCCTTCGTCCGACGGACCCAAGCCGTCGCGACGACGTTGTGCGGTCTTCTGACGCTCCTGGCCATCACGGTGGTCATCACGGTGCTGCTCCCCGCATCCGGGTTCACGCCGGGGCAGCTGCACGACGTGAACGTGATTCTGCTGCTGCTGAGTCCGCTACCGCCACTCATCACCTGGAACGCCGTCAACAGCGGCACCTTCTACGCCTTCGGCTCGTTCGGACTGCCGACCGCCAGTGTGGGCATGCGCACCCTCGTCGCCCTGATCTCGGGATTCTTCCTGCGCCAGGAGATCGGGATCGTCGCGGTCCCGGTGGGTCTGGTGGTGGGGGAGTTGGGTCGACTCGTCGTCCTCGAGCTCCGGGCGCGTTCTCTCCTGGGTGATCGGCCAGGGGACGGTCGTCGACCGAGTCACTCCACGTCGGTCCCCTCGCAGCGTCAGTTTTGGAGATCAGCTGGCCCACAGGCGGTTTCGACGTCACTGGGGGCCTTGAGCCCCTTCGTCGACAAAACCATCGCCATCGGCCTCGGCGCCGCCGCGATCACGACCGTCGAGTTGAGTCAGCGCATGGTCTACACGCCGATCCTCTTCCTCCTGTCAGGGGTCGGTCTCGTGCTGGGATCGCGGTGGGCCGGCCACGCGGCCGAGCAGAATTGGAATGATCTGCGAGTCGAGCACCTTCGCGCCCGACGTGTGGTCCTGGTCGTCGGAGGGGGAGTCGTGCTCGTAGCGGTTCCTCTCGTCTTCGTGTTCCGGCCTCTCATGAGTTCCGCGCTCTCCTTGGACGATCCTTCGATCTTGGCGTGGACCTTCACGACCGCTGCCCTGGGGATTCCGTTCGCGCTGGCAACACAGGTCTGCGTCCGGGTTCTGCTGGCGGTTCGCTCGACGCGGTGGATGCCACTGGTGACCGTGCTCGGGATCTCCCTCAACCTGGTCCTCGACCTGCTGCTGGTGCGCTTGCTGGGGGTGCCCGGGATCGGCTTGGCGACGGCTGCGGTGAATGTCCTGAATTGGATCGCTTATGGAGCCATCGCCGACCGGGCCCTCCGGTCTCGTCTCGGCTCCGTTGGGGCTGCCGAGTTCCCCGTCGACGCCTCTGGCGACCTCTCCCGTGAGGAGACCTCTTCGTGAGTGGCGGCCCGATTGCCTTGTGGAAGACGACGCTCCTTCCTCGTTCGGAAACGTTCGTTCGCACCCAGGGGGAGAGCCTGACGCGCTACCAGCCGCATTACGTCGGACTGACGGATGCTCGTGAGCTCGAACTGCCTGCCGATCGAACACTTCTGCTGGACCGACTTCACCGGCGTCCGCGACTCGCGGTGGCGGCGGCCAAAGTGACTGGGACTTCGGCTTTGCTGTCGGCCGAACTGGTGAAGAGACGTGTCGTCCTTCTGCACGCCCACTTCGGTACCGAGGCGTGGCGCGGACTGCAGTTGGCTCGTCGAGTCGGCGTACCGCTGGTCGTGACGTTCCACGGTGCTGACGCGACCACGAACGACCGTGCGCTGCGACGGATGAGCGCGAGCGGTCGTGAGTACGTGCGTCATCGCGCCACGATCTTTCGCGAGGCGGCTCTCTGCATCGCTGTGTCCGACTTCATCGCAGAACGGGTCGTGGCCGCGGGATGCCCACCGGAGAAGATTCGTAGCCACCAAGTTGGTGTCGACTTCTCCGCCTTCGCTTCGCCGGGACACGAACGGCTCCGAGCAGGCGTCCTCTTCGTGGGTCGACTCGTGGAGAAGAAGGGAGTCGCATACTTGCTCGAGGCTCTCGCGCTCCTGCGCGCGAGGGGTTGCGAGGTGTCGGCGGTCATCGCGGGGGACGGTCCCGACAAGGCTCAGCTCCAGGCGTTCGCCGAACGCCATTGCCCCACGGTGCTCTTCGTCGGCAGCTTGAGCCATGAGGATGTGCGGGCACACATGCAGCGCGCCAGCGTCCTCGTGGTGCCGAGCGTCCAAGCCCGCAACGGGGATTCAGAAGGCCTACCGACCGTCATCCGGGAGGCTCAGGCTGCGGGGCTTCCGGTCGTGGCCAGCCGGAGTGCGGGAGCGCCGGAGGCCATCGAGGACGGGATCACCGGGATCCTCGTCGACCCCCATGACGTGGTTGGGCTCGCGAGATCGATCCATCGAGTGGTCACGTCACCTCGCCTCCAGGACACACTCCGTCGGCGTGCGATGGACGCCGCGAGGGCGCACGACATCACCCACCAGGGGAACCTCCTCGAGTCCTTGTACGACCGTGTCCTCGCGGAGCACCTGTCGTGACTGCCGCGACCCCGTTGACGCGGAGGATCGCCGCCAGACAACGCAGCGCAAGCCTCTACGCCGGGATGGTCCTTCTTCTGCTGACCGGAGCCGTCGTGGTCTTGGCAGCGCAGCCGACACCGTTCTTCGACATCAACGCGGTCGCCCCGAGCGATACCCGGTTGCAGCTCGTGTTTCTCGGTACCTACGCAGTGATGGCGTGCGCCCTGGCGCCCCGATTGCCGGTCGCGCTCGAGATCGCCGCGAGGGATCCGGCGCTCGTTGCGCTCTTAGTCTTCGTCCTGGCCAGTTCCGCCTGGTCCGCAGATCCGGCGCTTTCGATTCGCAGAGGCGTGGCGGTGGTCCTCACCGCGACCTTCGGTCTGCATCTGGCTACGAGGTTCTCCTTTGCACAAGTCCTGCGCCTCTTGGTGCTCGTCCTCGGGGCGACCATGGTCTTGAGCGTCCTGACCATCTGGCTGCTGCCGGAATGGGGAACGTCCGCCCTCGGCTGGCGCGGTGTGTTCCTGTTCAAGAACAACCTGGGTCGCTTCGCGGGCTTGACCGCGGTAGCAGCTCTGGTTCTGGCGGGTGCCGATGGCGTGGTGAAGCGACAGCGCGTCGTCCTCCAACTGCTGGCTTTCGTCTCCGTAGTGCTCTTGGTGGGTTCGCAGGCACGGAGCGCCTTGGTCGTCTTCGTGATGTGTCTTGTCGGATTGTGGCTCTTCCCGAATCGGCGACGTCGTCCTGGTGTCACCCCGTCCATCGCGGTCGCTTTCGTAGCGGTGCTGTTGGTGGCCTATCTCGTCGGGCTCCGCCCGGCCGTCGTCCTGTCGCTCCTGGGGAAGGACTCCAGTCTCACGGGGCGTACTCCTCTGTGGCACTACGTGGTGCAGAGCATCGAAATGCATCCTTGGGTGGGTTTCGGATTCAGCGGCTTCTGGGGAGGTGCCGACGCTCCCAGCGCAGCGGTGTGGGCGCACATCTCGTGGCTGCCGCGACACGCGCACAACGGGATTCTCGACCTGTGGCTCGACCTGGGTGCCGTCGGTGTGCTGCTCTTGCTGGTCAGCCTCGGCACGACTGTGGTTGCTGCTGTCCGGGCCTACCAAGCCGGCGAGACTTCCATCGCCCGCTTCGGGATCGTGGTGGTGGTGTTCCTGCTGGCGAGTTCGTCGACGGAAAGCATCTTCCTCAAGTCCAACGTCATCTTCACGACTCTCGCGGCCTACACGTCGTTCGCGGTGAGGGACGCAATGCACAAGCGTCGCTCCGCCTCGTCGACAACGCGCCTCGGCGTCCTTCCTCCTACCACTGTCCAAGGAGTTCCTGTGCAGTTCTACCGTATGGCTCTGCGCCGCCACTGGCGGCTGATCGTTCTGCTGACGGGGGGCGGGATGGTGACGGCTTTCGTGTTCGCTGGTCTGTCACGGCCTGCGTATCAGGCTGAAGCTCAGCTCTTCGTCGGCACGACGAGCAACAGTGCGGACAGTGCGGGTCTGAACCAGAGTGGGCAGTTCGCGCAGCAGCGTGTGAAGTCGTACGTCGAACTGGTGAGCTCACCGCGGGTGCTCGAGCCAGTGATCAGTCGACTGGGGTTGCCCTTGACCGTCAACGAGTTCGCCGGGCGGGTCGAGGCGAGCGCTCCCCTGGACACGGTACTCATCAACGTTCGCGTCACCGATGCGGATCCGCAGCTCGCGGCGGAGGCGGCGAACCTCATCGCCGATCAGTTCGCCGAACTCGCCCCTCAGCTCGAGACCGAGCGATCGGGGGAGGCCTCTCCGGTGGCCGTCACCCTCGCCCGGCCGGCGACGGTGCCGACCTCTCCCATCGGAGAGAGCAGGCCGGAACTCCTCGTGCTCGGGGCACTCGCGGGCCTGGCGCTGGGGCTCGCCGGTGCTTTCACCAGACTGGCTTGGCGGGTCGGCTACACCGACGAGGACCAGATCAGGGATGGCGTCGGTCTGGAGGTCCTGCAGGAGGTCGACGCGTGTCTCCTCCGGGACGAGGACAGCCCTCAGGGTTACGCGGCTGCAGCCACCTACCGCTTCCTCATGACCCGACTTCAGGCGGCTGCCCCGGATCGTGCCGGGCGCGCCATCCTCGTGGTGACGGCCGACCAGACCCTCGACACCACGTCGATCACCGCAGGACTGGTCAGGCTTGCGGACGCCGCGCACAGTCGGGTTGTGGCGGTGGACGCCGACGTCGCTGCGGGTCGTCTCTCGCAGGTGCTCGCCATCGAGGCGAGTGGCAACCTCGCACAGGTCTTCGGGAACACCGCTGGTTTTCGCCGCGAGTCGACGGCCTCCGTCGAAGTGGTCGGGGCGGGAGCTCAGGAGGACGACAGATTGTTCCTGCCGTCCGCCGGTACCCTGCGGTCGCGCCTCCAGTCGCTGAGCGGTCCAGAGGACCGCCTCACTTTCGTGAACGGTCCAGCAGTGCTCGAGAACGCGGACGCATTGATGTGGGCCCAGGTCGTGGAGCAAACCGTCCTGGTGATCGGTGAAGGCACGCCGAGGCGCGACGTGGAACGTGCCGTCCGTCTGCTGCGGTCCACGTCCACGAGTCTCATGGGCGTCGTTGTCGTCCGCGGTCGACGTCCCGGAGTCCTGTCACGTGCGACGAGACGGCGAGCTGTGTCCCCTGAGCATCGAAACCTTGTCGGCCAGCCGTGAGCACCGGACGGCCGTCGCATCGCGCTTGGCGACGCTCACCAGCCTTCGCACACTTGCCGCCGCCAGGGTCTTCCTCCCTCCTTCGGTGAGCAACCGTGACAACTCCAGCGGGGTGGCCTGACCGATGAATTCAGCTCTGTGAGTCAATCCGTCGTTCAACGTCGGGGTCTTCGTGACCGGGTGGTCATCGCTGCGGAGGTTCGCCGAGCCGTGAGCTTGGCAGGTGGAGTCAACACCGCGCTCGTTCTGCTCGCTCTGTCGGCTGTTTCGGTCATCGCCATGTCTTGGCGGGAGCCGCTCAGCAGACCCATCGCCACAGTGATGATCATCCCAGCGGTCGGTTGCCTGCTCGTGGCCACGAGTAGTCGTGATCTTCGTGGTCGCAGTGGCCGCCTCACCGGTCGCGTCTGGACGATGTTGGGGAAGTGGTCCTTCGCGCTCTACCTGCTCAGCGGTCCGGTGCTCGGCCTGGCTGAGCGGCTGCTTCCGCTGTACCGGGACCTGGCCGGAATCGTGGCCGTCGTGCTCCTCGCAGTTTCCGCGTGGGCCCTGGCCGGTGTGGCTCACACCTGGTTCGAGCGCCCGCTCGAGAAGTGGCTCCGTCACTCTGCTCGGCGGTCGAGGTCGGTCTCCACGAATCGGTGATCGCTGAGGTGCGGGGGGTCTTCCTCGGATGTCGGCGTGAGTCAGGAAGACGGAAGCCGGCCGGGGATCCCCGGCCGGCTCCGTACGTCAGGAGCTACTAGACGTGGAAACAGCTCAGTGCGAGCGACCCGGCTTGCGGCGGCTCGCGACGACCATCGCGGCGCCCCCCAGCACCAGGACGGTGCCGGCGGCGGCCCAGGGCAGGACGTCGGCGCCGGTGTAGGCCAGCTCGTCGTTGGAGTTGCCCACGGCGGCCGGGGTGGTGGAGCGCGACGGGGTGGTGGAACCCCCGGTGGTCGGGCTCGCCGAAGGCGTCACGACGTCCGACACGGTCGGCGTCGGGGTCGACGGGGCGTAGTTGTCGGCGAAGGCCGCCCCGGAGGTGGCGCCGAGAGCGGCGACGGTCAGAACGCCGGCAGCAGCCAGCCGGGCGGTGGTCTTGCGCACGTGGTCCCCCCACTTTCGAATGCCCCGCAGAACCCAGTGATCGCGGAGCGGACCCCAGGATGACGGAACGTCACCCCTGTAGTCCAGTCAATCGGTCCATTCTCGGCCCGTGTTGTGACGAGAGTGACCACTTCTACACGTTCGGGTGAACCCTCACGGAGTACAGCTACCGGCGGTGAGGGTCGGCGCGGTTGCGGTGCTGGGTCCCGTGACCGTCCGCGGGAGGGTGTCGGCCGCACCGCTCAGCTCCCACCTCACGACCACCGGCGCACCCGGGGGGACGTCGACGGTCAGGCGCACCAGCCGCCAGCCCTCCTCGCCGTCCACCGCGGTCCCGACCACCTGACCGTCCACCGTCACCCGGTCCAGGCCGACCCACGGCGCGACCCAGAACGACACCGTGTCCTGCGCGGTGCGCTTGCCGATCGCCGAGCGGGCCGTCGCGTTGGCGACGTAGGCCGGGATCGTCTCGGGCACCGTGTTCGTCAGGGTCAGCTGCACCGAGGAGGTCGCCGGGCCGACCTTCGCGCACGGCGCGGAGACCTCGACCGCCGGCTGCAACCAGAAGTCCAGCTTGGACGGTTCGGTGTTGGTCAGCCCGATCCGCGCGACCGGTCCGGCGCTCGCCGGGTCGCCCAGCACGCCGGCGACCCCTGCCGCGACGAGCGCGTCCTGCTCCTGCGCCCGGGAGGACCACACCGCGAGGTGTCCGGAGCCGATCGCGGTGCGGGCACCGTCCAGGGCCGTCGTCGACAGCCCGTCGGAGAGCACGGCCTCGAACGCGGCGGCCGAGGTCGCCGCCAGGAACGCCTTGCGGGCGTCGTTGTCGGCGCCGTAGGTGACGTAGGCGTCGTACATCAGGGTCTTGGCGATGTCCGCGGTGGCGACGTCCCCGAACGGGCCGAGCCCCAGTGCGGCGTGGTCGGGGCCCAGCAGCTGGCCGAGCCCGACCGGGTCCACGAAGACGACGACGTCGGGGGTGGGGAGCCCACCGTCGGTGAAGAGCGAGGAGGTGAGGACACCCGCCTCGTCGGCACTGCCCCCCGCGGTGACGTTCTGGATGATCGCCGCGTCCTGCCCGTAGAGGGCCGCGAACTCCGCCCCGACCGCGGAGACGTCCGCGCGGGCGTCGTAGAGCTCGGCGTCGGTACCGGTCCGGGTGAGGGAGATCTTGCCCTGGTCCACGGTGAGGTAGGCGTAGGCGCCCACGATGCCCTGCACCGGCCGGATCTCCGCGGGGTTGGTGAAGGCCACGAGGAAGGTGCGCGCGCCGTCCGCCCCCAGCAGGGAGGGCAGCTGCGGCAGCACCTCCGCCGCGGTGTCCAAGGGGCCGGCGACGTCGTCGAGCTGCCGGGAGACCGGTTCGAGGCGGTCCGCGATGACGCCCAGCACCGCGGCGCGCTCGCCTTCCGCCAGCGCTGTCCGCGCGGCGGCGACCCGCGCCTGGTAGTCGGTGACGATCGGCGTCAGCTGCGCGATCGCGGCGACGTTCACCGTCTGGTCCGCCGAGACGAGACCGTCGCCCACGACGGCCTCGGCGCTCCCGAGGGCGTCCGGCAGCGGCTCGGTGAGCAGGGCCGCGGCGTGCGCGCCGCCGCGGACGGCCGCCAGCTGGGCGCCGAGCCAGGGGAGGTGCTCGGCGAGGCGGTAGGGGAGCTGACCGGTGGCCCGGTCCGCGGCGGCCGCGTCGTCCTTGACCCCTTCCGCGCGCTCCTGCGCGCCGGCGAAGTCCTTGTCGCGCACCTGCCGCTCCAGGGCGGGGGCGGCGTCGGCGACCTTCTGCAGGGACCGGCCGGCCTGCACGCCGGCGACAGCGACGGCGACGGCCCAGGCCAGGAGGAGCAGGACCAGGACGCCGAGCACGATCCGCAGCGGGCGCCGCCGCCGGCCGCGGCCCTCCCGGGGCAGTGCGCGGCGGGTCGGCGACGGCTCGTCGGGGGACTGCTCGGAGTAGCCGGACACGCCGCGACAGTAGCGAGTGCGGCGGCGCGGCCGGTCCGGCGACGCTCACGGAGGGCTCGTGTCGGAGGGCGGACGTAGGCTGGCCGCACCCCTCCCACCCCGATCTCTCCCTCTGCAAAACCCCCGCACCTGAAGACACGGAGTGTTCGTGAGCCTCAACGGCCTGCTCGACGTCCTGCGCACCGAATCCGCTGTCCGCGCCGCCGTCGAGACCGCGCACGAGGGCGGGAGTTCCGCGCTCGACGTCGTCGCCCCCCTCGGGGTCCGCCCCGCGCTGATCGCGGCCTTCGCCGCCGAACGCCCGCTCCTCGTCGTCACCGCGACGGGCCGCGAGTGCGAGGACATGGTCACCTGGCTGCGGTGCTACCTGCCGGCCGACCAGGTCGCGGAGTTCCCGGCCTGGGAGACGCTGCCGCACGAACGGCTCTCCCCGCGCAGCGACACCGTCGCCCAGCGCCTCGCCGTGCTCCGCCGCCTCGCGCACCCCTCCCCGGACGACCCGACGACGGGGGAGATCCGCGTCGTCGTCGCCCCCGTGCGCGCCGTGCTGCAGCCGCTGGTCAAGGGCCTCGCCGACCTCGAACCCGTCCGGCTGCGGGCCGGTGACGACGCCGGGCTGGACGCCTCCGTCGCGGCGCTCGCGGCCGCCGCCTACGCGCGCGTGGACATGGTGGAGCGGCGCGGTGAGTTCGCCGTGCGCGGCGGCATCCTCGACGTCTTCCCGCCGACGCGGCCGCACCCGCTGCGCGTGGAGTTCTTCGGCGACGAGGTCGAGGAGGTCCGGTCCTTCTCCGTGGCCGACCAGCGCACCCTCGAGGTCGAACCCGACGGGGTGTGGGCCCCGCCGTGTCGCGAACTGCTCCTGACGCCCCTGGTCCGCGAACGCGCCCGGGCCCTGATGGAGACCCTGCCCGGCGCGGCCGACGTCCTGGCCAAGATCGCGGAGGGGATCGCGGTCGAGGGCATGGAGTCGCTGGCCCCGGCCCTGGTCGACGGGATGGAACCGCTGCTCGACGTGCTGCCCGCGGGCACCCACGTCGTGCTGGCCGACCCGGAGAAGGTCCGCTCCCGCGCCCACGACCTCGTGGCGACCGGGGCGGAGTTCCTCGACGCCGCCTGGATGAACGCCGCCGCCGGTGGGGCGACCCCGGTCGACCTGGGCTCTTCCTCCTTCGCGACGCTGGCCGAGGTCCGCGGCCACGCCGAGCTCACCGGTCGTCCCTGGTGGTCGATTACCTCGCTGGACTCCGACGGGGACCTGCGCGACCTCGAGGACGTCCGGATCCTGCGCGTCGCCGCCCGCGACGTCACCGGCTACCGCGGCGAGACGGAGAAGGCGCTGGGGGAACTGCGCGACCTCGCCTCCGCGGGCTGGCGCATCGTCGTGACGACCGAGGGCCACGGCCCCGCGAAGCGCCTCGTCGAGATGCTCTCCGGCGAGGACGTCCCGGCCCGCCTCGTCGACGACCTCCTCGAGGAACCCGCGCCGTCGATCGTGACGGTCACGACCGCCACCGTCGAGCACGGGTTCGTCGCGGAGACGTTGAAGACCGCGCTGGTCACCGAAGCCGACATCACCGGCGTGGGCGGGCAGTCCACGAAGGACATGCGGCGGATGGCCCCGCGTCGTCGCCGCAACGCCGTCGACCCGCTCGCCCTGCGTCCTGGCGACTTCGTCGTGCACGAACAGCACGGCGTCGGCCGGTTCATCGAGATGGTGCAGCGGACGATCCAGGGCGCGACGCGGGAGTACCTCGTCCTCGAGTACGCGCCGAGCAAGCGCGGCCAGCCCGGGGACCGCCTGTTCGTCCCCTCCGACACCCTCGACCAGGTCACCAAGTACACCGGTGGTGAAGCGCCGACGCTGTCCAAGATGGGCGGTTCGGACTGGTCGAAGACGAAGAACAACGCCCGCCGGGCGGTCAAGCAGATCGCCGGCGACCTCATCAAGCTGTACTCGGCCCGGATGGCGACCAAGGGCTACCAGTTCGGCCCCGACACCCCGTGGCAGCGCGAGCTCGAGGACGCCTTCCCCTACGTCGAGACGCCGGACCAGCTGGCCAGCATCGACGAGGTCAAGGCCGACATGATGAAACCGGTCCCGATGGACCGACTCATCTGCGGTGACGTCGGGTACGGCAAGACGGAGATCGCCCTGCGCGCCGCGTTCAAGGCCGTGCAGGACGGCAAGCAGGTCGCCGTCCTGGTGCCGACGACGCTGCTGGTGCAGCAGCACTTCAAGACCTTCGCCGAGCGCTTCGCCCAGTTCCCCGTCGTCGCGAAACCGCTGTCCCGCTTCACCCCGGGCAAGGAGGCGAAGGAGACGATCGCCGGCCTGGCCGACGGTTCCGTCGACATCGTCATCGGCACCCACCGCCTGCTCAGCGGCGAGATCCAGTTCAAGGACCTCGGCCTCGTGGTGGTCGACGAGGAACAGCGCTTCGGCGTCGAGCACAAGGAGGCGCTGAAGACGTTGCGCACCAACGTCGACGTGCTGGCGATGAGCGCGACGCCGATCCCGCGCACGCTCGAGATGGCCGTGACGGGCATCCGCGAGATGTCGACGCTGGCGACCCCGCCGGAGGAACGCCACCCGGTCCTGACCTACGTCGGGGGCCAGGAGGAGAAGCAGATCACCGCGGCCATCAAGCGGGAACTCCTGCGCGAGGGCCAGGTGTTCTACGTCCACAACCGGGTGCAGTCCATCGAGCGCACCGCGGCCCGGCTGAAGGAACTCGTCCCGGAGGCGCGGATCGCGACCGCGCACGGGCAGATGGGCGAGCACCGCCTCGAACAGGTCGTCGTCGACTTCTGGGAGAAGCGCTTCGACGTCCTGGTCTGCACGACGATCGTCGAGACCGGTCTCGACATCTCCAACGCGAACACGCTCATCGTGGAACGCGCGGACGCCATGGGTCTCTCGCAGCTGCACCAGCTGCGCGGTCGGGTCGGACGTGGCCGGGAACGGGCTTACGCCTACTTCCTGTTCCCGCCGGAGAAGCCCCTCACCGAGACCGCGCACGACCGGCTCGCGACGATCGCCCAGCACACCGACCTCGGGTCGGGGATGGCCGTCGCGATGAAGGACCTCGAGATCCGTGGCGCGGGGAACATGCTCGGCGGCGAGCAGTCCGGGCACATCGCGGGGGTCGGTTTCGACCTCTACATGCGGATGGTGGCCGACGCCGTCGCCGACGCGCGCAACCAGGTGTCCGGGGCGGGGAGCAACGAGGAGCCGGAACCCACCGAGGTCAAGATCGAGCTGCCCGTGGACGCGCACGTGCCGCACGACTACGTGCCCTCCGAGCGGTTGCGCCTCGACGCCTACCGGCGGATGGCCGCGGCGAACTCCGACACCGACCTCGTCGAACTGCACGCGGAACTCGTCGACCGCTACGGCAACCCGCCGCAGCCGGTGCTCAACCTGTTCGAGGTGGCGAAGTTCCGCATCGCCGCCCGCAAGGCCGGGCTGCGCGAGGTGTCCTTGCAGGGCAAGCAGGTCCGGTTCGCCCCGATCGACCTGCCGGAGTCGCGCGAGCTCCGGTTGAAGCGGCTCTACCCGGGGACGCTGCTCAAACCCGCGTTGTCGGTGGCGCTGGTGCCGGCGCCGATGACCGCGCGGATCGGGGGCAAGCCGTTGCGCGACGCGGAGATGCTGACCTGGGCGACGGAGTTCGTGAACTCCGTGCTGCTGGAGCAGACGGCGGCGGTGGCGGCGGTCAACGCGCGCTGACCGGTCTAGGGCAGGAGGGCGGTCACGTCGATCGTCAACGAGGCGGGTCCGAAGGACAGCGGGACGGCGGCATCGCCGTCCCGCAGGACCCGGTCGGCCCGGAAGACCCCGCTGTCGTCGAGGACGTGAACGCTGATCGTGCGCTCCCGCGGGTCGACGATCCAGTAGTTCGGCAGGCCGGCCGCGGCGTACTTGGCCATCTTCAGGAGCAGGTCGTCGCTGCGGTTGGTCGAGAGCACCTCGACCGCGAGCGCCGGGACACCGGTGAAGCGCGCGTCCCCGCTCTCGTCCTCGCGGGCCCACACCATGACGTCGGGGATGAACTCGTCCTTCCCCGGTTTCCACGCCCAGGCGAAGGTCGCCGAGTGAGTCGCCGGCAGGACTGCTCGCAGCATCACCACCAAGGCCAGCGAGATGTTCTGGTGGCTGAGGCCCGGGCTGGGTGTCACGATCACGACTCCATCGATGTACTCACGACGAGGGCCTCCCGGCAGGGCTTCGTACTGCTCCCACGACATGGGCTCGCCGGCAGGGAGTGGTGTGGCCACGGTCATCGCGCTCGCCTCCTCAGGCCGTCGGCACGAGTCTAGGTCGGCCACCTACCTCGGTGCACTCGTATCGTGCAGCCCATGAGCGAGACCCCGGCCGGATCCCGACTCCTCGACCTCGTCGCCGTCATGGACCGCCTCCGCTCACCCAGCGGTTGCCCGTGGGACGCCCAGCAGACCCACGTCAGCCTGCTGAAGTACCTGGTGGAGGAGAGCTACGAGGTCGTCGACGCCGTCGAGAACGGGACGCGGGAGGAACTGCGCGACGAACTCGGGGACCTGCTGCTGCAGGTCGTCTTCCACGCCCGCGTCGCGCAGGAGTCCGCCGACGAGCCGTTCGACATCGACGACGTCGCGGCGGCCATCGTCAGCAAGCTCGAACGCCGCCACCCGCACGTCTTCGCCGGCGAGGCCGTCGCCGAGGACCTGCAGGCGGGGTGGGACGCGATCAAGGCGACCGAGAAGGCGCGCGAGAGCGTGCTGGACGGCATCCCGTTGTCGCTGCCGGCGCTGGCCCGCGCCGACAAGGTCCTGGGGCGGCTCCAGCGCAACGGGCTGGACGACGCGGTCCCCGACGAGGGTGGGGACGAGGAGTCGTTCGGCCGGGAACTGCTGGACCTGGTCCGCCGTGCCCACGCGTCCGGGGTGGACCCGGAGGCGGCGCTGCGCACGGCCACCCGGCGGCTGGAGACGACCGCACGGGCGGCCGAGCGCGAGGCGACCTCTCGGTAGGGTCCCCGACGTGACGAACGTGCTGGCCATCGACATCGGCGGGACGAAGATCGCCGCAGGCCTCGTCGGGGACGACGGGACCGTGCGGCTGGATCGCGAGGTGCCCACCGACCAGACGAGCGCGAACGCCGTCGCGTCGGCGCTGGAGGGCCTGGTCACCGACGTCCTGCGCTCGGCCCGGGAGCAGGGCCTCGAGGTGGCCGACGTCGTCGGCGTCGGGTCCGCCGGTCCCGTCGACACCGTGAGCGGCACCGTGCACCCGGTGAACATCGTCTCGTTGCGGGGTTTCCCGCTCGTCGAGCACGTCGCCCGGACCGCGTCGGAAGTCCTGGGCCGCAACGTCTCCGCCGCGCTCGCGCAGGACGGTCAGTGCTTCGCCGCGGCCGAGCAGTGGATCGGGGCCGCCGAGGGGTCGCACTCGATGATGGGTGTCGTCGTGTCCACCGGCATCGGCGGCGGGATCGTCCTGGACGGCCGCATCCTGTCCGGCAAGACCGGCAACGCCGGGTTCATCAGCCACGTCGGGGTCGTCCTGGACGGGGAACTGCTGCCCGGCTCGGGCGCCCACGGGGTCGTGGAGTCCTACGCCAGCGGGCCCGCGATGGTCCGCGCCGCCCTGGGCCGGGGCTGGCGCGCGGGCGAGCACGTCGACGCGAAGGTCCTCACCACCGACGCCCGGGCCGGCGACCCGATCGCCCTCGACGTCATCGCCCGCGGTACCCGCGCCCTGGCGTCGGCGTTCCTGTCCACCGCGGCCCTCTTCGACCTCGAGGACGTCGTCGTCGGCGGGGGAGTGGCCTCGGCCGGTGACGTCCTGATGGAGCCGCTGCGCCGCGCCTACGCCGAGCTCGCCGTCTACCCGCACCTCGCCGACGTGCGGATCAGCACGTCCGCGCTGCCCCGGATGTCCGGTCTCGTCGGGGCGGGCCGGCTGGGGTGGCAGACGCTCTCGCGGTGATCAGCGTCCGAGCCACTAGGCTCGGAGCGCAAAGCCCTGAACACGTTGTCGAGCATTACGAGGAGTGCGTGTGGCCACCATCGAGGCCGTCGGAGCCCGCGAGATCCTGGATTCGCGCGGAAACCCCACCGTCGAGGTCGAGGTCCTCCTCGACGACGGCACGTTCGCCCGGGCGGCGGTGCCGTCGGGCGCCTCCACCGGTGCCTACGAAGCCAACGAACGTCGGGACGGCGACAAGGGTCGCTACCTGGGCAAGGGCGTCGAGCAGGCCGTCGAAGCCGTCATCGAGGAGATCGGGCCGGCTCTCGTCGGTCACGACGCCCACGAGCAGCGGATCATCGACCGGGTCATGCTCGACCTGGACGGCACCCCCACCAAGAGCCGCCTCGGCGCGAACGCCATCCTCGGTGTCTCCCTCGCCGTCGCGAAGGCCGCCGCCTCGGCCGCGGACCTGCCGCTGTTCCGCTACCTCGGTGGCCCGAACGCGCACGTCCTGCCCGTGCCGATGATGAACATCGTCAACGGTGGTGCGCACGCCGACACCGGCGTCGCCATCCAGGAGTTCATGATCGCCCCGATCGGTGCGTCGTCCTTCCGCGAGGCGCTGCGCTGGGGCGCGGAGACGTACCACGCGCTCAAGGCCGTCCTCAAGGAGCGCGGTCTCTCGACCGGCCTGGGTGACGAGGGCGGCTTCGCCCCCGACCTGCCCAGCAACAAGGACGCCCTCGACCTGATCGTCGAGGCCATCGGCAAGGCCGGCTACACCGCCGGTTCCGACATCGCGCTCGCGCTCGACGTCGCCGCGACCGAGTTCTACGGCACGGACGGCTACGACTTCGAGGGCTCGAAGCGTTCCGCGGAGTGGATGACCGGCTACTACGAGGGCCTCGTGTCCGAGTACCCGCTGGTCTCCATCGAGGACCCGCTGTCCGAGGACGACTGGGACGGCTGGGTGCACATCAACAACGCCCTCGGCGGCAAGATCCAGCTCGTCGGCGACGACCTGTTCGTCACCAACCCGGAGCGTCTGCAGAAGGGCATCGACCTCGGCGCGGGGAACTCGATGCTGGTCAAGGTGAACCAGATCGGTACGCTCACCGAGACCCTCGACGCCGTGGACCTGGCCCACCGCAACGGTTTCAGCACCATGATGAGCCACCGTTCGGGCGAGACCGAGGACACCACGATCGCCGACCTGGCCGTCGCCGTGGGCTCGGGTCAGATCAAGACCGGCGCCCCGGCCCGTTCCGAGCGCGTCGCCAAGTACAACCAGCTCCTGCGCATCGAGGAGGAGCTTGACGACGCCGCGGTCTACGCCGGCGCCAAGGCCTTCCCGCGCTCGGCCGCCTTCACCGGGCGCGCCTGACCGGATACCGGCAGGACACGGGAGAAGCTGGACCCATGGGTTCGCGACGACCGGCTGCGCCTCGCGGCCCCCGCTCGGGCGGGACCGCGGGGCGCAGTGCTGCCTCCCGCCCCGGTCGGGGTCCGGGCAACACCCGACGCGCGGCCGGCGCCGCACCGGCCACCCGTCCCGCCGCTGCCGCCCGCGGTCGCAGCGGGGCCACCATGTCGGCGGCCGAGCGGCGGCGCACCCGCGGTCCGCGCGTCCTCGTACTCTCCGTCGTCGCGCTGCTGCTCGCGATCTTCCTCGTGCCCAGCCTGCAGAAGTGGCTCGAGCAGCGGTCCGAGATCGGCCGGCTGAACGCGCAGATCTCCCAGCAGCAGACCGACCTCAGCGCCGCGCAGGCCCAGGAGCAGCGCTGGAAGGACGACGCCTACGTCATCACCCAGGCGCGCGAGCGGCTGCGGTTCGTGATGCCCGGCGAGGTCCCCTACGCCGTCGACGGTTCGACCGACGCCGACGAGGTACCACCGCAGCAGGCCGCGACGACGGTGCCGAAACCCTCCGCCGCCTGGTACGAGAACATCTGGGAGTCGTTGCGCCTGGCGGGCAACCCCGACAACGCCGCCCCGGCCAAGACGCCGGGACTCTCCGGCAGTTCCAGCTCCACCACCTCGAAGTGAGCCCGAAGTGAGCCCGAAGTGAGATCGTCGTGACCGGTTCCACCCCCGCCACCCAGGCCGACCTGGACAGCATCGCCGAACGCCTGGGCCGGGTCCCGCGCGGAGTGGTCGCCATCGCCCACCGCTGCCGGTGCGGCCGCCCCGACGTCGTCGAGACCGCCCCGCGACTCCCCGACGGCACCCCGTTCCCCACGACGTACTACCTCGTCGACCCGACCGCCGCGGGTGCCATCAGCACCCTGGAGGCCGAGGGCGTCATGCGCGAGATGAGCGAGCAGCTCGCCGCCGACCCCGACCTCGCCACCGCCTACGCGGCCGCCCACGAGGACTACCTGCGACGCCGTGCCGCCCTCGGCGACGCCGACGTCCCGGAGATCGCGGGCATCTCCGCCGGGGGGATGCCCTCGCGGGTGAAGTGCCTGCACGCCCTCGTCGGCCACGCCCTGGCCGCCGGCCCGGGGGTGAACCCGTTGGGGGACCAGACCCTGCAACGACTCGCCGCCGACGGTGGCTGGCCCGCCGTCTGCCCGCACGGGCCGATCGCGTGAGCCGCCGCGTCGCCGCGATCGACTGCGGGACGAACTCGCTGCGCCTGCTCATCGCGGACATCGCCGACGTCGCCGAGCAGGGGGCCAGCGTGGAGCTCGAGCGGACGATGGAGGTCGTCCGCCTCGGCCAGGGCGTCGACCGGACCGGCGCGTTCGCCCCGGAAGCGTTGCAGCGCACGTTCTCCGCCGTCGACCGCGCCGCGGCGCTGATCGCGCGGCACCAGCCGGAGGCGATCCGCTTCGTCGCGACGTCCGCGTCGAGGGACGTCTCCAACCGTGACGAGTTCTTCGCCGGGATCCACGCGCGCCTGGGGGTCGAGCCCGACGTCGTCACCGGGGACGAGGAGGCCGCGCTGAGCTTCGCCGGGGCCACCCGTGAACTCGGCGACGCCGGCGCTCCCTTCCTCGTCGTCGATCTCGGCGGGGGGTCGACGGAACTCGTCCTCGGGGCCCGTGACGTCGAGGCGGCCCGCTCGCTCGACATCGGCTCGGTCCGGATGACCGAGCGGCACCTGCACGACGACCCGGCCGCGCCCGGGCAGATCGCTGCGGCCCGCGCGGACGTCGACGCGGCCCTCGCCGCCTGCGACGTCCCGCTGGCCCGGGCCCGCACCCTCGTCGGCGTGGCCGGCTCGATCACCACGATCACCGCCGCCGCGATGGAGCTCGCCGAGTACGTTCCCGGTGTCCTGCACGGGGTCCGGCTCCCGCTCGGCCAGGTCCGCGCGGCCTGCGACCGGCTGCTGCACGCGACCCGCGCCGAACGCGCCGCGATGCCCTTCGTCCACCCCGGTCGCGTCGACGTCATCGGTGCCGGCGCGCTGGTCTGGCGCGCGGTCCTCGACCGCGTCGAGGCCGAGGCCGGGATCACCGAGGTCGTCACCTCCGAGCACGACATCCTCGACGGGATCGCCGTCGCGCTGGCGGGTTCGGACCGTTGACGCATCGGGCCAATCAGTTCGGCCCGATGCGTCAACGGTCCACAACGGGCGCCGCGGGGAGGAGGGTCTTGAGGTGGTCGGGGAGGGTGACCTGCAGGCGTTTCGGCGCCGTGCGGCGCCAGGCCTCCAGCACGACGGAGTGCAGTTCGGTCGGGTCCGCGCTCGCCAGCGTCACCTCCACCCAGCCGAAGCGGCCGACGTGCGAGGCGACCCGGTAGGTCTCCGCGTCACCGGCGATGAGCTCGGCCTGGTCGGGTTTCGAGGCCTTGACCGAGGCGACACCGTCCTCGGCGCGGAGGATGACGAAGATCTTCGTCCGCACCCGGAACGTCGCCGCGCCCCACGTCTCCTCCTCGACGGCCTCGGGCAGCTCCAACGCCCAGCCGCGCAGGGTGTCGCTCGTCACCACGTGCAACAGCCAATCGCAGATCTGGCAGGGTGGGAAGCATGAGCACCGTGAGCGCAACGACCACCCGACGGATCGACGCGCCCGCCGAGCGCGTCCTCGCCGCGCTGGCCGACTACCGCGGCACGCGTCCCCGGTTGCTGCCCGAGCAGTTCACCGACTACGAGGTCGTCGAGGGCGGGGAGGGACCGGGCACCCAGGTCCGCTGGAAGCTGCACGCGACCAAGAAGCGCGTCCGCGACGTCCTGGCCGTCGTCTCCTCCACCGACCGCCACGCCCTCGTGGAGAGCGACGAGAACTCCTCGATGGTCACGACGTGGCGCGTGGAGACCGACGGTCCCGACGCCTCCGAGGTCGTCGTGACCAGCGAGTGGAACGGGGCGAGCGGCATCGGTGGATTCTTCGAGCGCACCTTCGCACCGCGCGGACTGGACCGGATCTACGGTGAACTCCTCGACAACCTCGCCGACGCCGTCGCTCGCTGAGCACCCCGCGACGGGTCGCCTCTTCGCCTCGCCCGTCCCGCCGGGGAGCGGCTGGCCGGGGGACCCCTCGGCCCCCGACACCCCGGTCGCGCACGACGCGGCGCAGGTGCGGGCGCTCGCCGTCACCAACCTCGCCGTCGCCGACCTCGTGGGGCGGGCCTGCGTCTGCCGGGCCTGCCCGCGGCTGGTGACCTGGCGCGAGGACGTCGCCCGGGAGAAGCGCCGCGCCTACCGCGACCAGCCGTACTGGGGTCGACCCGTCCCCAGCCTCGGCGTGGACGACCCCCGGGTGCTCGTCGTCGGCCTGGCCCCGGCGGCGCACGGCGGGAACCGGACCGGCCGGATGTTCACCGGTGACCGTTCGGGGGACTGGATCATCGCCGCGCTGCACCGCGCGGGTCTCGCGAACCAGCCCACGTCCGTGGACGCCGCGGACGGACTCGCCCTGCAGCGCACCCGGATCGTCGCGCCCGTGCGGTGCGCCCCACCGGACAACAAGCCCTCGACGGCGGAACGCGACACCTGCGCGGGCTGGCTGGACGCGGAGCTGGACCTCGTGACCCCGAGCGTGCGGGTGCTGCTCGCGCTGGGCGCGTTCGCGTGGGCGTCCGCGCTCGGGTCGGCCCGCCGGAACGGGTGGGTGGTGCCCCGGCCGCAGCCGAGGTTCGGGCACGGTGCCGAGGCCGTCCTGCAGGGCCCGCACGGTCCGGTGCACCTCCTCGCCAGCTACCACGTGAGCCAGCAGAACACCTCGACGGGGCGCCTCACCGTCGCGATGCTCGACGACGTCGTCGGACGCGCGGCGCAGCTGGGAGGTTAGGGTGCGCTCCGTGCCGACGTCCCCGACCCGCGTCCTCGTCGTGGGGGGTGGCTACGTCGGGCTCAACGCGACGCTGCGGCTGCTGCACCGGCTGCGCCCGGGCGAGGCGGAGGTCACCCTCGTCGACCCGCGCGGCTACATGACCTACCACCCGTTCCTGCCGGAGGCCGCGGCCGGCTCCATCGACGCCCGCAACGTCGTGGTCTCGTTGCGCCGCACGCTGTCGCACGTCGGGGGCGGGGCCGAGGTGGTCGCCGCCGACGTCGTGAAGATCGCCCACGGGGACCGCACCGCCCGCATCCGCTGCGCCGACGGCTCCGAACGCGACCTCGACTACGACGTGCTGGTCATGGCCCCGGGATCGGTCTCGCGCACCCTGCCGATCCCGGGCCTCGCCGAGCAGGCGATCGGGTTCAAGACCGTCGAGGAGGCCGTCCACCTGCGCAACCGGGTGCTCGCGCAGCTCGACCTCGCGGAGGCGAGCACCGAGCCGGACGGGCGACGTCGCGCGTTGACGTTCGTGTTCGTCGGGGGTGGCTACGCGGGGATCGAGGCCATCGCCGAGCTCGAGGACATGGCCCGCTACGCGACCCGCCTGCACCGCACGATCCGCCCCGCCGACCTGCGGTTCGTCCTCGTCGAGGCCACCGACCGGATCCTGCCCGAGGTCGGGTCGCGCCTGGGCCGCTACGCCGTCGACGTGCTGCGCTCGCGGGGCATCGACGTCGCGCTGGGCACCACGATGACGAGCTGCGTCGACGGCCGGGTCGTCCTCTCCGACGGCCGCGAGCTCGACGCCGCCACGATCGTCTGGACCGCGGGGGTGAAGGCGCACCCGCTGCTGGAGGCCACCGACCTCCCCCTCGACGAGCGGCGGCGCCTCGTCGTGGACGCCGACCTGCGGGTGCGGGGCGTGGCGGGGGCCTGGGGCGCGGGGGACAGCTGCGCCGTCCCCGACCTCACCCGGCCGGGTGGGTTCTGCGCCCCCAACGCCCAGCACGCCGTCCGGCAGGCCCGCCGCCTCGCCGACAACCTCCTCGCGCAGCTGCGGGGGAGACCCACCACCGACTACCGGCACACCTACGCCGGCTCCGTCGCCTCCCTCGGCCTGCACAAGGGCGTCGCGCAGATCTACGGGGTGCGCGTGCGGGGCTACCCCGCGTGGCTGGCGCACCGCGTCTACCACCTGTCCAAGATGCCGACCCGCTCGCGCAAGGCCGGCGTGCTGCTCGGCTGGGTGCAGGCGGCGCTCTTCCACCGCGAGGCCGTGGCGATGGCAGCGCTGTCCGACCCGTTCGCCGAGTTCGAGCGGGCGGCGCGTTCCTGAGAGGATGACCCCGCGCAGGCTGCGACACCGTGGCCTGTCCAGGCCCGGGTGGCGTAACTGGTAGGCGCACGGGGCTTAAACCCCCGGGCCGTTCGCGGCGTGCGGGTTCGATCCCCGTCCCGGGTACTTTCGTGACTGATCCGTGACCGGTGCAGGGAACCACGGCAGCTCCTCGGCCGTTGCCACCATCACTGAAGGTCTGCTCCGGAGGGGAGCCATGGAGAGCAAGAACCCGGTCTTCGCACGCAGCAAGGAATGGAAGAACAACGGCTACGCCACGTTCGACGCGCCCAGCAGCGCGCAGCGTCAGGCACCGCCGGCCGACGCTTCCGCCCGCACGCTGGAGGACTGGTACCAGAAGCCGTCCGCCACACCGGCGCAGTCGCGCCGGATGACCCTGGACGACGTCGTCGTCCGCACGGCCTCGCTGTTCGCGGTGCTGCTCGTCGGCGCGGCGCTCGGGTGGCAGGGCGCCAGCAACGGCATGGGCTTCGGGCTGGTCATCGTCCCGGCCCTCGTCGCGATGGTGCTCGGGATCTGGGCCCAGGTGTCCAAGAAGGTCCGCCCGGGCGTCATGTTCGCCTACGCGGCCCTCGAGGGCGTCTTCGTCGGCGGGATCTCGACGTACTACAGCTTCCTCTACGACGGCATCGTCGGGCAGGCCGTCATCGGCACCCTCGGGGCCTTCGCCGGGATGCTCATCGCCTACAAGACGGGCATCGTCCGCAACAGCCCGCGCTTCACCAAGATCCTGATGATCGCGGGGATCGGCTACCTCGTCTTCGGGCTCGCGAACCTCGCGTTCTCGCTGCTCGGCGGCACCAGTGTCTACTCCGTCGGCGGCCTGGGGATCCTCGTCAGCGCCTTCGGCGTCGTCCTGGCCTCGCTGTTCCTGGTCCTCGACTTCGACTACATCGAGCAGGGCATCAAGAACGGCCTGCCGGTGAAGGAGTCCTGGCGCGCGGGCTTCGGCCTGATGGTGACGCTGGTCTGGCTGTACCTGGAGATCCTCCGACTGATCTCCATCCTGCGCGGCAACAACTGACCGTGCCCGACCACGACGAGCTCGGTGCGCGGGACCTGCGGGTCCAGCGCACCGAGCTCTCTCGTTTCCTGGACCTGCAGGCCGACCGCGTCCGGGGCCTTCCCCTCGCGCGGCTCGACCGGCCGAGGTCCCCGGACGGGCCCAGCCCCGCGGACGCCGTCCGGTCCGCGGCCCAGGCGCTCGCCGACCTCGCCGCCGACGCCGAGGGTGAACCCCGTCGTCCGTTGCCGAGGCTGGCCACCCACGGGATCGGCGACCAGCTCGCCGTCGTCGGCCACGACGTCGTGCACTTCGGTGACGCCGCGGCGCTCGCCGCCGCGCACGACGTGGTCGTGGCGGTGCGCCGGGCGCTGTAGACCGCGACCGCCGCGTCGACTGGAGCGTTCCGCGGCTGGGCGAGCTCTTCGGAGACGCGCAACGCTCCAGTCGACGTCCAGCCGGCAGCTGGACGTCAGGCTGGCCCCCGAAGGGACGCGGCGCTCCCGGGCCGGGTTCCGTGCGGGATGATGGGGCCATGCGCTATGCCGAGACCGTCGTCGACCTCGTGGGCGGTACCCCGCTGGTCAAGCTCAACCGCGTCACCGAGGGCCTGGCCTGCACGGTGCTCGCGAAGGTCGAGTACCTCAACCCCGGTGGCTCCGTGAAGGACCGCATCGCGACCCGCATGATCGACGCCGCCGAGGCCGAGGGTCTGCTGAAGCCGGGCGGGACGATCGTCGAACCCACGAGCGGCAACACGGGGGTCGGGCTGGCGCTCGTCGCGCAGCAGCGCGGCTACAAGTGCGTCTTCGTCTGCCCGGACAAGGTCAGCGTCGACAAGCGCAACGTCCTCAAGGCCTACGGGGCCGAGGTCGTCGTCTGCCCGACGGCCGTCCCGCCGGAGGACCCGCAGTCCTACTACTCCGTCTCCGACCGCCTGGTCCGTGAGATCGAGGGCGCTTGGAAGCCGGACCAGTACAGCAACGTCCAGGGCCCGCGCAGCCACTACGAGACGACCGGTCCCGAGGTCTGGGCCGACACCGACGGCAGGATCACGCACTTCGTCGCCGGGGTCGGCACCGGGGGGACCATCACCGGCACCGGGCGCTACCTCAAGGAACAGGGCGACGTGAAGGTCATCGGCGCCGACCCGGAGGGCTCGGTCTACTCCGGGGGCACCGGCCGCCCCTACCTCGTCGAGGGTGTGGGCGAGGACTTCTGGCCCACGGCCTACGACCCCTCGATCCCCGACCAGATCATCGCCGTCTCCGACGGGGACTCCTTCGCGATGACCCGTCGCCTGGCCCGCGAGGAGGGGCTGCTCGTCGGGGGCTCCTGCGGGATGGCCGTCGTCGCGGCGCTGCGCGCGGCGAAGGACCTCGGTCCCGACGACGTCGTCGTGGTGCTGCTGCCCGACAGCGGCCGCGGCTACCTGGGGAAGATCTTCAACGACGACTGGATGTCGTCCTACGGGTTCCTCGACTCCGGCTCCAGCGGGACCGTCGGCGGGGTGCTGCGCGCCAAGTCGGCCGGGCTGCCCGCGCTGGTGCACACGCACCCGACGGAGACCGTCCACGACGTCATCGAGATCATGCGCGAGTACGGCGTCTCGCAGCTGCCCGTCGTCGGGGCGGAACCGCCGGTCATGGCCGGCGAGATCGCCGGCGCGGTGAACGAGCGGGAGCTGCTCGACGCGCTGTTCACCGGCAAGGCGAAGATGTCCGACGCCGTCAGCGCGCACATGGGCCCGGCCCTGCCGCTGGTCGGTGCGGGGCAGTCGGTCGAGGACGCCCGCGCGGTGTTCTCGAGCGCGGACGCGGCCGTCGTGGTGGAGGACGGGAAGCCCGTGGGCGTCATCACGCGCCACGACCTCCTGGCTTACCTCGCCATCTCGCACTGAACGACTTCTGGGGAACCTCCCACCCTTCCCGGTTCGCGGAAGGGTGGGAAGTTCCCCAGGAGTGGGTCGAGGGTCAGTAGCGGATCGCGTCGATGACCTTGGCGCGCACGGCCATCGTGGCGGGGACGAGGCCGGCGAGGGCGCCGACGGCGGTCGCGGCGACCAGGCCCTCGACGGCCGCCTCCAGCGGGAACGGCGGAACGTCCTCCAGGGTCACGCCCGCCGGCAGGACGGACTGCAGCGGGAAGTTCGAGATCAGGATGATCGAGAGCATCACCGCGAGGAAACCCGCCACGAACGTCGCCGCGACGGACTCGAAGAGCACGGCGAAGAACACCCGGCTCCCCGTCGCCCCGAAGCTGCGCCGCACCCCGATCTCCCGGATGCGCTGGCGCACGGTCACGAGGCCGACGTTCAGCACCCCGATCCCGCCGAGCAGCAGCGCGAAGATCCCGACGCCGCGGACCCCGTAGGCGAGGATCGTGTCGAGGATGTTCAGCTCGTCACCGGCGTCCTGGCGCTGCACCGAGACGGAGTACCCCGGCAGGCTGGCCTGGACCTCGGTCTGCAGGGCGGAGACGAGGGCGTCCGCGTCGGCGTTCGGGACCCACAGCTCCAGCCCCGGCGGGGAGGAGTTCGCCGGGTCGCCCAGCAGGTTCCAGCGCTGCGCGTCGGCGTTGAGGACGTAGGCGCCCGGGGTCGTCGCGTCGTAGCTCGCGGAGGACGAGATCCCGACGACGGTGGCGGTGACGGGGGTGTCGCCGCCGAGGACGACCGTCAACGGGTTCGCGGGGTCGAAACCTCCGAGCTGGTCGGCGAAGGCCTGGTTCACGACGAGGCGGGGCGAGAACGCGTCGTCGTCGCCCGCGGAGAACCAGCGGCCCTCGGAGGTGATGACCCGGTGCATCGTGCCGTAGCTCGGGTCGACCGTCGTGGCCGTGACGAGCTGGGTCCCGGCGGGGAAGCGGACGGTGAGCTGCCCGCCGCCGCCGTACTGGTAGGACGCCAGGCCCCACCAGGACACCTCGTGCCGCGTGGCGGCCTCGCGCAGGGCGGTCTCCACCGTCTGCACGCCGTCGGCGGAGTTCGTGCCGTTGCTGTAGGCGTCGACCCGCAGGGTGGCCGGGCGACCGCTGGAGCGTTCGGTGGTCTCGCCGACCATCTGGCGGGCCATGTTGCCGACGGCCGTGATCGTGGTCATCGCGAACACCGCGAGGAACACCCCGACCAGGGACAGCACGACGCGGGTCCGGTTGACGCGGATCTCGCTCCAGGCCTCGGAGATCGCCGCGAAGAAGCCCATCACATCGTCTCCCGGTGGGCCGTCGCGCTCGCCAGGGTGTCCGCCGTGATCTCGGTGAGGACGCCGTGGTCGAGACGGAACTGCCGGTCGGCGCGCGAGGCGACGGACAGGTCGTGGGTGATGGTGACCAGCGTCGTGCCGTCGTCGCGCACGAGTTCCTCGAGCACGTCCATCACCGCCGAGCCCGTGTCGACGTCGAGCGCACCGGTGGGTTCGTCGGCCAGCAGCACGCGGGGACGGCGGACCAGGCTGCGGGCCAGCGCGACCCGCTGCTGCTCGCCGCCGGACAGCTTCTCCGGCATGGTGTCGAGGCGGTGGCCGAGGCCGACGCGTTCCAGCATGGCGCGCGCGGTCTTCTTGCGTCGCAGGAAGTCTCGACCGGTGCCGTACATCAGCGGGTTGGCGACGTTCTCGGTCGCGGTGCGGCCGGGCAGCAGGTTGAACTGCTGGAAGACGAACCCGAACGTCGCGCCGCGCAGCTTCGCCGTGCGCCGGCCGGACAGCCCCGAGACGGGTCTCCCGTCGAGCAGGTACCGACCGCCGGTGGGCGCGTCGAGCAGGCCGACGATGTTGAGCAGCGTGGACTTCCCCGATCCGGAGCGCCCCACGACGGCGATGTGCTCGCCGCGCGCGATGTGCAGGTTCACCCCGGTGAGGATGTGCAGGTCCTTGCCGTCGGGCAGGCGGACCGTGCGACTGACGTCGGTGAGGCTCACCACGTCGTCCGATCCGGTGGTGGAGGTCTCCATCAGTAGCCCATCCCGAACATGCCCGAACCGTCGCTCGGGGTGTCGGTGTTCGGGACGAACTGCAGGATCTGCTGGTTCTCGGTGAGCCCCTGGGTGATCTCGACGTTCTGGCCGTCGGTCAGGCCGAGGCTGACCTCGGTCTCGACCTGGGAACCGTCGTCGGCGACGACCCAGACCTTGCCCTTCCCGACGCTGCCCTGGACCGCGGTGACGGGGGCCAGCAGGACGCCGGTCGCGTTGCCGGCCGTGACGTCGACGGTCGCGCTCAGCCCGGCGAAGACCTGGACCCCCTGCGGCACGGCGCAGGAGACGGTGGCGCCGGTCATCGACGCGGACGGGTCGGAGTAGGGATCGACGTAGCCGCCGGTGGCCGGGTCCGAGGGCGCGGGGGTGGTGGTGGGGGTCCCGGTGCGCAGGCCGGTGCACTCGAACGTGCCGGGGCCACCGGGCACGGTGACCTGCGCGGTCGTCGGCGGGGCGAGCAGGCGGAACTGCTGGGCCTGCGTCATGGGAGCGGAGATCGAGAGGGTTCCCGGGCTGACGGTCGCGACGGCGTCCCCGACGGTGACGGCCTGGTCGGCGAGCACGTCGAGGGTGGCGAGCTTCCCGGTGACGGTGGAGGTCACCGTCACCGTCTTCTTGGTGGGCTGGGCGGGCGGGGCCAGCGGGTCGGTGGAGACCGGCGGGTCGGCCGTGACGACGACGGTGAACAGCGGGGTGCCCTTGTCGACGGTGTCGCCGACGTCGGCGCGGACCTTGCCGACGACCCCGGTCGTGGTGTTCTTCACGGTGGTCGCGGGGTCGGCCTGGATGCTGCCCTGCAGGGACACGGTGTTGGTCACGTCCCCCCGGGTCACGGCCGCGGCGGGCGGGTCGACGACGGCGGAGGGACTGGCGGCCGCGTCGGCGTCGTTGCCGGACGGGCGGACGAAGGCGATGTAGAGCAGGGCGATCGCGATGACGGCCCAGACGACCAGTCTGAGGGCGGGGAACACGACAGTGCGGACAACGCCCACAACGGCACCTCCGGGTGTTCTCGGGGGTGGGTCGCTGGTGCACGCTGCAGGCTGCCGGTCCCCCGAACGGCTGGGCCGGAACCTAGCAGCGACTGTGTGATCTTCGTGGGACGTGGGAGAAACCTCCACGAACCGCGTCGACGGTCACGGGTTCAACCACCCCCGCAACGTCGCCGCCTCGCCCGCGAGCAGGTCGGGGTCGTCACCGGGGACGAACTCCAGGAGCACGTCGTGGTCACCGCCCGCCGCCCGCACCAGCTCGAACGCCCGGTGCCACAGCGAGTGCCGGGACCGCAGGGGGAGCCGGGTCGTGCCGGGCCACCAGGAGAACGCGTGCACGGTGCTGACCCGGTCCACCAGCGCCGCGAGTTCGGCGATGGCCGCGTCCTCGCCCGCGTCGACGCTTGGCTGCCAGTACGTCGTGAGGGTGCGGGCGCCGACGAGTTCGTCGACCTCGGCCAGCAGGCGCCGGGTCGAGTCGGTGGTGTCGGTGAGGGTGCCGCCGTGGGACTCCGTGCCGATCTCGACGCCCGCGTCGTGGGCACGCCGGACGGTCTCGGCCAGCGAGGCGACGACCCGCAGGCGGTCCACCGGGCTGGCTTCGCCCGACCCCTGGTCGCCGGCCCAGACCCGGATCCGGGGCGCGCCGAGGGCGGTCGCCGTCGCGATGACGGCGTCGGCGTCGTCGTGGACGCCCGCCCGGTGGTAGGAGCCGTAGGAGGCGACGGCCAGGCCGGCGTCGGCCGTGCGCCGCGCCACGTCGGCCGCGGTGGCGACGTCGCCGACGGGCACGTGGACGTCACCGCCCCACTCCACGCAGGACAGCCCAGCCGCCGCGGCGAGCTCCAGGACGCCGTCGACGTCGAGCTGTCGGTACGTGATCGAGCACAACCCGGGAACCAGCACGTCCGGATCCTTGCACGGGGCGACCGCCCTGGCCTAGCCTCTGGAAAGCGCATTCCCGAACTCTCTTGGAGGCAGCGATGGTGCACCGCCTCGGTGTGGTCATGAACGGCGTCACGGGCCGGATGGGGTACCGCCAGCACCTGCTGCGGTCCGTCCTCGCCATCCGCGAACAGGGTGGGGTGGAACTCCCCGACGGTTCCCGGGTCCAGCTGGAACCCCTCCTCGTGGGGCGTTCCGAGGACAAGCTCCGCGAGATCGCCGAACGTCACGACCTGCAGCACTGGACGACCGACCTCGACGCGGCGCTCGCCGACGACGACTACCCGCTCTACTTCGACGCGCAGGTGACCTCCGCGCGCGAACGCTCGATCCTGCAGGCGATCGCCGCAGGCCGCCACGTCTACACCGAGAAGCCCACCGCGGAGAGCGTCGAGGGAGCCCTCGAACTCGCCCGCGCCGCCGCCCGCGCGGGAGTCAAGAACGGCGTCGTCCACGACAAGATCTTCCTCCCCGGGCTGCGGAAGCTGAAGCGCCTCGTCGACTCCGGGTTCTTCGGCGAGATCCTCTCCGTCCGCGGGGAGTTCGGGTACTGGGTGTTCGAGGGCGACTGGCAGCCCGCGCAGCGCCCCAGCTGGAACTACCGCGCGGAGGACGGCGGCGGGATCGTGGCCGACATGTTCTGCCACTGGAACTACGTGCTGGAGCAGACCATCGCCCCCGTCGAGGCCGTGACGGCGAAGGCCGTCACCCACGTGCCGGTCCGCTACGACGAGAAGGGCGAGGCGTACAAGGCCACGGCCGACGACGCCGCGTACGCCATCTTCGAGCTCGAGGGCGGGATCATCGCCCAGCTCAACTCCTCGTGGGCGGTCCGCGTGGACCGCGACGAACTCGTCGAGTTCCAGGTCGACGGGACCCTCGGCAGCGCCGTGGCCGGGTTGTTCTCCTGCCGGGTCCAGCCGCGTTCGGTGACCCCGAAGGCCGTCTGGAACCCCGACCTGCCCGAGCAGCACCGCTACCGCGACGACTGGGCCGTCGTCCCGGACAACGAACCCGTGGACAACGGGTTCAAGGTCCAGTGGGAGCAGTTCGTCCGCCACGTCGTCGCCGACACCCCCCACCCCTACGACTTCCTCTCCGGCGCACGGGGTGTGCGCCTCGCGCAGGCCGGACTGGAGTCCTCGGCGCAGGGACGGCGCGTGGAGATCACGGAGCTGTCGCTGTGACCACGCTGACGCAGGGGCGTGCGCGGACGGGGCAGGTGCTCCGACTGCCCCGTCGGGGCAGCGACGGTTCCGTGGAACTCGTCGAGCACGCCGTGCACGAACCCGTCGCGTGGGAGGTCCCGTCCGGCCCGGCCCGGTCCAGGACGGTCTTCGCCGCGGCCCACGTCGTCCCCCGGGCCGGGGCCGAGAACGTCCCCGGCGCGGTCGCCGACCTCGACTGGGACGCGACGCTGGCGTTCCGGCGCCGGCTGTTCTCGCTCGGTCTCGGGGTGGCCGAGGCGATGGACACCGCGCAACGCGGGATGGGCCTCGACTTCGCCGCGACGACGGAACTCGTGCGCCGCAGCGCCGCCGAGGCCGCGGCCGTCGGCGGCGCCATCGCCGCGGGGGTGGGCACCGACCAGCTCGCCCCCGGCCCGCACGGCCTCGACGTCGTCCGCGCCGCCTACGAGGAACAGCTCGCGATCGTCGAGGACGCCGGCGCCCAGCCCATCCTCATGGCGAGCCGGCACCTCGCCGCGAGCGCCCAGGGCCCGGAGGAGTACCTCGCGCTGTACTCCGGCCTGCTGTCCCAGGTCCGCCGGCCCGCCGTGCTGCACTGGCTGGGGGAGGTGTTCGACCCCGCGCTGGCCGGGTACTGGGGCTCGCGCGACGTCGCCGCGGCGACCGACACCTTCGTCGAGCTGGTGCGGGCCAACGCCTCCCACGTCGACGGGGTCAAGGTGTCGCTGCTCGACGCGGACCACGAGAAGGCGTTGCGCGCCCGGCTGCCCGAGGGGGTCCGGCTCTACACCGGCGACGACTTCAACTACCCCGACCTCATCCAGGGCGACGGGCAGTTCCACTCCGACGCCCTGCTCGGCATCTTCGCGGGCATCGCGACCGTCGCCGCCGCGGCCCTGGTCCGCCTCGACGCCGGTGACGTCACCGGGTTCCGGGCGGCCCTCGACCCGACGGTCCCGTTGGCGCGGCACGTGTTCGGGGCGCCCACGCCCTACTACAAGGCCGGGATCGCCTTCCTGAACTGGCTGGACGGCCGCCAGCCCGGGTACGCGATGGTCGGGGGTCTGCACTCCGCCCGCAGCGCCGTGCACCAGGCCGAGACGTTCCGCCTCGCCGACGAGGCCGGCGTCCTCGGCGACCCCGACCTCGCCGCGCGTCGACTGCGCGACTACCTCGCCGTCCACGGCTTCCCCGTCTGAGCCCCACCCGCGCGGGGCCTCAGCGGGGTGGGCGCAGGTCCGCCCAGAGCGAACCTGCCCCGTCGAGCAGGTCGACCTCCGTCTCCACCGTGAGCGGGGTCCCGCGCAGTTCCGCCGCCCGCAACGACGTCGCCACCGCGTCGGCGTCGGCGGCGGAACCGTCGACGGACAACGTCGCGTGCCGCCCGCCCGGGGTGAGGCGCAGGGTGACCCGGGCGTCGGTGCAGACCCGCAGCGCGGGAGCCAGGACCGCCCGCACGGCGGCGACGAACTCGGGTGGGTCCTCGACCCCGGTGCCGCGGTCGTCGACGACGTCCACGGTGCAGCCGCGCGCCCGGGCCTCGCGCAGGCTGGCCCGGACGGTGTCGTCGAGGAGTTCGCGGGCGCGCAGGTCGTCGCGCAGCTGCCGTTCCAGCACCAGGGCGCCCCGGGACAGCAACGACCACGTCGGGGCCTCGGGCCGGGTCATCGCGACCCGGCGCAGGAGCGGTACGACACCGTGCTCCAGGTCCTCGCGGCGTTCCCGGGCGCTCGCGTCCCGGGCCTGCGTGCTCGCCTGCGCGGCGGTCGCCCGTCCGGTGTCGGCGTCGTAGCGGGCGACGTCGCGGGCGGTGCGGTCGAAGACGAACCGGACCCCGACCGAGGCGGTGAACCAGACGATGGCCGGCTGGTTCAGCGCCGCGAACACCACCGCCCGGTCCGGCAGGTCGGAGCCGGCGACGAGGACACCGAGCACCGCGGCGGAGGCGAGTTCGGCGATCAGCCCCGGCAGCCACTGCCGACGCATCACCAGCGCGGCGACGACGATCTGGGTCAGTCCCGGCCAGTAGTCGCCGTAGGTGCGCCACAACGACTCGTCGAGGAACGGGGTGACGGCCAGCCCGCTCAGCGGCACGACGAGCGCCATCCCCAGGGCGGCGCGGGTGGAGAGGTCCAGCGGCCGCCCGAGCAGGGGACGGACCGCGACGGCGCTCACGACGAGGACGACGGTCAGGGCCAGCAGCGACAGCGCGGGCGCCCGGTGCTGGTGCAGGGACAGCAGCGCCACCAGCGGCCCGTGCGAGAACAGCCAGATGACCGTGCCGATGAGACAGGCCCGCTGGACCCCGGTCACCCCACGACCTCGGCGGTGACGTCCAGCAACGGGACGCCGAGCAGGACGACGGTGCCGACCCCCGGGACCGAGCGCACCAGCGCCCGGCCGCCGACGACGTCGGCACGCCGACGCACCGAGACCGCCAGACCGAGGCGGGGGGTGGCGCGACGGGTGTCGAACCCGACCCCGTCGTCGCGCACCTCGACGCTGAGGCGGCCCCGCGGCACGTCCGCGCGGATCCGGACCCGGACGGTGGGCGCAGCCCCCGCCGACGACCCGTGCCGCACCGCGTTGCGCACGGCCTCCGCCGTCGCCGCGACGAGGGCCTCGAGGGTCTCCGGGGCGAGACGGCCGACGGGGACCCGTGGCGTGCTCAGCACCGCCTGCGGGTGCAGCGCGAGGACGGTGTCCTGCAGGCGCGACACCGTCTCTCCCAGCCCGACCGGTGCCGGGTCGCGCAGACCGGGGGAACCCGCGTCGATGCTCACGAGCGCCCGCTCCGCGGCGGCCGCGGCGCGCACCCGGTCGGCGACGTCGTCGCGGGCGTGCGCGGTCAACGACAGCGAGGCGAGCACGTCGTCGTGCACGATGCCGTCCCAGTGGGAGTTCTCCAGCTCCACCGCGCGGGCCGCGGCCGCGGCGGCCGCGGCGCGATCGGCGGTGGTGCGGGCCGACCCGACCTGGTGGGCCGCGTCGTGCACGGCCTGGACGGCGACGGACACGGCGATCGCGACGACGAGCAGTCCGACGGCCTCGAGGACGCCGACGTCGGGGGCGACGAACCAGACGCCGCTGACCTGCAGCAGCCCCCGCAGGGCGAGGTGCAGGACCGTCAGCCCCAGCGTCCCCCTCAGCGACGGCGCGGCCACCGCACCGGCGCCCACGGTCAGCGCGGAGAGCGCCAGCACCCACGGGACGTCGTCGTCGGCGCGGGTCGCCAGCAGCGGGTAGCCGGCCAGGGCCAGGTCGCCGAGGACGACCAGGCCCCACGCGGGGACCTGGCAGGAGCCCCGGCGGACGGCCTGGGTCAGCAGCACCGCCAGGATCACCAGGTAGCCGGCGCAGATCGAGGCGGACCAGGCGACGGGGAACTGCGAACGCCCGGCGAGCAGGTTCGTCACGACGGTCGGCGCGACCGAGACCAGACCCAGGGCCAGGACGAGCGCCAGGAGGCGCTGGACGCCGCGGCGCGTCACCTCAGGTCAGTCCCGCAGGTCACGGAGACCCGGGGCGGGGGAGGCCAGCGGGGCGAGGACGCCGTCCTCGACCGCACGGCGGTAGAGCTCCATGCGGGTGTAGGCGGGCCGGTCCAGCGCCGCGTACTTCGCGCGGATCCGTTTCAGGTAGCTCTTGGCCGTCTCGAGCGTGACGCCGAGGCGCAGGGCCACCGACCGGGCGGGCATGCCCCCCGCGTACAGCTCCAGGACGCGTCGCTCCTGCGGGGACAGGTGCGACGTGAGCGTCTCGTCGACCTGCAGCGCGGCCGCGGTCTCGGCGGACTGCAGGGTGTCGCCGTCCGCGATGGACCGCAGCGCCTCGGCGACCGTCGCCACCGGGCGGTCCTTGAGCAGGACGCCCTGGGCGCCGGCCTGCAACGCCTCCAGCGCCTCGGCGTGCGCGCGTCCCTCGGTGTAGACGAGGACGCGGCTGCCGGCCTCGAGGAGGGAGCGGACGTTGTCCGCCGGGCGCGAGTCGTCGCCCAACCTGAGGTCGAGCAGGACGACGTCCGGCCCGGGGGCCCCCTGCAGCTGGAACAGCAGGTCGGGGACGGTCGGTGCGGTGGCGACGAACTGCAGGGCCGCGTCCAGCCGGGCCAGCTCGAGCTGGAGACCGGTGAGGAGCGCGGGGTGGTCGTCGACCGCCGCGATGCGCAAGATGGTCACGTCGGTCCTCCTTCCGGGCCGAGGCTACCGGGATCTTGGACCGCCTGCTGCCGGGTGGGGACGACGGTGCACCCCGAAAGGGGGGTGTGCGGATGGTGCCGACCAGGCACCCCCCTCTGCGAGGATCGTCGCAGGCACCCCGCCGGGGGGACGGGTGGCCGAGCATGCGCTGGGGGGCGTACGCACACGAGGGGACGGTGCCCACGGGCACCGTCCCCTCGTGGCGTCAACGGGTCAGTCGCCCGTCGAGACCAGACCGATCTGGCAGGTCAGACCGTTCGGACCGTGGTTGCAGTAGCCGTTGGGGACCTTGTCCAGGTACTGCTGGTGGTAGTCCTCGGCGTACCAGAACGGGCCCGCGTCGGAGGCCTTGCGGATCTCCGTCGTGATCTGGCCGTGCTTGTGCTCGCTGAGCTCGCGCTGGAACGTCTCGCGCGTCTTCTGCGCGGCGTCCCACTGCTCGTCGGTGGTCGTGTAGATCGCGGAGCGGTACTCCGTGCCGCGGTCGTTGCCCTGGCGGAAGCCCTGGGTCGGGTCGTGGTTCTCCCAGAACGTCTTCAGCAGGACCTCGGGGCTGACCCGGGTGGGGTCGTAGGCGACCAGGACCGTCTCGGCGTGGCCGGTGCGCCCGGTCGTCGACTCGTCGTAGGTCGGGTTCTTCGTGAAGCCACCCTGGAAGCCCACCGCCGTCGTCACGACGCCCGGGACCTGCCAGAAGATGCGCTCCGCGCCCCAGTAGCAGCCCATGGCGAACGAGATCACCTCGGTGCCCTCGGGCCACGGGCCTTCGAGCGGGGTACCGAGGACCGTGTGGGTCGTCGGGACCTCGAAGCGTCGCGTCTCCGAGCCCTTGAGGGCCTCGTCCGCGGTCACCATCGTCGTCTTGAACGGGTTGCCGAACAGCACGTCACCAGCTCCTTCTCCGCCGTCGTGTCTTCCTCAACCACGGTCGCGGCCCGGACGTTCCCTAGTCTTGTCCTCGTGACTGATGCGCAGCTGCCAGGCTTCTCCACCCGAGCCATCCACGCCGGCCAGGAGGCCGATCCCTCGACCGGGGCCGTGGTGACGCCGATCTACCAGGTCTCCACCTACAAGCAGGACGGCGTCGGCGCGCTGCGGACCGGGCTCGGCGCGGGCTACGAGTACTCGCGCTCCGGCAACCCGACCCGCGCCTCGCTGGAGACCCAGCTCGCCGCCCTCGAGCAGGGGGCCGCCGGGTTCGCCTTCGCCTCCGGTCTCGCCGCCGAGGACGGGATCCTCCGGGCCCTGCTCAAGCCCGGCGACCACGTCGTCATCCCCAACGACGCCTACGGCGGCACCTACCGGCTGGTGAAGCGGGTCGTCGAACCGTGGGGCGTGGAGCACACCCCGGTCGACCTGGCCGACCTGGACGCCGTGCGCGCCGCCGTCCAGCCCGGCCGGACCCGCCTGGTGTGGCTGGAGACGCCGACCAACCCGCTGCTCACCGTCGGCGACATCGCGGCCATCGCCGAGATCACCCACGCCGCGGGGGCCCTGCTCGTCGTGGACAACACCTTCGCGACGCCCTACCTGCAGACGCCGCTGACCCTCGGCGCCGACCTCGTGATCAGCTCCACCACCAAGTACGCCGGCGGGCACTCCGACGTCGTCGGCGGGGCCGTCGTCGTGCGCGACGGCGAGGACGGGCGGGGGAACTCCCTCGCCGAGCGCATCGGCTTCCACCAGAACTCCCTGGGCGCGGTGCCCGGTCCCTTCGACTCCTGGCTCGTCCAGCGCGGGCTGAAGACCCTCGCCGTCCGGATGGAACGCCACTGCGACAACGCCGAACGCGTCGTCGAGTTCCTGCAGTCCCACCCGCGGGTCACGAGGATCCTGTACCCGGGCCTGCCCGAGCACCGCAACCACGACGTCGCCGCCCGGCAGATGAAGCGCTTCGGCGGGATGATCAGCTTCCGCCTGGCCTCGGTCGAGGACGCCCTGAGGGTCTGCGGGGCCACGCAACTGTTCACCCTGGGGGAGTCCCTCGGCGGGGTCGAGTCCCTCGTCGAGCACCCCGGCCGGATGACCCACGCCTCGGTGGCGGGTTCGCTCCTCGAGGTCCCCGACGACCTCGTCCGGCTCTCCGTCGGGATCGAGGACGCCGACGACCTCGTCGCCGACCTCGCGCAGGCGCTGGGCTGAGTCGCACGTGGGATCGTTGCCTCCCCGAGGACGCTGAGCGACCCCGGGGAGGCAACGATCCCACCCGTCCAGCCGCCCACCCAGCCGCCGTGGGTCAGTCGCCGTGGGCCACGTGGCGCAGCGGCCGCCAGATCAGGACGACGAAGACCGCCGACCCGGCGAAGGCGAACCAGAACGGCGCGGTCACGCCGAAGTGCTGCGACAGAACGGCTCCGAACCCGCTCCCGATGGCGAGACCACCGAACGTCCCGACGGTGTTGACGGCGCCGACCCGGCCCTGCAACCCGTGCGGGACGGCGCGCTGGCGCACGGTGATCGACGTCGAGCCCCAGACGAACGCGTGCGCGCCGAAGACGAAGAACACGGGGAGCGCCACCCACGGGGTCCGGGCCAGCGCGAGGCCGAGGTGGGTGAACGTCTCGACCACCAACCCGATCCGCATGAGGTTGCCCAGGGAGACGTGGCGGGTGATCCAGCCGTAGGCCAGGACGCCGACGATGCCGCCGGCCGCTCCGACGGTGGTCACGAGGCCGAAACCGATCTCGCCGAGCCCGATCCGCTCCCGCGCGTAGAGGACGAGGACCGACCAGGCGGCGCCGAAGGTGACGTTGAAGATGAAGATCGTCGCCACGAGGACCCGCACGGCCGGGTGGTGGGCGGTCCAGCGGATCCCCTCCGCGACGTCGTGCCAGGGCGTGGTGCTCGCGCGTTCCGCGTCCCGCGCGGGGAGGCGCATCCGGGCGACGAACACCGCGGCGAGGGCGCAGAGCCCGGCCTGGGCCGCGAACGGGGTCGCGTGGGCGAGCGTGAAGAGCAGGGCGCCCAGCGGTGGGCCGGCCAGCTGGTTCACCGTCACGAAACCCGTCTGGATGCGGGCGTTCGCGACCGCCAGGTCGTCGCGGGCGACGAGCACCGGCAGCAGCGTGCTCGCGGTGTTGTCCGCGAAGACCTCGGCGGTGGCGAGCAGGAACAGCGCGCCGAGGACGAGCGGGATGCCCGCGTTCCCGGTCGCGACGACGACGGCCAACGCCACCAGGACCAGCGCCCGCACGACGTCGACGGTGAGCACGATCAGGCGCCGGTCGACCCGGTCGGAGAGCACCCCGGCCCCCAGACCGAAGAGCAGGGGCGGCAGCCACGCCGCGAGCGCGGCCAACGCGACCGGGAACGCGTCGTCGGTGAGGGAGGCGACGAGCAGCGGCCCCGCCGCGAGCGCCAGCCCGTCGCCCAGGTTGCCGGCCCAGCTGGAGGCGATGAGCCAGCGGAAACCCGTCCCGAGCCGGCGGGGGAGGACGACCTCGACCACGCGGGCGGCGCTGCTCACCCGAGCACCGTGGCACACCCCTCCCGGTGGGGACCAGCGGGTTCTAGGAGGCCCGGCGGTTCCCCCGTCGCCCGGCCCGCGAGCGCAGGTAGTCGTCGACGACGTACTGCCCCAGCCGTTCGGGGCTGGGGGAGAGGACCCGCCCGCCGTTGCGCCGGGCCACGGCCTCGACGAAGCGGCGCAGCCCCGGGTCCTCGCCGAGCATGAACAGGTTGATCGTCGCGCCGAACCGGGTGAGCTGGTCGACCTCCTGCACGGTGGCCCGGATGGTGGCCTGCGTCGGCGGCCACTGGAACACCGCCTCGGGGGTGCCGTAGGTGTCGTCGAGGTGGGCGGTGGGTTCCCCGTCGGTGATGACGAGGACGACGGGTTCGGCGTCGGGGTGGCGCCGGACGTGGCGGCGGGCCAGGCTCAGCGCGTGCTGCAGGTTGGTACCCTGCACGAAGTCGGGTTCGACCTCGGCGAGTTCGCCGACCGTCATGGGCTGCGCGTGCAGCCCGAACCCGATGATCTGCAACGCGTCGTTGGGGAACTTCGTCGAGATCAGGTGCGACAGCGCCAGCGCCGTCTCCTTCATCGGACCCCAGCGACCCTCGGCGGCCATCGAGTACGACAGGTCGACGCACAGCGCGACGGCGGCCCCCGCGCGACGTTCGGTCTCGACGACCTCGAAGTCCTCCCAGGACAGCTTCACCGCCCCCGTGCGTCCCTGCGCCGCACCGCGCTTCAGCGCGTTCGAGACGGTCCGGACGACGTCGAGGGGTTGCTCGTCGCCGAACTCCCAGCCCCGCGTGGACCCGGTCGGTTCACCGCCCGCACCGGCGTCGCGGTTGTCGTGGTCGCCGCGACCACCCGCGTCGAGGCGACCCAGCACGTCGCGCAACGCCGTCTGGCCGAGCCGGCGCAACGCCTTGGGGGACAGCGTGAGTCCCTCGGAGGAGCGGGACAGCCACCCCTGCCGCTGGAGTTCCCGCTCGAGGTCGCGCAACCGGCGCAGGTCGTCGGCGGCGCCGCGGCCGAGCTGGCGTTCCAGGGTGTCGACGTCGACGTCGTCCAGCGTCGCACCGGGGTGCTCCTGGCCGAGCTGGTCGAGCAGGTCGTCGAGCTCGGAGATGTCCTGCAGCGCGTCGGCCGCCTCGCCGTAGCCGAGGGGTTCGCTGCCGCGCTGACCGCGGACCCGTTCCCCGCGGGAGAAGTCCAGGTCGGGGCGCAGGGCGCGCAGGTTGTCGTTGAGCTGGGACATCTGCGCCTGGAGGTCGACGTCGTCGCCCATGGCCTGCTGCATCAGCGAGGACAGCTCGTCGCGCTGCTGCGGCGAGAGCGAGCGCATCAACCGCGACGCCGCCGCGGCGCGGCGGGCGAGGGAGTCGACCAGGTCGTCGAGGTTCTCGATGCCCTCCTCGCCGAGGGTGTCGCCGTGCTTGGCCATGAACTCGTCGAAGTCGGCCTGGGTGTCCTCCCCCCGGGCCTTCTTGGCGAGGAGGTCGTTGAGGTCGCTCATCATGTCCTTGAGCGCCTGCACGCTGGACGGGTCACCGCTCTCCAGCGCCTGCTTCATGCCGCGGAACTGCTGGTCGAGCACGTCGTTGCGCAGGCTCTCGAGGATCTGCTGGTACTGCTGGCGGGCCGACTCGCTGGCCCACTGGTAGTCCTCGAGGTCGCGGACGGCCTGGGCGGTGGAGCGGGGGAGCGCGTCGAGGCGGGCCTCGCTGAAGCGGGCGTCGTCGCCGTCGCGGCCGGAGAGCTCGTCGCGTTCGGCGGCGAGGGCCTGGTCGAGCTGGGCACGGGCCTTGGTCAGGGCGCCGTCGAGGTCCCCGCGGCGGGCCGCGTCACGACGCATCCGGGCGGCCCGGGCGCGCAGGTCGTCCATGCCGGAGCGGCCGTCGGGGCCGTTGCGCAGCAGGTCGCGCAGGGCGTCGCGCAGCGATCCACCGCGCAGGACCTGCTGGCCGACCTCGTCCAGCGCCGCCCGGACGTCGTAGGGCGGGGCCAGCGGGTCGGGGCCGCCCGCCCACTCGCCGTAGCGGTACCGTCCGCCGCGTCGCCTGCTCCAGCTGTCCCGACCGCCCGCATCACGTCCTGCCACGCCTCAGAAGCTACGTCCGACCTCGGACATCCGCCACGGGCTTCTCGACGGAGCGTCGCCCGACCCCTGATTTCCATGACAGTTTGTCTGGACAAAGGGGGTCGTCCGGGTGGCATGATGGGCCGCGTTCGACACCTTGGCGGGAGTCGTCCCGCCGATGACGTCCGAGGAGGGCTTCGTGACCACCACCACCGCCAGCACCACCGCCGACGCTGGTGCGCTGGACCTACCGCTCGTGCCGCACTGGATCTCCGGTGCCGCGACGAACGGTTCCAGCGACCGAGCGGCGGACGTCTACGACCCGGCCACCGGCAAGCGCACCAAGACCGTCGCCCTCGCCTCGCCGCAGGACGTGGACGCCGCCGTCGCCGCCGCCAAGGCCGCGTTCCCGGCCTGGCGCGACACCTCCCTCGCGCGGCGCACCACGATCCTGTTCAAGTTCCGCCAGCTCCTCGACGAGCGCAAGGGCGAGCTCGCCGAGATCATCACCTCCGAGCACGGCAAGGTCGTCTCCGACGCCCTCGGCGAGGTCTCGCGCGGCCAGGAGGTCGTGGAACTCGCCTGCGGCATCAACCACCTGGTGAAGGGCGCGTTCACCGAGAACGCCTCCACCAAGATCGACGTCTACTCCATCCGCCAGCCGCTGGGCGTCGTCTCGATCATCTCGCCGTTCAACTTCCCGGCGATGGTCCCGATGTGGTTCTTCCCCGTCGCCATCGCGGCCGGCAACACCGTCGTCCTCAAGCCGAGCGAGAAGGACCCCTCCGCGGCGAACTTCATCGCCCGGCTCTGGAAGGACGCGGGGCTGCCCGACGGTGTCTTCAACGTCCTGCACGGCGACAAGGTCGCCGTCGACGGTCTGCTGACCCACCCCGACGTCGCCTCCGTCTCCTTCGTGGGTTCCACCCCGATCGCGAAGTACGTCTACGAGACGGGCACCGCGCACGGCAAGCGCGTCCAGGCCCTCGGCGGTGCGAAGAACCACATGCTGGTCCTGCCCGACGCCGACCTCGACCTGGCCGCCGACGCGGCCGTCAACGCCGGGTTCGGCTCCGCCGGGGAACGCTGCATGGCCGTCTCCGCCCTCGTCGCGGTGGACTCGGTCGCCGACGAGCTCATCGCCAAGATCAAGGAACGCGTCGCGACCCTGCGCACCGGTGACGGCCGGCGCGGGTGCGACATGGGCCCCCTGGTCACCGGCGCCCACCGCGACAAGGTCACCGGCTACGTCGACGCCGGCGTCACCGAGGGCGCGGAACTGGTCATCGACGGCCGCGAGGTCGTCCCGGACGCGCAGGACGACGAGGCTGCCGCGGACGGCTTCTGGCTCGGGCCGACCCTCTTCGACAAGGTCGGCACCGACATGTCGATCTACACCGACGAGATCTTCGGGCCGGTCCTCTCCGTCGTGCGCGTCGAGAGCTACGCCGAGGGTCTGGACCTCATCAACGCCAACAAGTACGGCAACGGCGTCGCCATCTTCACCAACGACGGCGGGGCCGCGCGGAAGTTCCGCAACGAGGTCCAGGTCGGGATGATCGGCATCAACGTGCCGGTCCCCGTCCCGGTCGCGTACTTCTCCTTCGGAGGCTGGAAGCAGTCGCTCTTCGGCGACACCCACGCCCACGGCGTCGAGGGCGTGCACTTCTTCACCCGCGGCAAGGTCGTCACCGAACGCTGGCTCGACCCCAGCCACGGCGGCCTGAACCTGGGGTTCCCGCAGAACGACTGAGTCTCACAGGGGGCGCGTCCACACTGGGTGGGTGCGCCCCCTCCGTCGTCACCTGCGGGGTGCCGAGATCGCCCTGGTCTACGCCGTCGTCGTCCTCGTGGTGTTCGCCGCCCTGCAGTTCCAGCCGGACCGCGACCAGGTGGCGTTCGTCCAGGACTCCAGCACCAACCTCGCGAACCTGCGCCGGTTCCCGTTCCGGGTGCTGCTGCTGTCCTCGATCGTCGTCCCGGACGGCGCGGGCCTGCTCATCCTCGTCCCGCTCGTCATCGCCCTGACCGCCTGCACCCGGTGGCTGGGCCGGGTTCCCACCCTGCTGGCGTTCGGGTTCGGCCACGTCGGCGCCACCCTGACGGTCGCCGTGGTGCTCGCCGCCCAGCTGACCCACGGCCGACTCGACCCGGGCGTCGCGCACGCGCCCGACGTCGGGGTCAGCTACGGGCTGGCGTGCGTCATCGGTCTGCTCGCGGCCAGGGTGCCGCGACGGGTGCGGCTGCCCTACGTCCTGCTGCCCGCCGCCGCACTCGTCGCGATCCTGGCCCTCGCGCCGGACTTCACCGCGGTGGGCCACCTCATCGCCCTCGGAATCGGCCTGACCTTCGCGCTCGTGGCCCACCGGGCCAGGCAGGCTCAGCTGCCGTAGACCGTCCGGCCGTCGTCGAGGACGAGCTTGTCGAGACGCCGCGTCAGGTGCAGGGACTCGAGGACGAACTCGACCCCCGACGCCGCACGACCCGCGGTGGCGTCTGCCAAGCCCAACCGGTCCAGGACGTGCGCGAGCCCCGCGATCGTCCCGACCTGTTCCAGCAGCTTCTCCGCCGGCACCAGGTCACCGGTCTCGACGGTGCGACCCTCGGTCACGAGTTCGGAGAACCCGGACAGTTCGGCCCCGCCCAGCAGCGAGCGGTAGGTCTCCGCGATCGCGGTGCGCAGCAGGTGCTCGAGGACCTCGACCTCCCGGCCCTCCTCACCCTGCTCGAACTCCACCTTGCCGCCGAGCACGCTGACGACGGTGTGCAGGTCCCCCACGCGGGCGACGGGGTCCCCGGTCTCGCCGGACAACGCGTGCCGGCGCAGGGCGGCCGCGGAAACCGTCTCGGCCGCCGCGATCGAGAACCGGGCCGAGACGCCGGAGGCCGGGTCGACGGCGGGCGACTCGCGCACCGCGCGGGTGAACCGGGCGATCACCTCGAGGAGGTGCTCCGGCACCTCCGCGACGACGTCGGCCTCCTGACGGACGAGGTCGATCTCGGTGGACACCTCCAGCGGGTAGTGCGTGCGCACCTCGGCCCCGAAGCGGTCCTTCAACGGCGAGATGATCCGGCCGCGGTTGGTGTAGTCCTCGGGGTTCGCGCTCGCCACCAGCAGCAGGTCCAGCGGCAACCGCAGCTGGTAGCCGCGGACCTGGATGTCGCGCTCCTCCAGGACGTTCAGCAGCGACACCTGGATGCGTTCGGCGAGGTCGGGGAGTTCGTTGACGGCGAAGATCCCGCGGTTGGTGCGGGGCACCAGGCCGAAGTGGATCGTCTCCGGGTCGCCCAGGGCCCGACCCTCGGCGACCTTCACCGGGTCGACGTCGCCGATGAGGTCACCGACGGAGGTGTCCGGGGTGGCGAGCTTCTCGCCGTAGCGCAGCGAGCGGTGCAACCAGGCGACCGGCAGGTCGTCGCCCTCGGCCGCCACCCGGCGCCGCGAGGCCGGCGTGAGGGGTGCGTAGGGGTGCTCGTTGAGCTCGCTGCCCTCGATGACGGGCGTCCACTCGTCGAGCAGACCGACGAGGGAACGCAGCAGCCGGGTCTTGCCCTGGCCGCGTTCGCCGAGCAGGACGACGTCGTGGCCGGCGAGCAGGGCCCGTTCCAGTTCGGGCGCGACGGTGTCCTCGTAGCCGACGACACCGGGGAAGCGGTCCTCACCCGCCCGCATGCGGGCGACGAGGTTGGTGCGCAGTTCCTGCTTGACCCCGACGTGGCGGTGCCCGGAGGCCCGGAGCGCGCCGAGGGTGCGGGGGAGTTCGGCAGGGGGTTCGAGGGGGAGCGTGGGAATCTCACTGGTGCTCACGAGGTGAAACCTACGTCCGGTCGCGACGATGCGCACCGGTGTTCGCGCCCAGCACGGGCTGAGCGGCCCACCGGGGGGCAGGATGATCCCGTGCAACGCGCTGTCGACCGCCCGGGCAACGACCCGGTCCACCACCCGTCCCGCCCCTACGTGTCGCCGGCGCTGCGCCTCGCGGCCGAGTGGTCCTGGCGGTTCCTCGCCGTCGTCGCCGCGGTCTACGTCCTGGCGAAGGGTCTGAGCTTCGTCAGCGAGATCCTCATCCCCGTCCTGGTGGCGCTGCTCATCACCGCCCTGCTCGGGCCGCTCGTCGGCCGCGCGCACCGCGTGGGGGTGCCGCGTCCCGTCGCCGCGCTCGTGATCCTGCTGCTGGCGCTCGCCATCGTCGCCGGTCTCGTCACGCTCATCTCCACCCAGGCCGCCAGCGGGTTCGGCGACCTGTCCGACTCCGCCACCGAGGGCGTCGGCGAGGTCGAGCGCTGGCTCTCCAGCGGCCCGCTGCACCTGTCGTCGTCGTCGATCTCGGGCTACGTCGACCAGGTGGAGACGGCGATCTCCGACAACCGCGACGCCATCGTCTCGGGGGCGACCTCGGTCGCCACCACGGCCGGGCACCTCGTGGCCGGCTTCTTCATCACCCTGTTCGCGACGTTCTTCTACCTGCTCGAAGGCCGTCGGATCTGGTCCTGGTTGCTGCACCTCCTGCCGCAGCCGGCCCGTGACCCCCTCGACGACGCCGCGCGCTCGTCGTGGCTGACCCTCGTGCACTACATGCGCGCCACCGTCATCGTCGCCTTCGTCGACGGCGCGGGAGTGGCGATCGGGGCGGCCATCCTGCAGGTGCCGCTCGCGGTGCCGCTCGGGCTCGTGGTGTTCCTGGGTGCGTTCATCCCGATCGTCGGGGCCCTGCTGTCCGGCATCGTCGCCGTGCTCGTCGCCCTCGTGGCCCAGGGGCCCGTCGTCGCGCTGATCATGCTCGGCGTGATCATCCTGGTCCAGCAGGTCGAGAGCCACCTGCTGCAGCCCTTCCTCATGGGCCGTGCGGTGGCCGTGCACCCGCTGGCCGTGATCCTCGCCGTCGCGGGCGGGGCGACCGTCTTCGGGATCGTCGGTGCCCTCTTCGCGGTGCCGCTCGTCGCGGTGCTGAACACCGGCGTCTCAGCGCTGGCCCGCGCGGGGAGACCCACCGAGGAGGTCGCCGAGATCGACGCCTCGGACGCGCCGCTGGCCCCCGACGCTCCCGCACCCAACGACGCCTCCGAGCACCTCGACGACGAGGGCGCGACGGACGTCAAGCGCTGAGGTGGGTCCCGAACGGTGGGATCGTTGCCTCAGGCGTGGAACGGCTCGCTGCTGAGGATCTTCACGGGCACCTTCTTGCCGCTCGGCGCGGTGTAGGCGACCTCGGTCCCGGGCTGCTTGCCGATGATCGCCGCGCCCAGCGGCGACTTCTCGCTGTACACGTCGAGACCGGCGCCGTCGCCCATCTCGCGGCTGCCGAGCAGGAAGACCATCTCCTCGCCGGCCAGCTCGACCGTCACGACCGAGCCGAGGGTGACCTCGCCGGCCACCGACGGCGGGGCCTCGCCGACCTGCGCGGTCTCGAGCAGGTGGCGCAGCTGACGGATGCGCAGCTCCTGCTTGCCCTGCTCCTCCTTGGCGGCGTGGTAGCCCGCGTTCTCCTTGAGGTCGCCCTCCTCGCGCGCCTGCTCGATGCGCTTGGCGAGCTCGGTGCGGCCTTCCCCGGCGAGGTGGTCGTACTCCGCCTTCAGCCGGTCGAAGGCGTCCTGGGTCAGCCACGTCACGCTGCCGGTGGTCGTCTCGCTCACGGTCTGCTCCCTGTCACGTGCCCCGGACGGGCCTGGTGCCCCCCCGCAAACAATCGAGCCGCCGGCCCCGCGACCGCGGGAGCGAGCGACTCGAACGGTCAAGCCTAGTCCTCGAAGCTGGACCGCTCCACCGCTACTCCACCGTGCTGCAGGACTCCACGCCCACCGTCACGGCCCGCGACGTCGTCCTGACCTGCACCGACTCCTGGACGTCGCGCTCGTTCGAGGCGGGGACGTCGACCTGCAGCAGCCCCACCTCGGAGGACCCGTCGTCGAGGGCGTGCACCTGGCAGCGCACGGCCGTCCCCGGCTCGCGGGTCACGCTGAAGCGGATCTCGGCGGTCCGGTCGTCGACGATGGTGTGGCTGATCTCCTGGTACGCCGCGCCCGAGGACTGCGCCACCGAGACCCACACGCCGTAGGCGATGACCAGCACCGCGCCGACGATCGCGGCGCCCAGTCGCACCGGACTGCGGTACCAGCGCCTGCCGGTGCGCCGGGGACGACGTCCGTAGCGTTGCGCGAGCACGTCGGGGGGAAGGTCCCGGGGCGCCTGGCGGCTGGACACGGTGAGCTCCTGGGGTGACGGGCGAGGGTGGTGCTCGCGGGGCGGGACGGATCGGCGAGGATGGACCCCGATCGTCCCACCCGCCCGGCGCGGGAGGGGACGCAGAGGGCGACAGGTACACGGGGAAGAGGGATCAAGGTGGCGGAGACGTTGCGGCTGATGGCTGTGCACGCCCACCCGGACGACGAGTCGAGCAAGGGTGCGGCCTCGATGGCGCGCTACGTCTCCGAGGGGGTCGAGGTGCTGGTCGTCTCGTGCACCGGTGGGGAACGCGGCGACGTGCTGAACCCGCGGCTGAAGGAGAACGCCTCCCTGCTGCGGGACATGGGGGAGTACCGCCGGCACGAGATGGCCGAGGCCGCACGCATCCTCGGGGTGCAGCACCGCTGGCTCGGCTACGTCGACTCCGGGTTGCCCGAGGGCGACCCGCTGCCGCCGCTGCCGAGCGGGTGCTTCGCGCTGACCCCGGAGGAGTTCACCGTCGACGCGCTGGTCCACGTCGTGCGCGAGTTCCGTCCGCACGTGATGACGACCTACGACGAGTCGGGCGGCTACCCGCACCCGGACCACATCATGACCCACGTCGTCTCCCGCGCCGCCTTCGACGCCGCCGCGGACCCGGCGAGGTTCCCGCAGGCCGGGGAACCGTGGCGGACCTCCAAGCTCTACTACCACGCGAACTTCTCCCGGGCCCGGATGCGCACCTTCCACGAGGCGCTGCTCGCTCAGGGCAAGGAGTCGCCCTTCGCGGAGTGGATCCAGCGCATGGACGACGAGGCGGCGAACCCCGACGCCCCCAAGCGCACCGAACTCGAGATCACCACGCGGATCGAGTGCGCGGACTTCTTCGAGACCCGGGACCGGGCGCTGCTGGCGCACGCCACCCAGATCGACCCCGACGGCTGGTTCTTCGGGGTCCCGCTGGAACTCCAGCGGGAACTGTGGCCGACCGAGGACTACCACCTCGCGCTGAGCCACGTCCCCACGACGACCCCCGAGGACGACCTGTTCGCCGGGCTGCGGGACGGCGCGTGATCACCGCTCTGCTCGTGGCGGCGACGCCGTCGCCCACGTCGACGACCACGAAGACGGTCGACCCGAACCTGGTGAACCCCGGGTTGTGGGGTTTCCTGGCGCTGTTCTTCCTGGCGCTCGCCGTGTACCTGCTGGGCCGCAGCATGGCCCGGCGGGTGCGCGCGGTGAACCAGCGCGCGCGCCTCGAGGAGGAGGCAGAGGCCGAACGCGCCGCCGCCGAGTCCGAGGAGGTCGCGGTGCGACGAGCCCACGCCTCCGACGCCCCCGCCGGCGACGAGGAACCCCCGGCTCAGGGCTGAGCCCGCACCACCGTCGCGTGGTCGGGACGGGCCAGGTGCTCCTCGACCGCGGCCAGCACCGCGACCACCGCGCGCGCGGTGGTGACGTCCAGCGGGTCGGCGACCCCGGTCTCCGCCGCGGCACGCAGCCGGTCCACGGCGCGGCGGAGACCCTCCTGCGGGGTCCCGTGGAAACGGGGTAGCTCGTGCCTGCCACCCGGTCCCCAGATCGTCGCGGAGGATCCGCCCGTTCCCGCGGGCGCGGTGAGGGTCAGCGACAGTTGCGTGCCGGCGCCGTGCGCGTGTTCCAGCGAGACGGTCACGGCGTCGCGCACGCCCCGTCCGGCGACGACGCGGCTCACCGGGCCGAAGAGTTCGTGGACGATCGACAGCGCGTGCGGTCCGGTGTCCCAGGACCCGAGGCTCGCCCGGCGCCACGGGGAGTCGCCGTACGGGTTCCCCGGGGTGTCGATGCTCCCCGCCCACCGGAACATCCCGCCCTCCCAGGGGCCGTGCTCGTCCGCGAGCCCCCGCATGCGCGCCAGCCAGTCCGTGATGTCCGGCTGGAACAGGTAGGTCAGGTAGGTGATCGAGGCGACGCCCGTCTCCCGGGTCGCCGCGACGACGTCGTCGGCCCCGACCAGGTCGAAGGCCAGCGGTTTCTCCAGGAGCAGGTGCTTGCCGCGCCGTGCCGCGGCGGCGGCCAACGGGGCCTGGACGTCGGGGGGCAGGGCGATGGTGACCGCGTCGACGGCGTCGAGGAACGCGTCGAGGTCGTCGAACCCGGAGCCGCCGAACTCGTCGGCCGCCGCGCGGGCCTTCGCGAGGTCGCGTCCGTGGAACCCCACCAGTTCCACGTCCGGGTGCTCCTGCAGCGCCGCGCCGTGACACGTGCGGGCCCAGTACCCGGTGCCCAGGACCCCGAAGCGCACCGGCGCGCTCACGGTGCCTCGACCAGTTCGACCAGCGTCATCGTCCGCAGCATGACGAAGCAGATCCGCCGGCCGCCGAACGCGACGGCCGGGACCGGCGGCGAGACCACCCGCGCCCCCACGGCCTGGAACTGCGCGACGCTGTCGTCGAAGGTGGGCGTCTCGTAGGCCTGCTGGTAGATCCGTGCCGGCCCCTTCAGCCACGGGTCCAGCGTCGTGCTGCCCTCGAGGTTCACGAGGAGCTCGACGCGCGGCTGTCCCGGCGCGACGAGGAAGCGGCCCCGGACGCCCTGCGTCGGGTCCTCGAAGTCGGGACCCTCCGGGGTGTAGCCGAGGAGTGCGTACCCGGCCTGTTCCCGGTCCAGGTCGCGGCAGGCGACGCCGACGTGGTGGAACGTGAGCCCGGCGACGGGGAGCGGATCGGTCACGGGGCGACGCTACCGGCTGCCCCGGGAGGCGGGTCGGGCCCCGCGCGCCCGCCCTTCCCCGCCGCCGTCGGCGAGCCCGCGGGGGAGGGGCGTGACACCGTGAACCCGTGCCGAACCGCCTCCACCGCTCCACCAGCCCGTACCTGCTCCAGCACGCCCACAACCCCGTCGACTGGCAGGAGTGGGGGCCCGAGGCCTTCGCCGAGGCCGCCGCGCGGGACGTCCCGGTGCTCGTCTCCACCGGCTACGCGGCGTGCCACTGGTGCCACGTCATGGCCCACGAGTCCTTCGAGGACCCCGAGACCGCGGCCGAGATGAACGCCGGGTTCGTGTGCGTGAAGGTCGACCGCGAGGAACGGCCCGACGTGGACGCCGTCCACATGGCCGCGACGACGGCCATGACGGGGCAGGGGGGCTGGCCGATGACGACGTTCTGCACCCCCTCGGGTGAGGTGTTCTACGCGGGCACCTACTTCCCGCCCCGGCCGCACCCGCAGCTCCCCTCGTTCCGGCAGGTCCTCGGTGCGGTCGGCGAGGCCTGGCGCGAACGTCGCGAGGAGGTCCTGGCCTCCAGCGGGCGGATCGCCGCGGCCCTCGGGTCGATGACCCCCTCCGCCGGGGAGGTGCCCGACGCCGACGCGCTGGACCGCGCCGTCGACGCCCTCGCCGCCGAGGAGGACGTCGTCCACGGCGGTTTCGGCGGTGCGCCGAAGTTCCCGCCGGCCATGGTGGTGGAGTTCCTGCTGCGCCACGCCGCCCGGACGGGGTCCGACGTCGCGGCCGGGCTGGCCGAGCGGACCCTCACCGCCATGGCCCGCAGCGGCATGGCCGACCAGGTCGGTGGCGGGTTCGCCCGCTACGCCGTCGACGCCGGCTGGGTCGTCCCGCACTTCGAGAAGATGCTGTACGACAACGCGTTGCTGGCCCGTGCGTACCTGCACTCCTACCGGGCCACGGGTTCCGCGGAGCACCGCCGGGTCGCCGCGCAGGCGTGCGAGTTCCTGCTCACCGACCTGCGCACCCCGCAGGGCGCGTTCGCCGCGTCCCTCGACGCCGACACCCCCGTGCTCGACGCCGACGGCACGGAGCACGCGGTCGAGGGCGCCACCTACGTGTGGACCCCGGGCGACCTCGTCGAGGTCCTCGGCCTCGACGACGGGCCCTGGGCCGTCACCCTCCTCGGCGTCACCGAGCAGGGGACCTTCGAGCACGGCACGTCGACGGCCCGGCTCACCCGGGAGCTCACCGGCGACGAGGCCGTCCGCTGGAACCGGGTGCGGGAACGGCTCGCCGCGGCCCGCACCGACCGTCCGCAACCCGCCCGCGACGACAAGGTCGTGCTGGCCTGGAACGGGTTGGCCATCGCCGCCCTCGCTGAGGCCGGCGCGCTCCTCGGTCGCCCGGACCTGCTGCTGGCCGCCGACGAGGCGGCCCGCTTCCTCCTCGAGGTCCACCGCACCGACGACGGCTGGCGCCGGGTCTCGCGCGACGGTGTCGTCGGCCGACCCGCCGCCGTCCTCGAGGACCTCGCCGACCTGGCCGAGGGGCTCCTCGCCCTGCACGCGGCGACGGGGGAGCGACGCTGGTTCGAGGTCGCGCGCGACCTGGGCGAGGAGGTCCTCGCCCGCTTCACCGGGGAGGACGGGTCGTTCCTCGACGTCGCCGACGTCGACCCGGCGCTGTCCGCCGCCCGCGGTGGGGCCGGTGCCCCGTCCGACCCCTCCGACGGGGCCACCCCGTCGGGGACGTCCGCGGCCGCCGGCGCCCTGCTCAGCCTCGGCGCCCTCACCGGCGAGGCCCGGTTCCGCGACGGTGCCCTGCGCGCCCTCGCCACCGTCGGGGTGCTCGCCGCGGCGTCCCCGAGGTTCGCCGGCTGGGGCCTCGCCGTCGCCGAGGCGTTGGCCGACGGTCCCCGCGAGGTCGCCGTCGTCGGCGAACCCGGGGACGCGGGAACCGCTGCGCTGCACCGCACGGCGCTCGCCGGAACCGCCCCGGGGCTGGTGATCACTCGCGGGGTTCCTGGCGGTTCCGTGCCGGAACTGCTGAAGGACCGGGGCCTCGTCGGCGGTCTCGCAGCGGCCTACGTGTGCCGCGGCCAGGTCTGCGACCTGCCTCGCACGGACGTCGCGGAGCTCGCGGCGGCGCTGGGGGTCAGGCGCTGACCCGGTAGGTCGCCAGCGAGATGGCGACGTAGTGGGCGGCGAAGGCGACGACGGTGAAGGCGTGGAACACCTCGTGGAACCCGAACCAGCGGGGACTCGGGTTCGGGCGCTTCGTGCCGTAGGCGAGGGCACCGAGGCAGTAGAGCAGCCCACCGACGGCCACCAGCACCGCGACGGCCACCCCGCCGCCCCTGCCGAACGCGGGCAGGTACCCGACGGCCACCCAGCCGAGCGCCACGTAGGAGGGGGTGTACAGCCACCGGGGCGCACCGATCCAGAACACCCGGAACGCCACCCCGGCCAGCGCCCCGGCCCAGACCAGGACGAGCAGGAACCGCGCCCTGCCCTCCGGCAGGGTGGCCACCGCCAGCGGGGTGTAAGTGCCGGCGATGAGCAGGAAGATGTTGCTGTGGTCCATGCGCCGCAGCACGGCCTCCGCGCGCGGCGACCACGTCCCGCGGTGGTAGACCGCGCTGGTGCCGAACATCAGGGCCGCGGTGAGCGCGAAGACCAGGGCGGCGACCCGGGTCCTCGGGGTCGGGGCCAGGCAGACGAGGGCGGTCCCCGCGACGAGCACCGCGGGGAAGGTCCCGGCGTGCAGCCACCCCCGCAGCCGGGGTTTCAGCCTGGCGCGCGCCGCCGCGGTCTCGTGGGGGAGGTCCACCGTCATGTCGCGACGGTACGTGCTCGACCCGTGCCCACGAGACCGCCCGGTGCTCAGGAGCCGAGAGCGGCGTTCATGTTGGCCGCGAACTCCTCGGGGGTGATCGCCAGGCCGAAGAGCTTCTCGATGTTGTCGAGCAGCGTCTCGGCCTCGGTGGGGGAGAGCGCCTGGTCCCAGGACTGCTGGAAGGTCTTCGCCCCGGACGCCGTGTCGTAGACGAACTGCAGCCACTCCTCGTCCTCCGACCCGGCGAACATGCTGTCCGAGCCGTTGACGATGGGGACCGATCCCGCCTCCACCCACGCCTTGGCCGTCGCGTCGGTGACCAGCCCCTCCGCGAAGAACTTCTTCGCCGCGGTCTTGTCCGCGTCGCTCGCCTTCGAGGAGAGCGCGTAGTACGAGGACGGGTTGCCGACGGTGTTCGACGGGTCGCCCGCACCACCCTCGACCGTCGGGAAGGTCGACCAGGCCAGGTTCCCCTTGGACACGAAGTCGCCGCCGTCGGTCTTCATCGACGAGTAGGTCCACGCCCCGTGCAGCATCATCGCGGCCTTGCCCGTGTAGAGCAGGGCCTGGTCGGCGTTGGAGTCGGCCGTGATGGAGGCGAAACCCTTGATGAACCCGTCGGCCTTCACCAGGTCCTGGACCTTGGTCAGGGCCTCGATCGCGGCGGGCTGCGACCAGGCGTCCGGCTTGCCCTCGTAGATCGACTGGAAGAGTTCCGCGCCGCCGATGCGGTCGAAGAGGAACTCCAGCCACATCATGTTCGTCCAGCGCGACTGCCCGCCCAGGGAGAACGGTGCGATGCCCGCGGCGTTGAACACGGGGAGGAGGGCCATGACCTCCTCCCAGGTGGTGGGGATGTCCTTGCCGACCTTCGCGAACAGGGTCTTGTTGTAGAACATGACGATCGGCGAGACGTTCTCGCAGGGGACGGCGTAGATCTTGTCGTCCACCGTCGCGGCCCCGAAGGCGCTCTCGAACAGCTTGCTCTTCAGGTCCGCGTTCTCGCTGAAGAACGACGTCAGGTCCTCGACCTGGGAGGCCTCGACGTAGTTGCGCAGACCGCCGCCGCCCCAGGTCCAGATGATCGTCGGGCCCTGGTTCGCGCCGATGGCGGTCCTGATCTTCGACTTGAACGCGTCGTTCTGGAACGACGACAACGTCAGTTCGCTGTCGGGGTTCGCCTTGTTGAACGCCTTCACCGAGTCGGTGCGGATCCCCTCGGCGGGCTGGCCGGTCAGGATCCAGATGGTGGCGCCGTCCCCGCCGCCGCTGCTGCCGGCGGCCTGCCCGGGGCCGCTGTCCCCGCAGGCGGCGAGCGCGCCGACGCCGAACGGGGCCGCGAGGGCGAGGGTGAGGAGCGAACGACGGGACGTCGTGGCCATGGGGTCTCCGGTGTGCCGAGCCGCGACGTCGCGGCTGTTGCACCTCCGTGGGCCGCGGCCCCTGGAGGACCGACGTCATCGTCGGTCGTGCGAGCGTAGTCGACGCTGTCGGCGCGCGGTCAAGGATCTCCACACGACCGGGCGTGGGAGCGTTCACGCCGAGGTATACGGTGAACGCCGATGGGCCTCCGTGATCTCCTCTACAGCGCGTACGGGCGGCGGCTGGAACGGTCGCTGGACTCCGACGCGCTGCCCCGTCACGTGGGGATCATCCTCGACGGGAACCGGCGCTGGGCGAAGGCCTTCGGCGCCCCCAGTTCGCACGGCCACCGCGCCGGCGCGGACAAGGTCGTCGAGGTCATGGACTGGTGCGCCGAGGAGGGCATCGAGGTCGTGACCCTCTACCTCCTCTCCACCGACAACCTCAACCGCGCGGCCGAGGAACTCGAACCCCTCATCGAGATCGTCGAGGACGCCGTGGCCCGGGTGGCCGCGACGACGCGCTGGAAGGTTCACCCGGTCGGCTCCCTGGACCTGCTGCCCGAGGCCAGCGCGGCCCGGCTGCGCGAGCTCGCCGAAGCCACCGCCGGCATCACCTCCGGGGTCGTGAACGTCGCCATCGGCTACGGCGGCCGGCAGGAGATCGCTGCCGCCGTCCGCGCGCTGCTGCTGGAGCACGCCGCGAAGGGGACCTCGCTGGAGGAGCTGGCCGAGGTCCTGGACGTCGAGCACATCGCCGCCCACCTCTACACCAAGGGCCAGCCCGACCCCGACCTCGTCATCCGGACGTCCGGCGAACAGCGGCTGTCCGGGTTCCTGCTCTGGCAGAGCGCGCACTCGGAGTTCTTCTTCACCGAGGTGCTCTGGCCTGACTTCCGCAAGGTCGACTTCCTGCGGGCGCTGCGCGCCTACGCCGCGCGCGAACGGCGCTACGGCGCCTGAGGGCCGGCGGTCGCCACGTCATCACGTCCCCACGTCACCGGCCGGTCACCGACTCGTCACCTCCGTTCGCGTGCCGGGCAGCGTGTTCGCCCCCGTTCGCCGGCCCGCGGGGGATAGCGTCGGCTCCAGCCGGGTGGCGTCCGCCACCCGCTCGGGAGGTCGCCGTGCGTGCTGTCCAGCGCAGCGGGGAGGCCCGGTCCCGGGTCGCCCGCAGGGTGACCTGAGGTCCCGGTCCGCCGCTGCTGAAGGGGGTCCGGGCGCGGACGCGCTCCGGGCTCCCGAGAACGGGAGACGTTCGTGGTCACCAGCTCCAGCCCCGCCGCGCCGCACACCGCAGTCCCGACCAGCGGGAGCCCCGCACGTGCCGGGGCGGTGAAGCCCGATCCGACCCGCCGGACCTTCGTCCTGGACACCTCCGTCCTCCTCTCCGACCCCGCCGCCCTGACCCGCTTCGCCGAGCACGACGTCGTCCTGCCGCTCGTCGTCGTCAGCGAGCTCGAGGGCAAGCGCCACCACCCCGAACTGGGCTACTTCGCCCGCGAGTCCCTGCGCCGCCTGGACGACCTGCGGGTGGAGTTCGGCCGCCTCGACGCCCCGATCCCCGTCGGCGACCTCGGGGGGACGCTGCGGGTGGAGCTGAACCACTCCGACGTCTCGAGCCTGCCGTCCTCGCTGCGCAACGGTCCGCTCGCCACGGCGGGGGACACCCGCATCCTCGCCGTGGCGCGCAACCTCGCCGACGAGGGGCACGACGTGACCGTCGTCTCCAAGGACGTCCCGCTGCGCATCAAGGCGTCCGCGGTCGGGCTGACCGCCGACGAGTACCGCGCCGAACTGGCCCCCGACTCCGGCTGGACCGGCGTGGTGGAGATGACCGCCACCGCGGAGGAGGTCGCGACCCTCTACGAGAACGGCGTCCTCGAGAACGCCGAGGTCCGCCAGCTGCCGGCCAACACCGGTGTCGTGCTGTCCTCCCCGCGCGGGCACGCGCTGGGCCGCGTCACCGCGGACAAGCAGCTGCGGCTGCTCAAGGGCGACCGCGAGGCCTTCGGGGTCCGCGGTCGCTCGGCGGAACAGCGCATCGCCCTCGACGCGCTGCTCGACTCCACCGTCAGCATCGTCTCCCTCGGCGGCCGGGCCGGGACGGGGAAGTCGGCGCTCGCGCTCGCCGCGGGGCTGGAGGCCGTCATGGAACGCCGCGAGCACCGCAAGGTCGTCGTGTTCCGCCCGCTCTACGCCGTCGGTGGCCAGGAACTGGGCTACCTGCCCGGCAGTGAGGCCGAGAAGATGGGGCCCTGGGGCCAGGCCGTCTTCGACACCCTCGAGGCGCTGGTCTCCCCGCACGTCCTCGAGGAGGTCGTGGAGCGGGGGATGCTCGAGGTCCTGCCCCTGACCCACATCCGTGGGCGGTCGCTGCACGACTCCTACGTCGTGGTCGACGAGGCGCAGTCGCTGGAACGCAACGTCCTGCTGACCGTCCTGTCCCGCATCGGGCAGAACTCCAAGGTCGTCCTGACCCACGACGTCGCCCAGCGCGACAACCTGCGGGTCGGGCGGCACGACGGGGTCGCCGCGGTCGTCGAAGCGCTGAAGGGGCACCCGCTGTTCGCCCACGTGACCCTCACCCGCTCCGAGCGCTCGCCCGTCGCCGCCCTGGTGACGGAGCTCCTCTCGGACTTCGGGGCCTGAGGGGACGGGAGTGACGGGTGGTTCCCGCCACAGGTCCGCCTTCGTGACGGGAACCATCCGGGCGCTCATAGCGTCAAACCCCCCGACAGGGGTACGCACCGTGTGAGATGTTCCACAAAAGTCTACGGATCGTTGTTGTCACGTGACCTCACCGTGACGAAACGGGTGATCGCGGTTTGCTTCGACCCCCGTCCGCGGGGCAGCGTCCTGGTCGACAGCACCTCCTGAGCGCTCGACCGACCGGACGCACGCAGCGTTCCACGGGTCGACCGGGTCCCACGGCGACATTCCCCAGCGGAACGACGCGACCCGACGCGGGAGGTGGACGTGCTCGACCGGGCGTGGGCCGGGCGATCGTCGGAAGGCCTGGCTTGCCGCCCCACCGCACCAGCGAGCTCACGGACGAGCAGACCCCCACCACCGGCACCACCGCACCGACGACCCGCAGGGAACGCCGCGCCCGTCCGTCGCGTCGGCGCTTCGCCTGGGTCGCAGCCCCCGGCGTCGTCGCGGTCTCCGCGTGCGTCCTGGCCGGCGCCGCCCTCACGTCGGGTCCGGCGCCCACGGCCGAAGCGGCCGTCCCGGACCGCATCCTGCAGGCCGCCGAGGCGCAGCGTCAGACGGCGACGTCGACCGCGTGGTTCGAGCAGGCCGGCGTCCGCGCGGGCAGCGACCAGCGCGTCGCCCAGGAGCAGGCGGCCGCGGAGGCCGCTGCCGCCGCCGAGGCCGAGCGCCTCGCGGAGCAGGCCCGCCAGCAGGCGGCGGCCGAGGCCACCCGCAACGCCCAGCGCGATCCGCAGTCCATCGCCAGGATCATGGTCGCCGACCGCGGCTGGGGCGAGGAGCAGTTCTCGTGCCTCGACTCGCTGTGGAACAAGGAGAGCGGCTGGGACTACACGGCCGACAACCCCGGCTCGAGCGCCTACGGGATCCCGCAGGCCCTCCCCGGCTCCAAGATGGCCTCGGTCGCCGCGGACTGGGAGACCAACCCGGTCACCCAGATCACCTGGGGCCTGAACTACATCGAGAGCCGCTACGGCTCCCCGTGCAGCGCCTGGTCGCACTCGAGGTCCAGCAACTGGTACTGAGCCCGACCCGCTGAACCACCCGTCACGCCCGACCCGCCCGGAACTCCGGGCGGGTCAGTCGTCGTGGGGGGCGTCGTGCGGGGTCGAGGTCCGTCCCGCCCCGCCGCAGGGGCACCGGAACAGCCCGCAGAGCGCACGGACGACGTCGTGCTCGTGGCGCACGGGCTCGGGGAACTCCGCGCGCAGCGTCGTCGTGCCGGAACCGATCGTCGCCAGGACGTCCAGGCCGTAGCGGTCGACGCCGACCACGGCGACCTCGCGGGTCTCGCGCGCCTGCTCGGCCGGCAGGGTGTCGAGCACCCAGCCGATCAGGGCGTCGCGGTGGTCGTCCTCCAGGTGGGCGACGATCCCGTCCTCGTCGTCGTAGAGCGGGTCCGGCGCGGCCGCGGTGAACTCCTCGTCCTCCAGCAGGTGCACGCCCGTGGCCGTCGTGACCCGCACGTCGGCGACCTCGAGGCGCCAGACGAGCCGGGTGCTGCCGACGTCCAGCAGGGCGCCCAGGGGCCGCACGGCGGCCGCGGTCTGCGCCACGCGCCGTTGGTCGGCGGGCAGGATCGACTCGACCCAGCCCGTCACGCAGAGCCGCGCACGGGGCAGGGCGGCCTGCCCGGGCGGCACGTCGAGCACGTCGAGGACGGCGGGGACGCCGCTCCAGCGGGCGTCGGTCTCCAGTTCGAGCAGGCGCCGGTGCAGGGCGGAGCCGTCCTCCAGGAGCAGCAGCAGGCCGCCCCAGGCGTCGGTGAGGTGCTGCACGGGGTAGGCCTCGGTGCGCGACGGCGTGGCCCGGCTGCGCCGCTGCGGGACGGCCGCGGCGAAGACCTCGGCCTCGTCCGTGCCGTGGCGGTGGTCGTGGCCCTGCTCGTGGCCCTGGTGCGGGTGGTGGGGGCAGCCCTGGTGGGTGCGCGGCAGGTGCAGCGTCCCGGTCACCGTCCCGACGGCGAGGGTGCGCGCCCACTGCGCGGGGGAGGGCCGGGTGAGCGCGCCGGGGGTCGGCGGGGCCTCCGTCGTCGGAGGCACCCCCTCGGAGGCCGTAAGGTTGGAGGCGGTGCGTTCCGAACCCCCCGATCCTCGGGGGGCTGGTGCCGTGGTCGGCTGGGTCCCCTGGATCCGGTGGTTCACAGTGCCTCCTCGTTGCGCGATCGTCCTGACCCTCTCGAGTGCTTCTCGACTGAGGACAGGCTCACCTTACGATCAGGAGAGTGGAATGAACAACGCCCGACCCAAGGTGCGCATCAGCCGCGCACTCGGGGTGGCCCTCACGCCGAAGGCCGCCCGCTTCATGGACCGCCGTCCGTACCCCCCGGGCATGCACGGCCGCAAGCAGAAGAAGGCGTCGGACTACGCGACGCAGCTGCGCGAGAAGCAGCGTCTGCGCTTCCAGTACGACGTCAGCGAGACCCAGCTGCGTCGTGCCTACGACCTCGCCAAGCGCAAGCCCGGCAAGACCGGTCAGAACCTGGTGCAGTTGCTCGAGACGCGTCTGGACGCCGTCGTGTGGCGTGCCGGCTTCGCCCGCACCATCTACCAGGCTCGCCAGATGGTCACGCACCGCCACATCGTCGTCGACGGTCGCCGCGTCGACCGTCCGTCGTTCCGCGTCGTCGTCGGTCAGACGATCGAGGTCGCCCCTCGCTCGAAGACCAAGACGCCGTTCATCGTCGCCCGTGAGGGCGGCTGGAGCGACAACGAGATCCCGGGCTGGCTGGCCGTGGAGCGCGAGGACCTCACCGCCACGGTGAACGCCCTCCCGGTCCGCGAGCAGATCCCCGTGACCTGCGACGAGCAGCTCGTCGTCGAGTACTACTCGCGCTGACCTGCCGCACCCTTCTCAGGGCGTCGATCCCCCCGGGGGTCGGCGCCCTGCGTCGTTCCCACCTGCCCGAGGTCGTCGCCGACGAGGGCGAGGTTCGCGATCGCGGCCAGGGAGAACTGGGCGGCGTCGTTCGTCGACAGGGTGGGCGCCTCGTCCACGGCCCGGAACACCTCCGGCGGTTCGAGGTGGACCCGGGCGAAACCCTCGTCGCGGAGGAACTCCCCGCCGCGGTGGAACTCCGACCAGGCGCGCCGGGCCAGGACGGGGTCGCGGGTACGGGCGGCGACCCACGCGGTCAGACGACGAGCCCCCGGGGCAGCGGAACCCCGAGCGTCGCCCGGTGGGCAGTTCCGCCGGGGGCTCGGGGTCGATCCAGCGCAGCGGGATCCGGTGCGTCACAACCTCGGGGAACCGCGGTGCGCGAGCGAGGCCTCGTCGAGGTCGAGCTGTTCCAGCGCCTCGCGCACGGCGTCCTCGGTGAGTTCGCCGTTGTCCTCCGCGCTGAGCAGCGCGCCGCGCTGCGCGGCGATCATCCGCCGGCGCACCTCGACGCTGCGCTTCGCGATCCGCCCCGTCCCCTCGTTCTCCTCCTGTTCCGAGGCGCGGACCTGCGCCAGCCGGTCGGCGCGCTCCAGGAGGGCGTCCACGACCGCGCGCTCGCTCGGGTCGGTCGCCTCCTCGCGGGCGCTGCGGAGCACCTCGAACATGGTCTGCCGGGCGACGTCACGGGCCTTGCGGCGTTGTTCCGCGCGCCAGTGCTGCTCCTGCGAGGTGTCGAGGTCGAGGCGGCGGATGAGCGGCGGCAGGGTCGACCCCTGCAGCAGCAGGGTGCCGACCGCGACGACGAACGCGAGCACCTGCAGGTCGGCCCGGTGCGGGAACGACTCGGGGATCCCGGCCGCGGCCGCCAACGTCACGACCCCGCGCATCCCCGTCCAGGCGATGACGACGTCCTCGGCCACGGTGAAGTGCTGACCACCCGCGGAGAACCTGCCGTGCAGCACGTTCCGCATGAGGAAGCCACCGGCCACGACCCAGACGACGCGGACGAGGACGACCGCGGCCAGCACCACCAGCCCCGCGGCGAGCAACGACCAGGCCCGGGCGCCGTCGGTCACGGCGTCCTGCAGCAGGAAGTGGAACTGCAGGCCGAGGTAGGCGAAGACGAAGGCCTCGAGCAGGACGTCGACGATGTTCCAGACCTCGCGTTCGGACAGCCTCGTCGCGTAGGCGGCGGCCAGCGAGTGCCGGGACAGCACGAAACCCGCGGTCACGACGGCGAGCACCCCGGAACCCTCGACGGCCTCGGCCACGGCGTAGGCGGCGAACGGGAGCAGGACGGCGAAGGCCGTCATGAGCGAGGGGTCGTGCAGGCGGGACCGCACTCCTGCCGCGAGGTGGCCCAGCGCCCACCCCACCGCGAGCCCGATCGCGGAGGTGACGAGGAAGAACAGGAACGGGTTCTGCACGATGTTGTCGTCGACGGCCGAGGCCGAGGAGATCGTCACGGAGAACAACGTGAGGGCGGCCGCGTCGTTGACGAGGCTCTCGCCCTTCAGTGTGTTGAGCACCCGCGACGGCAACCCCAGCCGCCCGCCGATCGCGACCGCGGTCACGGCGTCGGGCGGGGAGACGACGGCGGCCAGCACCAGGGCCATCGACAGCGACACCCACGGGATCATCAGGCTGGCGACGAACCCGACGACCGCGGTCGTGACGACGACGAGCAGCACCCCGAGGTTGGTGATCGAGCGCCACCGGCGCACGAAACCCCGCCAGGAGAAGTCCTGGGTGGTCGAGAACAGCAGCGGGGGCAGGACCACCGAGAGGATGACCTCGGGGGAGAGTTCGAGGCGCGGCAGACCGGGGACGAAGGAGATCCCGGCCCCCGCGACGGCCAGGGCCAGGGGCGCCTGCCACCCCCGCCGCGCGGCGACGATGGTCAGCGCGAGCGCGGCCAGCATGACGACGAGGACCTGGGCGAACACCACGCGATCCTCCGCGAGGACCGAGCCGACGGCCAGCGGGCCCGACGCCCGGGCAGGTGAGCCCGCCCGGGCGCCGGTGGGTCAGGGTGGGTCAGGGGTGGGTCATGGACATGACGTCGAGGGCCTGGTCGAGCTGCTCTTCGGTGACCTCGCCGCGTTCGACGAACCCGAGGTCGATCACGGCCTCGCGCACCGTCGCCCCCGTGGCGACGGCGTGCTTGGCGACCTTGGCGGCCGCCTCGTAGCCGATCACGCGGTTCAGCGGGGTGACGATCGAGGGCGAGGACTCCGCGAACCGGCGGCAGGCCTCGACGTCGGCCTCGAGCCCGTCGATGGTGCGGTCGGCCAGCAGCCTGGAGGCGTTGCCCAGCAGCCGTGCGGACTCGAGCACGTTGCGCGCCATCACCGGGATCTGGACGTTGAGCTCGAACGCGCCGCTGGCACCGGCCCAGGTCACGGTGGCGTCGTTGCCCACGACCTGCGCGCAGATCATCAGCGTCGCCTCGGGCACGACGGGGTTCACCTTGCCGGGCATGATCGAGGACCCGGGCTGCAGGTCGGGCAGGCGGAGTTCGCCCAGACCCGTGCGGGGACCGGATCCCATCCAGCGCAGGTCGTTGCAGACCTTCGTCAGGCTGACGGCGACCACCTTCAGTGCACCGGAGAGCTCGACGAGCGCGTCCCGGGCGCCCTGGGACTCGAAGTGGTCCTCGGCCTCGGTGAGCGGTAGTCCGGTGTCGGCGGCCAGCAGCTCGATGACCCGCTGCGGGAAACCGGGCGGGGTGTTGATGCCGGTGCCGACGGCCGTGCCCCCGAGCGGGACCTCGGCGACGCGGACGACGGTGGCCTCGACGCGCTCGATCCCGCGCTTGACCTGCGCGGCGTAGCCGGCGAACTCCTGGCCCAGCGTCACGGGGGTCGCGTCCATGAGGTGGGTGCGTCCCGACTTCACGACGTCGGCCCACTCGTCCGCCTTGCGGCGCAGCGACGCCTCGAGGTGGCGCAGGGCCGGGACCAGTTCGTTCACGACGGCGGCGGTGGCCGCGACGTGCACGGACGTCGGGAACACGTCGTTGGAGGACTGGGAGGCGTTGACGTGGTCGTTGGGGTGCACGGGGGAGCCGAGGCGCTCCGTGGCCAGCGTCGCGATGACCTCGTTGGCGTTCATGTTCGAGCTGGTGCCCGACCCCGTCTGGAAGATGTCGACGGGGAACTCCGCGTCCCAGCGCCCGGACGCGACCTCCTCGGCCGCGTCGGCGACGGCGCGGGCGAGGTCCTGCTCGAGGACGCCGAGCTCGGCGTTGGCCAGCGCGGCGGCCTTCTTGATGCGGGCGAGCGCCTCGATGTGGGCGCGTTCGAGGCCCGTCCCCGACAGCGGGAAGTTCTCGACCGCCCGCTGCGTCTGGGCGCGGTACTTCGCGGCGATCGGGACCTTGACCTCCCCCATCGTGTCGTGCTCGATGCGGAACTCGGTGTCGGACGCCTGAACGGGGGCTTCACTGGCCATGCCCCCATCCTGCCGGGTCGCACGCCGGCGGCTGCAGCCGGTGGCGGGGATCACGGGCAGCTCACGATCCGCCGACACCGTGATCTCCCACGTGCAACCTGTGGACAGCAGGTGTAGAGATGCTGCACAGCAACAACGGACGATGGGGTCGAAGGAGGGGCTGTGGCATCCCGAAGGCGCACCCGGTGGACGGCGTTGGGCGCAGGCGCCCTGCTGGCCGGGAGCCTCGCCGCGTGCGGGGGATCGAGTACGGCGTCGGGTCCTCCGACGCTCAACTGGTACATCAACCCCGACAACGGCGGGCAGCAGAAGATCGCCGAGGACTGCAGCGCGCAGTCCGGAGGGAAGTACTCCGTCAAGGTGTCCATCCTGCCCAGCGACGCCGCCCAGCAGCGTGAGCAGCTCATGCGTCGCCTGGCCGGGAACGACACGTCGATCGACATGATGAGCCTCGACCCGGTCTTCGTCCCCGAGACGTCCGAGGCGGGTTTCCTCGCCCCGGTTCCCGAGGACCTGCAGCAGAAGTGGTCCGACGGGGTCGTCGAGGGCGCGGTCACGGGCGCGACCTGGAAGGACCAGCTGGTCGCCGCCCCGTTCTGGGCGAACACCCAGTTGCTCTGGTACCGCAAGTCCGTCGCCCAGGCCGCGGGCCTCGACATGACGAAACCCGTGACCTGGGACCAGCTCATCCAGGCGGCGAAGGCGCAGAAGACCGCCATCGGCGTCCAGGGCCAGCGCGCGGAGTCCATGACGGTCTGGGTCAACGCGATGATCGCCTCCGCCGGGGGCAAGGTCATCGAGAACCCCGACGCGAAGGGCCCCGACATCCAGCTCGGGCTGGAGTCCGACGCGGGCGAGGCGGCCGCCAAGGTGATGCAGGACATCACCGCGGCCGGGGTCGGCGGACCCGGGATCGACAACCGCGACGAGGCCGCGACGGCGAACCTGTTCCAGCAGGGCGGCGCGGACTTCATGGTGAACTGGCCGTTCGTCTACGCGCAGGGCAAGTCCGCGGCCGACGAGGGCACGATGGACCAGGCGATCTTCGACGACTACGGCTGGACGACCTACCCCGCCATGGCGGAGGGGAAGGCCGCAGCACCGCCGCTGGGCGGGATCGACGTCGGCGTCAGCGCGTTCAGCGAGCACAAGGACGCCGCGTTCGCGGCGGTGTCCTGCATCGTCTCGGAGCAGAACCAGGCCGCCTACATGGTCTCCGACGGGAACCCGGCCGCGCTGGAGTCGGTCTACGACGACCCGACGGTCCAGGAGGCGTACCCGATGTACGACACCATCCGCACCTCCCTGCAGGCCGCGCAACCGCGACCGCAGACCGCGTACTACAACGAGGTCAGCCAGGGCATCGCCGACCAGTGGCAGCCGGTCTCCGGCGTCTCGGACAGCACCCCCACCTCGTCGCAGGAGTACATCGGCGAGGTCCTGAAGGGGGAGAAACTGCTGTGAGCACGACGGAGACCCGTTCCACAGGAGGGGTGTCGGTCACCAAGCAGGTGTCCGGCAAGCCCCGCATGACCGACAAGTCCCGCGCGGAGGCGCGACTCGGCTGGTACCTCGCCGGTCCCGCGTTCGTCATCCTCGTCGCCGTCACCGGCTACCCGATCCTGCAGGCGCTCTACGAGTCCCTGTTCAGCTACCGCCTGACCGCCCCGGGTGACCGGGAGTTCATCGGGCTGAAGAATTACGGGGTCATCCTCACCGACAGCCTGTGGTGGCGGGCCCTGGGCAACACGGCGATGATCACGGTCGTCACCGTGGCCGTCGAACTCGTCATCGGGTTCGCACTGGCCATGGTCATGCACAAGGTGCTCGGGTGGCTGCGCCCGATCGTGCGCACGGCCATCCTCATCCCCTACGCCGTCATCACGGTCGTCTCGGCCTACGCCTGGCAGTACGCGTTCGGGCTGACGACGGGGTTCATGAACACCGTCCTCGGCCTCGGCGACTACGACGTGTTCGCGAACAAGTGGAGTGCGCTCGCGGTCATCTGCCTCTCCGAGATCTGGAAGACCACCCCGTTCATCTCGCTGTTGCTGCTGGCCGGTCTCGCGCAGGTCCCCTCGGACATGACCGAGGCCGCGAAGGTCGACGGCGCGACCGCGTGGGAACGGCTGTGGAAGGTGACGCTGCCGAACATGAAGGCCTCGATCATGGTGGCCCTGCTGTTCCGCGCGCTCGACGCGTTCCGCATCTTCGACAACGTCTACATCATGACCAACGGCGCGGCGGGGACCGAGACGGTCTCCTCGCTGGCCTACAACCAGACGATCAGCCGGCTCGAGATCGGCCTCGGGTCGGCGGTCTCCGTGTTGTTGTTCGTGTGCGTCCTGGCGATCTGCTTCGTCGCCATCAAGGTGTTCAAGGTCGACCTGGCCCGGGCGAGAGGGGAAGGCTGATGGGTGCGATGTCCGCGAAGGAGAAGACCGGCTGGTACGTCGGTGCCCTCCTGATCGTGCTGTACGCGATCGTCCCGGTCGTCTACATCGTCTCGATGAGCTTCAAGTCCGAGACGGCGCTGAGCGACAAGCAGTTCTTCCCCTCGGACTGGACCTGGACGAACTACTCCGGCATCTTCGCCGGGAACGGGTCCGACCTGTTCCTGCCCGCGTTGCGGAACTCGATCATCACCTGCCTGGTGGCGACGCTGATCGCCGTCGTGCTGGCGATGTTCGCGGCCTACGCCATCGCCCGGTTGAACTTCCCCGGGAAGCGCATCGTCCTCACCAGCGCGCTGGCCGTCGCGGTGTTCCCCGTCATCACGATGGTGACGCCGCTGTTCAACCTGTGGCGCCAGATCGGCCTCTACGACACCATCCCCGGGCTGATCATCCCCTACCTGGCGCTCACGCTGCCGATCTCGATCTGGACCATGTCGGCGTTCTTCCGCGGGATCCCGTGGGACATGGAACAGGCCGCCCAGGTCGACGGGGCGACGAACTGGCAGGCGTTCCGCAAGGTGATCGTCCCGCTGGCGGCGCCCGGGGTCTTCACGACCGCGATCATCGCGTTCTTCATCGCGTGGAACGACTTCGTGTTCGGGATCTCGCTGACCTCGACCTCCCGGGCGCAGCCGGTGCCCGCGGCGCTGTCGAGCTTCACCGGGTCCAGCTACTTCGTCCAGCCGACGGGCGCCATCTCGGCGGCTGCCGTCATCGTCACCATCCCCGTCGTCCTCCTGGCCCTGGTCTTCCAGCGCCGGATCGTCGCGGGTCTCACCAACGGCGCCGTGAAAGGTTGATCAGGACATGGCTCGCATCGAACTGAAGAACATCGTCAAGCAGTACGGCGACGGGTTCCCGGCGGTCAACGACATCAGCCTGGACATCGCCGACGGGGAGTTCGTCATCCTCGTGGGACCGTCCGGCTGCGGGAAGTCGACGCTGCTGCGGATGATCGTCGGGCTGGAGGACATCACCTCCGGAGACCTGCTCATCGACGGCAAGCGCGTCAACGACCTGGCCCCGCGCGACCGCGACCTGGCGATGGTGTTCCAGAACTACGCGCTCTACCCGCACCTCACGGTGGGGGAGAACATCGCCTTCCCGTTGCGGCTGAACCACTCCAAGGTCCCCGAGAGCGAGATCAAGGAACGCGTCCAGCGGGCCTCGGACATGCTGGAGCTGAACGAGCACCTCGACCGCAAGCCGGCGAACCTCTCCGGTGGTCAGCGCCAGCGCGTCGCGATGGGGCGGGCGATCGTGCGCGACGCGAAGGCCTTCCTCTTCGACGAACCCCTCTCGAACCTGGACGCGAAGCTGCGCGGTCAGATGCGCACCGAGATCGCCCGCATGCAGCGTTCGCTGGCCACGACGACGGTCTACGTCACCCACGACCAGACCGAGGCCATGACCCTCGGTGACCGCGTGGCCGTCCTGCGCAAGGGGATCCTGCAGCAGGTCGCGAGCCCGCGGGAGCTCTACGAACAGCCCGTCAACCTCTTCGTCGCCGGGTTCATCGGCTCGCCGCCGATGAACTTCCTGCCGGCGCGGGTGGAGGGGGACGTGCTGAAGCTCCCGTTCTGCGACGTCCCGAAGCCGGCCGCGGTGGGGGCGGAGCACGACGGCAAGCTGCTCATCGTCGGGGTCCGCCCGGAGCACTTCGACGACGCCGACGTCACCGACGCCCCGGCCGGGGCCGTGACCTTCCAGGCGCAGGTCGACGTCACCGAGTGGCTGGGCAACGAGCTCTACGCCTACGTGCCCTTCGAGGCGGCCGACGAGACGAAGCAGCAGCTCGCCGAGCTCGACCGCGAGCTGGACGGGGAGAGCATGCGCAGCCAGCTCGTCGTCACCCTCGACGCCATGAGCGGCGTCCGGGACGGCGACACCGCGGAGCTGTGGTTCGACCCGCAGCGCATGCACGTCTTCGACCCCTCCAGCGGCGCCAACCTGACGCGCGACGAGGCGAAGGCGAAGAAGATCGGCGAGCAGTCCGAGGCTCTGCGCAGGCGTTCCCTGGAACGCGCCCAGAAGAACGCGCAGAAGACCCCCGCCCACGCCTGAGCCCCCATCCGTGATCTTGCTGGGGGACCCAGCAAGATCACGGATGGGTGGCGTTGAGTGATTGCGAGTCACGCTGCGTCGATAGTGGCGTGGCGCAGCCCGGGGCTGCCGGACGGGTCCGCCTCGCGCGGATATCGTGCGCACGGGTCCTCCACAGGGGAGGGCGGTCGCACGACGGAGGCCGGTGAGGGTGACGGACGCACTCGCCCTGCCCACGGAGGACGGCCGGCGCACCGACGGCCTCGTCCTCGTGCAGGACCCCGCCGAGGGCCTCTCGGTCACCGTCCGCCGCGGACTCGCGGGAGCCCCCGTCCCGGAGTGGCGCGTGCTGGCCACCCGCGCGGGACAGCCCCCCTTCACCGGTCCGGACTGGTTGCGCGCCGTCCACACCCACCTCGGAGTGGGCGAACCGCTGCTCGTCAGCGTGCGCCGCGACGGGCGGCTGCTGGCCTTCGGCGCCTTCGCCCTCCTCGGCGGACCCCGGCCGCTGCTCACCTTCCTGGGTTCCGGCGCCAGCGACTACGCCGCCGTGCTGGCCGACCCGGACGCCGGCATCCCCACCGGGCGCCTGCTGGCGGCCGTCGTCGACGGGGCGGTGCGCGAGGCCCCCGGCGCCGTGCTCGACCTCGAGCAGGTCCCCGCCGAGGGTGAGCTGCCCGGGCTCCTCACCGAGTGGGCCTACCGCCGCGGCTACGCCGTCCGCACCCTGCCCCAGGCGACGGTGCACGCGCTGGAACTGCCGGAGACCGTGGCCGAGCACGACGCCGCGCTGGGGCGTCACGCCCGGCACGAGGAACGGCGGCAGTGGCGTCGCCTCGCCGAACTCGGGGACCTCGTCGTCGTCGACGACCTCCTCGACGGCCTCTCCGAGCTGCGCGACCGCGACCCGGACGCCGCCGCCGACCGGCTCGACGAGCTCGTCGCGGAACTGGCCGAGGTCGACGACGCCCACCCCCGGGCTGCGTACCGGCGTCGGCCCTGGCGCGGGGCGTCGGGGCGCACGCTGACCGAGGTCCTGCGCACCACCCCTGCCGGGGTCGTGCAGCTCTCCGGGTTGCGCCTGGACGGCGAGCTCGTCGCCTACGCGTTCTGCCTGGCCGGCCCGAAGGCCCTGCACGGCTACGTCCAGTCCTACCGGGCCCGCTACGCCGCCACCGGCCCCGGCTCGCTGCTGCTGCTGCGCATCCGGCGTCGGGCCCTGCTCAGCGGGTACCGGGAACTGGACCTGCTGCGCGGGGACGAGGCCTACAAGCGTCGCCTGGAACCGACGACCCGGCACACCGTCCGGTTGCTGCTCGCCCCCGCCACGCGGGAACTCCTCCCGGGGCTGGTGGACCGGATCAGTCTGCTGCGCCGCACCTACCGCGACGAGCTGCGCCGCAACGAACGGCTCGGCCGGGGCTTCGACGCCGTCAGCGGGGCCGCCGAACGCCTGCGCGGCGACCTCGCCCGACGGCGGGCGGCGCTGCCCTCGCCGAAGCTCCCCACCCTGAGCCTTCCCCGCCCGAGCCTCCCCAGCCCGAGCTTTCCCGACCCGAGGGAGACGCTGCGCAAGGTCTGGCGCCGCCGCGGCTGATCAGCCCGCGAGTTCCGCCCGGGTCGGCGGGTTGGCCCCGGCGCGCGAGCAGGTGATCGACGCCGAGCGGATCGCCGTGGCCACCAGGGCCTCCAGCGTCCCCAGCCCGAGGTGACGCAGTCGCGGCAACCCCTGGGCGCCGAGCAGGTCGTGCTCGGCCAGGGCGTGCAGCAGCCCGGACATGAACGCGTCCCCCGCCCCGACGGTGTCGACGACGTCGACGTGCGGGGCCGGGACGTGCAGCGTGCCCGCGCCGGAGACGGCGATCGCCCCGGCGCCCCCACGGGTCACCACGACCAGGGCGGGGCCGCGGGTCTGCCAGCGGTGCGCGACGACCTCCGGGTCCTCACCGGGCAGCAGCCACGCGAGGTCCTCGTCGGAGGCCTTCACGACGTCGGCGGCGTCGACGAACCGTTCCACGAGGGCCAGGGCCTGCTCGCGGGAGTCGAAGAACGTCGACCGCACGTTCGGGTCGTAGCTCGTCGTCGCCCGACCGCGGACCCTGCGCAGCAGCTCCAGGACCGTCTCCGCGCCGGGGGAGACCGCGGCGCCGATGGACCCGGTGTGCACCAGGGCGACGTCGTCGGGGACGGTCACCTCGGGGACGTGCCAGACCAGGTCGAACTCGTAGCTCGCCTTGCCCTCGGCGTCGATCTCGGCGCGCGCCACGGAGGTCGGGTCGTCGTCCACCGTGCCCGGGAACAGCTGCACCGCAGCCTGTTCCAGGTGGCTGCGGAGGAGCTTGCCGTGGGCGTCGTCGCCGAACCGGGTGAGCAGCGTCACGTCGTGCCCGAGCCGGCCCAGACCGTAGGCGACGTTCATCGGCGAACCGCCCGGGTGCTCGGCGGTGGCCGAGGACCCGGCGGCGCGCACGACGTCGACGAGGGCCTCTCCGACGACGATGGTGGAGGGGCCCCCCATCAGCGCGGTCCGGTGAAGTCGACCGCGGAGTACGCGCGCAGCTTGGAGAGCTTGTGCTCGCTGTCGACCTTGCGGATCGTGCCGGACTTGGAGCGCATCACGATGCTGGACGTCGTGATGGTGTCGCCGAGGTAGCGGACACCGTCGACGAGCTCGCCGTCGGTGATGCCGGTGACGACGAAGTAGACGTTGTCGCTGTTCACCAGGGCCTGGGTGTCGAGCACGGCGTCGAGGTCGTGCCCGGCGTCGAGGGCCTTCTGCTTCTCGTCGTCGTCGCGCGGCCACAGCTTGCCCTGGATGGTGCCGCCGGTGCAGTGGATGGCGCAGGCGGTGATGATCCCCTCGGGGGTGCCGCCGATGCCCAGCAGCAGGTCGACCCCGGTGCCCTCGCGGGCCGCCATCACGGCGCCGGCGACGTCGCCGTCGGAGATGAACTTGATGCGGGCGCCCGCGTCGCGGACCTCCTCGGCCAGCTTCGTGTGGCGGGGGCGGTCGAGGATGCAGACGGTGATGTCCTCCGCGGAACGCTTCTTGGCCTTGGCCAGGCGGCGGATGTTCTCCTTCACCGGCAGCCGGATGTCGACGACGTCGGCGGCCTCGGGCCCGGCGACGAGCTTGTCCATGTAGAAGACGGCGCTCGGGTCGTACATCGTGCCGCGTTCGGCGACGGCGAGGACGGCCACCGCGTTCGGCATGCCGCGGGCGGTCAGGGTCGTGCCGTCGATCGGGTCGACGGCGACGTCGCACTCGGCGCCCGTGCCGTCGCCGACGCGTTCGCCGTTGAAGAGCATGGGGGCGTTGTCCTTCTCGCCCTCGCCGATCACGACGGTGCCGTTCATGCTCACGGTCCCGATGAGGGTGCGCATGGCGTTGACGGCGGCGCCGTCGGCCTTGTTCTTGTCCCCGCGCCCGACCCAGCGGCCGCCGGCCATCGCCGCGGCCTCGGTGACGCGGACGAGTTCCATGGCGAGGTTGCGGTCGGGAGCCTCGGTGCCGACGGCCAGCGCCGGGGGGAGCAGGGGCGAGGTGTTCTGCGACAAGGGAGACCTCCAGGAACATCGGCGCCCGCAGCCCCCTCTGGGCCGCCGGCCTGCCGGTGCGCGTCGTCGGGTGCCGATGCTATCCGTCACCATGGAGGGGTGAGCACGACCGGTTCTCCCGACGCAGGTACCTTCGCCGACTCCGGGGAGGACCCGCGCGGTGTGCCGCGCCCGCCGCGCTCGGGCGGGAACGTGCAGTCGATGGTCATCTCGATGGCCGTGATCCTCGCGCTGGTGGCCGTCGTCGTCCTGCTCCTGCCCCGTCCCAACCAGATCGAGCAGCCCGCCGTCGACGTCGCCAACGCCGCCGAGGGCAGCGCCGCGGCGCTGCCGTTCGCCCCGGCCGTCCCGAACGGTCCCGCGGGGTGGACGGCGACCTCGGCCAACGTCAACCGCTCCACCGACGGCGTCGTGACCTGGCACGTCGGCTACCGCAGCGACGAGGGGCAGTACCTGGCCCTCGAGGTCGCCGAGGACACCACGAAGACCTGGCTGAAGGCCCAGACCCAGGGCGGCACCGCCGACGGGACCCGGACCGTGCAGGGCCAGCCCTGGGACGGTTACCTGCAGCCGGACCGCAAGCGGTACAGCCTCGTCCGCACGCAGGACGGCGTGACCGTGCTCGTCACCGGTGAGGGCGGCTACGCCCCGATCACCGAGCTCGTCACGGCCACCCTGGACGGCTGGACGAAGGCCGGGACGCCCTGGGGCGCCAAGGCCTGAGGCTCAGTCCTCCGCGCCGGCCGGGTCGTCCCCGGAGGGTTCGGCGCGGGCGGCGTCCAGGCGCGCGCGGGCCCCGTCCAGCCACTGCTGGCACCGGTCGGCCAGCGCCTCACCGCGCTCCCAGAGCGCCAGCGCCTCCTCGAGCCCGGTGCCTCCCGTCTCCAGCCGGCGCACGACGTCGACGAGCTCGTCGCGGGCCTGCTCGTAGGTGAGTTCGCTGGGTTCGCTCGCTGCTGGCACCGGGCGAGGCTACCCAGCGGTGGCGCCGACCTCCCCGTCCGGCAGCCGGATCCGCAGTCGCGTCCCCTCGGGGGCGTCCTCGGGGGTGCGCACGAGTTCGCCGTCGGGGCGTTGCACGACGGCGTAGCCGCGCAGCAGCGTCGAGCGGGGCGAGAGGGCCGAGACGCTGGTCCGCAGGTGCTCCACGTCGACGCGGGCCCGCTCCAGGCGGTTCTCCAGAGCGCGTCGGGCCCGGTCCCGCTGGGCGTCGACCTCCGCGGCGCGCTGGTCCACCAGGACGTGCGGCGCGGCCAGCACGGGACGGCTGCGCAGCGCGGTGAGGGTGTGCTGCTCGCGCTCGACCCGGGCGGCGATGGCCCGTCGGGTCCGGTGGCGCAGGCCGTCCAGCTGGGCGAGTTCCTCGGTCACGTCCGGCACGACCCGGCGGGCGGCGTCGGTGGGTGTCGAGGCGCGGACGTCGGCGACCAGGTCCAGCAGCGGCGCGTCGACCTCGTGCCCGATGGCGGAGACGACCGGGGTGCGGGCCTTGGCCACCGCCCGGACCAGGGTCTCGTTGCTGAAGGGCAGCAGGTCCTCGACGGAACCGCCGCCGCGGGCGATGACGATGACCTCGACCTCGACCATCGCGTCGAGCTCGGCCAGCGCGTCGACGACCTCGGGCACCGCGTTCGGGCCCTGCACGGCCACCTCCCGGACCTCGAAGCGGACCGAGGGCCAGCGCTGACGGGCGTTCTCCACGACGTCGCGCTCGGCGGCGCTCGCGCGGCCGCAGACGAGCCCCACGGTGTGCGGGAGGAAGGGGAGGTCGCGCTTGCGGGCGGCGTCGAAGAGCCCCTCGCTGCGCAGGACCCGTTTGAGGTGCTCGAGGCGGGCGAGTAGTTCGCCGACCCCGACGGGGCGGACGTCGTCGGCCGCGAGGCTGAGGTTGCCGCGCTTGGCGAAGAACTCCGGCCGGGCGTGCACGACGACCCGGGTGCCGTGGCTCAGCCCGTCGGGGAGGGCGTCGCGCAGCCGGCCCATGACGCGCCGGGCGATGGTGACCGGCAGCGACATGTCGGTGTCGGCGTCGCGCAGGGTCACGAAGACGACGGAGGAACCGGGACGGTCGCTGACCTGGACGACCTGCCCCTCGACCCAGGTCCAGGGCATCTTGGCGATGTAGGCGTCCATCTTCGCGGCGAGGAGGCGGACGGGCCACGGGTTCTCCGCCGTCGTCTCGCCGGCGGTGGTGGGTCGGCGGCGCGGGGCGGGGTCGGCGGCGGGCACCTCCCCATCCTCTCCCACCCCCCCGCGGGCGGGTCGTGAGCACTCGGCGTACTGCGTTGGACACGGACCGTCCGGTGGCTGCTCCGTCCCGGCGAAGACCCTGCCGCGCGGGGAGAGATCCGGTGCCGGGAAAGTTTCCCGAGCGAACTCCTCGCGCGGCGACGCGTGCCACCATGAGTGTCGCTGTGTCGGCGGATCCCGTTCCGGTGCAGCGACTTTGCGTCACTCTGGGTAGTTGGCGGGGGACGCTCCGGGGGAGTTCAGGAAAGCAGAAGGTGGGGGCACCGCAGTGGAACGCACGGTGGGGATCGACGAGAAGGTTCCGGTCTACAAGCCGTACCTGGGCCAGGAGGTCCAGGACGCGGCGCGCGACGCGCTCGAGGTCGGCTGGCTGGGGATGGGCAAGCTGAGCAAGCAGTTCGAGGAGGCCATCGAGGCCAGGCTCGGGCTGACCGAGCGCCGGGTGGTGTCGACGAACTCCTGCACCGAGGCCCTGCACATCGCGGCGCGCCTCATCGGGCTCGGCCCGGGCGACGAGGTCATCGCGCCCGCGTTCACCTACGTGGCCGGTCACCAGGCGATCAGCCGCACGGGCGCGGAGATCGTCTTCTGCGACGTCGAGCCGGACTTCCTCACCCTCGACCCCGCCCGGGTCCGCGAACTCATCACCGAGCGGACCAAGGCGATCGTGGTCGTCGACTACACCGGGCTGCCCGCGCGGGTCGACGAACTGCTCGAGATCGCCCGCGAGCACGGCCTGCGCATCATCGAGGACGCCGCGCACGCCTTCGGGTCCTCCAGCGCCGGCCGTCCCGTGGGGTCCTTCGGCGACCTCGTCTGCTTCAGCTTCGGGCCGGTGAAGACCATCACCACCCTCGAGGGCGGCGCCGTCGTCACCCCGAACCCCGAGGACGTGCAGACCCTGCACGAGCTGCGTCACCTCGGCATCAACTCCGACACCGACGCGCGCTACAAGAACCAGCGCAACTGGGACTTCGACGTCGTCCGGCAGGGCTACCGCTGCCACCTCGGTTCGGTGCCCTCGGCGATCGGACTGGCACAGCTCGCCATGGTCGACGAGTTCGTGAAGAACCGGCAGGACTACTGCCGCTACTACGACGCCGCGCTGCGCGACGTCGAGGGCGTGCAGCTCTTCGACACCGACTGGGAGGGCGTGGCGCCCTACATCTACGTCGTCCGGGTCCGGGACCCCTCCCGCCGGGCGGCCCTCGTGGAGCACCTCGCCGAGCGCGGGATCGCCAGCGGCATCCACTACTACGGCGCGCACCAGTACTCGTTCTACGAGGACTGCCGGCGGGGAGACCTGAGCGTCACGGAGCTCGCCGCGCAGCAGGTGCTCACCCTCCCGCTGCACCCCTACATGGAGGACGGCGTCCTCGACCGCGTCGTCGAGGGGGTCAGGAGCTTCTTCGCCTGAGGGGCAGCGGCCCGGATCAGCGACGCGGGTCAGCGGCGAGGGTCAGTGGCGCGGGGCGAGGAACTCGCCCAGCGCGCGGGCCCAGCCCTCGGCCATCACGGAACGGTCGAAACCGTCGGCGTGGGCCGGCCCGAGCGCGGCGCGGGTGCGCAGGGCGCCCTGGTCGGCGAGGTGGTCGGCCAGCGCCTGCGCGAGGGCGTCGACGTCCCCGACCGGTACCAGCCGCCCCACCCGACCGTCGTCGAGGGCGACCCGGACCCCTTCGGCGCAGTCGGCCGCGATCACCGGCACGCCCAGCGCGACCGCCTCGAGCAGGGCCAACGGCAGTCCCTCGTGCCGCGAGGGCAGGCAGAACAGGTCGGCGTCGGCGACGCTGGGCAGCGGGGGGACCTCCGAACCCGCGAAGCGCACGGTGGCGGAGACCCCCAGCTCGTCGGCGAGCTGCTGCAGCGCAGCGAGTTCCGGCCCGTCGTTGAGCACCAGCACCTCGTGCGGGTGCCGGTCCACGACGCGCGCGTGCGCGCGGATCAACAGGTCGTAGCCCTTCTGCGGGGCCAGTCGCCCGGTCGCCACGACCACCGGCACGGACCGCCCGCTCACCAGGCTCCCCGGACCGTTCGCCGCCGCGCGCACGGCGGCGACGTCGATGCCGTTGCGGATGACCCGCACCTTCGACGCGGGCAACCCGTTGCGCACCAACGGGTCCACCAGGGCGGGGGCGACGGCGAGCGCCCCGTCGGCGTGGCGGTGCACCCAGTAGGAGAGCCGGTGCAACCGCGGGGAGACCCACTCCTGCAGCGCGTCGTCGAGGTCGGCGTGCACGGCGACGACGAAGGGCCGGCGCGTGAGCCGGGCCGCGAGGAACCCCAGCAGCAGCCCGGGACCGATCTCGGAGGCGCCGACGACGACGTCGGAGGCGGCGGCCCGGCGCAGCAGACGCGGTAGTCCGGTGGCCACGGCGGCGCGCAGGCGGGCACCGGGAGCGAGCTGCTCCACCGGGGCGCCGGCCGGGATCCTCGCCGTCTGCTCGGCGCTGCTCAGGACCAGCAGCCGGGCGCCCGCGCCCGCCCAGCGGCGGGCCAGGTCGATGGTGATGCTGACGGCGCCGTTGTTGCTGAGGGCGTCGACCACGAACAGGACCCGAGGGACGGGAGCGGTCAACTGCGGGGCCGGCGGGTCCAGGGTGCGGGGCTGCGACACCGCCACAGGGTAGGCGGACGGCGCCGTGCGGACGGGCCGCCGGCACCCGATCGACCCAGCACCTGCACGTGCGGCCGGGGCCGATCGGTGGGGCCGGGGCCGGAGTGCCGACTTACCATGGCCCGGTGACGCACGCACCGCTCGAGACCCCGGCTCCCGCCGACGACTGCAACGACACGCCGGTGCTGGGCTCGGCGCGCGAACGCGCGGCCTGGGACGGCGGCAAGCGGGTCCTGCTCGCGGCCCCCCGCGGGTACTGCGCGGGGGTCGACCGCGCCGTCATCGCCGTGGAGAAGGCCCTCGACCTGTACGGGGCGCCCGTCTACGTGCGCAAGGAGATCGTGCACAACAAGCACGTCGTGCGGACGCTGCAGGAGCGCGGCGCGATCTTCGTCGACGAGACCGACGCCGTGCCCGAGGGCGAGCACCTCGTCTTCTCCGCGCACGGCGTGAGCCCGGCCGTGCGCGCGGCCGCCGAGGCCCGCTCGCTGCAGACCATCGACGCGACGTGCCCGCTGGTCACGAAGGTCCACAAGGAGGCCGTCCGCTTCGCCAAGCAGGACGCCGAGATCCTGCTCATCGGCCACACCGGTCACGAGGAGGTCGAGGGGACCGCGGGCGAGGCCCCCGACCACATCACCGTCGTGGACAACCCCGACGTCGCCGACACCATCGTCGTGAAGGACCCCGACAACCTCGTCTGGCTGTCCCAGACGACGTTGAGCGTCGACGAGACGATGGAGACCGTCCGCCGGCTGCGCCAGCGCTTCCCGAACCTGCAGGACCCGCCCAGCGACGACATCTGCTACGCCACCTCCAACCGCCAGGTGGCCATCAAGAAGATCGCCCCCGAGGCCGACCTCGTCGTCGTCGTGGGCTCGGCGAACTCCTCCAACTCCGTGCGGCTCGTCGAGGTCGCCCTCGACGCGGGAGCCCGCTCGGCCCACCGCGTCGACACCGCCCACGAGATCCAGGACGAGTGGTTCGAGGGCGTCACGACCGTCGGCGTCACCTCGGGCGCCTCCGTCCCCGAGATCCTCGTCGACGAGGTGCTCGCCCAGCTCGCCGCCCGCGGCTACGGGCAGGTCGAGGAGGTCACCACCGCGCAGGAGGACCTGACGTTCTCGCTGCCCTCGGACCTGCGCCGCGACCTCAAGAGCGGCCTCACCCCAGGGGCCCGCCGTTCGCTGCCCGTGACTCCCGTCTGATCCGCACGACACCCTCCTCGGGGACGTCCTCGAGGAGCTCGGGCGCGGTGAGGGGGCGGACGCTCTCCTCCAGCGGCTGCGGCGTCGCCAGGTCCTCGTCGGCCAGGTCAAGGTCGCGGATCCGTCGGGCCGAGACCAGGACCCGCCGTTCCAGCGTCCCCACGAAGCGGTCGTGGTCCTCCACCGCGCGGTGCAGCGCCCGGCCCAGCGACGCGGTGTGCCCACCGAGGGTCCCCAGCCGTTCGCAGAGCTCGCGGCCGACCTCGAACAGCTCGCGCGCGTTGCCCGCCACGGCGTCCTGCTGCCAGGTGAGCGCCACTGCGCGCGTGGGCCAGCAGTTCGTGGCGGCGCCCGTCGTCGTCGGGGGCCTCGCCCGCCCGCAGGAACGCCGCGAGCGGTGCCTTCGCGTCGACGACGACGCGCTCGCCGCCCGGGAGGTTCACGACGAGGTCGGGCCGGACGGTGCGACCGTTGCGGGTCGTCAGCGTGGCCTGCTCGGTGAAGTCGACGCGGTCCAGCATCCCGGCGTGCTCGACGACCCGGCGCAGCTGCACCTCGCCCCAGGAACCGCGTGAGCTCGAGGCCCGCAGCGCGCCGGCCAGCGTCGCCGTCTGGTCGCGCAGGGCGTCGGTGCCGGCCGCGACGGCGGTCAGCTGCTCGCTGAGCGGGCGTACTGCGCGACGCGGTCGCGTTCGAGGGCCGCGACCTGGGCCTCGACGCGCTGCAGGCTCACGGTGACGGGCGTGACGGTGCTGGTCAGGGCGTGCCCGGTGCTGGTGCGTTCCTCGAGGTCGGCGACCCGGGCCCGCAGCAGGTCCCGCTCGGTGCTCAGCGCGGTGGTCTCGGGTGCGGTGCGGGTGCGGTGCACCCAGCGGGTGAGGAGCACGCCCACGACGACCCCGGCCAGCAGGCCGAGGACGAGGGTGAGGAGCAGAGCGGAGACGTCCGTGGCCCGGACTGTGCCAACCGGCTCCGACGCGGGCGGTCACCCAGGGTCGCAGGCCCTCTCCGCGTGTCGTGGTCGGCGCAGCCGGGTGATCTCGGCAGGCCCGGACGGCCGGTCTGCGAGAGGGTGCGCGCAGGGGAGGGAGGCGCGTCGGGCGGTGGTCGGGGTCGGAGTGCTTCCCGTGCGGCGCAAGCCGTCGGCGAGTGCCTGTGGAGGAGTTGTGCCCGCCTTCGCCACCGCAGGGCGCGGCCTCGCGCGGCGCCCGGACCGTGTCGGGGAGGGCGCTCCTCCCGCTACAGTGACGTTACGTGAGGGTTGTCGGAGGGGGCGTCGTGGGGCACGAGAGCACGAGCGGGGTCAGGCACGGGACCGGGCCGGGGGAAGCCGCCTCGACGGCACCGTTGCGGACGTTGCTGCGCGAGGACTTCGAGCGGCACTCCCGCTCGGTGGTGCACCCCGGGCTGCACGCACTGGTCGTCCACCGCGTCGGTCACTGGGGGCTGTCGCAGCCGGCCCCGGTCCGCCGCCTGGTCAAGGTCGTGCACCGCCTGGTGAACCGCCTCGTCATCCAGAACGTCTACGGGACCGAGATCGCCGACGAGGCCGTCATCGGGCGCCGCGTCGCCATCGGCCACCACCAGGCCGTGCAGATCCCCGCGTTCGCGGTGATCGGTGACGACTCGACGTTGCGTTCCGGGATCACCCTGGGGTTCACCAACGGCGAGACCCGCCGCGAGGCCGTGCCGCACATCGGGCGCGACGTCTCCATCGGCCCGGGCGCGGTGCTGCTGGGGGCCATCACCATCGGCGACGGAGCCTCCATCGGGCCCAACGCCACCGTGAGCACGGACGTCCCGGCCGGGGCCGCCGCGTTCGCGCCGCCCGCCCGGATCCTCAAACCCCAGCAGCCGCGACCGCAGTCGAACGACACGACCTCCACCGCGTCCTGAGCGCGGGCAGGTCGCAGTTCTCCAGGAGTTTCCAGTCGTCCTCCGCCGGGACGCCACGAGGGGATGGGCATGACGGTCGAAGAGTCGAACGCTCCACGCACGGACGACACCACGGACGGGACCACGGACGGAACCACGGACGAGGTCCGGGAAGCCCTCGCCGCGATCGGCGCCACCGCGGTGCCGACGTCGCGGGCCTGCCTGGCGCTGGCCAAGGCCCACCGCAGCGCCGGTTCGCCCCGTCGCAGCGCGCAGTGGGCGTTCGCCGCGACCGACGCCGCGACGAGCGGCGCCGGCGCCGACTTCGCCGCGTGGCTGGGCGCCGACCGGGTGTGGCGATCGGTGCGCGAGCAGCTGCCGCCCGCCCCGCGCGCGGCGCGGGTCGCGGTCCTGGGCAGCTACACCACGACGCAGTTCACCCAGCTCCTGCCGCTGGCCTGCGCGCGCGCCGGTGTCGACGTCGAGGTCTACGAGTGCGGGTACGGGTTGTTCCGCGCAGAACTCCTCGATCCCACCAGCGGGTTGCACGCCTTCGCCCCGGACGTCATCGTCCTCGCGGTCGAGGAGAGCGCCGTCGACCTGCCCGCGCGCAGCGACGACCCCGAGGCGAGCGTCGAGGCGGAACTCACCCGGTGGACGTCGCTGTGGGACACCGCGAGGTCCAGGTTCGGGGCCCGCGTCGTCCAGCACGACGTCGTCGTCCCGGCCGACGTGGCCCTCGGTCACCTCGCCGACCAGACCCCGGGGTCGCGGCACTGGATGCTCCGGCGCTTCTCCGAGCGCCTCGGTGAGCTCGCCGGAACCGCTGCGGGACAAGGGGTCGGGATCGTCGACTGCGAACGGCTGGCCTCCACGGTCGGCAAGCGCACCTGGACCGACGCGCGCTACGTCCACGCCGCGAAGCAGGCCGTCGCGCTGGGGTGCGTGCCGCTGCTCGCCCAGCACACCGCCGCCGTCATCGGCGCCCAGTACGGCCGCTCGCGCAAGTGCCTCGTCCTCGACCTCGACAACACCCTCTGGGGCGGGATCCTCGGTGAGCTCGGCCCGCACGGCATCGAGATCGGTCACGGCGCCCGCGGCGAGGCGTTCACCGCCTTCCAGCGCTACGTCCTCGACCTCAAGGAGAAGGGCGTCGTCCTGGCGATCTGCTCCAAGAACGACGAGGCCCACGTGCGCGAGGCGTTCGAGCAGAACCCCGAGATGCTGCTCTCCCTGGACGACGTCGCCGTCCTCGAGGCCGGCTGGGGCGACAAACCCACGGCCGTGCGCTCCATCGCCCGCACGCTGGGCATCGGCGAGGACTCCCTCGTGTTCGTCGACGACAACCCCGCCGAACGCGAGGCCGTCCGGGAACTCCTCCCCGACGTCGACGTGGTCGCGCTGCCCCGCGAACCCGCCGGCTACGTCGCGGCGCTCGCCGACTACCCGTTCTTCGAGACCGAGGCGCTCACCGCCGAGGACGCCGCCCGCACGGCGCAGTACAAGGCGCGGGCGCGGGCGGTGGAGGTGCGCGAGAACGCCGGGACCCTCGAGGAGTACCTGGCCTCGCTGGACATGCACGCCGACGTCGCGGACCTCGGGCCGGACGACCTGGCCCGGGTGGCGCAGCTGCTCGGCAAGACGAACCAGTTCAACCTCACGACCCGCCGCCACTCCCGTGCCGACGTCGAGGCGATGGCGCAGGACCCGGCGTGGACGGGGCAGGTCGTGCGGGTCCGCGACCGCTTCGCCGACCACGGGATCGTGGGGGTGCTCCTGGCCCGCCGGGACGGCGACGTCCTCGACGTCGACAGCTGGCTGCTGAGCTGCCGGGTCATCGGGCGCACGGTCGAGGACGAGATGTTCGGGGTGCTCGTGCGCACGGCGGACTCGCTGGGGTGCACGTCGCTGCGGGGCACCTACGTGCCCAGCGCGAAGAACTCCCAGGTGGCGGGGCTCTACGAGCGCCTCGGCTTCGAGCAGGTGGGCCGGGACGGATCGTCCACGGTGTGGACGCTGGAACTGCCGGCCGCGGTGAGCACGCCGGGGCTGGTGCGGGTCGAGGTGGCGCAGCGCGTCATCGACCTCAGGGACGTGCCGTCGGCACGTCTGGACGACGAGCAGAAGGTGGAGGTGTCGCGGTGAGCGAGCAGTCGAACCGAACGCTGGGTGGGGACGGCGTCGAGGGACGCGTGCTGCAGGTCTTCCGTGAGGTGCTGGCGGTCGACGACCTCCAGCTGAGCGACGCCAGCACGGCGGCCGACGTGCCGGGGTGGGACTCGCTCGCCCACATCAACATCATGTACTCCCTCGAGGCGGAGTTCGACGTGCAGTTCTCCGACGAGCAGCTGACCTCCTTCCAGGACGTCGGCGAGCTGCGGCGCTTCCTGGTCGAGCAGGCGGGCTGAGCGCAGCGGGTAGGGTCCTGTACCCGTGGCACTCACCATCGGCATCGTCGGCCTGCCCAACGTCGGCAAGTCCACCCTCTTCAACGCGCTCACCAAGAACGACGCGCTCGCGGCGAACTACCCGTTCGCCACGATCGAGCCGAACGTCGGGGTCGTCGCCCTGCCCGACCCGCGCCTCGACAAGCTCGCCGAGGTCTTCTCCAGCGAGAAGACCGTCCCGGCGATGGTCTCGTTCGTGGACATCGCGGGCATCGTCAAGGGCGCCAGCGAGGGGGAGGGGCTGGGCAACAAGTTCCTCGCCAACATCCGTGAGGCCGACGCGATCTGCCAGGTCACGCGCGCCTTCGCCGACCCCGACGTGGTGCACGTGGCCGGCGCCGTCGACCCGGCCGACGACATCGAGACGGTGCACACCGAGCTCGTCCTGGCCGACATGCAGACCCTCGAGCGCGCGATCCCGCGGCTGGAGAAGGAGGTCAAGGGCAAGAAGGCGGACCCCGCCGTGCTCAAGGCAGCCCTGGCCGCGCAGACCGTGCTCGACTCCGGGCGCACCCTCTACGCCGCGACGAAGGCCGACGACGTCGACCTCCCGCTGCTCAGGGAGCTCGGGCTGCTGACGACGAAGCCCTTCCTCTACGTCTTCAACGTCGACGAGACCGTCCTCGGCGACGCGGCCCGGATGCAGGAGCTGCGTGACCTCGTCGTGCCGGCCGAGGCCGTGTTCCTCGACGCCAAGCTCGAGTCCGAGCTCGCGGAGCTCTCGGCCGAGGAGGCCGCGGAGCTGCTGGAGTCCGTCGGCCAGAACGAGTCCGGCCTGGACCAGCTGGCCCGGGTGGGGTTCCAGACCCTCGGCCTGCAGACGTACCTGACGGCCGGGCCCAAGGAGTCGCGGGCCTGGACGATCCCGCAGGGCGCGACGGCCCCCCAGGCCGCCGGCGTCATCCACACCGACTTCCAGCGCGGCTTCATCAAGGCCGAGGTCGTCTCCTTCGAGGACCTGGTGTCGTTCGGGTCGATGGCGGAGGCCAAGTCCGCGGGCAAGGTGCGCATCGAGGGCAAGGAGTACGTCATGGTCGACGGCGACGTGGTGGAGTTCCGCTTCAACGTCTGACCTTTCCGCACCACGTCCGAAACACGTCCGAAACAATCCCGACACGCCCCGGAAACGGTTGTGTGACGGTTTGCTCTCGATGTCTGCCGGAGCTGGGCGGCGACGTCGGGATGTGCCACGGTGCGGGGACGCGGTGGGGTCGATGGGGATCCCACCGCTCCTCGGCCTCCGCCGCCGGCCGGTTCCCCGGACCGGAGCAACCAGCGACCAGACCGCAACAACATCGTTACCTCGCGTGCCCGAGAGGCCGCCCAATGCGCTGACCTGCGACTCTGCGTGGTTCCGTGGTCGCAGAACGTCCCGAAGAGGGTGCAGGCGTGGTCAGCGCGGGGGACACTGGAGGACGTGTGCTCGAGGCCACGACGTTTTCGGCCCGGCACGCGTCCGAAATCAGGTTGCCCCAGTGTTAGCGTGCGTTCCGACCTTTTGAGGTGGACATCCTGCTCGGCAGGAGTCGCCGAAGTTGGGCAACCTGCCCAAGAAGACATGCCCCGCGAGGAGGAGTTCCACCTTGAGCAGCTTCGAGAAGGACGACGAAGTGCAGCCCACCAAGCGTTTCGGGATCGTGAGCCGCGGACCCGTCCTCACCCGTCGTGACGGCCTCAAGGGCGCCCTGGGCGCCGCGGCCCTGGCGACCCTCGCCGCCTGCGGGGGCGGCGACGACGACAGCGGCTCCGGCGACGGTGCCAGCAGCAGCAGCGGCGGCAGCGGGGGCGACGTCGTCGCCAACGGCACCGAACCGCAGAACCCGCTGGTCCCGACCAACACCAACGAGGTCGGCGGCGGCCGCCTCCTCGACTCGCTGTGGGCCGGTCTCGTCTACTACAAGGCCGACGGGACCCCGGAGAACGACCTCGCGGACTCCATCGAGACCACCGACGCGCAGAACTACACGATCAAGATCAAGTCGGGCCAGAAGTTCTCCGACGGCTCCGCCGTCACCGCCAAGTCGTTCGTCGACGCGTGGAACTACGGCGCGCTGGGCACCAACGCGCAGCTCTCGAGCTACTTCTTCGAGCCGATCGCCGGCTACCCTGAGGTCCAGGCCGACCCGCCGACCGCGCAGACCATGTCGGGCCTGAAGGTCGTCGACGACACCACCTTCACCGTCGCGCTGCTGCAGCCGGAGTCCGACTTCCCGCTGCGTCTCGGCTACTCGGCGTTCTACCCGCTGCCGGACACCGCCTACGCCGACATCAAGGCCTACGGCGAGAACCCGGTCGGCAACGGCCCGTACAAGCTGAAGGAGACCGGCGCCTGGCAGCACAACGTCCGGATCGACTTCGTCAAGAACGACGGCTACGACGGCCCGCGCAAGGCCCAGAACGACACCCTGGCCTTCGTCTTCTACGAGACGTACGACGCGGCCTACTCCGACCTGCAGTCGGGCAACCTCGACGTGCTGGACAACATCCCGTCCTCCGCGCTGGCGACCTACCAGGACGACCTCGGCGACGGTGCGGTCAACCAGCCCGCCGCGATCTTCCAGTCCTTCTGCATCCCCGAGGGCCTGGCCGGCTTCAGCGGCGAGGAGGGCAAGCTGCGCCGTCAGGCCTTCAGCTACGCCTTCGACCGGGCCCAGATCTGCAAGACGATCTTCAACGACACCCGCACCCCGGCGAAGGACTTCTCCTCCCCGGTCATCGCGGGCTACTCGGAGACCGTCGAGGGCAACGAGGTCCTCTCCCTCGACGCCGACAAGGCCAAGCAGCTGTGGGAGCAGGCCAACGCCATCGCCCCCTGGAACGGCAGCACCTTCACCATCGCCTACAACGTCGACGGTGACCACCAGGCCTGGGTCGACGCGGTGACCGCGGCGATCCGCCAGGTCCTGGGCATCCAGGCCGAGGGCAAGCCGTACCCGACCTTCGCCCAGATCCGCACCGAGATCACCAACCGCACCATCTCGGGCGCGTTCCGCACCGGTTGGCAGGCCGACTACCCCGGTCTGTACAACTTCCTCGCCCCGATCTACGCCACGGGCGCGGGCTCCAACGACGGGGACTACACCAACCCGGCGTTCGACGAGCTGCTGACGAAGGCCTCCGGCACCACCGACCAGGACGCGGCCAACAAGATCCTGCAGCAGGCGCAGACGATCCTGTTCGCGGACCTCCCGGTCATCCCGCTCTGGTACTCCAACGCCAGCGGTGGGTTCGACAAGGACGCCAAGAACGTCCAGTTCGGCTGGAACAGCGTTCCGCTCTACTACCAGATCACCAAGTCCTGACGTGAGGTCCCGGGGGTGGGTCGGAGCTCTCCGACCCACCCCCGTTCGCGCGTGGACAGCCGGCCGGGGGCACACTGACCCGCCGGGACGGAATCGTGAAAGGCCGGGCCGGCCACGGATGGTCGTGCCCCGAGGAGGCTCGTGATGGGTTGGTACATCGGGCGCCGTCTGTTGCAGATGGTGCCCGTCTTCTTCGGAGCCACGCTCCTGATCTACGCGCTGGTGTTCCTGCTGCCGGGGGACCCGATCCTCGCGTTGTTCGGGGACAAGCCCGTCAGCGCGACGGCCCGGGCGACGCTGACCGCGCAGTACCACCTGGACCAGCCGTTCCTCGTCCAGTACCTGCTCTTCATCAAGGGCATCTTCACCCTGGACTTCGGGACGTCGTTCTCCGGTCAGCCGGTCATCAGCCAGATCGGTCGCGCCTTCCCCGTCACGATCAAGCTCGCGGTGGTGGCGCTGGTCATCGAGGCCGTCTTCGGCATCGTCTTCGGCTTCATCGCCGGCCTGCGCCGCGGGGGGATCTTCGACTCCACCGTGCTGTTCGTCAGCCTCGTGGTCATCGGCATCCCGGTCTTCGTCCTGGCCTTCATCGGGCAGTACGCCGTCGGGGTGAAGTGGGGGATCGTCCGCCCGACGGTCGGTGGCGATCCCGCGCTGACCGACCTGATCCTGCCCGGCGTCGTCCTGGGGGCGCTGTCCTTCGCCTACGTGCTGAGGCTCACCCGCAACTCCGTGGCGGAGGGCCTCTCCGCCGACCACGTCCGCACCGCGACGGCCAAGGGCCTCTCCGGTCCGCGCGTCATGACGGTGCACGTGCTGCGCAACTCCCTCATCCCCGTGGTGACCTTCCTCGGCACCGACCTGGGCGCCCTCATGGGTGGCGCCGTCGTGACCGAGGGCATCTTCAACATCCCCGGTGTCGGCAACCTGCTGTACCAGTCGGTGATCCGGCAGGAAGGGCCGACCGTCGTCTCGGTCGTGACGATCCTGGTCGTCGTCTACCTGGTGGCCAACCTCGTCGTCGACCTGCTCTACGCCGTCCTGGACCCGAGGATCCGTTATGTCTGAGCCCACGCACGCGACCGGCAACCCCGGCGGCACCCTGGTGCGCCCGGGGCAGGAGCACTTCGTCGCCCCGCTGGAGGAGACCCCTCTCGCGGCCGTCGACGCCGTCGACGAGTCCGCGCCCTCGGGCGGGTTGTTCGCCGACGCCTGGAAGCAGCTGCGCAAGCGGCCGATCTTCATCATCGCCTGCCTGATCATCCTGGTGCTGCTCGTCGTCTCGTTGTTCCCGACGTGGTTCACCTCGCAGAACCCCCGCTTCGTCGACCTCGCGCTCTCGCTGCAGGGACCGTCGTCCGCGCACCCGCTCGGGGTGACGAAGGCCGGTACCGACGTCTACGCCCGCTTGATCTACGGCGCCCGCGCCTCGGTGAGCGTCGGGCTGCTGACGACGGTGATCGTGGTGGTCATCGGCGGTGTCGTGGGGGCCCTGTCCGGGTTCTTCGGCGGCTGGCTGGACGCGGTCCTCTCCCGGGTCGCCGACATCTTCTTCGCGGTGCCGCTGATCCTCGGCGCGATCGTGCTCCTGCAGACCCTCAAGAGCCGCAACGTCCTGACCGTCGCGCTCACCCTGGCCCTCTTCGCCTGGCCGCAGGTCGCGCGCATCATGCGCGGGGCCGTGCTGCAGGTGCGCAGCGCCGAGTACGTCACGGCGGCGAAGTCCCTGGGGCTCAGCCGGATGGCCACGCTGGTGCGCCACGTCATCCCGAACGCGATCGGCCCGGTCATCGTCATCGCGACGATCTCGCTCGGGACGTTCATCGCGGCCGAGGCGACGCTGTCCTACCTCAGCCTCGGGTTGCCGCCCAGCATCGTGTCCTGGGGTGGCGACATCTCCAACGCCCGCGTCTCGTTGCGGACCGACCCGTGGATCCTGCTGTGGCCCTCGATCGGCCTCTCGGTCACGGTGCTGTCCTTCCTCATGCTCGGCGACGCCCTGCGCGACGCCCTCGACCCGAAGGGCCGCACCCGATGAGCCCCGAGAAGAACGCCCAGCCGGTCGACCGCAGCAAACCGCTGCTGCAGGTCAAGGACCTCCAGGTCGACTTCCGCTCCGGCGGGCGGGACGTGCACGCCGTGCGCAACGCCAGCTTCACCGTCTACCCGGGTCAGACCGTCGCCATCGTCGGCGAGTCCGGATCGGGCAAGTCGACGTCGGCGATGGCCGTCATCGGCCTGCTGGCCGGGACGGGCAAGGTCGTCGGCGGGCAGATCCTGTTCGACGGCAAGGACATCGCGCACGCCAGCCGGCGTGAGTACGTCGCCCTGCGCGGCAACCAGATCGGCCTCGTCCCGCAGGACCCGATGTCGAACCTGAACCCGGTGTGGAACATCGGGTTCCAGGTCAAGGAGGCCATCGAGGCCAACGGCCTGGCCAAGGGGGCGGCGGCCAAGAAGCGGGCCATCGAGGTCCTGGGCGAGGCCGGGCTCGGTGACGCCGCCCGCCGCTACAAGCAGTACCCCCACGAGTTCTCCGGCGGGATGCGTCAGCGCGCGCTCATCGGGATCGGGCTGGCCTCGCGGCCGCGCCTGCTCATCGCGGACGAGCCGACCTCGGCCCTCGACGTCACCGTCCAGCGCGGGATCCTCGACCACCTGGACTCCCTCACCGCCGACCTCGGCACGGCCGTGCTGCTCATAACCCACGACCTCGGCCTCGCCGCGGAACGGGCCGAGCACCTCGTGGTCATGTACAAGGGCCAGGTCGTGGAGTCCGGTCCGGCGCTGCAGATCCTGCGGGCACCGCAGCACCCCTACACGCAGCGCCTCGTCTCCGCGGCGCCCTCGCTGGCGTCGCGGCGCATGCAGTCCGAGCACCGGGCCCGGATCGTCGAGCAGGCCGAGGCGAAGGCCGTCGGCGCCCACGCCGTCGTCGCAGCCGAGACCCCCGTCGCGGTGCCGGACGCGGCGACCCCCGAGGTCATCGAGGTCCGCAACCTCACCAAGGAGTTCGTGATCCGCGGGGCCGGTCCGCGCGGGGAGAAGCTCCTCGCGGTGGACGACGTCAGCTTCTCCGTGAAGCGCGGGACGACGCTGGCCGTCGTCGGTGAATCGGGATCCGGCAAGTCGACGGTGGCGCAGATGGTCCTCAACCTGCTGCCGGCGACGAAGGGCAAGGTGCTCTTCGACGGCGTCGACACCACCACCCTCGACCGGCGCCAGTCCTTCGCGTTCCGCCGCCGGGTGCAGCCGATCTTCCAGAACCCCTACGGATCCCTGGACCCGAGCTGGAGCATCTTCTCCTCGATCGAGGAACCGCTGCGGGTGCACGGCGTCGGGGACGCCAAGAGCCGCGAGGCCCGGGTGCGCGACCTGCTCGACAAGGTCTCCCTGCCGCAGAGCTCGTTGCGCCGCTACCCGAACGAGCTGTCCGGTGGTCAGCGTCAGCGCGTGGCCATCGCCCGGGCGCTCGCGCTGCAGCCGGAGGTCGTGGTCTGCGACGAGGCCGTCTCGGCGCTCGACGTGCTCGTCCAGGGCCAGATCCTGCGGCTGCTGAACGACCTGCAGGCCGAACTGGGCCTGACCTACCTGTTCATCACCCACGACCTCGCCGTCGTGCGCGAGATCGCCGACGACGTCGTGGTGATGCAGCGGGGCAAGCTCGTGGAGCACTCCAGCGTCGACGCGGTCTTCGACAGTCCGCAGCAGGAGTACACCAAGGCCCTGCTCGAGGCGATCCCCGGAGCGCAGCTCGAACTCGGCGCCTGAGCCTGGCTCGACCTCCTGGGGAGATCCCACCCGCCGGTCCTCCGGAAGGGTGGGAATCTCCCCGGAAGTCGTCCGGGGGGACTGTGCGGCACGGGGTACCGGGTCTACGGTGGTCCGATGCAGTACGTCGTCCTCGTCGTCCTCGCCATCGCTGCCGGGTTCGCCGTCGTCTACTGGCGGACCAGTCCGCGGCACCGCGTCGCCGCTGTGGAGCGCGCCGACCACGGTGACCGCGCCCGTCGGGCCCGGGAGGCCTCGCGACACCCCCAGTGAGTCGCGCTGTGGTGTGCGTCACGCTGCGGAGTGTGCTCACGGTGAACCTTCTCCGCGTCTGCGACGTTGCAGACTGAGAGATGTCGCCACCCGCCGTGGCGGTGCCCCACCACGACGGGAAGGAACACCCCCATGGCCGGCTCGACCTCCGGGGAGCCCCCACGGAACTCCGCCAGCGACCGCGCCGCCCGCGTCGCCGCGATGCAGCGCCAGGAGAAGGCCCACGCACGACGCCGTCGGGCGGTGGTCATCGCCATCCCGACCGTCGTGGTCCTCGCCGCCGCGGGCGCTGTGACGGCCGTGCTGGTGAACCGGCCGTCCCCGCCCTCGCTGGACGCGGTGAAGACCTACTCCTACGAGGGGGGTGTCCACGTCAGCGACCCGGTCACCTACACGGAGGACCCGCCCGTCGGGGGCTCGCACTTCGACCGGTGGCTGAACTGCGGGGTCTACGACGCCCCCGTCCAGAACGAGAACGCCGTCCACAGCATGGAGCACGGCGCCGTCTGGATCACCTACCGCCCGGACCTGCCCGCCGCCCAGGTCGACCAGCTGAAGGACGACGTCGCCGACGAGACCTACACGGTGCTCTCGCCCTACGAGGGGTTGCCGGCGCCGATCGTGCTCTCCGCGTGGAACCACCAGTTGCCGGTGCAGAGCGCGGACGACCCGAGGATCGGCGCGTTCCTCTCCGAGTACGTCCAGGGCGCGCAGACCCCGGAGCCCGGCGCGTTGTGCTCCAACGGCGTCGGGACGCCCACGGGCTGATGCGAGCGCTCTCCGCCCGGACGGTGCTGCTCGGCCTCGTCGCGCTGCTGCTCGCGCTGGTCCTGGGGATCATCGCGGGCCGGGCCCTGCCGACCGCGCCGGGGGCCAACTCCGTCGACGTCGGCTTCGCCCGCGACATGGCGACCCACCACTCCCAGGCGGTCTCGATGGCCTACACGGCCATCGAGGCGGCCCCGAGCCCCGAGGTGCGCCTGCTCGCCGTGGACATCGCCTCCACCCAGGGCAACCAGGCGGGCCGGATGCAGCAGCTGCTCATCAGCTGGCACCAGCCGATCTCCGGCTCCGGCACGGCCGTCATGGCGTGGATGGCGGGCACCGACCTGCACGCCCGTCACGTCGTCGAGCAGCGGCAGGGACGGATCATGCCCGGCATGGCGACCCCGGCGGAGATGGCCCGGCTGAACTCCGAGACGGGGGAGACCTTCGAGGTCGACTTCCTCCAGCTCATGCTGCGCCACCACACCGGCGGCATCGAGATGGCCCGCTACGGTGCCGACCACGCCACCACCGACGAGGTCCGCGACCTCGCCGGGGCCATCGTCACCAGCCAGACCTCGGAGTCGCAGCTCCTCGAGAGCTACCTCGCCGCCCGCGGCGCGTCACCCCTACCGGCCGCCTCGGCGGTGACCTCGTGAGACTCGTCGTGGGTGCGGCGATCGTCGACTCCCTCGAGGGTCCCACCCGGCTGCTCGCCGCCCGTCGCAGCGCTCCGCCCGCCCTGGCCGGGCGGTGGGAACTCCCCGGCGGCAAGGTCGAGGCGGGGGAGACGCCGCTCGAGGCCCTGCACCGCGAACTGCGCGAGGAACTCGGCGTCCGCGTCGAGCTCGGCGCCGAGGTCGTCCACCCCGACGGCGCCTGGCCGCTGACCCCGGACCTGCAGATGCGGGTCTGGTGGGCCGTCCTGGTCGACGGCACCCCCGAACCGCTGCAGGACCACGACGACCTGCGCTGGCTGCCCCGCGGGCAGTGGCTGGGCGTGGACTGGCTCCCCGGTGACGTCCCGCTGGTGTCGGTGATGCAGGGCGGCTGACGCGGCCGCCGGGGGTGGACCGTTGACGCTGCGGGCCCGACCTGTTGGCCCGAAGCGTCAACGGTCCACCTCGCCGGGCCCGCTGACCGAGGGCCGAGCACGACGAGACCCCCGGGACCACGTCGGTCCCGGGGGTCTCGTCGTGCTCGCGGTGGGTCAGCGGGTCTCGTCCGCGGGGACCGGGCTCTCCCAGTCGTGGTCGACGGCCGTGATCCGCGGGTCCTTGGTGTCGCCGCGGCGACGCTTCGTGGCCGTGACGGCCGGGTCGCGCGTCAGGTCCTTCACCAGGGCCACGCACATCAGCACCATGATGACGAGGAACGGGGCGGCCGCGATGATCGTGATGTCCTGCAACGCTTCCAGACCGCCGGCGAAGAACAGGACGATCGCGACGAGCCCCATCAGCCCGCCCCAGAGCGCCACGAGCCACTTCTGCGGTTCGTCGACGCCGTAGGAGCTCAGCGAACCCATGACGATGCTGGAGGCGTCGGCACCGGAGACGAAGAAGATCGCGACGAGGAGGACGACGAGCACCGACGTGGCCCCGGCCCAGGGGAACTGCTGCAGGAACGTGAACATCTGCGACTCCTGGTCGGCGAGGCCCGCGATGTCGGCACCCCCGGTGCCCTCGACGAACTTGCGCTGCAGGTCGATCGCCGCCCCGCCCAGCACGGAGAACCAGATCAGGCTGACGGCGGTCGGGATGAGCATGACGCCGACGATGAACTCGCGGATGGTGCGGCCCTTGGAGATCTTGGCCAGGAAGGCGCCGACGAAGGGCGTCCACGACACCCACCACGCCCAGTAGAACAACGTCCAGGCGCTGAGCCAGTCCGTGCCGCCGAAGGCGCCGGTGCGGAAGGCCATGGTCGGCAGCGCCGACAGGTAGTTCCCGGCGGAGGCCGGGATCAGGTTGAGCACGAAGACGGTCGGGCCGACGACGAAGAGGAAGAACAGCAGCACCAGGGCCAGCACCATGTTGGTGTTGGAGAGCCACTTGATGCCGCGCTCGATCCCGCTGATCGCGGACAGGATGAAGCACACCGTCAGGACGGCGATGATGATCGCCTTCACGGTGGTGCTGTTCGGGATGCCGAAGACCTCGGTGAGGCCCCCGTTCATCTGGGCGGCGCCGAGGCCGAGGCTGACGGCCGAGCCGAACAGCGTCGCGAAGATCGCGAAGACGTCGATGACCCGGGCCGCACCCTTGCCGCGCTTCCCGCGCAGCAGCGGGGCGAAGGCGGCGGAGAACCCGCCGGCGCGTTCCTTGCGGTAGCTGGAGTAGGCCAGGGCGAGACCCACGACGGCGTAGATCGCCCACGGGTGCAGACCCCAGTGGAAGAGGGAGTAGTTCATCGCCTCGCGCGCCGCGTCCTGCGAGCCGGCCGGCGCGTCGTTCTGCGGGGCGGTCATGAGGTGGGTGACGGGCTCGGTCACCCCGTAGAACATCAGCCCGATGCCCATGCCGGCGGAGAACATCATCGCGATCCACGACGCCCGGGAGTGCTCCGGGCGGTCCTCGTCGCGACCGAGGCGGATGCGGCCGAAGCGGCTGAAGGCCAGGACGAGGGCGAGGACCACGAAGCCGGTCGCGCCGAGCACGAAGGCCCAGCCGAAGTCACCGACGACGACCTCGAGGACGGCGTCCGCGCCGGACTTCAGCTGGGTCGGCCAGATCGCCCCCACGAGGAGGAAGAGCACGACCACACCCGCGGCGACGGCGAAGGTCTTCCGGTCGACGGGAGGGTGCTTCGCACGACCGAGGTCGCGGGCGCCCAGCGTGCCGTCCGGGGTGGGTGACGACGTGCCGGGTCGGTGTTCAGGCGGTGCGGACATGGCCCCGAGAGTGACACGAAATGACTAGCCGGAGCCAACCGGGCATGACCAGAACGAGTCATCCTGGCGGTGTCGTCGCAGGTCAGAGCGGTGCTGCCCGGTTCAAGCACCAGGGTTCGACGCGGGTACCCACAGGCGCGGATAGACTGTGGTGTCAACCCTCACTAGCGCCCGCGCTGCGATCCAGCTGCGGGCGGTCGAGACCCCCGAGAGCGGATCGAGAACTTCATGCCCTTGAGCACCCGCGAAGACCTGCGCAACGTCGCGATCGTCGCCCACGTCGACCACGGAAAGACGACGCTCGTCGACGCGATGCTCTGGCAGTCCGGCGCCTTCCGCGCCAACGCCGACGTCAACGAGCGAGTCATGGACTCCGGTGACCTCGAGCGCGAGAAGGGCATCACGATCCTCGCGAAGAACACCTCGGTCCGCTACAGCGGCCCCGGGTCGCCCGAGGGCGGCATGACCATCAACATCATCGACACCCCCGGCCACGCCGACTTCGGTGGTGAGGTCGAGCGCGGCCTGTCGATGGTCGACGGTGTCGTCCTGCTCGTCGACGCCTCCGAGGGCCCGCTGCCGCAGACCCGCTTCGTGCTGCGCAAGGCGCTCGCGGCCGGCATGCCCGTCGTCATCCTCGTCAACAAGGTCGACCGCCCCGACGCGCGCATCAGCGCCGTCGTCGAGGAGACCATCGACCTGCTGCTCGACCTCGGCGGCGACGTCGAGGGCATCGACGTCGAGCGGCTGCTCGAGGTCCCCGTCGTCTACGCCTCGGCGAAGAACGGCCGCGCCTCGCTGAACCAGCCCGAGGACGGCGGTCTGCCGGACCACGAGGACCTCGTCCCGCTGTTCCAGACGATCATCGACACGATCCCCGCGCCGGTCTACGACCCCGAGACCCCGCTGCAGGCGCACGTCACCAACCTCGACGCCTCGCCGTTCCTCGGCCGCCTCGCGCTGCTGCGCATCTTCTCCGGTGAGCTGATCAAGGGCCAGCAGGTCGCGTGGTGCAAGCACGACGGCACCATCGAGCGCGTCAAGATCACCGAGCTCCTGGTCACCGAGGCCGTCACCCGCGTCCCCGGCGAGAAGGCCGGCCCCGGTGACATCGTCGCCGTCGCCGGCATCCCGGACATCACCATCGGCGAGACCCTGGCCGACCCGGACGACCCGCACCCGCTGCCGCTCATCACGGTCGACGAGCCCGCCATCTCGATGACCATCGGGATCAACACCTCCCCGATGGCCGGCCGGGTCAAGGGCGCGAAGGTCACCGCGCGTCTGGTGAAGGACCGCCTCGAGAAGGAACTGGTCGGCAATGTCTCGATCCGCGTCCTGCCGACCGAGCGTCCCGACGCGTGGGAGGTGCAGGGTCGCGGTGAGCTGGCGCTGGCCATCCTCGTCGAGCAGATGCGCCGCGAGGGCTACGAGCTGACCGTCGGCAAGCCGCAGGTCGTCACCCGCAAGGACGAGAACGGCAAGACCCTCGAACCCTTCGAGAACCTGACGATCGACTCCCCGGAGGAGTACCTGGGCGCGATCACCCAGCTGCTCGCCGCCCGCAAGGGCCGCATGGAGACGATGACCAACCACGGCACCGGCTGGGTGCGCATGGAGTTCTACGTCCCCTCGCGCGGGCTCATCGGCTTCCGCACCGAGTTCCTCACCGACACCCGCGGTACCGGCATCGCCCACGCGCTCTTCGCGCAGTACGACCACTGGGCCGGCGAGATCCGCACCCGTCAGTCCGGTTCGCTCGTCGCCGACCGCGCCGGTGCGGCCACCGCGTTCGCGATGACCAACCTGCAGGAACGTGGGCAGATGTTCATCGAGCCCACCTCCGAGGTGTACGAGGGCATGATCGTCGGCGAGAACTCCCGCGCCGACGACATGGACGTCAACATCACCAAGGAGAAGAAGCTCTCCAACATGCGTTCGTCCACCTCGGACGAGTTCGAGCGCCTCGTGCCCCCGCGTCACCTGTCGCTGGAGCAGTGCCTCGAGTTCTGCCGCGAGGACGAGTGCGTCGAGGTGACCCCGGAGTCCGTCCGCATCCGCAAGGTCGTCCTCGAGGCGAACATGCGCGCGAAGACGGCCTCCAAGGCCAAGAAGGCCTGACCGCAGCTTCCTCAGCGCTCGGCCATCACCCCGCGGGGTGGTGGCCGAGCGCTTCTGTGATCACGGGGCAAACTGGGGCCATGACGACGACCCCGCGACCTCCCGAGCAGCCCGACGAGACGCCCGAGGGCGCCGCCGGCGCGGCGACGGCCGGACGGGACCCGCTGGAGATCGCCGCGGACCTCGTCGACGACGTCTCGCGCGAGCTGGACCCGGCCGACCTGGCCTCCATGGAGCAGCTCGACCAGCCCCGTCGGATGCTCTTCGTGCACGCCCACCCCGACGACGAGACCATCGGCAGCGGCGCCACGATGGCCCGCTACGCCGAGGCCGGGGCGGGAGTCGTGCTGCTCACGGCGACCCGCGGTGAGCTGGGCGAGGTCATCCCGCCCGAGCTGGCGCACCTGGACCCCGATCAGCTCGCCGAGCACCGCACGGGCGAGCTGGCGACGGCCATGGAGGCCCTCGGCGTCACCGACCACCGCTTCCTCACCCGCGCCGACGGCAGCGGCTACCGCGACTCCGGGATGGTGTGGCTGGAGCCGGGTCGAGCGGGTCACGCGGCGCTGTCCGGGGACGACGTCGACCCGCGGGCGCTCGCGGCGGCCGACCTCGAGGAGGTCGCCGCCGACATCGCGACCGTCCTGCGCGAGGTCCGTCCGCAGGTCGTCGTGACCTACGAACCGGGCGGCGGCTACGGCCACCCCGACCACGTCCGGGTGCACGAGGCGACCATGCGCGCCCTCGTGCTCGCGGCGGGTGACCGACGCGACGGTGCCGCTCCGTGGCAGGTGGCCAAGGTCTACGAGATCGTCCAACCGGAGCAGCCCGTTCGGGACGCCCTGCGTCGCCTGGTCGAGGCCGGTGCGGCGGGTGCGGGGAATCCCGAGGGACCGCTGCCGAGCGTCGTCGTGCCGGCCGGTGAGGTCACCACCGTCGTCGACGGGACCGGCCAGATCCCGGCCAAGATCGCCGCGCTCCGCGCCCACGCCACCCAGGTCAGCCTCGACCTCGACGGTGACGTCCCGGCCATGCGGCTCAGCAACGGTGTGCCGCAACCGATCTGGCCGTTCGAGCACTACCGGTTGGTGCACGGCGTGCCCGCCGGCCCCTTCGACGCCGACGGCCTCGAGACCGACCTCTTCGCCGGCGTCGCCCCCTCCTCCTGACCCCCTCTCCGATCCGTGATCCCGCTGGGAATCCCAGCGGGATCACGGATCGGGGGGAGTGGTGTGTGTTCGGGGGATCACGCTCCGTTGCTCCAGGCGGGTGAACGCGATCGTCCGAACGCGTCACCGAGGGTGGTCGCCGGTAGCCATCGCCCGGACGACGGGGTTGGCTGGGACCACGTCCTGGCGCACCGGCCCGGACGTGACCGAGAGGAGCGGCCGTGGCTCACGTGAAGCACGCCCCGCGGACCGAGAAGGACTCCGAACGAGGCGCGCGTCCGCCGGCCCGCACCGGACGGGACAGCGCGGACGTCGGTCGCCAGCGCGAGCGCAACCGTCGCCGCCGCACCCGGTCGCTGCTCATGGTCGTGGCCCTGCTGCTGCTCGTCGTCGACCTGCGCCTGGCCTTCACCGGCTCGGTCCTGCCGCCGCTGCCGAGCGTCGACCCGATCTACGTCATGGTCTTCGTCTTCTTCCTCGCCATGATCGGCCTGCTCCTCGGGCAGACGCTGGTCTCCGGCCGCTCCCCGCACGTCGTCTACCGTCCCGAGCAGATCGACATCGGCCTCGACGACGTCAAGGGTCTGGCCGCGGTCAAGGAGGAGGTCGAGCGCAGCCTCGACCTGTTCCTCGCGGCCCGCACCTTCCGGACGCAGATGGGCGGACGGCCCCGGCGCGGACTCCTGTTCGAGGGCTCGCCCGGCACCGGCAAGACGCACATGGCCAAGGCCATGGCCCGTGAGGCGGGCGTCCCCTTCCTCTTCGTCTCCGCGACCAGCTTCCAGTCGATGTGGTACGGCGCGACGGCCCGCAAGCTCCGCTCCTACTTCAAGGCCCTGCGCAAGGCGGCCCGTCGTGAGGGTGGCGCCATCGGGTTCATCGAGGAGATCGACGCCATCGCCGGCGCCCGCGGCGGCATGAGCGCCATGACGCCCCTGGACGCCGACGCCGCCACCGGGATCGTCGGCTGCGGAGGGCTCACCAACCTCGCGATGTCCTTCCCCGCCACGGGCCGGCCGGCGCTGCGGACGGAACGCCTGGCCAGCAGCGAAGGTGCGAGCGGGGTCGTCAACGAACTGCTCGTGCAGATGCAGTCCTTCGACGAACCCACCACGTCCGAACGACTGCAGGGCTGGTTCATCGACACCGCCAACCGGTTCCTGCCCCAGCACCGCCGGCTGCAGCGGCCGAAGAGCGAACCCGTCGAGATCCTGCTCATCGCCGCGACCAACCGCGCCGACTCCCTCGACCCGGCCCTGCTGCGTCCCGGCCGTTTCGACCGCCGGCTCAGCTTCGGCCTGCCGGACAAGGTCGGCCGCCGGGAACTCGTCGACCACTTCCTGTCCCGCAAGGCCCACGAGGCCCCGCTCGAAGAGGACGAACGTCGCGACGCGCTCGCCGGGATCACCAACGGGTACTCGCCGGTGATGATCGAGAGCCTGCTCGACGAGGCCCTCGTCAACGCCGTCCGTCGCGGTGCCGACGGGATGAACTGGAGCGACGTCGAGCAGGCCCGCCTGGTGACCGAGGTCGGCCTCGGCCAGCCCGTCGGCTACACCGACCACGAGGCGCGGCTCATCGCGACCCACGAAGCCGGGCACGCCACGATCGCCTGGCTCGTCGCCCCGCAGCGCCGCCTCGAGGTCCTGACGATCATCAAGCGCGCCAACGCGTTGGGGTTGCTCGCCCACGGTGACGCCGAAGACGTCTACACCCGTTCCCGCAGCGAACTCGCCGGGCTGATCAAGATCGCGTTCGGCGGTCAGGTCGCCGAGGAGTTCTTCTTCGGCGACGTCTCGACCGGCCCGGCCGGCGACCTGCAGTCCGCGACGCAGGTCGCGGCGCAGATGGTCGGTTCGGCGGGCATGGCCGGGACCCTGGTCTCGTTCGCGGCCGTCCAGCAGGGCGCGTTCGCCGACGGGAACCTCGTCTCCCACGTCCTCGGCGACTCCGAGGGACGGCGGCTGGTGGAGAACCTGCTGACCGAGCAGAAGGAGTTCGTCCGCGAACTCATGGACCGCAACCGCCACCTGGTGGCGGCGCTGCGCGACGCGCTGCTGGAGCGGCACGAACTCATCGGTCACGAGATCACCGACGTGCTCGAGGCGGCGCAGGCCGCCCACGAGGCGCAGTCCGCACCGTCCCGGGTCATCGACCTGCGGGACACCACCTCCGGCGTCGTCCGGGGGATCTAGGACTCGTCGGGGTCGTCGCCGCAGGAGGGGAGCGACGACCGCGACGCAGGAACTCGCGCACCGTGGGAGGCCGGGGGGCCTCCGGGGGCGGTGGCGCGGGAACACAGGAACGGGAACGGTTGCTCCGGGGGGCTGGAGCAGACGTTCCCGTTCTGCTGTCCGCCGCCGCGCGATCGGCCACCCGCGGAGCGGGCTGGACCCTCCCTCCCCACCTGTGGTTCCCTGGTCCCAGGTCATGAGCGCCAGCGACAAGCCCCGGCTCGCTGGCCGGCAACCCTCCTCGTCGTGGGGTGCCCCGGGTGACGACCTGACCTGGTGCTCCGGCACGGGTAAGGACGCCGTCCCTCCCGTTCCGGACGCCGACGCGTCCACGATCGAGGAGAGCTCCGTGAGCACCACCCTGGAACCCACCGCCGAACCCGATGTGCGGGAACGCTTCACGCCGCTGCTGCAACGGATCGCGGCCGGTACCGTGACGCGCGAGCAGGACCACGAACTGCCACGGGACCAGGTCCGGGAACTCCTCGACGCCGGGTTCGGTCGGTTGCGCATCCCCGTCGAGGAGGGTGGTGGCGGTCTCGACCTCGTCGAGTTCACCGACCTGCTGGTCGACCTCGCGGCCGCCGACTCGAACCTGCCGCAGATCTTCCGCGGCCACATCGCCTGGGTGGAGCAGGTCCTGAGCCTGCCGGTGGGGGAGTACCGCTCGCGCTGGATCGCGCGGCTGGTCGCGGGGGAGATGGTCGGGAACTCCTGGAGCGAGGTCGGTGACGGGGTCACCGGTGAGCAGCAGACGATCGTCACCACCCGGGACGGACGCACCGCGATCTCGGGCCGGAAGTACTACACGACCGGCACGATCTACGCCGACTGGACCGACGCGACCGCCCGCCGACGCCTCCCGGACGGCACCTACGAGGTCGTGACCGCCCTGGTGCCCGTCCGGGGTCGAGGGGTTCGCGTCTCCGACGACTGGGACGGTTTCGGGCAGCAGCTCACCGGGACCGGGACCCTCGAGCTCGACGACGTGGAGATCGACGCCGACGACGTCTCCCCGTTCACCACCCGGTTCCGCTACCAGACCGCGCTGTACCAACTCGTCCTGCTGGCCGTGCACGCCGGGATCGCCGCGGCGGTCGAACGCGACACCGCGCACGAGGTCCGCACCCGGACCCGCAGCTACACCCACGGGTTGGCCCCGCTCGTCAGGAACGACGCCCAGGTGCTGTCGGTGGCCGGCGAGATCTCCTCGATCGCGTTCACCGCCCGCTCCCTGACCCGCGCTGCGGCGCAGGCGGTCCAGTCCGCCGCCGACACCGCACACCGGCCGGGGACGGCGGCGGACCGGGCGGCGAACGTCGAGGCCGAGATCCGGACCGCCCAGGCCCAGGTCGTGCTCTCGGACACCGTCCCGCGCGCCGCGACGCTGCTCTTCAACACCCTCGGCGCGTCGGGCACCTCACGGGCCCGCGACCTCGACCGGCACTGGCGCAACGCCCGCACGGTGGCCTCGCACAACCCGGTGATCTACAAGCAACGGATCGTCGGCGACTGGTCGGTCAACGGCACCGAACCGCCGTTCGTGTGGGACGTCGGCACCCACGCCTCCGTCGTTCAGGCGGAGGGCGCGACCCGGTAGTGGTAGGCGTGGTGGACGGTGAAACCGGCGCCCTCGTACAACGCGCGGGCGCCGGCGTTGTCGCCCTGCACCTGCAGGTAGGTCGAGGCCGCGCCGCGGTCGCGGGCCCAGTCGGCGACCTCCGCGAGCAGGCGGGCACCCAGCCCCCGCCGCCGGTGCGAGGGCGCGGTCTCGACGGCCGTCACCCCGGCCCAGCCGGGGGAGAGGGATCCGCGGGCGATCGCCACGGTCTCCTCGCCGTCGAGGACGCGCAGGAAGACCTGCTCGTCGGCGGAGACGAGGATCCGGCGGCCGGCGGGCGGGACGTCGGGACGACCCTGGTAGTGGTAGCGCGCCAGCCACGCGGCGTCGGGTTCCCCGCCGCGCTCGACGTGCAGGCCGATCGGGAGCGGCGCCTCGCCCGCCCCGGGCAGGTCGTCCGTGGCGGCCGTCATGACCACCGTCGGCGTGCGGACGCTCCAGCCGCGGGCCGCGAGGTCGTCGACCAGCGGCACGCCCGCTCCGAGCCCGTCGGCCGGGTGGGCCACCGCGACCACCGCCGGCAGACCGCGCTCGGCGTAGAAGCGCTCGACCCGCTCGATCGCGTCCGCCACCCCGGGCTCACCCAGCGCCAGCGCGGAGTTGCCCCGGCCGGTGAACCCCTCGCTCGCCCGCAACCGCCAGGTGCCGAGGTCGAGTCGTTCCAGCGGACGCCAGTGCTCCGCCATCACCCGCTCGAGGTCGTCGGTGCCGATCGCGGTGTGCGGGGGGCCCTTGCGGGCCGGCGGTGGCGGGACGACCTTGGCCGCGAGGACGTCCGCGCGGGCGAGCGTGACCTCGCCGCGGCGGGTCCGGACCCGCAGCGTGGTGTCGTCCGCGGCGACCAGGTCGCCCAGCGCGTCGGAGGCCGCGCCGTCGGGGAGGCGGTGTCGCACGACCACCCGGGAACCCACCTGGAGGTCCTCGATCACGTGCGTGCGGGTGACCTCGGCCACTGCGCTGCCCCCCGAGGTGGTGGTCGTGCACGACGATCGACGTGCGTCGGCGATACTAGGCAGCGCGTCCGGCCGCCCGTCCGCCGGAGGAGGAGGACAACCCGTGACCTACGTCATCGCGCAGCCCTGCGTCGACGTCAAGGACAAGGCCTGCATCGAAGAGTGCCCGGTCGACTGCATCTACGAAGGCAAGCGATCGCTCTACATCCAGCCCGACGAGTGCGTGGACTGCGGAGCGTGCGAGCCCGTCTGCCCGGTCGAGGCGATCTACTACGAGGACGACGTCCCCGACCAGTGGTCCGCCTTCACCGCCGCCAACGTCGAGTTCTTCGACACGGTCGGCTCGCCCGGTGGCGCCGCCAAGATGGGCGTCATCGACTCCGACCACCCGGTGGTCGCCGCGGTCCCGCCGCAGGGCGAAGGCCACTGAGGTGAGCGCGCCGACCCAGCAGCACCCGCCGCGCCGCCGGGTCGGCGCGTCCCTGCCCGACTTCCCCTGGGACTCCCTCGCGGGGGCCAAGGCCCTCGCGGCGGCCCACCCCGGGGGGATCGTCGACCTCTCGGTCGGCACCCCCGTCGACGCGACCCCCGAGGTCGTGGCCGAGGCGTTGCGCTCGGCCGCCAACGCCCCCGGGTACCCCCAGACCTACGGCACCGCCCCGCTGCGCGAGGCCGTCGCGGCCTGGTTCGCCCGACGCCGGGGTGTCGCGACCCTCGATCCCGACGGGGTCCTGCCCACGGTCGGTTCCAAGGAACTGGTCGCCTGGCTGCCCCTGCTCCTCGGCCTCGAGGCGGGTGACGTCGTCGCCCACCCGTCGGTCGCGTACCCGACCTACGACGTCGGGGCGCGCCTGGCCCGGGCCACCCCGCTGGGCGCCGACACCGTCGAGGAGCTCGACGCCGCCTGGGAGACCGGGTCCCGCATCCGGCTGCTCTGGCTGAACTCCCCGTCCAACCCGACCGGCGCCGTGCGCACGGTCGAGGAGCTCGCCGCCCTCGTCGCCTGGGCCCGGGCCCACGACGTGGTCGTGGCCTCCGACGAGTGCTACGCCGAACTCGGCTGGGACGAGGCGCACGACGTGACCCGCGGTGGTCTCGTGCCCTCCGTCCTCGACCCGCGGGTGTGTGACGGTGACCACACCGGACTGCTCGTCGCCTACTCCACCTCGAAGCAGTCGAACCTCGCCGGCTACCGCGCCGCGTTCGTGGCGGGTGACGTCGCGCTGGTGCGGGAACTGCTCGAACTGCGCAAGCACGCCGGGATGATCGTGCCCTGGCCCGTGCAGGTCGCCCTGCAGGCCGCGGTGAGCGACGACGGGCACGTCGCGGCGCAGCGCGAGCGCTACCGCGCCCGGCGCGACCTGCTGCGTCCGGCGTTGCAGCGCGCGGGTTTCCGGATCGACCACTCCGGCGCCGGGTTGTACCTCTGGAGCACCCGGGCGGAACCCAGCCGGACCACGATCGACCTGCTGGCGCAGCGGGGGATCCTCGCGGCCCCCGGGGACTTCTACGGACCGCCCGGGGCCCAGCACGTCCGGATCGCGCTGACGGCGACCGATGAACGCATCGCGGAGGTCCCCGCCCGTCTGGCGGACCTCGCCTGACCGTGCCCACGCGGGTGCCCTCCACAGGTGTGACGGACCTGTGTTGGGCACCGTCGGCGGGGGCGGGTACGGTCGGCGGCATGGCTGACTCCGTGACGCTGAAGCACGCAGGTGGCGAGCTCGACCTCCCCGTGACCCCTGCCACCGAGGGTGCTGCCGGCTTCGGCATCGGCAGTCTCCTCAAGGAGACCGGACTGGTCACCCTCGACTCCGGCTTCACCAACACCGCCTCCTGCACGTCGGCGGTCACCTACATCGACGGCGACGCCGGGATCCTGCGCTACCGCGGGTACCCCATCGAGCAGCTCGCCGAGAAGTCCACGTTCGTCGAGACGAGCTACCTGCTCATCTACGGGCACCTGCCCTCGGCGAGCGAGCTGTCCGGCTTCACCGAGCGGATCCAGCGGCACACGCTGCTGCACGAGGACCTCAAGCGGTTCTTCGACGGGTTCCCCCGCGACGCCCACCCCATGCCCGTGCTCTCCAGCGCCGTCAGCGCGCTGTCGACGTTCTACCCCAACTCCCTCAACCCCTTCGACGAGGAGCAGGTGGAACTCTCCACCATCCGCCTCCTCGCCAAGCTGCCGACGATCGCGGCCTACGCGCACCGCAAGTCGCTGGGCCAGCCCCTGCTCTACCCGGACAACCGCCTCGGCCTCGTCGAGAACTTCACCCGCCTCGCCTTCGGCAACCCGGCCGAGGACTACGAGGTCGACCCGGTGATGTCCAAGGCGCTGGACCAGCTGCTGATCCTGCACGCCGACCACGAGCAGAACTGCTCGACCTCGACGGTGCGTCTCGTCGGCTCCGGCCAGGCCAACCTCTTCGCCTCCGTCTCCGCCGGGATCCACGCCCTCTCCGGGCCGCTGCACGGTGGGGCGAACTCCGCCGTCCTCGACATGCTGGACGCCATCCGCACCTCCGACGACGACGTCGACACGTTCATGACGAAGGTCAAGAACAAGGAGAAGGGTGTGCGCCTGATGGGCTTCGGCCACCGGGTGTACAAGAACTACGACCCGCGCGCGGCGATCGTGAAGAAGACCGCCGACCAGATCCTCTCCGGCCTCGGCGTGCAGGACGAACTCCTCGAGATCGCCATGCGCCTGGAGGAGATCGCGCTGCACGACGACTACTTCGTCGAGCGCAAGCTCTACCCGAACGTGGACTTCTACACCGGCATCATCTACAAGGCCATGGGTTTCCCGACCAAGATGTTCACCGTGCTGTTCGCGCTCGGGCGTCTTCCCGGCTGGATCGCGCAGTGGCGCGAGATGATCAACGACCCCGCCACGAAGATCGGCCGTCCCCGCCAGGTGTACATCGGCGAGGGTGCGCGCGACTACACGGAGATCTCCGGCCGCTGACTCCCCGCTCCAACTCCTGGGGAGTCTTCCACCCTTCGAGAGCTCCGGAAGGGTGGAGAACTCCCCAGAAGTCTTCGCGGGGGCTCAGCCGACGCGGACCTGGACCTCGTCGTCGGGCAGGCCGGTGGCGGTCTGCACCCAGCCGCGGCCCGAGGTGTCACGGGTCCAGCGGTAGCCGTTCACGCTCACCTCGGTCACCGGGTGGGTGCCTGCGCTCGCGACGGCCCAGGCGGCGATCGCCCAGGCGGTGCGTCCGGCGTCGCTGCCCTCGACCTGGAACCGGAAACCCCGGCCGCCGGTCCCGGCCACGATCGACGGCGCCAGGGTCGTCACCTGGGCGGTGGCGGCGTCGGCGACCGACTGGGCGCTGGGGGTCAGCTGCTCGTCGCCCCCGACCTCGAGGCCCACGTCGAGCGAACGCAGGTGGCAGCTGAAACCGCGCGGGTCGTAGCCGGTCAGCGTCGAGGCCACGAGCCGGGCCTCGGGTTCGTGGTCGCCGTAGGCGAGGGGGAAACCGCTGCGCTGCACGCGCTGGGCCGCCTCGGTGACGGGCAGGTCGCGGTAGCCGTCGACCTTCTCCAGCGCGTCGTAGAACGCGTTGCTCGCGTAGACGGGGTCGCGGACCTGCTCGGGGGTGCCCCAGCCCTGGGAGGGACGCTGCTGGAACAACCCCAGGGAGTCGCGGTCGCCGTGGTCGAGGTTGCGCATGCCCGACTCCTGCACGATCGTCGCGACGGCGATGGTCGCGGCCCGGGCGGGCATGCCGCGCCGGACGGACAGGCCCACGACGGTGGCGGCGTTCGCCGCCTGCTCCGGGGACATCGAGGTGGACTCCCCGTCGACGCTCGCGGAGCAACGTTCGCGCACGACCGGGGCGTCCTCGTCGCGGGTGATCCACACCACCCCGGCCGTCGTGACCACCGCGACGACGGCGAGCGTCGTCACGAGTCGCAGACGCCGGGTGTGGCGTCGTCCGGGGGAGGCGCGTCGGGTGCGTCCGCGGGGGCTCGCGGGCACCTCAGTTGGCGTGCAGCGCAGGGTTGAGCTCGACCTTCACGCCCTTGCGGGGAAGAGCCTCGACCTGGCCGGAGACGGAGTTGCGGCGGAACAGCAGACCGTTCGCGCCGGACAGCGTGCGGGCGGAGACCACCCGGTCCGGAGCGCCGTCCTGGCCCAGCAGGGTCACCTTGGTACCGGCCGTCACGTAGGTCCCGGCCTCCACCACGCAGTCGTCGCCCAGCGCGATGCCGGTGCCGGAGTTCGCGCCGAGCAGGGTGCGTTCGCCGATGCTCACGACCTCCTTGCCGCCGCCGGACAGCGTCCCCATGATCGAGGCACCGCCCCCGACGTCGGAACCGTCGCCGACGACGACCCCCGCGGAGATGCGGCCCTCGACCATCGACACCCCGACGGTGCCGGCGTTGAAGTTCACGAAACCCTCGTGCATGACCGTCGTGCCCGGGGCGAGGTGCGCGCCGAGCCGGACGCGGTCCGCGTCGGCGATCCGGACACCGCTGGGCAGCACGTAGTCGACCATCCGCGGGAACTTGTCGATCCCGTAGACCGTCACCGGCCCGACGTTCGCGCGCAGCGCGAGGCGGGTGCGTTCGAAGTCCGTGACGGCGCAGGGGCCGTGGTTGGTCCACACCACGTTGGCGAGGACCCCGAACAGGCCGTCCAGCACGAGACCGTGCGGCGCCACCAGACGGTGGGAGAGCAGGTGCAGGCGCAGGTAGGCGTCGGCGGTGTCGACCGGTGCGGAGTCCAGGTCGACCTCGGTGGTCACCACGCGCTGCTTGACCCGGCGGTGCGGGTCGGAGTCCTCGAGGGAGGCGAGCTCGGCCGGGACGCCGTAGGAACCGGTGTGCGGGTTGGGTCCGAGCTCGGGGAACGGGTACCAGACGTCGAGCACCGTGCCGTCGGCGGCGACGGTCGCGAGGCCGTGGCCCCAGGCGCGTCGTGGCTGCTGCTCGGGGCTGAGGACGGGGCTCTGCTCGCTCACCCACGTGACCCTACAAGCGCCCGGGCCCTCGGTCCGACGTCGTGCCGGAGGGCGTGGCTAGGGTGAAGCACGTGACCGCCCCCACCCTCGCGCTCGACCTCTCGCCCGCTTCCCCGGGAGCTGCGCCGGACGTCGTCGAGCTGACCCGCAGGGTCTGTGACATCCCCTCGGTGAGCGGCGACGAGACCGCCCTGGCCGACGCCGTCGAGGCGGCGCTGGGCGCGCTGCCCGGTCTCGAGGTCACCCGGGACGGTGACGCCGTCGTGGCGCGCACGACCCTCGGTCGCGCCGAGCGCGTGCTGCTCGCGGGGCACCTGGACACCGTGCCGCTGACCGACCCGCCGAACCTCCCGGTGCGCCGCGAGGTCCACCCGACCGAGGGGGACGTCCTGGTGGGGCGGGGGACCTGCGACATGAAGGGCGGCGTCGCCGTCCAGCTGGCCCTCGCCCGCCTGGTCGCCGACGCCGGGCCGGGCGCCCCGCGCGACGTCACCTTCGTCTTCTACGACCACGAGGAGGTGGAGGCCGCCAAGAACGGGCTCGCCCGACTGGCCCGCAACCACCCCGACCTGCTGGCCGCCGACTTCGCGATCCTGCTGGAACCGTCCTCCGCGGTCGTCGAGGGCGGCTGCAACGGGACCCTGCGGGCCGAGGTCACCACGAGCGGCCGGGCCGCGCACTCGGCCCGGGCCTGGCGCGGTGCCAACGCCATCCACGCCGCCGCACCCGTCCTGGCCCGGCTGGCGGACTACGTCCCGCGCGAGCTGGAGGTCGAGGGACTGGTCTTCCGCGAGGGGCTCAACGCCGTCGGCATCACCGGGGGGATCGCGGGCAACGTCGTCCCCGACCGCTGCGTCGTGACGGTGAACTACCGCTTCGCCCCCGCGATCGACGCCGCCGGGGCGGAGGCCCACGTGCGCGAGGTCTTCGCCGGTTTCGACGTGCGGGTCACCGACGCCGCCGACGGCGCGAAACCCGGGCTGCACCTGCCGGCGGCCGCCGACTTCGTGCGGCGGACGGGGACGACCCCGCTGCCCAAGTACGGCTGGACGGACGTCGCCCGCTTCTCCGCGCTCGGTGTCCCGGCCGTGAACTACGGTCCGGGCGACAACGCGACGGCGCACGCCGACGACGAACGCTGCCGCACGGCGGAGGTCGAACAGTGCCTCGAGGTCCTCTCGGGCTGGCTGCTGGAGGGGGTGCAGTGAGCACGATCTGCTTGTACGGCAGCGCGTCCGGGGGCATCGACCCCGCGCACGTCGAACTCGCCGCGACCGTCGGGAGGCTCATCGGGGAACGCGGGCACGACCTCGTCTACGGCGGGGGCGGCACCTCCGTCATGGGGGCGGCCGAGGCCGCGGCCCGGGCCGCGGGGTCCCGGACCACCGGGGTCATGCCGCAGGCGCTCATGGACCTCGAACTCCCGCCCGAGGGGCTGAGCGAACTCGTCGTCACCGACGACATGCGCCAGCGCAAGGCGCAGATGGACGCCCGCGCCGACGCGTTCGTCGTCCTGCCCGGCGGGCTGGGCACGCTCGAGGAGCTCTTCGAGATCTGGGTCGCGCGGACCATCGGCCTGCACACGAAACCCCTGGCCGTGCTGGACTCCGGCGGGCACTACGCGGGGCTGCGGACCTGGCTCGAGGGACTCGTGGCGACCGGTTTCGCCCGTCCGCTCGTCTTCGACTGCATCCTCTGGACCGACGACCCGCTGGCCGCCCTGGAGCACCTCGAGCAGGCCCCGCGGGAACGGGTGTCGCTGCCGAGCTCCGAGATCGTGGGCACCTTCGTGGACTTCCCCAGCCAGCCGGGCGAGGACCGGCGGGAGTCCCCGACCGGGGGAGGCCCGTCGTGACGCTGGTGCTGCTGGTCCTGGTGCTGCTCGTCCTCGGCGCCGTGGTGGCCGTCGTCACCGGCCGGATCAGCGGCGGGATGGCACCCGCGACCTCCACCCGGCCCTACCGCGGCCTGCCCGAAGGGCCGGTCCTGGCCACCGACGTCGACGCCGTCCGCTTCTCGCTGGGCGTCCGCGGGTACCGCATGGACGAGGTCGACGCCGTCCTGGACCGGCTGCGCGAGGAGATCCGAGAACGAGACGAGGAGCTGGCCGCGTGGCGAAGCGTCGAGGACTGACCCCCCGCACGATCGACTTCACCTCCCGGGTGGTCGTCACCGGCCGCGTCCGGCACGTCTTCGACGTCCTCACCGACTGGCCCCGCCAGACCGCGTGGGTCCCCTCGACCGTCGTGGCCCGCCCCGAGGGCGGACCCGTCGGTGTGGTGGGTGAGCGCTTCGTCGGCACCACGACGCTCGGGCCGATCGTCCTGGTCGACCCGATGGAGGTCGTGGCCTGGCAGGCGCCGGACGCGGACCGGCCGGGTCGGGTCTCCATCGTCAAGACCGGTGACGTGTTCGGCGGCACGGTCGAGATCGTCGTGTCCGCGGCCGCCGACCGCGGGCAGGTGCAGGTCGAGTGGACCGAGCACATCGTCGTCCGCCCGCGGGGCCTGGGGCTGCTCGTCGCCTGCGGTGGGCCGATCCCCGCCCTGGTCGGCCGCGCCGCCTTCGAGCTGGTGCTCCGAGCGGCCCGCGAGGACCTGTCGGGTCCTTCGTGACCGCTCCCGCCGTCCCCGCCCACAGGCTCGGACTGCGGACCCGGCTGCTGCTGGGCTGGTTGCGCTCGCCGCCGGCGGTGCGGGTCCTCGTCGTCTACGCGCTGGCCCGGGTGTTCTCCGCGATCGTCCTCGCGGAGGTCGCCCGCTTCCAGGTGGCCAGCACTTGGACGCCCGCGCACCCCGGTTACGGCGACATGCTCGGGCTGTGGGACGCCACCTGGTACCGCCGGATCGCCGAGACGGGGTACCCGAGCGCGGTGCCCCTGGGGAGCACCGGCGACGTCCAGCAGTCGGCGCTGGCCTTCTACCCGCTGGCCCCCTTCCTGGCCCGGTTGCCCATGCTCCTCGGCCTGCCCTTCACCTGGGCCGGGTCGATCGTGTCGCTGGTGGCGGGGGCGGTCGCCGCGGTCGGGGTGCACGCCCTCGTCCTGCGGGCGCTGGGCGAGCGGTGCACGCCGGCGGTGGCCCGTCGCGGGGCCTGGAGCGCCGCCGTGCTGTTCTGCGTCTCCCCGACGGCGCTGGTCTTCCAGGTGCCCTACACCGAGGGGCCCGCGCTCGCGCTGCTCGTCGTCTTCCTGGGCTGCCTGCAACGCAGGCGGTACCTGCCCGCCGTCCTGGTCGCCCTGCTGCTCGGGGTGACCAGGCCCGTCGCCGTGCCGTTGTCGGTCGTCGTCGTGGTGCACCTCGCGGTGCGCGGGTGGCGGGGCCGACGGGCCGGCGCGGTGCTCGGTGGTCGGGAGGCGCTGCGGTGCCTGGTGCTGCTGGCAGCCTCCGGTGCGGCGGGTCTGCTGTGGCCCTTCGCCGCCGGGCGGATCGCCCACCGCCTCGACGCCTACACGGCGACGATGGGGGCCTGGCGGGTCGGGGGGCAGGTCGAGTTCCTCAAGCCGTGGTGGGGGATCTCGCAGTACGTCCTCGGCGACCACGCGGGGCCGCTGCTGCTGGTCGCCGGAGTCGTCGGCTACGCGGCGTGGCTGCTCTCGCGACGCACCGCCGTCCTGGGCCCCGAGCTGCGGACGTGGTGCCTGGCCTACGTCGGCTACCTGCTCCTCGTCCTGGACCCGTTCACCAGTCTCTTCCGCTACCTGATCTTCCTCTTCCCCCTCGGCGGCCTGGTCGCGCTCCGGCCCCGCAGCCGCCCCGTCCTGCGGGCTTGGGTCGTCTGTTCCCTTGCGCTGCAGGTGGTCTGGATCGCCTGGCTGTGGCGGTTCTCGCCCCCCGCCGACTGGCCACCGTGATCGTCGTCCCCGCAGCGCCCGGGTGGCCCCGAGATCACCGGTGAGCCCCTGCGCCCACCAGGGGGTCCCGGTGGGGGATGATGGACGCCTACACGCCGACCGCAGCACCCGGCCGCGGGCCCGGCGCGAGCACGAGACGACGAGAGGGAGCACGCCGATGGCGGCCATGAAGCCGAGGACCGGGGACGGTCCGCTGGAGGTCACCAAGGAAGGGCGCGGCATCGTCCTTCGCATGCCGCTGGAAGGCGGTGGTCGTCTCGTGGTCGAGATGACGCCCGACGAAGCCAAAGCCCTCGGAGAGGCCATCACCTCGGTCGTGGGCTGAGGCACGGACGCGGGGCGGGCACCAGGGGTGCCCGCCCCGCGTCGTCCAGCACCAGATCGCCGCACGAGAGTCAGGACGACACCGTGAGCACGCCGACCACCTCCGCCGCCCCCGACGTGCGGCGCTGGACCCCACCCGTCGTCGAGGTGCGCCGCGGCGCCCTGATCTCGGCCGACCTGTCCGGGGTGAGCGTCCTGGCCGTCGCCGTCGCCCCCGGTGAGGGGGACGACGCACCGCTGCAGCCGCGTCCCGGTGCGGCCGACGCCGCCGTCCGGTACGGCATCGACCTGACCGCGCTCTGCGCCGCCGAGAAGGTCAGCGGCAAGGCGGCGACCACGACCCGCCTGCCCGTCCCCGCCCCCGAGGGCAGCCCGCAGCGGCTGGTCGTCGTCGGTGTCGGGGACTCCTCCACCACCTCCCTGCGACGCAGCGGGGCAGCGCTCGCCCGCGCCGCGAGCACCGGTGACGTCGCGACGACGCTCGCGGACGGCGTCGGGTCGGCCGGCACGCGGGCGTTCGTCGAGGGCTTCCTGCTCGCCTCGTACTTGCCTCCCGTGACGGGCCGCAAGGCCGCGGCCGAGGCCCCCGTGCGCCGGCTGGTCCTGCTCGGCGAGGTCGCCGTGGCCGACGTCCGGCACGCCGAGGTGACCGCGGGCGCGACGATCCTGACCCGCGACCTCGCCGCGACCCCGTCGAACCTCAAGGACCCCGCGTGGATGGTCGCGCAGGTGCACGAGGTCGCCGCCCCGCTGCGCCTGAAGGTCGAGGTCCGCGACGTCGACCGGCTGCGCCGCGAGGGGTTCGGGGGGCTCGTCGCCGTCGGTGCGGGTTCGGCCTCCGACCCCGCGCTGGTGCAGGTCGGCTGGACGCCCCGCGCCCGCGCCGGCGTCCCGCACGTCGTCCTGGTCGGCAAGGGGATCACCTTCGACACCGGTGGCCTGGGCCTCAAACCCCGCGAGTCGATGGTCGCCATGAAGACGGACATGGCCGGCTCGGCCGCCGTGCTGGCGGCCGTCGCGGCCGTCGCGGCGCTGAAGCTCCCGATCAGGGTCACGGGCCTGCTGGCGCTCGCGGAGAACGCCCTCGGGGCCTCCTCCTACCGCCCGGGCGACGTCGTGAGGCACTACGGCGGGCGCACCACGGAGGTGAACAACACCGACGCCGAGGGCCGCATGGTCCTCGCCGACGCGATGGCCTACGCCGACGCGACCCTGGACCCCGACGTGATCGTCGACATCGCGACCCTCACCGGCGCGGCCGGCCTGGGCCTCGGCAAGCGGCACGCCGCGCTCTTCGCCAGCGACGACGCCCTCGCGGCCGAGCTGTCGGCCGCGGCCGAGGGCACCGGCGAGCGGGTGTGGCGGATGCCCCTCGTGGACGACTACCTGCCGGCGATCGCCTCCGACCTCGCCGACGCCCGTCAGGTCTCCACGACCCCCGGCCTCGGTGCGGGCTCGATCATCGCGGCGCTGTTCCTGCGCCCCTTCGTCGGTGAGCGGCGCTGGGCCCACCTCGACATCGCCGGGACCGGGCGGGCCGACGGCAACGAGCACGAGGTCACGCGCGGGGCGACGGGGTTCGGTGCGCGGCTGCTCGTGGAGTGGCTGGAAGGTCTCGCGCGCGCCTGAGCGACCCCGCGCGGCGGCGGTCAGCCGTGCTTGACGGCGAGCAGCAGACCGTCGCCGGTCGGCAGCAGCGAGGGGTACCAGTGACCGTCCTCGAGGACCGTCCGCCCGACCTCGCGCAGGGCGACGGTCGAGGCGTCCCGGGCGGCCGGGTCGGTGACCCTGCCGTGCCAGAGGGCGTCGTCGACGACGAGGAGGCCGCCGGGGCGCAGCAGGCGGAAGGCCTGCTCGAGGTAGGCGGAGTACTCGCGCTCGTCGCCGTCGAGCAGGACGAGGTCGTAGGCGCCGTCGGTGAGGCGGGGGAGCACCTCGAGGGCGCGGCCGTTGATGAGGCGGGCCCGGTTGGGGCGGATCCCGTCGTCGGCGACGGTCTCCCGGGCGGCACGCTGCGCCTCGCCGTCGGAGTCGATGGTGGTCACGACGCCGTCCTCGCCCATGCCGCGGAGCAGGCTGAGGGTGGAGACGCCGGTGCCGGTGCCCACCTCGACGACGGTGCGGGCGCGGGTCGCGGCGGTCAGGACGGTCAGGACCGCGGCGACGCCGGGGGAGACGGGGTCGACGCCCAGGTCGGCGGCGCGGGCGCGGGCCCGCTGCAGCACCTCGTCCTCGGGCACGAACTGCTCGGTGTAGGCCCAGCTGACGGGCTGCTTGGGCGGGCGGGACGTGGGCGTCGGCACGTGCGCAATGTAGTGCACGCCGCGATCTCACCCCGAGTGCTCACTCCACAACTCGCCGTGCACGAGAGTGGGAAGGACGGGTGAAGGGCACCGCCCAGGGGTGGGGTGGGAACTGCGCAGGTCAGACCTCCGTTGGAGCTTGTGACGCCGACCGGATGGATGTCCCGGTGGCGACTGGCTCGAGCGTGAGGAGTGGGAGACCATGGGAGCAGTGGCGGTGCCGTTCGCGGCCCCCTTCCCCGCCCGTTCCAGGAGGAACCCCGTGAGCGACGACACCGGCGACACCGCCGGGCGGTCCGTTCCACCGGCGATCGACCCGGCGGCGCTGTCGCCCTCGGCCGCGGCCTCGACGTGGGTCCCCCCCACCTGGGAGGAGGTCGTCCGCGACCACTCCGCCCGGGTCTACCGGCTGGCCTACCGCCTGACGGGGAACCGGCACGACGCCGAGGACCTCACCCAGGAGGTGTTCGTCCGCGTGTTCCGCTCGCTGTCGAACTACCAGCCCGGGACGTTCGAGGGCTGGCTCCACCGGATCACGACCAACCTCTTCCTGGACCAGGTGCGTCGCAAGCAGCGCATCCGCTTCGACGCGCTCGCGGACGACGTCAACGACAAGCTGCCCAGCACCGACGTCGGTCCCGAGCGCGCCTTCGAGCACCGCAACCTCGACGACGACGTGCAGAAGGCGCTCGACGCGCTGCCGCCGGACTTCCGCGCGGTCGTCGTCCTCTGCGACATCGAGGGCCTCTCCTACGAGGAGATCGCGGCGACGTTGGGCGTCAAGCTCGGCACCGTCCGCTCCCGCATCCACCGGGGTCGCGCCCAGCTGCGCGCCGCCCTCGCCCACCGCGCTCCCCGGCCCACCCCGCCGGGCACGCCGCAGCTCGCCTACGGAGAGGACGGCTCGTGAGCGGACCGCACCTCGGCGCGCGGGTCAGCCCGCTGGTCGACGGTCGGCTCGCCGCGGACGCCGAAGCCCGCGTCGCGGAGCACCTGCGCGGGTGCAGCGAGTGCGCCGACGCCGTCGAGACCGAACGCCTCGTCCGGGCGCGGGTCCAGGCCCTCGGCGTTCCCCGGATGTCCGACGACCTGGTGACCCGGCTGCTCGACATCGGCGGGCCCTCCGGCCCGCTGCACCCGCGCGACAAGCCGATGGCCGTGCCGGCCCGGCCCGTCGTCGGGGTCGCCCCGCCCTCGCGCACCGACGCCCGTCGCACCCCCGGATCGCGGGGTCCCGGTGCCCGTGAGGTCGTCCGCCGTGCGCGCCGCCGACCCGTGGCGGCCGCGTTGGCCGGCACCTTCTCCCTCCTCGGAGCGGGGATCGTCGGGGTCCTCGTCCTGGGCGGGATGCCCGGGGGGAGCTCCCAGGCGCCCGTCGCCGAACTGCGCACCACGCCGTCGGCCGCGCCGTCGGAGGTTCCCGTGAGCCGCCAGGTGCCCGCGGTGAGCCCCTCGGTGAGCGCGAGCACGACGCCCGGCGCGAGCGCACCGGCGAACGCCACACCCTGATGGCCACCCCGTCCCCACCCGGGGGTGGCTGGGACCGACCGCAGGAGGGCGCGCACCAGCCCCCGCCCGCCCGCGACCCCTGGTCGGGGCCGCCCACGAGCCCCGTCCCGACCCCGGGTGAGCAGGGCTGGTGGCTGCCTCCGGCGGGGCACGACGCCTTTCCGCCGCAGGCTCCCTCGGACCCCCACGCCGCCCCGCCCGCAGCTGCTCCCCGACGTGGATCGCCCGCCCGCTGGATCGGCGCGGGCAGTGCCGTCCTGCTCCTCGGTGTGGTCGGCGGGTTCGCCGGCGGGCTGGTGCAGGACGAGCTCTCCGACTCCGACGCGACCTACCCCGGCGTCGCGATCGCGTCCCCGTCGGCGGGCAGCACCGAACGTCCCGCGGGATCCGTCGCCGGGATCGCCGCGGCCGCGCTGCCCAGCGTCGTCGCCCTCCAGGTCGAGGGCCAGGACGGCTTCGGGACCGGCTCGGGGTTCGTCCTCGAGACCTCCGCCGGGCAGGGGACCTTCATCCTCACCAACAACCACGTCGTCGCGGGTGCGCTCGACGACGGCGTGACGGTCGTCTTCGAGGACGGGGTGCAGGTGAGCGGTGACGTCGTCGGGGCCGACACCTCCTACGACCTCGCCGTCGTGCGCGTCGAGCGCACCGGCCTGCGGGCGCTCCCCTTCGGGGACTCCGCGGGCGTCGTCGTGGGTGACCCCGTCGTGGCCGTGGGGGCCCCGCTGGGGCTCCAGGGGACGGTGACCGAGGGGATCGTCTCGGCGCTCAACCGGCCGGTCACGGCGGGCGACGGCGGCGGCGACTCCTCCTACATCCAGGCCATCCAGACCGACGCCGCGATCAACCCGGGCAACTCGGGTGGCCCGTTGCTCAACTCCACGGGCCAGGTGGTCGGCATCAACTCCGCGATCGCCAGCCTTCCGGGCGCCGGCGGAGCGACGACGACGGGCAGCATCGGCCTCGGCTTCTCGATCCCCTCGCAGCAGGCGCGCCGCACGGCCGAGCAGCTCATCCGGACCGGCCGGGCGGTGCACCCGATCATCGGCGTGTCGCTCGACAACTCCTACACCGGCGAGGGCGTGCAGATCGTGGACGCCGCGGGCGCCGTCACCGCCGGCGGCCCGGGAGAGCGCGCGGACCTGCGGCCGGGCGACGTCGTGCTCTCGATCGACGGTCGCCCGGTGACCGTGGCGGTCGAGCTCATCGTGGACATCCGGGCCCGGGAACCCGGCGAAGTGGTGGTCCTGAGCGTCCGCAGGGACGGCCGGACCATGGACGTGCCTGTCACTCTCGACGCCGACGGTTAGGATCGCCACGTGTTCGGCATCAACGGGGGCGAATTCCTCGTCCTGCTCGTCGTAGCGCTCGTGATCCTCGGACCCGAGCGGCTACCCCACTACGCCGAGCAGCTGGCCGGTCTGGTCAAGTCTGCCCGACGCTTCGCCAAGGGGGCTCAGGCGCAGATGCGCGAGGAGCTCGGGCCGGAGTTCGACGACATCGACTGGCAGAAGCTCGACCCGCGCCAGTACGACCCGCGTCGCATCGTCCGCGAGGCCCTCACCGAGGCCTGGAACGACGACGACGACGAGCCGCCGGTCAAGAAGTCCACACCCGCCACGGGCGGCGGACTCGACCTCGGCAAGAAGTCGTCGACGCCGGCCGCCACGCCGGCGCCCGTCCCCTACGACGAGGACGCCACCTGAGGTTCAGGCGACGCTGACGCCCAGCCGCCGGCCCGCCAGTCCCCGCGGGCGGCGGGCGAGCGTGCGGGCCAGGTCGCGCATCGCGATCGACGCGGGGGAGTCCGGGTGCGAGAGCACGACCGGAACCCCCACGTCGCCACCCTCGCGCAGGGCCACGTCCATCGGGATCTGCGTCATCAGCGGCACGTCCGTGCCCAGCTTCTGCGACAGCGACGTCGCGACGGTCTGGCCGCCGCCGGAGCCGAAGACCTCGAGGCGCTGCCCGTCGGGCAGTTCCAGCCAGCTCATGTTCTCCACGACGCCGACGACGCGCTGCTCGGTCTGGGAGGCCACCGACCCGGCGCGCTCGGCGACCTCGGCCGCGGCGACCTGCGGGGTCGTGACGACGAGGATCTCCGCCTTCGGCAGCAGCTGACCGACGCTGATGGCGATGTCCCCGGTGCCGGGGGGCAGGTCGAGCAGCAGGACGTCCAGGTCACCCCAGAAGACCTCGCTCGCGAACTGCTGCAGGGCGCGGTGCAGCATCGGTCCCCGCCACGCGACGGGCTGGTTGCCGGGGACGAACATCCCGATCGAGATGACCCGCACGCCGTGGGCGCTCGGCGGGATCATCAGGTCGTCGACCTTCGTCGGCTTCCCGGTCACGCCGAGCAGGCGCGGGATCGAGAACCCGTGGACGTCGGCGTCGAGCACCCCGACCCGCAGACCGTCGGCGGCCATGGCGGCGGCGAGGTTCGCGGTGACGCTGGACTTCCCGACGCCGCCCTTGCCGGAGGCGATCGCGTAGACGCGGGTGAGGCTGCCGGGTTCGTTGAACGGGATGGTGGGCGCGGCGCTCGTCGTCCCGCGGACCTTGGTGGTGACCTCGCGGCGCTGCTCGGGCGTCATCGTGCCGAAGTGCACGCGGGCGCCCCGGGTGCCCTCGACGGTCCGGACGGCGGCGGTGACGTCGCGGGTGAGGGTGTCGCGCATGGGGCAGCCCGCGATGGTCAGCAGCACGCGGACGTCGACCAGACCGTCGGGGTCGACGTCGACGCCGTCGACCATCCCCAGGTCGGTGATGGGGCGGTGCAGTTCGGGGTCGTTGACGGAGCCGAGCGCGTGCAGGACCTCCGCGCGCACGCTCTCGAGATCCTGCGTGGGCGACATGTGCCCAGGGTACGTGGCCCGTGCCGCCGTGCGAGGTCGCCGGTGCGGTTGACCGCTCGGGGCGACGGTGACAGGGTTCCGCAGGAAAGCGCTTGCCGCCTCACCGTGGAGGATCTCGTGTCCGCTCGCCGCCGCTACGCCCTCGTCGGGGCGGGTTCCCGCGCGTCGATGTACCTCGGCGCCCTCGCCGGTGACCACGCCGCCGACGGGGAACTCGTCGCGATCGGCGACACCAACCCCGGCCGTCTCGACGTCCACACCCGACGTCTGCTCGCCGCGGGAGCGCCTGCCCCGCAACGCTTCGCCCCGGCGGAACTGGGGGAGACCGTGCGCCGCCTCGGCGTCGACCGGGTCATCGTCACCACCCCGGACGTCTTCCACGCCGACCACGTCGTGGCCGCGCTCGAGGCCGGCGCGGACGCCGTCGTGGAGAAACCCCTGACCACCACCGAGGACGGTGTCCGTCGCATCGCCGACGCCGTCGAACGCACGGGTCGCGACGTGCTGGTGACCTTCAACTACCGCTACGCGCCCCGCAACAGCGCCCTCAAGCAGCTCATCTCCTCCGGTGAGATCGGTGACGTCACCTCCGTGCACTTCGAGTGGCTGCTCGACACGGCGCACGGCGCCGACTACTTCCGCCGCTGGCACCGGCAGAAGGAGAACTCCGGCGGGTTGCTCGTGCACAAGAGCTCCCACCACTTCGACCTGGTCAACTGGTGGATCGACGGGGTCCCGACCCGGGTGTTCGCCAGCGGTGGGCTGCGCTTCTACGGCGCGGAGAACGCGGCCGCCCGCGGGCTGGGACCGCGCCCGGAGCGGGGGAGCTCCGACTCCCCGCTGACCGACGAGTTCAGCCTCGACCTGCGCACGAACGAGAACTACCGCGAGCTCTACCTGGAGAACGAGGGGTTCGACGGCTACCGCCGCGACGCCGACGTCTTCGACGCGGGCATCACCATCGAGGACAACCTGTCCCTCGTCGTCGACCACGCGCTCGCGAGCGGGGGACGCTCGTCGATGTCGTACTCGCTCACCGCGCACGCGCCGTGGGAGGGCTACGTCGTCGGGGTCAACGGCACCCGCGGCCGGGCCGAGCTGACCGTCGTCGAACGGGGGTCCGTGCTGAGCGAGGGCGGCGCGGTGGACCCGAGCATGCACCCCGAGGAGGTGGCGCAGGAGGAGACCCGTCCGGTCTCCGAACGCCTCGTCGTCCAGCGGCAGTTCGGGACCGCCCGCGACGTCGAGATCCCGGTCGGGGCGGGCGGGCACGGCGGCGGCGACGCGCTGCTGCTGCGCGACGTCTTCCGGGGGCCCGCCGAGGACCCGCTGGGTCGCACCGCGTCCTGGCGCGACGGGGTGCGCTCGGTGGTCGTCGGGATCGCCGGGAACCGCTCCCTGGAGACGGGTGAGGCGGTCCGCACCGCGGACCTCGACCTCGGTGCCGGCCAGGCGGCGCTGGGAGCCCGCCGCACGCCGTCCTGACCGCTCTCCCGGACGGACGGTGAGGGTCGCGCGGACGACGGGTCGCGTGGCCGCGCCGCCGTGGCCCCATGCTGGGGCCGTGACCAGCACCACCAGCCGGACCTCCCGCGTCCCCGCCCCCCGACGACCCCGCCGGACCGCCCCCGCCGACGGGCGGACCCCGTGGGGCGCCGTCGTCGCCCTCGGGGTCGGGATCTTCGCCCTCGTCACCGCCGAGTTCCTGCCCGCGAGCCTGCTGCCACGACTCGCCGCCGACCTCGGGATCACCGAAGGGGTCGCGGGACAGGCGGTCACCGCGACGGCTCTGATGGGGATCGTCGCGGCGCCGACCGTCGGGCTGCTGTTCCCGCGGATGGACCGGCGGACCCTGCTGGCCGGACTGCTGGGGCTCGCGATCGTCTCCGACGTCCTCGTCGCGACGGCGCCCGCGTTCTGGGTCGTCCTCCTCTCCCGGTTGCTGCTCGGGATCTCGCTCGCCGGGTTCTGGGGGCTCGCTCCGTCGGTGACCGCGAAGCTGGCCGCCCCGCAGCACCTGGGGCGGGCCATGATGGTGGCCAACGCGGGCATGCCGCTGGCCACCGTCACCGCGGTGCCCGTCGGGACCTTCCTCGGGGAGACCTGGGGGTGGCGGCCCGTGTTCTGGCTCGCCGTCGGCGTGACCGCCGTGGCGCTCGTCCTGCTGCTGCTGCTCGTCCCGCGCAGCGCGCCGACGGGCTCGCCGAGCCTGCGCTCGCTGGGGGAGACGCTGCGCTCGCGGGTCCTGCTCCTCGGCCTGGGCGGGATCGTCCTGGTCGCCGGTGGTCACTTCACCGCCTTCACCTACATCCGCCCGGCGGTGGAGCGGGTCCCGGGGATCACCCCGGGGCAGATCGCCCTGCTGCTCTCGGTGCTCGGCGTCGCCTCCGTCTTCGGCAACCTCGCCGCCGGCGCGGCCGCCGACCGCCACCTGCGCGCCGCGCTGCTCACCTCGCCGCTGCTCATCGGCCTCGGGGTCGCCTCCGTCGGGCTGTTCTCCGGCGAGTTCGTCGCCGTCGTCGTCGCGACCGGGGTCTGGGGCCTCGCGTTCGGCTCGTTGCCGACGCTGGTCCAGACCTGGCTCGCCCGCACCGCACCCGACCGGGTGGAGCAGGGTGCCGGACTGGTCACCGCGATGTTCCAGGTCGCCATCGCCGTCGGTGCGGCCACCGGTGGGCTGATCACGGACTCCGCCGGGGTGCGGACGACCTACGTCGTCGGGGCCGTCGCCGCCATCGCCGGTGGGGCGCTGCTGAGGGCCGCGTCGACCTCGCGCCACTGAGAGGGGGCGGCGCCGGTGTGGCGGCGGAACGCCCGGCTGAACGCGACGTCGGAGGAGTACCCGAGCCGGACGGCGGTGTCGGTGACCCCGCCCCCGTCGCTCAGCAGGCGCTTCGCCGCCTCCATCCGCACCTGCGCCAGGTAGCGGACCGGCGTCTCCCCGACGACGCTGCGGAACCGCTGCGCGAACACGGAACGCGACGCGAACGTCAGCCGGGCCAGCCCCTCCACCGTCCACGGAGCCCCGGGGTCGTCGTGGATCGCCTGCAGCGCCCGCGAGACGTCGTCGGCGTGCAGGAAGCCCTCGAGCACCCGCGCGCTCTCGCAGCCCGACTCCACCCACCACCGGATCGCGGCGGTGGTCACGACGTTCGCCAGCTGGGCGAGCACGGGGACGGACCCCGGCCGCCCGGCGGCCGACTCCAGCGCCATCTGGCGCAGCGCGAGCTCCACGAACGGGTCCTCCACCAGCACCCCGCAGGTGACCACGGCCGCGGGCATCACCCGGACCAGCAGGACCGCGTCGCCGGTCTCCGCGACCAGTTCGCCCGCGTGCAGCTCGGCCCGCTCCAGCACCGTGACGGTGTGGGTGCCGCCGCGGGGCAGCAGCAGGAACCGTCCGCCCTCCAGCCGGCGTGGGCCCTCGCCCTCCAGGCCGTCGACGAGCACGGCACCGCTGAGGACGAACAGGAACCGGACGTCGTCGCCCGTCCCCGCCCGGACGGTGCCGGCGTCGAGGACCTCGTGCCGGTAGTCCAGGACCGACCACCGCACGCACCGCAGGACCCGGCTCAGCTCGTCACCCACACTCCGGCAACCCCCGGGTCCCACGGGGTTGTTCCGTCAGAGCGACGGCACGACCACGGCGCGCCCGTGCAGGGTGCCCGCGGCGAGCTTCTCGTAGGCCTTCGGGGCGTCGGCCATCGCGAACGTCTCGGTGTGCATGTCGAAGACCCCCTGGTGGGCGAGGTCGACCAGCTCGATGAGCTCGTGGCGCGCACCCCAGTACGGGACGGTGACGGAGGCCTCGTAGGCCTGGCGGAAGAAGCCGACCTGCGCGGCGGCGGGGGTGTTGGTGATCCCGACGATCGTCACGTCGGACTCCACGTCGGCCACCGACATCGCGGTGTCGATCGTCGGCTGCGCGCCCACGAAGTCGAGGACGAGCTGAGCTCCTCGGCCCCCGAGCAGCTTCCGCACGTTCTTCGCCGCGTCCGCGTCCGACAGCACGACGTCGTGGGCCCCGACCGACGAGGCCAGCGCGAGCTTCTCGTCGCTGACGTCGAGGGCGATCACGCGGGCGGGGGAGAGGGCGCGCAGGATCTGGATGGCGAGGTGGCCCAGACCGCCGGTGCCGATGACGACGGCGACGGAGCCGGCCCGCAGCTTCGGCAGCGAGCGCTTGATCGCGTGGTACGGCGTGAGACCGGCGTCGGTCAGCGGGACGGTCGCGACCGGGTCGAGGTCGCCGATCGGGACCAGGTGGCGCGGGGAGTCGACGACCATGAAGTCCGCCAGCGCCCCGGGGGCGCCGAGTCCCGGCGGGTTGATCCCGAGCTCCGCCGCCCGCGGGCAGTAGTTCTCCTTGCCCTGCGCGCACAGGTGGCAGGTGCCGCAACCCCACGGGCCGTAGACGACGACGTTCGTCCCGATCTCGATGCCCTCGGCTCCCGGGCCGAGCTCGACGACGCGACCGGCGCCCTCGTGGCCCAGGGTCAGCGGCAGGCCGTAGGTGTACTGCTCCGCCGGGAGGCTCATGACGAAGTCGTCGGAGTGGCAGATCCCGGCGGCGGTCACCTCGAGGAGGACCTGGCCGGGGCCGGGGACGGGCTTCTCGATCTCCACGACCTCGGGGGCTGCTCCGATGGTCCGGTACTGCACTGCGCGCACGGTGGGTCCTCCTCGACGAGTGGTCTGTCCGTCGAGAAGTTTACTCCTGAAGCACTTTTTGAACGACAGGTGTCGCGCAGATCACCCCGCGGTGACGCGGATGACCTCCTCGAACGTCGTCTCGCCGCGCATGGCCTTGTCCAGGGCCGACTGGCGCAGCGTCTTCATGCCGATCCGCTCGGCCTCGGCGAGCAGCGCGGCCTCCGTCGCGTCGTGCATGAGCACCTTGCGCACGCTCGGGGTGACGTCGAGGACCTCGTAGACGGCGGTCCGGCCGCGGTAGCCCGACCCGCCGCACTCGGGGCACCCGGTGCCCTTGAGCGGGGTGGCGTCCAGGATGTCCTCGATGGTGAGGTCCAGCAGGGCGAGGGTGTCCTCGTCCGGGATGTAGCCGTCGGCGCAGGAGTCGCAGGGTTTGCGGACCAGTCGCTGGGCGATCGCGGCGGTCAGCGAGCTGGCCACCAGGAACGGCGCGGCCCCCATGTCGACCAGACGGGTCAGGGCCCCGACGGCCGAGTTCGTGTGCAGGGTCGAGAGCACCAGGTGACCCGTCATCGACGCCTTGAGCGCGAGCTCGGCCGTCTCGGTGTCGCGGACCTCACCGATGAGGACGATGTCGGGGTCCTGGCGCAGGACGGAACGCAGACCCGCGGAGAACGTCATCCCGACCTTCGCGTGCACCTGCACCTGGGTGATGCCGGGCAGCTGGACCTCGACGGGGTCCTCGAGCGTGATGATGTTCTTCTCGGGGCTCATCGTCGCGTGGATCGCGGCGTAGAGGGTGTTCGTCTTGCCCGAACCCGTCGGCCCGGTGATGAGCACCAGGCCCTGCGGTACCGACAGCGCCTTGTTGAAGATCACCAGCTGGTCCGGTTCGAAGCCCAGCGACTCCAGGGTCGGGACGTCGTCGCCGCGGGTGAGCAGACGGATCACGATCTTCTCGCCGTGCAGGGCGGGCAGCGTCGAGACGCGGCAGTCGATGGCGGACCCGTCGACCACCACGCGGGTCCGGCCGTCCTGGGGGATGCGGCGCTCGGAGATGTCCAGGCCGGAGATGATCTTGATGCGGCTGATCACGCTGGGGGCGACGCGCTTGGGGGCCGACATCACGTCGCGCAGCAAGCCGTCGACGCGGAAGCGCACGCGCAGCTGGTCGCGCTGGGACTCCAGGTGGATGTCGGAGCAGCGCAGGCGGACCGCGTCGGAGAGGATCCGGTTCACCAGCTTGACGATGGGGGCGTCGTCGTCGACGGAGCCGTTGAGGGCCGCCAGCGGGTCCTCGTCGTCGTCCTCGGTCGCGTCCTCGACCATCCGCGAGACCTGCGAGGTGTCCTCGGTCAGCGACCACGCGCGGGCCAGCTGGTCGCGGATCTGGGAGTCCATCGCGACGACGACGTGCAGCTCGGGGGTGCGGGTGTACAGCTTCACGTCGTCGAGGGCGAGGACGTTCGTCGGGTCCGCGGCCGCGACGAGGAGGTACTCCGGCGTCTTGTCCAGCACCAGCACGCGGCAGCGCTCGGCGACGGCGCGCGGCAGCAGCCGCACGACGTCGGGGGCCAGGGTCAGGCGGGAGAGGTCGACGTGCTCGAGCTGCAGCAGCTCGGCGAGGCACTGGGCCAGCTCGGCCTCGGACACCATCCCGAGCTCGACGAGGATCTGACCGAGGCGGCGACGCGGGCCCTCCACGTTGCGCTGCTCGGAGAGCGCGACCTCGAGGTCCTCGGGGACCAGCAGGCCCTTCTCGACGAGGACGTCCCCGAGACGCTTGCGGACCTGGGTGGCCGGCGGGGCAGCGTGAGCACCGGGGGCCCCGGGCGATTCGTCGAGAGTCGTCACCCGTTGGGTGTCGGCACCTCACCCTCCGAACCTGAATCCGCGGACTCCGGTTCAGCCGGTTGCGCGTCCAGGACCTGCGGCGAGGGGTTCGGAGCGGGCGTCTCGGCGACGCGCTTGCGCTTCTTCCCGTTCTTGCGCTTGGCGTCGCGCGAACCGCGCGAGGCACTCGGATCGCCGTCCTCCTCGCGCAGCTCCTCGAGGATCGAGCGCAGCTCCGAACGGACGAAGTCGCGGGTGGCGACGTCACGCAGCGCGATGCGCAGCGCGGCGACCTCGCGGGTCAGGTACTCCGTGTCGGCCAGGCCGCGCTCGTCGCGGGAGCGGTCCTGCTCGTTGAGGACGCGGTCCCGGTCGTCCTGGCGGTTCTGCGCGAGCAGGATCAGGGGGGCGGCGTAGGACGCCTGCAGCGACAGGACCAGCGTCAGGAAGACGAACGGGTACTGGTCGAAGCGGAAGGCACCCGGGGTCAGCGTGTTCCAGAGCGTCCAGAGCACCACGAAGGCCGTCATGTAGACGAGGAACGTCCCCGTCCCCATGAAGCGGGCGAACTTCTCCGACGCGCGCCCGAACGCGTCGGGGTCGACCTGCGGACGGGCCAGCAGCTGACGACGCGCCTCGCGCGGGGTGTCCAGGGAGACGCTGTCGTTGCGCACCAGGCGGGGGCCGGTGCGGGACCGGCCGGGTTCGCGCTCAGCCACGGGTCACGCCCCCCGCGCTCGGCTCCTCGAAGACGGGTTCCTCGGCGTCGCGCCAGTCGTCGGGCAGCAGGTGGTCGAGGACGTCGTCGGCCGTCACGGCGCCCAGCAGGTGCCCGTCCTCGTCGACCACGGGTAGCGACACCAGGTTGTAGGCGGCCAGCTGGCGCGTCACCCCCTGCAGCGTCTCCTCGGGGGAGAGGGGGGTGATGTCGTTGTCGAGGATCTGGCCCAGCGGCGTCTGCGGCGGCTCGCGCAGCAGCCGCTGCAGGTGCGCCGTGCCGAGGTAGCGGCCCGTGGGCGTCTCCAGCGGCGGCCGGCAGACGTAGACGGCGGTGGCCAGCGGGACGCTCAGCTCGGTGCGGCGGACGTGGGCCAGGGCCTCCGCGATCGTCGCGTCGGGGGCCAGGACGACCGGGTCGGAGGTCATCAGACCCCCGGCGGTGCGCTCGTCGTAGGCCAGCAGCCGTCGCACCGGTTCGGCCTCGTCGGGGTCCATCAACGCCATCAGCCGCTCGGCCTGGTCCACCGGCAGCTCGCTCAGCAGGTCGGCCGCGTCGTCGGGCTGCATCTCCTCGAGGACGTGGGCGGCTCGGGCCCCGGCCAGGGCGGAGAGGATCTGGACCTGGTCGTCCTCGGGGAGCTCCTCGAGGACGTCCGCGAGGCGTTCGTCGTCCAGCGCCGCCGCGACCTCGAGCCGTCGCTTGGGCGTCAGCTCGTGGATGACCTCCGCGAGGTCGGCGGCCTTGAGCTCCTCGAAGGCGGCCAGCAGGTTCGTCGCGCCCTGGTCGAGGTCCGGGGCGGCGAGCCCGACGACCCCGCCGACGACGGCGTCGAGCCCGATGGTCATCGTCTCGCCGCGGCGGCGCAGGCGACCGGAGAGACCACGCGGCGCCCGGCCACGGCGGACGAAGAGCTTGGTCAACTGCCAGTCGCGCGGTCGGACCGGTTCCAGGCCGAGGTCCTCGATCGTCGCCTCGCCGCTGCCGTCGGCCAGGTCCACCGTGCGGTCCAGCAGTTCGGCCAGCAGCAGGGTCTCGGTGCCGCGCTGCTCGAAGCGGCGCATGTTGACGATGCCGGTGGTCAGGACCTGGCCGACCTCGACGTTGGTGACCCGCGTCATCGGGACGAAGACCCGGCGCCGGCCGGGGACCTCGACGACGAGGCCGATCACCCGGACCGGACCGCGGGGGCGGATCATGCCGACGACGTCACGGATGCGCCCGACCTGGTCGCCCTGGGGGTCGAAGACCGACGTTCCCGCCAGCCGGGCGGCGAAGACGCGTGTGGTGGGGCCGCTCACACCGTCCAATCTAGGCCCCGATCTTCAACGCGCGGCACCGCGGGCGGCCTCCTACCGTGACCACATGGCCAAGGAGAGCAAGAAGATGAAGTCGGAGGGTCTCCCCTCCTTCACGATCCCGGGCATGACGCTGGAACAGGGTGCCGAAGTGGCGGCCCTGCTGCAGGACCGGCTGAACGCCCTCACCGATCTGCACCTCACGTTGAAGCACGTCCACTGGAACGTCGTCGGCCCGAACTTCGTCTCCGTCCACGAGATGCTCGACCCGCAGGTCGACGCCGTCCGTGAGATGGCCGACACGACCGCCGAGCGCATCTCGACCCTGGGTCTCTCGCCCATCGGGACCCCGGGTGCGCTCGTCGCCGACCGCTCCTGGAACGACTACTCGATCGGCCGCGCCGGCGCGATCGAGCACCTCGGTGCCCTCGACCTCGTCTACGTCGGCGTCATCGAGGACTACCGCCGCGACATCGCGGCCACCGAGGAGCTGGACCCGGTGACCCAGGACATGCTCATCGGCCAGTCCAGCCAGCTCGAGCAGTTCCACTGGTTCGTGCGCGCCCACCTCGAGACCTCCGGTGGCGCGCTGTCCACCGCCGGGGCCTCCAGCGAGGTGGAGGCCCGCGGCCAGGCCCGGGCCGGGGTCAAGCGCAAGACCGCGTGAGGTTCGTCGGGGAGCCGCGGGGCACGTCCCGCGGCTCCCTGACGTTGTGCAGGGTGTCGATGATCTCCACCTGAGACCATCGACCGATCCCGCGCGAAGGTCACGGGACGGGTAGACCGGTGAGGATGTAGAGATGTCGAACCTCGGGCCCATGGGTGGTCCGCAGCGGATCACCACCCCCACCCCGCCGTCCGGGGACGCGATCGGCCGGTACGCCACCTACTCGGAGGCGCAGCGGGCCGTCGACTTCCTCTCGGACGAGCACTTCCCGGTGCAGAACGTCACCATCGTCGGCAACGGCCTGCAGATGGTGGAACGCGTCACGGGGCGCCTGACCTACGGTCGCGCCGCGGGCGCCGGTGCCGGGTCCGGAGCCTGGTTCGGTCTGCTCGTCGGCCTCATGCTGTCCGTCTTCGGCAGCGGCGGGTCCGGTGCGTTGTTCACCGGCATCCTCGTCGGGGCCGGGTTCGGGATGCTCTTCGGCGTCATCTCCTACGCGCTCACCGGCGGGCGCCGCGACTTCACGTCCTCGTCGCAGATCGTCGCCTCGGAGTACACCGTGCTCTGCCTGCCGCAACTGGCCGGTCAGGCGCGCGAGGTCCTCTCCAAGCTGCCCAACGGCCTCGGCCGCGGCACCGGCCCTGACTTCTCCAAGCCGACGGGCCAGTCGCAGTGGGGTGCCCCGGACCCGGGTGCGCGTCCCGCCCCGTGGTCGCCGCCGTCCAGCGGTGCGCACCTGCCGCCGCCGCAGCCCGGCAGCGCCCCGGCGGACCAGCCGCCGCCCCCGCCTGGTGAGCAGCAGCCCGCCCCGGAGCCGGTGATGGACCTCTCGGGTCCGACCTACGCCGAGAAGGTGGAAGAACAGCGCCGGGCCCGCCGGGCCGCCGAGCAGGCCGCGCACGACGCCTCGCAGAACCCCCCGGCGCGCGACCGGGAGTGATCTCCGCGCCCCTGGCGTGGGGACCGTTGACGCTTCGGGTCGATCGGTTCGGCCCGAAGCGTCAACGGTCCACTCCTGAGGATCAGCGCAGCGACGCCATCCACGCCTCGACGTCGTCGGGGGTGCGGGCCAGCCCGGCGGTGAGGTTCTCGACGCCGTCGGCGGTGACGAGGACGTCGTCCTCGATGCGAACGCCGATCCCGCGCAGTTCCGCGGGGGCGAGTTCGTCCTCGGTCTTGATGTAGATCCCGGGTTCGATGGTGAACACCATCCCCTCGCGCAGTTCCGCGTCGAGGTACATCTCCTTGCGGGCCTGCGCGCAGTCGTGCACGTCGAGGCCGAGGTGGTGGCTCGTGCCGTGCGGCATCCACCGGCGGTGGAACTGCCCGCCGGGTTCCATCGAGGTCGCGACGTCCACGGGGAGCATGCCCCACTCCGCGATCCGGTCGGCCACGACCTTCATGGCGGCCTCGTGGACCTCGCGGAACCTCACCCCGGGCTTCGCGACGGCGAAGGCGGCCTCGGACGCGTCCAGGACGGCCTGGTAGACCCGGCGCTGCGCGTCGGTGAAGGTGCCGTCGACGGGCAGGGTGCGGGTGACGTCCGCGGTGTAGAGGGAGTCGACCTCGACGCCGGCGTCGACGAGCAGCAGCTGGCCCGCGGTCACCGCGCCGTCGTTGCGGATCCAGTGCAGCGTGCACGCGTGATCGCCTGCGGCGGAGATGGTCTCGTACCCGACGGCGTTGCCCTCGACCCGGGCGTTGCCGTCGAAGACCGCCTCGACGAGACGCTCGCCGCGCGGGTGGCCGATCGCGCGCGGCAGCGACCGGACGATCTCCTCGAAACCGCGGATGCTGGCGGCGACCGCCGTCCGCATCTCGCCGATCTCGTGCTCGTCCTTCACGAGGCGGAGTTCGGAGAGCGCGGTGACGAGTTCGTCGTCGGCCTTGTCCAGCGCCTCGCCGGAGCGCAACGGCGCCACGAGGGCGGTGACGGCGGGGTCGGCGTCGGGCACCACGCGCAGGCCCGTCGCGGTCTCGTCGTCCAGCGAGGACCCGATCTCGTCGGTCAGGGTCGCGACGTCGTGGCAGGTGATCCCGGTCTGCGCGGCGAACTCCCGGAGCGTGGGACGGACCCCCACCCACAGTTCGCCGTAGCGGGCGTCGGCGAAGAACTCCTCGGTGTCGCGCGCGGCCTGCGGGCGGACGTAGAGGACGGCCTCGTGACCCTCGGCCCGCGGGTGCAGGACGAGGACGGCGTCGGCCTCGCGATCGCTGCCGAGCCCGGTGAGGTGCGCGAACGCCGAGTGCGGCCGGAAGCGGTAGTCGGTGTCGTTGGAGCGGCGGACGAGCGTCCCGGCGGGGACGACGAGCACCTCGTGCGGGAACAGCGAGGAGAGCACCTCGCGGCGTCGCGCGGCGAACGGCGCCGACGGGGCGGCGTCGAGGTCCTCGGCGGGGCGCGGCCCCCAGCCCTCGGAGATGAACCTGCGGAACGCGGCCGAGCGGGGCGTGGCCCGGTGCGACGACATGTTCTCGCCGTCGCCCTCCCCGTTGACCTCCCCGTCGCCCTGCGTGACGGTGGCGCCGTCGGTCTCGGGGGCCTGCACGTCGAAGGTCTCCTCGACGGATCCCTCGGGCCGCTGCGTCGTCTGCGAAGTCGCTCCTGGAGTCACCCGACCATCATCGCCCGCGGTGCCCGCGTTGTCCCGCCACCCCCACCGGTCATGACCCCCTGTGACCAGCAGTTGACGATTCCCGGGTCGGGGGGTCACGGTGGGGCATGGGCGGTACAGCGAGGTGCCCCCGCTGCGACGGAGCGGTGCGGGCACCCAGCATCTGGCACTCCTCGGCGACCTGCGCGGTCCACGGGGAGGTGGTTCCCCTGCAACCCGCGCAGCGCGCGGACGGCGAGCACCTGGCCTGGGTCGCCCGGCACTCCGACGTCCCCGTCTGGATGCCGTGGCCCCTCCCCGACGGCTGGCTCGTCACCGGGACGCGCTGCGTGCGGGACGAGAAGCACGAGGCGCAGGCCGTCGTGGTCGCGGTCTCGGGCCCCCACCACGGGGTCGGGGGGTCGCCCGTCGCGGACCTGCTGCTGGTCTCCGAACAACCGGGGACCGGTCTCGGTGCCCACCTCGCCGGCCGCGACGACGTCGACCCGGGGGAGGGGATCGTCAGCGGCCGTCCCGCGGCGCGTCCGCACGCCGGCGGTGCGGCGACGCCGCTGTGGGGGGTCGACGCCGACGGTGACCGCGCGGTCCTGGTCGGGGAGGCCGGCGGGGTCTGGCTGTGGGCGCTGCTCTGGCCCGCCTCCGCCGGGTTGACCCTCTTCGACGACCTGCAGCTCATCGACCTGCGCGATCCCGCCCACGAACTCGACGTGCCCTGCGGGGCGTTGTCGCCCCGGGTCTCCTGGACGGGACCCGAGACCGTCGCCCGCGGCGCCTGAACGGGCGCGCCACGCGTGTGGACGGGATCACCGGTCACGGCACGTAAGCTCGTGGGGTGCGCATCGATCTGCACACGCACTCCAACGCCTCCGACGGGACCCAGTCGCCGGCCGACGTCGTGGCCTCCGCCGCGCAGGCCGGCCTCGACGTCGTCGCCCTGACCGACCACGACACCAGTGACGGCTGGGTCGCGGCGGTCACCGCCGGCGAGCGGCTCGGAGTTCGCGTGGTTCCCGGGGTGGAGATCAGCTGCCTGCGTCGCGGCGTCTCCGTCCACCTGCTCGCCTACCGGCACGACCCGACCGACGAACCCCTCGTCCGGATGCTGGCCGAGTCGCGCACCTCCCGTGCCAGCCGCGCCCGGCAGATGGTCGAACGTCTCGGCCCCGACACCGGTCTGCGCTGGGAGGACGTCCTCGAGCACGTCCACGGCGACGCCACGATCGGGCGTCCGCACATCGCCGACGCCCTCGTCGGCCTCGGCGTCGTGGAGGACCGCGACGAGGCCTTCGCCACGTTGCTCTCCGGCCGCAGCCGCTACTTCGTCCCGCAGACGGCCCCCGACCCGGTCGAGGCCGTCCGGCGGGTCCGCGCGGCCGGCGGGGTGCCCGTCATCGCGCACCCCGCGGCGTCCAAGCGGGGCAGCTGCATCGGCGACACCGACATCGAGGCCATGGTCGAGGCCGGTCTCGCGGGCCTCGAGGTCGACCACCGCGACCACTCCGACGCGGAACGCGCCCACCTGCGCGACCTGGCCTCCTCCCTGGACCTGCTGATCACCGGGTCGAGCGACTACCACGGCACCGGCAAGCGGAACCTGTTGGGGGAGAACACCACCGACCCCGAGGTCCTGGTCCGCATCGACGAGCTCGCCGCTGCCCCGCACGAGGTCGGGAACGCGTGAACCTGCAGCTCTTCGGGGAGACCTTCGTCACCCTGTTCGTCATCATGGACCCGTTGGGGACCGTCCCGATCTTCCTCGGGCTGACCGCGACGTTCAGCGCCGCCGAGCGCTCCCGGGCGGCGCGCCAGGCCGTGTTCGTGGCCTTCGGCGTCATCGTCGCCTTCGCCCTCTTCGGTCAGCGGATCCTCGACTACCTGCACATCAGCCTGCCCTCGCTGCAGGCCGCCGGTGGTCTGCTGCTGCTGCTCATCGCCCTGGAACTGCTGACCGGCAAGAGCGACGAACCGACGAGCACCGTCGGGGTCAACGTCGCGATGGTCCCGCTGGGGACCCCGCTGCTGGCCGGGCCGGGCGCCATCGTCGCCACCATGGTCTTCGTCCAGCAGGCGCACGACTGGGGTGACCGGGCGGCGATCGCCGCCGGGGTCATCGCGGTGCACGTGACGCTGTGGCTCGCGATGCGCTTCGCCGGTCTGGTCCACAAGGTCCTCGGCGACTCCGGCGTCCTGCTCGTCACCCGGGTCGCGGGTCTGCTGCTGTCGGCGATTGCCGTGCAGCTGGTGGCGGACGCGGTCCGGACCTTCGTCGTCGAGAGCTGACCGGCTCAGAGCCCCCGCAACTGCGCCCTCAGGTCCGCCCCGCCCACCGGAGCAGGACCCCGGCGGGCCCACCACGGCAGCACGCTGACGGCGAGGCGGCAGGCCTGCGCCCAGGAACCGGGCAGGGCCTCGTCGTCGTAGCCGGTCAGCGAGCGGGCCGGGGCGTCCAGGTCGACCTCGGCCCGGACCGCGGCGACGTCGGCGGCGACCTCGTCCGACGTCGCGGACAGGTCGTCCGGTTCGGCACCGAGCAGGACGGCCGTGCAGCGCTGCTCCCGGACGTAGCGCTCCGCGGCCGCCCGGGTGGGCGCCTCGCCGGCGGCGGCGGCGGTCAGCAGCACGGTGTGCACCCGCAGCGCGTGCCGCAGGGCCGCCAGGTCGGGGTCGTGACCCTCGGCCCGGACGTGCCGACCGCCGTCGAGGGCGCGTTCGCGCGCCGCGAGCGCCATCGCCCTCACCGGGTCGCACGACGCCGCGCGCAGCAGTGCGGCCGCGTCGAGCACGCGTCGCCAGGGGTGGCGTTCGTCCTCGAGGACCGGCCGCAGCCGGGGGTGGCGTTCCTCGACCAGCGCGGCGGCCAGCAGCGCCACCTCGAGGGTCGGCCCGGCGTGCAGGACCTGCGACACGCTCGGTGGGGCCGCGGGTCGGGCGGTGACTGGTGCTCGCGTGGTTGCCGTCACCCCACCAGGGTGCGGTCGAGTCCGGGTGGTCGCAGCTCGGACGGGTCCCGCCGGTGGTGCGGCGGGACCCGTCCGACCGGGTCAGTCGACGGCGGGAGCGGGGACGGCGCTCTCGTCGCTGCCCTGCTCGGCACTCGCGTCGGCGGTCTTCGCGCGGCTGCGACGACGGCGACGCGGCCGCTCCGCGGTCTCGCCACCCTCGGCAGGTGCCGGGATCTCCTGGGTCTCGGCGACCGCGGGAGCCTCGGGGGTCACCGCCGCTCCGTCCGCCCCGACCGGGGTCTCCACGACCTGGGTCTCGTCGAGTTCGACCCCGCTGCGGGTCCGGCGGCGCTGACGGTCGCGGCGGGGACGCTCGACGCGTTCCTCGACGACACCTTCCTCGGCGGCGACAGCGGTGGGGCCGGCGTCGCGACGGGGACCACGGGCGCTGTCACGCCCACCGTCGCGCCCCGACTCCCGGCCACCGTCCTTGCGGGGGCGTCGGCCCTTGCTGGCGCCGACCTCCCCGAGGTCCTCGACCTGCTCGGCCTCGAGGCCGGCGCGGGTCCGGCTCGCGCGCGGGAGACGGCCCGTCGTGCCCGCGGGGATGTTCAGGTCGTCGAAGAGGTGCGGCGAGGACGAGTACGTCTCGACGGGTTCGCCGAAGCCGAGACCGAGCGCCTTGTCGATGAGGCCCCAGCGGGGGAGCTCGTCCCAGTCCACGAAGGTGACCGCGACACCGGTGTTCCCGGCGCGGCCGGTGCGACCGATGCGGTGCAGGTAGGTCTTCTCGTCCTCGGGGCACTGGTAGTTCACGACGTGGGTGACGTCCTCGACGTCGATGCCGCGGGCGGCGACGTCGGTGGCGACGAGGACGTCGACCTTGCCGGCGCGGAACGCGCGCAGGGCCTGCTCGCGGGCGCCCTGGCCGAGGTCACCGTGGATCGAGGCCGCCGCGAAACCGCGTTCCTCCAGCTGCTCCGCGACGGAGGCGGCGGTGCGCTTGGTGCGGCTGAAGACGATGGTCAGGCCACGGCCCTCGGCCTGCAGCAACCGGGCCAGGACCTCGACCTTGTCGAGGGCGTGGGTGCGGTAGGCGAACTGCGTGATGGCCGCGACGGTGGCTCCGTCGTCGGTCGGGTCCACGGCGCGGATGTGGGTGGGCTGACGCATGTAGGAGCGCGCCATCGCCACGACCGGGCCGGGCATCGTCGCCGAGAACAGCATCGTCTGCCGGCCCGGGTTGGTCTGCGAGAGCAGGCGTTCGACGTCGGGCAGGAAGCCGAGGTCGAGCATCTCGTCGGCCTCGTCCAGGACGACGCACTTGACGTTGGAGAGGTCGAGGTGACGCTGCTGCGCGAGGTCGAGGAGACGACCCGGGGTGCCGACGACGACGTCGATGCCCTTGGTCAGCGCGGCGATCTGCGGTTCGTAGGCCCGGCCGCCGTACACGGTGAGGATGCGGGCGGGGTAGTTGCGGCTCGCGGTCGTCAGGTCACCGGCGACCTGGGTGGCGAGCTCGCGGGTCGGGACGATGACCAGCGCCTGCGGCTTGCCGGGGTTCGGCAGGGCGTCGTAGTCGGGGTCACCCGGGACGGCGGTGCGCTGCAGGAGCGGGACGCCGAAGCCGAGGGTCTTGCCGGTACCCGTCTTGGCCTGGCCGATGATGTCGTGCCCGGTCAGCGCCACCGGCAGCGTCATCGACTGGATGGGGAACGGGGTGGTGATCCCGGCTCCGGCGAGGGACTGCGCGATGCGCGCGTCGACGCCGTGCTCGGCGAAGGTGCCGACGGGCGGGGCCACGTAGGGGGCCGCTGCGGGGGCGATCTGGTCGGACGTCTCGGTCTGGGCGTCCGTCGTGCTCGAGTCGGTCATGCGTCTCCCGTGCAGGGGGCGGCGGCGTCGACGACCCGCACGAGCTCACCGGGTGGGGAGCGCTCGAACCCTCCGTGAGGAGGTCGTCAGGCGGGACGTGCGGCCGCGTCGCGGCAATCGGCAGCCGATCGTGACTGGCGACCGGGCAACCATGAACCTGACCATGGTAACCGTGTCACCCCGCGTTCCGATGCGTGTCGCCCCGTCACATCGCGCCCGTCACGTCGCGCCCGGCGGGTGCGGCGCGACGTCGCGGTGGGTCTCCACCGCGACGTCACACCTCGTCACACCTCGTGCCCGCCCGTCAGGACAGGCCGAAGCCCACCTTGCGGACCTCCGAGGCACCGATGTCGATGTACCCCAGCGACGCCGCCGGGACCACCACGAGGCGTCCCTTCTCGTCCACCAGCCGCAGCACCGTGCCGCCGGACAGCGCCTCGGTGACCGCCGCGGTGATCTCCTCGCTGGTCTGGGCCGACTCGAACACCAGCTCGCGTGCGACGTTCTGCACGCCGATCCGAACCTCCACCGCAGTCCCCTCCCGGGTCTCGCCGTTCCTGAACCTCGCGTGGGGCGGTTGCCGCCCGCGATCGTCAGGCCACGCTAGCCGCCGCCGGGGCGCGACCGCGTTCCGGTTCGCCGCCAGCGGACGGGACGGAGGTGCGGGCCGGGTCGCTGCGCCCGGCTGTGCGGTACCGGTGCGAAGCTGACGCCGTGCTCCTGCGTGCTCACGACGGCGACCCCGCCCGCCCCCCGGTGACCTCCCGGCGGGCGGTCCTGCTCGGCGGAGCGGGGGTGCTGGCGGGACTCGCGGGGTGCACGGGCGACGCGGGTGGTGCGTCGTCGCAGGCCCCGGGGACCTCGGCACCCACCAGCTCGACGGCCACGCCGTCCCAGGTCGCGACACCCACGGTGACCCGGTCGACGCAGCCGCCGCTGCCCGAGGGCCTCACGGCGGCCGACGTCGGCGCCGGGGTCCTGCTGCGCCGGGTCCCGCAGTCCGGTGGGGGATCCCTCGTCGTCGTGCCGGGTTCCTCGCGAGCCCCTGCCTCGCAACGGGTCCGCACCCTCCGTGTCGAGGTGGAGCAGGACCTGGTCGACGCGGGCGTGCTGGACCCGGTCGCGTTCGCGGACTTCGCGCTGGGCGTCCTGAACGACCCGCGGAGCTGGGGCGCGGGCGGCACGACGAGCTTCGCCCGCACCGACGGCGACGCCGAGATCCGCCTCGTGCTGGCGACCCCCGACACCTCCGCCGCGCTCTGCCGGCCCCTGCGCACCGGCGGGACGCTCTCCTGCCGCAGCGGTGACGCGGCGATCCTCACGTGGTACCGCTGGGTGGAGGCGATCCCCGACTACGGCGAGGACCGTACCGGCTACCGGCAGTACGTCGTCAACCACGAGGTCGGCCACGCCCTCGGTCACGGCCACGCACCGAACCCCGGGGCCGGGAAGCTCGCGCCGGTGATGATGCAGCAGACGAAGGGGCTGAACGGCGCACTGCCGAACCCCTGGCCCAACCCCTGAGTCACGCGCGGTGGACCGTGGTGACGGTCCCGTCAGGGCGCAGCGTCCGGAGGCGCAACCGCTCCCCGTCGACCTCGGTCAGCACCACCGAGGTGAGCAGCAGCCGGAACAGCTGGAACGGCTCCGGCGGGTGCCGGTCCGCCGCGTAGCCGGCGAGCTCGCCCGCGTCGGTGACCTCCTCCGCGGTCCCGGCGACCTTCGCGTCGCCCTCGGCCAGCGAACCGTCGCCGGTGTGCGCGTGGAGGGCGAAGCGCGGGTCCCGCAGGAGGTCGACCCCCTTGCGCGAGCCCGGCATCGACCCCAGCGTCAGGTCTCCGCGCCACAGGTGCACCTCCGTCCCCGAGACCCGGGGTGAGCCGTCGCTCGTGAGCGTCGCGAGGACGTGGTGGCGCGCGGCGGTGAACCGCGCCAGGACGGCGGCAGCGAGGTCCGGGGCCCGCTCCTCGACGTCCCTCCAGTGCAACGGGGTCGGGTTCTCCTGCCTCACGGGTGCACTGTGTCCCGAGGGTCCGACAACGGGGCCCGGCGGGTGGTGCGGCACCCCGGGTGGGAGGCTGCGCCCGTGCCGAGCGAGCTTCCCGACCGCGCTGAGGAGGTCCTCGAGGTCGTGCACGCCATCCCCGCCGGGCGGGTCCTGACCTACGGCGACGTGGGTGAGCTCGTCGGTGACCGCGGACCGCGGTTCGTCGGGAACGTGCTGCGCCGCTTCGGGTCCGACGCCCCCTGGTGGCGCGTGCTGCGGGCCGACGGGAGCGCCGCCCCGCCGCTCGCGGACCGGGCCCTGCAGCACTGGCGGGCGGAGGGGGTCCCGCTGCGGCGCCTCGCCCACGACGCCGCCGACGTCCGGGTCGACCTGGGGCAGGCCCGTTGGGACGCCGCGGACTGGGTCGCCCCGTGGGCCCCGCGGTGAGCCTCCCCGAGGACCTGGCCCGCGCGCACCGGCGCTTCTCGGTGGAGTTCTCGCCCGCCCACGACGAGGCCTCGGCCACCCGGCAGTGGGCGACCGTCGAACGGCTCGCCCGGCTCCGGCCCGTCTTCGCCTCGGTCACCTACGGCGCCGGCGGCGGCAGTCGGGAGGGGACGGTCGAGCTTGCCTCCCGCCTCGCCGCCGAGACGTCCCTGCGTCCGCTCGCCCACCTCACCGCCGTCGGGGAGTCCGCGGACCGGCTGCGCGGTGTCGTCGGCGACCTGCTGGCGGGCGGGGTGCGCGACGTCCTCGCCCTGCGGGGGGACCCGGACGGCGACCCGCACGCACCCTGGACCCCGCACCCGGAGGGTCTGCAGCACGCCGACGAGCTGGTGCGGCTGGCCCTGGCCGAGGGCGCGTCCTCGGTGGGGGTGGCGGCCTTCCCGCTCGGCCACCCCGACTCTCCCGACCCCGACACCGACCTGCGGCACCTGCTGGGGAAGTTCCGCGCCGGAGCCTCGTTCGCGATCGCCCAGCTGACCTTCGACGTCGAGGACTTCCTCCGCCTGCGGGACCGCCTCGCCGCCGCCGGCTGCCAGGTGCCGCTGGTCCCGGGTCTGCTGCCCGTGACCAGCCCGCGGGTCCTCGAGGTGACCCGACGGCTCACCGACGGGCACGAACCCTCCTGGCTGTACCGTCGCCTCGACCCCTTCCTCGACGACCGGGGCGCCTTCCGCGAGGAGGGCCTGCGGGTCGCGGTCGAGGACGGCCGCCGGCTGCTGGCCGAGGGGGTGCCCCTGCTGCACCTCTACTCCCTGAACCAGGCCGCCAACGTCGAGGCGCTGGTGGCCGAGCTGGGACTGGCCGGCTGAGGCCGGAAGGAGTCCGCGTCCGCAGGGGGTGGGGGTCGTGTCGGAGGTCTGTGGTGCCATGACGAGGTGCTCGGGGAGAACGTGGACGACGGTGGTGCGGGCCGTGGGCCCGGTGGGGGCGGCGACGGTGCCCGCCGACGGCCGCGGCCGCCGCGGTTGCGGCGGGCCGCACCGGTCGGACCTCCTGCCGCACAGCCGGACCCGAGCCAGCAGCGGGTGCTCGACACCCGGCCCGGCAGCGGCCCGCTGGTCGTCCTGGGCGCCCCGGGGACCGGTCGTACCCGCACCCTGCGCGAACTCGTCGCGACCCGGGTGGAACGCGACGGCCTGGAACCGGACCGGGTCCTCGTCCTGGCCCCGACCCGTCGTTCCGCCGACCTGCTGCGCGACGACCTCTCGCAACGGTTGCGACGCACGACGGGCCAGCCCGCGGCCCGCACGCCCCAGTCCTACGCCTTCGGCGTGCTGCGCCTCGTCCACGTCCGCGAGGGGACCCCGCCGCCGCGCCTGATCTCCGGCGCCGAGCAGGACTCGATCCTGGCCGACCTGCTCCGCGGTCACCTCGCCGTCACCGCCGAGGAGGGCCCGGCCGTGACCGAGCTCTTCGACCTCGACGCCACCGGCGCGCTCACCGCCACGGGTGCCCTGCGGGTCCCGAGCTGGCCCAGCGACGTCCCCCGCGCGTCCTGGGTGCTGCGCAGCTTCCGCAACGAACTGCGCGACCTGCTGATGCGCGTCGTCGAACGGGGGCTGCGTTCCGCCGACCTGCTCGACCTCGCCCGCACCCAGGCCCGGCCCGAGTGGCGGGCCGCGGCCGCCCTCCTCGAGGAGTACCTCGACGTCAACGCCCTCAGCCGCTCCGAGGCCTACGACCCGGCCGCCGTGGTCGACGAGGCCGTCGTCGCCCTGCAGGCCCAGCCCGACCTGCTCGCCGCCGAACGCGCCCGCTGGGACCTCGTCGCCGTCGACGACGCCCACGACCTCTCCGACGCCGGTCTGCGCCTGCTCGAGGTCGTCGCCGGCGGGCGCGACCTCGTGCTGACCGCCGACCCGGACAGCGTCACCCAGGGCTTCCGCGGCGCCGACGCGCGCACCGCCGCCGGGCTGGCCCAGCGGTTCGGGCCGCGACCGGGCGTCGACGCGCCGACGTTCGTGCTCGGCACCGGCTGGCGTCAGCGTCCCGTCCTGCACGACGTGACCCGGGCGGTCTCGACCCGCATCGGCGCTCTCGGCGGCGCCGGGCAACGCGCGGCCCGCGCAGGTCGCGGACGCGGTGGGCACGTCGAGGTCGCCGTCCTCGGCTCACCCACCCAGGAGGCCGCCTGGATCGCCCAGCGGTTGCGCCGCCGCCACCTGCTGGACGGGATGCCCTGGTCGCAGATGGCCGTCGTCGTCCGCTCCGCCGGGCACACCGCCGCGCTGCGCCGGGGGCTCGCGCACGCCGGGGTCCCGCTCGCGGTGCCGCTCGCGGAGGTCCCCGTGCGCGACGAGCCGTCCGTCCGCCCGCTGCTGACGGCGCTTGCCGTCGTCCTCGACCCGGAGGCCCTCGACGACGCCACGGCCAGGGACCTCGTGACCTCGCCCGTCGGCGGGGCCGACGTGGTCGCCCTGCGGCGCCTGCGGCAGTCGTTGCGCCGCAGCGAGGTCGCCGCCGGTGGTGGTCGCAGCAGCGACGCCGTGCTCACCGGGGCGCTGGCCGGGGCGCTCGCCGCGCCGGAGGCCGGTGACCTCGCCGCGGCGGACGGTGACCTGGCGATGCTCGGCGTCGAGGACCCGGCGTTGCGCCCGGCCGTGCGGGTGGCGGTCGTCCTCCAGGCCGGTCGACGGGCGGCCGCGGCACCCGACGCGAACGCCGAGACGGCCCTCTGGGGGATCTGGGAGGCCAGCGGTCTGGCGGAGCGCTGGCAGCGGGCCGCCCTGGCCGGGGCCGTCGTCGAGGGGGCCGACGCCGGACGCGCCGACCGCGACCTGGACGCCGTGCTCGCCCTCTTCGAGGCTGCGGGTCGCTTCGTGGACCGCTTCCCCGGGTCCGGCAGCGCGCAACGCTTCCTCGACCAGCTGATGGCGGCCGAGGTGCCCTCCGACACCCTCGCCGACCGCGCCCCCGACGCGGGGGCCGTCACGCTGACCACCCCGCAGGGCGCGGTGGGACGCGAGTGGGACCTCGTCGTCGTCGCCGGGGTGCAGGAGGGGGTCTGGCCCGACCTGCGGTTGCGCGGTTCCCTCCTCGGCGCGCAGGCGTTCGTGGACGTCCTCGAGGGCCGCGACTCCGACGGCCCCGGCGCGCGGCGCGCCGTGCTGGAGGACGAGCTGCGGCTCTTCCACGTCGCGGTCTCCCGGGCGCGCGAGGAGCTGGCGGTGACCGCCGTGCGGGCCGAGGAGGAACGCCCGTCGGCCTTCGTCGACGTCGTCGCCGACGCGGCCGGGCTGCACGAGGGCGCGCAGGACGAGGAGCGCGAACTGGCGACCGTGCCGCGGGCGGTGTCGTTGCCGGCACTGGTGGCCCGGCTGCGCCAGGTCGTCTGCGCGCCGGACGCGCTCGAGTCCCCGCAGCGCAAGGCCGCCGCGGCGTCCCGGCTGGCGGAGCTGGCCCGCGCCGGGGTCGGCGGCGCGGACCCGGCGCAGTGGTACGGCGTCGACGACCTCACCGACGACGGCCCGTTGCGCGCCCCGCACGAGGAGGTCGCCGTCTCGCCGTCGCGGGTCGAGAGCTTCGAGCGCTGCGGGCTGCGCTGGCTGCTGGAGAGCTCCGGCGCCCGTGCGGGCGACTCGACGAGCCAGTCGATCGGCAACCTCGTGCACCGCATCGCCTCCGAGGCTCCCGAGGCCGACGCGTTCGAGCTGCGTCGTCGCCTGGGGGTGCTCTGGCCGACCCTCGGACTGCCGGACGGGTGGGTCGCGGACACCGCGCGCGCCCGGGCCGAGCGGATGGTCGACAAGCTCGCGGAGTACTACCGCGAGGCCCGCCGGGAGGGCCGCACGCTGGCGGGCGTCGAGCTCGACGTCGACGTCCTGGTCGGTCGCGCCCGCATCCGCGGCCGGGTGGACCGGCTCGAGGTCGACGGCGAGGGTCGAGCCGTGGTCGTCGACCTCAAGACGGGCAGGACCCAGCCGTCGAAGGCCGACCTGGAGCGGCTGCCGCAGCTCGGGGTCTACCAGCTCGCCGCCCAGGAGGGCGCGTTCCCCACGGTGCCCGGCACGGGGGGTGCCGCCCTCGTCCAGCTCGGCGGGAGCCAGAAGAAGGCCCCGCAGCAGCGCCAGCGCGCTCTGGACGAGGACCAGGAACCGGACTGGGCCGCCGACCTCGTCGCCCGTGCGGCCGAGGGGATGGCCGCAGACCGCTTCGAGGCGGTCGTCGGCCCGCACTGCGGGTACTGCCCGGTCTACAGCAGCTGCCCGGCCCAGGACGCCGGTCGCAGCGTCGTCGAGGAGGGTGGCCGGTGAGCGAGCTGCTGGGAGCCGTGGAGATCGCGCACCGGCTCGGACGGCCGACCCCGACCCCCGAGCAGGTGGCCGTGATCGAGGCCCCCGTGGAGCCGATGCTGGTCGTCGCGGGGGCCGGCTCGGGCAAGACGGAGACGATGTCCTCGCGCGTCGTGTGGCTCGTCGCCAACGGCCTGGTGGCTCCCGAGGACGTCCTCGGCCTGACCTTCACCCGCAAGGCCGCCGGGGAGCTCGCCGAACGCGTCCGTCGCCGGCTGCGGGGGCTGCGTGCGGTCGGCCTGGGCGGGGACACCGCCGACGACGCGCTGGGCGAGGGGGAACCGGTCGTCTCGACGTACCACGCCTACGCCGCGTCGCTCGTGATCGACCACGGGCTGCGGATGGGCATCGAACCGCAGTCCACCGTGCTCTCCGACGCGGGTGCGTGGCAGCTGGCCTCCGACGTCGTGGAGACCTGGCGCGGCGACCTGCCCGGGGTCGAGGCCGCACCGAGCACCCTGGCCGCGGCGCTGCTCCAGCTGGCGGGGGAGTGCGCAGAGCACCTCGTCGACCCCGCCGACGTGCTGTCCTTCGTCGACGGGATCGACGCCCGCGTCAAGACGCTGCCCAAGGACGACAGGAGCATCGCGAAGCTCGGCGCGCACGTCCCGGGGGAGCCCTACGCCAAGGTCCGCGACCTCCTGGCCGTCCAGCAGGCCCGCAAGGTCGTCGTCCCGCTGCTCGCCGAGTACGAGCGCCGCAAGCGCGACGCGGAGCAGCTCGACTTCGGTGATCAGGTGCTGCTCGCCGCCCGCCTGGCCCGCGAGGTCCCGGCTGTCGCCGCGGCGGAGAGGGCGAAGCACCGGATCGTGCTGCTGGACGAGTACCAGGACACCTCCTACGCCCAGCTGGCCCTGCTGCGTTCGCTGTTCGGGGACGGGCACCCGGTGACGGCCGTGGGCGACCCGCACCAGTCCATCTACGGCTGGCGCGGCGCCAGCGCGGGGAACCTCGTGAGCTTCCCCGCCCACTTCCGCCGCCTCGACGACACCCCCGCCGCCCAGCTGCCGCTCGCGACGAGCTGGCGCAACGACGAGGGCGTCCTCGCCGCCGCCAACGTCGTCGCCGAGCCGCTGAACGCCGCGCTCACGGCGGGGACGGTCGCGGTGCTGCGCCCGCGTCCGGGCGCCGGGACCGGCCGGGTGCGGGCGACGTTCGCCGCGACGGTCGAGGAGGAGGCCGCCGAGGTCGCCGCCCGCCTCGCCGAGGTGTGGCGCGCCGACTCCGAGCGGCTCGCCGTCCAGCGCCGGGTGGAGGGGGCCGACCCCAGACCCCGTCGCACCGCGGCGGTGCTGTGCCGCAAGCGGAGCCAGTTCGTGGTGCTGCAGCGCGCGTTGCGCGACGCCGGGTTGCCCGTCGAGGTCGTCGGGCTCGGGGGACTGCTCTCGACCCCGGAGGTCGTCGACGTGGTCGCGACCCTGCACGTCCTGCACGACCCGGGTCGTGGCGACCACCTCGCGCGGTTGCTGACCGGTGCGCGCTGGCGCCTCGGCGCCCGCGACCTCGCGGCGCTGGGGGTGTGGGCCCGTCAGCTCCAGCGGCAGCGCAACGCGCTGCCGCAGGACCCGCACGAACCGGGCGAGGACGTCGTCGTCCTGCCCGACGAGGTCGAGTCGGTGAGCCTCGTGGAGGCCCTGGACGACCTCCCGGGCGCCGGCTGGACCGGGCCGGACGGTCGCGGGTTGTCCGCCCGGGCGCACACCCGGCTGTCCCGGCTCGCCGCCGCCCTGCGCCGGTTGCGTGGCCGGACCCACCTGCCCGTCGCCGACCTGGTCGGCGAGGTCGAACGTGCCCTGCTGCTCGACGTCGAGGTGGCGGCCCGGCCGGGTAGTTCCCCGGCCTTCGCCCGCAGCAACCTCGACGCCCTCGCCGACGCGGCCGCGTCGTTCTCGGCGGGGTCGCAGCGGCCGGGACTGGGGGGTTTCCTGTCCTGGCTGGACGCGGCCGAGGTTCGCGAGCGCGGACTGGAACCCGGAGCCTCCGACGTGGCGACCGACGCCGTCCAGCTGCTCACCGTGCACGCCAGCAAGGGGCTGGAGTGGGACGTCGTCGCCGTGCCCGGGCTCGTCGAGAAGTCGTTCCCCGCCACGGGGGAGACCGCACCGGGGTGGTTGGGCGGCATGGGTTCGCTGGGTGTCCTGCCCTACCCGCTGCGCGGGGACCGCTCCAGCCTGCCGCACTTCGACATCGAGGGCGCCGACACCCAGAAGGAGCTCGACACCGCCCGCGAGCAGTTCCTCGCCGCCTGCGGTGAGCACCAGCTCGCCGAGGAACGCCGTCTCGCCTACGTGGCGTTCACCCGGGCCAAGGAGGAGCTCCTGCTGTCCGGGGCCTACTGGGACGACGCGACGAGGCCCCGGGAGCCCTCCCGGTTCCTGCGCGAGGTCCTCGAGGCCCCGCCCGGCGCCGTTCCCGGGCTCGTGGTGCTGCCGCGGGTGGCCCCGCCGGAGCCCGACGCGCCGAACCCGCGGACGGCGAACCCGCAGCGCGTCGTCTGGCCGGTCGATCCGCTCGCCTCCCGACGCGGCGACGTGGACGCGGGGGCGGCGCTCGTCCGTGCCGCGATGGCCGCGACGACCACCCTGGACGAGGTGGACGGGGTCGACGAGGAGACGCTGTCCTGGGGCGAGCAGAGCCGGTTGCTGCTGGCCGAGCGCGCCCGAGCCCACGACGCCCCCGCGGTGCTCCTCCCCAAGCACCTCTCCGCGTCGCGGCTGGTGGCGCTGGCCCAGGACGCCGACGCGTTGGCCCTGCAAGTGCGACGGCCCGTCCCGCTGGAACCCCGTCCGGCGACCCGTCGGGGGACGGCGTTCCACGCCTGGCTGGAGCAGCGCTTCACCGCGAGTTCGCTGCTCGACCTGGTCGACCTCCCCGGTGCGGCCGACGAGGACGCCGCCGACGACGCGGAGCTCGTGGCGCTGCAGCGTCGCTTCCTCGCCTCGGAGTGGGCCTCGCGGGATCCGGTCGCCGTCGAGGTGTCGGTGGAGACCCCCGTCGCCGATCTCGTGGTGCGGGGCCGGATCGACGCGGTCTTCTCGACGGTCTCGGCCGGGAGGACCCGGTGGGACGTCGTGGACTGGAAGACGGGCCGACCGCCGGAGGGGGACGGGGCGCGTGCCCGCGACGTCCAGCTCGCGGTCTACCGCCTGGCCTGGTCGCGGTGGCAGGGAGTTCCGCTGGAGGACGTCAGCGCGGCGTTCTTCTACGCCTCGACGGGTGCGACGGTCCGGCCCGTCGACCTGCTGGGCGCGGACGACCTGGAACGTCTGGTCCGTTCCGTCCCGGTCGGGTAGTCGCCCAGGGTGGCGAGGAACTGCCGGAAGGCGCGGTCGGTGCGGTCCCGGTCGCCGGTGGCGTGCAGGTCGGTGATCAGTCCGCGGATCACGGCCAGGACGAGGGTCGCGAGCTCCGGGCGCTCGAGGGTCCGCAGTCCGTCCTCGAGGGGTTCGAGCCAGTCGGTCGTCGCGGCCCGGCGCAGTTCCGGCCACAACGGCTCGACGGTGCTCTCGCGCAGTTCCCCGAACATCCGCAGGTAGGGCTGCCCGTCCGCTCCGGTGATCGCGGTCCACGCCCGGGTGAGGGTGTCGCGGTACGGCTCGCCGGGTCGTGGCCGGAGCAGGTCGCGGAACCCGTCGAGCTGTCGCTGCCGGGCCCGCCCGAGGACCGCGCGCAGCAGGGCGTCGCGGGTGCCGAAGTGGTAGATCAGCATCCGCGCCGAGGTCCCGGTGGCGGTGACGAACGGTCCGAGCCGGTCGGGGAGGCCGTGGGCGAGGGCGTGGTCGGCGCAGGCGTCGAGCAGTTCCTCCTTCACCTGTGGCTGCGGTCGACGGCCCATCCCCGGATCTTTTCGCGTAACGATCGCTACGTCTAGCGTTGGTCGCCGGACGAGCGTGGAGGTCGGGATGAGGGTCGTGTTCGTGCACGGGGCGTGCGTGAAGGACGGGTCGTGGTGGTGGCGCCGGACCGCGGACCTGTTGCAGGAGAACGGTGTCTGCAGCGTCTCGCCACTGCTGCCCAGCTGTGGCGAGGGTGGCTCGGGTGGTTTCGCCGAGGACGTCGCCGCGGTGCGGGGGGTGCTGCAGGACAGCGACGAACCGACGGTGGTCGTCGCCCACAGCTACGGCGGGATCGTCACCGCGCAGGCGGCCGCCGGGATCGGTCCCGTCCGCCACCTGCTGCTGATCTCCAGCTACCTGCCCGAGGTCGGCCAGGGCCTCGCCGACTTCGGCGAGGGGCTCTCGCCCTTCCTCGACGTGGACGTCGACGCCGGCACGTTCGGGGTGCGCCCGGAACTCCTCGTCGACACGTTCCTGCACGACTGCGACCCCGAGGTCCGGGCCGAGGGCGAGCGCCACCTCGCCCGGCAGAACGTCGAGGTGACCTCGGCAACCGTCACCGCCGCCGCGTGGAAGGCCCTACCCACCACCTACCTCGTCTGCGCCCAGGACCGCGGGACCCCGCCGCGGCGGCAACGCGAGCACGCCGCCCGCGCGGACACCGTCGTCGAGATCGACGCCGGCCACCACCCGTTCCTGTCCCGGCCGGCCGAGGTGCGCGACCTCGTCCTCCGCCTCGCGCCGCGGTCCTGACCCGTCCCGGTGCTCACGGGACGTAGCGGAACTCGTTGCCGTCGGGGTCGGCCAGCTCCACACCCTCCCCGGCCCTCCCGAGGCGGCCCCCGGTGGGACACCCATCGGTGTCACCACGTGGAGTGAGGTGTGGGTGCGACGAACCGGGCGCCCTGGCGACGAGATCGTCACATCCACGCCTCACTCGACGCCGCCAGGCGCCGGGATCCCACCCTCGTGTGACCCGTGTCTCACAGGAGGTGGTGACACCGGTGGGTGCGACGGGTCAGGCGGGAGCGGCCTCGCTGTCCTCGTCGTCGGGGACGCGGCACCGGCGATCGACGAGGAGATCGGCGCTCCGCTGCTCGGGACGAACCAGGGACCCGGCCGGGTGGCCGAGCCGGGGAGGAGGGCGTCCGGCGTGGCGGGTCGGTCCAGCAGGCCGCTCCAGGACGCGGCGAGGCGCGTCGGGTCGTGCGTGTCCAGGGTGGGAGCGACGAACTCGAGGTGGGCTCCGCGCCCGGGACCCGTCGGCGGGGCATCAGTCGAAGCTCAGGTCCACGACCACACCCCGGTGATCGCTCCCACCCACCTGCTCGATGCGCGCCGTGACCCGCACGGAGTCCGGCAGCCCGTCGGCGAGGGCGTGGTCGAGCTGCACCTTCGGCGCGGGGGCGGGGAACGTCGGGCCGGTGACGAGGGGCCGCCAGGGCAGGACCCGGTGGACGACGCCCGGCGGCAGGTTCAGGTCCCCGAGCAGGACGAGAGGACGCGGCAGCGACTCGGCGAAGCGCCGGACGGCCCGCAACTGCGCGACCGAGCGGAGCGGCGAGAACGAGAGGTGGGTCCCGAGGACGCTCACCGGTCCGATCGCCGTCTCCACGACGGCCGCGACGACGGCCCGCGGCTCGTCCGGGATCCAGCGCAACCCGGCGCCCGGGACGGGCAGCGGCAGCTTCGCGCGACCGGGAGCCATCCGTTCCTCGTGCCACTCCAGGACCGGCAGCCGCGACAGCAGGGCGATGCCGTAGGACGGTTCCTCGACCACGGTCGCGTCGGCCGGGTAGAAGCCCTGCGGCGTGCCGGGAGTGCCGTGGACGGTGGCGACGAAGCGCCCGGTGGACCCGGTGGCCTGCGCGAGCAGCGCCGTCTGGTCCGCCCGTGCGCTGCGGGGGAGCAGGTGGTCGACCTCCTGCACCGCGACGACGTCGGCGTCCAGCGCCGCGACCGCCGTGGTCAGGACGAAGGAGTCGACGGCGCCGGAGGCGAGGTCGCGACCGGAGGCCGCGTTGACCGAGGCGATCCGCAGGTGCACGGGGTCAGGAACCCAACGGGTTCGCGTCCGCGTGCGCGTCGAGGTCGTCCAGCATCCGTCGGGCGTCCTCGATGATCTCGGCGTCCTCGATCCGCAACCCGAGCAGCAACCAGCGGGCGAGGGCGAGCTCGCCGGCGAGGCGGGCCCGCAGCAGCAGGTCGGGGTCCGGCGGTTCGTGGCGCGCGTGGGCGTAGGCCTCCAGGACCGACTCGAGCGCGTCGGGGTCGGCCCCGACGGCCAGCCAGGCGAAGTCGTCGGCGGGGTCGGCGATCTTCGCGTCGACCCAGCCGGTGATGCCGGTGAGCCGGGAGCCGTCCGTGCGCACGTGCTCACCGACGAGGTCGCCGTGGATCGGGGTGGCCGCGAACCGCCAGTGCGAGACGTCCTCCATGAGGACCTCCCAGCGGGTCAGCAACCGCGGCGGGACGTGACCGGTCGAGGCGGCGCGGTCGAGTTCGGACAGCCGCCGCTTGCGGTACTCCTCCGCGTCGTAGACGGGCACCCCCGCGTCGCTGAAGACCCCGGTGTCGATCTGGTGCAGCGCAGCGAGTCCGATGCCGATCGAGGCGGCCAACCCCGGGCCCGGCCGCAGGTCACCCGGGTCGAGCGGGGAACCCGGGAGCTCGCGGTGCACGACGCACCGCCCACCCTCGGGCAGGGCCAGGGTCCCGGCGGGTTCGGGGACGGCGAACGGCAACGGTTCGACGAGGCCGGCGAGCAGTTCCACCTCGGCGTCCAGCGCGGCGGCCGCCGCGGGCCGGCGCGGGGTGCGCACGACGAACCTGCGGCCATCGCCGTCCACCACGACGGCGACGTCGAAGTCCGCGCCGTCGGCGTCGGTGGGACCGGTCGCGACCACGTCCAGACCCCGCACGGCAGCGGTGGCGAGGGCGGCGAGGACACGGGGCGAGCGGACGGGCACACCCCCACGGTATTGCGCGAGGGCCTGCATAAGGTGCAGGTGTGACCCCAGTGCCCCTCCCGAGTCCCCCCCTGCGCAACCTGGCGCTGTCCCGACAGCACGTCGACCGGGCCGGAGTGAACCGGGTCCCGGCCTCGCACCTGCAGGAGCTCTGGGCCTCGCCGGACACCCGCGTCCTGCAGGTCCACGCCGGACGCGCCCCCGTCGTGAGCACCCCGGAGGGGTTGGAGCTGGTGCTGCGCGCCCCGGCCCAGGTCCCCACCCCCGGCCCCGACGACCTGCAGCTCTACCTCGGCGTCGACGAGGGCGTCCACCACGTCGCGGTCGTCTCGGCCGACGCCGAACCCGAGGCCACCGACGGCGCCGGCGGTGGCGAGGAGTGGCGGGGACTGCGCGAGGTCGGTGAGGAACTCTCCGCCCGCGACGCCGGGCTGTTCACCGAGGCGCTCTCGATGGGCAACTGGCACGCCGTGACGCGGTTCTCCCCGCGCACCGGTCAGCCGCTGACCGCCGCGTCGTCGGGCTGGGTGAAGGTCGAACCCGACGGCAAGGAGCACTTCCCGCGCACCGACGCCGCGGTGATCATGGCCATCATCTCGCCCGAGGACGAACTCCTGCTGGGCCACCAGCCGGTCTGGCCGGAGAACCGCTACTCCGTCCTCGCCGGTTTCGTCGAACCGGGGGAGTGCTTCGAGGACACCGTGCGCCGCGAGGCGTTCGAGGAGGCCGGCATCGTCATCGGCTCCGGCCTCGAGGACGTCGTCTACCTCGGCAGCCAGCCCTGGCCGTTCCCGGCGAGCCTCATGGTGGGTTTCGCCGCCCGCGCCACGACCCGGGAGATCAAGGTCGACGGCGACGAGATCGCCCTCGCCCGCTGGTTCACCCGCGACGAACTGGCCGAGGAACTCGCCGCCGGACGGGTCCTGCCGCCGCCGGGGGTCTCCATCGCCCGGCGCCTCATCGAGGCCTGGTACGGCGGGCCGATCCCCGTCTCCGACGACAAGCCCTGGGCCTGATCCGCTACTCCCGCACCAGTTCCGCCGGGTGCCGGGGGTCCTCGCACCGCAGCACCGCGGTCGCGAGGTCGACGGGCCCGCTGGAGTCCAGGTAGCGCTTCCACCCGCCGAGGACCCGGTCGACGTCGTCGGCCGGGACCCGGCGACGGATCGCGTTGTCCGAGGTCGACAGGTGCAGCACGGCGTCGAAACCCCAGCGGGTGTCCTCGCGCAGCAGGAACGGGCCGGTGAACACCAGGACGGCGTCGTCGGGGACGTCGCGACGGGCCGCGCGGGAGGACCGGTCGGTGCCGGGGTCGTACAACGACGGGACCCACCACCGGTCGTGCTCCGCGCCGAGGGGTTCCAGGACCTCCCGGTAGAGCCCCGGCACGTCCAGCCAGGTGTCGTGGAACGCGTCGGGGTCGTCACGACCGAACTCGTAGCGCAGCGAACGGGGACGCCAGAAACCCGACCAGTCCGCCTGCAGCACCGGACGGGCCCGCTCGCGCAGCGCCGCCACCAGGTGCTCCGCGAACCAGGCGCGGTCGGCGTCGACGGCGCCGTCGACCCCGACGCAGGCGCCCGCGGGCAGCGAAACGGCCCACCGGTCCGCGAACTCGCGGGGACCGGTGGGCCGGAAGCTCGTGGTCAGGAGAGCTTGGCCTTGACCTCGGCGAGGGAGGGGTTCGTCGCGGCGGTCCCGTCCGGGAAGAGCAACGTCGGCACGGTCTGGTTGCCACCGTTGACCTGCATCACGTACTCGGCCGCGTTCGGGACCTCCTCGATGTTCACCTCGGAGTAGCTGATGCCTTCACGGTCCATCTGCGACTTCAGGCGACGGCAGTAGCCGCACCACGTCGTCGTGAACATCGTGACGCTGCCGGCCGCGGGGGCCTCCATCGTGGACACGGTCCTGCTCCTCGCTCCAGGTCACCACCGGGCTGTGGATCGTCTGCACCTCGTGCAACCACGGGATCCACAGCCATCTTCCCGCAGGCGGTTCACGGCGTGTCGTCCACAACGCGCCGCCCCTCCTGCCACCGACCACCCGTCCGGTGGGAGAAGATGCCGGGGCCATGACGACGAGCACAGACCTCCGCCCCAGCGCCGACTCGGTCCTCGACGGGCTCGACCCCGAGCAGCGCCAGGTCGCGACCACGCTCGACGGCCCCGTCTGCGTCCTCGCCGGCGCCGGGACCGGCAAGACCCGCGCCATCACCCACCGCATCGCCTACGGCGTGCACTCCGGCGCCTACGTGCCCAACCGGGTGCTGGCCGTGACGTTCACGGCGCGCGCCGCGGGGGAGATGCGGACCCGCCTGCGCGACCTCGGCGTCGCCGGCGTCCAGGCCCGCACCTTCCACGCCGCCGCCCTGCGTCAGCTGCAGTTCTTCTGGCCGCAGTCCATCGGCGGGTCGCTGCCGAACCTGGTCGAGCACAAGGCCCCGCTCATCGCCGACGCCTGCAACCGGCTGCGCATCCAGGCCGACCGCACCCGGGTGCGCGACCTCTCCGCCGAGGTCGAGTGGACCAAGGTCATGCTCGTCGACCCCGACGACTACGTGCGCCTCGCCGCCGCCGCCGGCCGCGGCGAGCCGGGCGGGCTCGACCTCGCCACCGTCGCGCGCCTCGTGCGCACCTACGAGGACGTGAAGACCGACCGGGCCGTCATCGACTTCGAGGACGTGCTGCTGCTGACCGCCGGCATCCTCGACGAGCGCCCCGACGTCGCCGCCACCGTCCGTGAGCAGTACCGCCACTTCGTCGTCGACGAGTACCAGGACGTCTCGCCGCTGCAGCAGCGCCTCCTCGACCTCTGGCTCGGCGGCCGCCAGGACCTCTGCGTCGTCGGCGACGCCAGCCAGACGATCTACTCCTTCGCCGGCGCCACCCCCGAGCACCTGCTCGACTTCCCCCGACGTCACCCCGACACCAAGGTCGTCCGGCTCGTGCGGGACTACCGCTCCACCCCCGAGGTCGTCGGCCTCGCCAACTCCGTCCTCTCGATGGCCAGCGGCACGCACGCCCAGGCCCGCCTCGAGCTCATCGCCCAGCGGCCCTCCGGCCCGCCGCCCACGTTCACCGCCTACGACGACGACGTCGCCGAGGCCGCCGGCGTCGCCGCGCGCATCGCCGCCGAGGTCCGCGGTGGTCGCAGCGCCAAGGACATCGCGGTCCTCTTCCGCACCAACGGCCAGTCGCAGGCCCTGGAGTCGGCGCTCGCCGACGCCGGGGTCGGCTACGTCGTCCGCGGCGGGGAGCGGTTCTTCTCCCGCAAGGAGGTCCGCGACGCGATCGTGCTGCTGCGCGGTGGCGCCCGGTCCGCGGTGCCCGGCCACGACCTCGGGGCCGAGACCCGTGCGGTGCTCTCCTCGGCCGGCTGGGGCGAGAAGGCCCCGACGGCCGGTGGCGCGACGCGCGAGAAGTGGGAGTCGTTGCAGGCACTGGTGGTCCTCGCCGACGAGCTCGCGGAGAAGCGCCCCGGTGCGCAACTCAGCGACCTCGTCGAGGAACTCCTCGAACGCAGCCAGGCCCAGCACGCCCCGACGGTCGACGGCGTGACGCTGGCCTCCTTCCACGCGGCCAAGGGGCTGGAGTGGGACGTGGTGTTCCTGGTGGGGGTGAGCGAGGGGCTGTTGCCGATCTCGTTCGCCGAGACCCCCGACGACATCGAGGAGGAACGCCGCCTCCTCTACGTCGGGGTGACCCGGGCCCGCGAGGGGATCCACCTGTCCTGGGCCAACTCCCGCACCCCGGGAGGCCGGGCCTCCCGCAAACCCTCGCGCTTCCTCGACGCCGTCCGTCCCCAGGGCGCGCCCACGGCCCGTCGCGGCGGTGCGGTCACGCCGGCGGGCGCGAAGACCAAGCGCACCAGCGGACCCATGCTCTGCCGCGTCTGCGGCGCGTCGCTCACCGCCGGGGTGGACCGCAAGCTCGGGCGCTGCAGCGACTGCCCGTCCAGCTACGACGAGGCGGTCTTCGAGAGGCTGCGCGAGTGGCGCAGCGCGACGTGCAAGGCCGCCGAGGTGCCCGCCTACGTGGTGTTCACCGACGCCACGCTCGTCGCGATCTGCGAGGCGATGCCCACGGACACCGCCGCGTTGGCGAAGATCTCCGGGGTGGGGCCGTCGAAGCTGGAGAAGTACGCCGACGAGGTGCTGGCCGTCCTCGCCACCGACTGACCTCGATGGGATCCCTTGATCCGTTGCACGGCAACGGATCGGGCGGTGGTTGAGGATTGCACCGGAACTCGTCCGGAACCCGGCGGAAAAAGACGTTGTCGTCCCGGTGCGGGTGCCCCTACAGTCAGATGCACGACAGCACGGGGCAACGGTCCCGCGCGAACGCACCGTAGAGGAGGGCAGGACGATGGAAAGCATCGTGAACGCGGTCACCGCGCAGAACGGCGTCATCGCCGATGCCTTCGCCGTGCGCCCGCGCCAGACCTCCCCGATCGCTGCCCAGTGCAGTTCGTGGGAGCGCAGCCACGCCTCCACCGGCGGCATGACCACGGGTGGAGTGCGTCTGCTCCCGGCCACGAAGTCCCCGGCCGGGCGTCTGGTCGCCCCCGCCTACGGCAGCACCTCCTTCCCGTTCTCGGGACCCTCGACTCTGAGTCCACCGGTCTAGCCACAGACCGGCGACCTCTCAGGCCGCGGATCCCGATCACCTCGGGTCCGCGGCCATTTTGCGTTCGTGGGCTCTTCGACGCCGAACCACTCGCCGGAGAACGCAGAGAGATGACCGTGCACCAGTCCCCGCAGACCCGACCGGGTCGAGGCAACCGACAGAACATCCGCACCACCGGTGACGCCGGATCCGTCACCGTGACCCAGGAGGAGGTGAGCGGCGTGACCCGCCGCCACACGCCGGACCCGCTGCCCTGCCGCCGCTTCGACTCCGAACTCTGGTTCGCCGAGAAGCCCGAGGACGTCGAACTCGCCAAGTCGCTCTGCGCGGACTGCCCGCTCGCGAACGCCTGTCTCGCAGGCGCTCTCGAGCGTTCGGAACCGTGGGGCGTCTGGGGCGGCCAGCTCGTCCTGTCCGGGGTCGTCGTCCCGCGGAAACGTCCGCGCGGCCGTCCCCGCAAGCATCCCGTCGCTGCGTGAACCGGCTCGTCCGGTCCGACGCAGCGACCCCCACCGTGAACGGAACTGGAGTCACCATGTCCTACGTCGAGGAGAACCTCGTCCGAGAACGTCTGCTCAGCCTGCACCGCGAAGCCGCCCGCACCCGGACGGTCCGCGCCCTGCGCGCCCGTCGCCAGGCCGAGGTCGCCGCCCGGCGTGCCCTCGTCCTCGCGGTGCGTGCCGACCGCGCCGAGGCCGCCGCCTCGACCGCCGGGGACCGCGACCTCGCCGCCGTCTGACCCCACGGCCCGCGACCTGGCCGGAACCCCCGGCGAGGTCGCGGGTCAGAGGGGGAGGTCGACGCACCCGCAGCCGGGGTGCGGGGCCCAGCCGCGGGCCCGCACCCGTCCCTCCGGCAACAGCAGTTCCAGGGAGACCCCCACCGTCGTCGCGGGAACGCCGTCGAGGTGCGATAGCACCTGCAGCGCAGCCAGTCCGGCGACGGCGTGGGCGGTCGCCGCGTCCGTCGGGCGACGGGGCCCGCGGCTCAGTCCGTCCCGCGTGGCCGGCCAGCACGGGTCGGCGTCGGTGCGCCAGCGGTCGACGCAGCGCAGGCACGCCGAACGGCCCGGCAGCACCAGCGGCCCGATCAGCGCATCGGTGTCGCGCACCACGACCGACAGGTGCACCACACCGTCGGCGAGCAACCCGTCGGCGGCGACGGGCCGTGCGGTGTGTTCGTCCAGCAGGACGACCACGTCGGCCGGCCCCGAGTCCGCGGGGTTCCCCGTCCTGCGCACCCGCGCGGGAACGGCCTCGGGGCGGTCGCACGCCAGCCGGCCGACCCCGGCCGCGGCCAGCACCTCGAGCAGCACGTCCGCCGTCTGGGCGGACCCCACGACGGCGACGCTCGCGCGGCCACGCCCGGTCAGCCGGTCGGGGGAGCCGGTGCGGTCGTAGGCCGCCCAGGCGTCGGCCTCGTCGGAGGGGGGCCCCGCCTCGAGGGGCGGCGCCGGGGGCGCGGACTGCACGACCGCGCTGCGTGGTGTCGACCCCACGAGGAACCGACCGTCGGGCCGGGCGAGGACGGGCACCCCGCGGGGGAGGGCCCGCATCGTGGTGGGGGAGAGCATGCGGTCACTGTGCCGCAGGTGTGCCGGAGGGGGACCGCGTCGTCCACAGGCACACCCTGCCGGTGGTGACCCCGGCACGCGGGGTCACCGACCGGTGGTCGGGAGGCTCAGTCCCGGATCAGGACGCCTTGCCGAGGATGCGGTTGAGGTTGGTGTCGCAGACGGGGCACTTGCCCTTCGCCATCCGACGGCCGTTGGTCTCGACGACGTTGCCCGTCGCCTCGCGCTTCTCCTTGCACTTGACGCAGTAGAACTCGCCGCTCCAGGTCTCGTCGGCCATGGTGCCTCCTCGTGTCTCGTTCGCGGGCGGGTGCCCCGTCGCGGGACCCCCGGTGACCACCCTCACCCGTCGGTGGGCTCCGGTGGTCCTGTCCGGCATCGTGCCCTGCGCAGCCGTGCGAGGCGCGTCGGCACGCCAGAACGGCCAGGTTCGGCACTGCGCGTACCGTGTCGATCACCGCACGACGGACTTCCGGGGCCCGGACGGGTAGCCTGCCGGAGGTGACGGCTCACCAGGAGGGTGCAGCGGCGCTCGATGCTGCCCACGGGGCGCTCGAGCCCCACGACGATTCGCACGACTCGTTGGACCACCCCCGCGACGTGCGAGCCGGCCCCGCCGTCGACGTGCGACGCAGCCGCCGCCGGACCCGGACGGTCTCGGCCTACCGCGACGGCGACCGCACCGTGGTGCTCATCCCCGCCCGCTTCAGCCCGGCCGAGGAACGCGAGTGGGTCGAGCGGATGGTCACCCGGCTCGAGGCGGCCGACCGGCGCCGCAACCCGCTCGAGGGCGACCTGCTGGAACGCGCCCGCGAACTCTCCCGTCGTCACCTGGACGGCCTCGCCCGGCCGACGTCGGTGGCCTGGGTCGAGAACCAGCACCACCGCTGGGGGTCCTGCACCCCCGCCGACGGCAGCATCCGCCTGTCCAGCCGTCTGCAGGGCATGCCGAGCTGGGTCCTGGACTACGTGCTGCTGCACGAGCTCGCCCACCTGCTCGTCCCGACCCACTCGCGGGCCTTCTGGGGACTGCTGAACTCCTATCCCCGGACCGAACGGGCGCGCGGCTTCCTCGCGGGCATCGACCACGCGACGGGTCACGAGGGCCCGAACCACCACGACAAGGACGACGAGGACGAGGACGTGGAGGACGAGGACGTCGAGGACGTCGACGTCGCGACTCCCTCCGACGACCGTCCCGCCGTCGCCGCGGACGAGCAGCCGCCCGCCGTCGAGGTCATCGTCAGCACGAGCTGACCCCTCTCGTCGAAGGGGTGCTGCGGGTCACAACTCGGTCACGAACGACCACGTCCGCGCGGTCCCGGGTATATGTTGCGGCTCACAACTTACTCCCGGCGAGCTGACCGCCGGGAGAGCCAGATGCGAAGGAGCATCCATGCGCGTTCGATCCTCAGTCCTGCTCGCGACCACCGTCGCCGGCGTCCTCCTCGTGTCGTCCTGCGGCAGCAGCGACACGGGATCCTCCTCGTCCTCCAGCGGCGGTTCCTCCGCCGCCGAGGTCGGCGTGATCCTCCCGGACACGAAGTCCTCCGCCCGCTGGGAGTCGTTCGACCGTCCGCTGCTCCAGAAGGCCTTCGAGGACGCCGGCGTCAAGGCCGACATCCAGAACGCCCAGGGCGACGCGTCCAACATGCAGACCATCGCCGACCAGATGCTCACCGAGGGGGTCAAGGTCCTGGCCATCGTCAACCTCGACTCCGACTCCGGGGCCGCGATCGAGGCCAAGGCCAAGAAGCAGGGCGTCCAGACCATCGACTACGACCGGCTGACCCTCGGTGGTTCGGCCGACTACTACGTCTCCTTCGACAACACGAAGGTCGGCGAGGAGCAGGGTCAGGGTCTGGCCCAGTGCCTCGGCGGCGGGGACAAGAACATCGTCTACCTCAACGGTTCCCCGACCGACAACAACGCCGGGATGTTCTCGGCCGGCGCGCACAGCGTGCTGGACCCGATGACGAACTACAAGGCCGTCGCCGAGCAGTCCGTCCCCGACTGGGACAACCAGCAGGCTGCGACGATCTTCGAGCAGATGCTGACCCAGCAGGGCGGCAAGATCGACGGTGTCCTGGCCGCCAACGACGGTCTCGGCAACGCCGCGATCTCGATCCTGGCCAAGAACGGGCTCGCCGGGAAGGTTCCGGTGACGGGGCAGGACGCCACCACCCAGGGTCTGCAGAACATCCTCGCCAAGACCCAGTGCATGACGGTCTACAAGCCCGTCGACCAGGAGGCGAAGGCGCTGTCCGACATCGCCATCGCCCTCATCAAGGGTGAAACCCCCAAGACCACGGGGACGACCAAGGACGCCACCGGGAACCGTGACGTCAAGTCCATCCTGCTCGACCCGCAGCTGATCACCCGCGACAAGGTGAAGACCGTCGTGGACGCGGGTTTCGTCAAGGCCTCCGAGCTGTGCACCGGTGACTTCGCCGCGGACTGCACCGAACTCGGCATCTCCTGACCGACCGACACCCGACCGGCCGGAACCCCGCTGCGGCGGGGTTCCGGCCGGCCGTCACCACGTCCCCCCGAGGAGGGGTGCATGAGTTCCACCACCACTGACGCGACGACCGACGCGACGACGCTGCTCTCGCTGCGCGGCATCGACAAGAGCTTCGGTGCCGTCCAGGTCCTGCACGGCGTCGACCTCGACGTCCGCCCCGGAGAGGTCACCGCGCTCGTCGGGGACAACGGCGCCGGCAAGTCGACCCTCGTGAAGTGCATCGCGGGGATCTACGCGATCGACGCGGGGGAGTACCGCTTCGACGGACAGCCCGTCTCGATCAGCACCCCCCGCGACACCGCCGACCTCGGCATCGAGGTCGTCTACCAGGACCTCGCGCTCTGCGACAACCTCGACATCGTCCAGAACATGTTCCTCGGCCGGGAGAAGCGCCGCGGGGTGCTGCTGGACGAGCCGACGATGGAGGAACTGGCCCGCCAGACGCTGGCCAGCCTCTCGGTGCGCACCGTCCGCTCGGTGCGCCAGCTCGTCTCCAGCCTCTCCGGCGGTCAGCGCCAGACCGTGGCCATCGCCAAGGCGGTGCTCTGGAACTCCCGCGTCGTGCTGCTCGACGAACCGACCGCGGCCCTCGGTGTCGCCCAGACGCGGCAGGTCCTGGACCTGGTGCGTCGCCTCGCCGACAACGGCCTCGGCGTCGTGCTCATCTCCCACAACCTCAGCGACGTGTTCGAGGTCGCGGACCACATCACCGCCCTCTACCTCGGCCGGGTGGCCGCGACGGTGCGGACCCGCGACGTCACGAGCAGCCAGGTCGTCGAACTCATCACGACGGGGCGATCCGGTGACCTCGGTCTCGCTCCCGCCACCGCTTCCGCCCCGGTCTGAGGAGATCGCCATGTCGACCACCGGACAGGAGTCCGAACCCGCGGCCGCCAAGGCCGCGGACACCGCCCCGCTCACCGAGCAGGAGCGCATCGTCCAGCTCGCCCGCGCCACGGCCGGCGGTGGGAGCACCCTGGCCCAGCCCGCTCCCGAACCGACCTTCCGCGAGGGGGTCAGCGCCTACGTCGCGCGGCTGCGCGGTGGTGACATCGGGTCGCTGCCGGCCATCGCGGGACTCGTCGTCCTCTTCGTGCTGTTCTCCGCGCTGCGTCCCGACACCTTCCCCACGCCCGGCAACATCGCCAACCTGCTGGTGCAGGCCTCCTCGATCATCGTGCTCGCGATGGGGCTGACGTTCGTCCTGCTGCTGGGCGACATCGACCTCTCCGCCGGTGTCGCCGGGGGTGCCTCCGCCGCCGTGATGGCCCTCGTGCTGCGCGAGACCGGCGTGAACTGGATCGTCGGCCTGCTGGCGGCCCTGGTCACCGGTCTGGTGCTGGGCACCCTCATCGGTCTGCTCGTCGCCCGGGTCGGGATACCCTCCTTCGTCGTGACCCTCGCGTTCTTCCTGGGCGTGCAGGGCATCACCCTGCGCCTGATCGGCGAGGGCGGCACGATCGCGGTGCGCGACGACGTCATCGTCGCCATCGCCAACTCCAACGTCCCGGTGTGGCTCGGGTGGGTCCTGGCCCTCGCGGCCGCCGCCGGGTACGCGGCCGTCAGCCTGCTCCGGTGGACGGGTCAGCGCCGTCGTGGGCTCTCCCGCGACAACCTCGGGGTCGTGGTCCTCCGCGTCGTCGTCGTCGCGGCCGTCCTGCTCCTCGTGACCGCGGTCCTCAGCCAGAACCGGGCCCGGGTCGCCAGCATCCACCTCGCCGGCATCCCGTACTCCGTCCCGCTCATCGCCGTGCTGCTCGTCGTCCTCACCCTGGTGCTGGGGCGCACCCGATACGGCCGTCACGTCTACGCCGTCGGCGGCAACCCCGAGGCGGCCCGCCGGGCGGGCATCTCGGTGCGCGGGATCCGCATGTCCGTCTTCATGATCGGCTCGACGCTGGCCGCGCTGGCCGGGGTCATCGACGCCTCCCGCCTGAACTCCGTGGCCCCCGGGTCGGGCGGTGCGAACACCCTGCTCCTCGGGGTGGGCGCGGCGGTCATCGGCGGGACCAGCCTCTTCGGCGGCAAGGGCCGCGTCTCCAACGCCGTCATCGGTGGTCTGGTCATCGCGGCGATCGCCAACGGCCTCGGGCTGCTGGGCCAGGCCCAGTACGTCAACTACCTCGTGACCGGCGTGGTCCTGCTGCTCGCCGCGACGGTCGACGCCGTCTCGCGTCGACGCCGAGCGTCCTCCGCGGTCTGAGCACGTCGTGGACGCGTCGGGGGCCGGAGGACCGCGGGGACAGGGCACCGAGGACGTCCGCCGGCACAACCTCTCGACGCTGCTGGGCCTGGTGCACAGCCGGGGCGGGGTGACGCGCGCCGAGGTCACCCGCGACCTGGGTCTGAACCGCTCGACCGTCGGCGCCCTCGTCGGGGCGCTGGTCGAGGCGGGGTTGCTCGTGGAGGAACCCCCCGCCGACCAGAGCCCCGGCCGGGTGGGCCGCCCCTCCTTGCAGGTGCGACCGCGCGCCGGGGGCGCCGAGGTGCTCGCGGGCTACGTCGACGTGCACGCCGTGCAGGTCGTGCGGGTCGGGCTGGGCGGCACCGTCCACGGCCGGCGCACCATCCCGACCTCCACCCCGCCCACCCCGGAGGAGGCCGCGGACCTGGTCGCCGGGGCTGCGGTGGAACTGCTCGAGGACTCCCCGCACGTCCCCGTCGTGGGGGTGGGCCTGGCCGTCCCGGGGACGGTGCGCACCGGCGACGGCACGATCGGCCTGGCCCCGAACCTGGCCTGGCGCGACGTGCCCTTCGGCGCGCTGGCCGCGGCGGCGCTGGCCGAGCGGACGGGACGCGCGCTGCGGGTCGACGTCGCCAACGACGCCGACCTGGGACTCATCGCGGAGGTCCGTCGTGGCGCTGCGGTCGGGCTCTCCGACGTCGTCTACCTCTGCGGGACCTACGGACTCGGCGGGGGTGTGCTCACCGGGGGACACCCGCTGACCGGGCACCGGGGCTACGGCGGCGAGGTCGGGCACATGAGCGTCGACCCCGACGGCCGCGCGTGCCGATGCGGCAGCCGGGGGTGCTGGGAGTCGGAGACCCTCGCCGAGGCGTGGGCCGAACCCTTCGACCTGGACCCGGCCGCACCGGACATCGCCGACCTGGTGCTGGCCCGGCTCGCCTCCGGCGGGGTCGTCAGCCGACGCACCCGGGACCGGTTGTCCCGGGCCTTCGCCCGTGGGCTGGCCAACGTGTGGCACCTCTTCGACCCGCAGACGGTGATCCTGGGCGACGGTCTGTGGCGCCGGTTGTGGCCGGAGGTCAGCGACGACGTCCTGCCCTGGGTCGACCGCCTGGTGATGCCGGCCATGCGGGCCGACGTCACCGTGAGCCTCTCCGCCCTCGGGTCGCGCTCCACCGTGCTCGGCGCCGCCGAACTGGCCTGGAGCCCGCTGCTCGCCGACCCCGTGGGGTTGCTGGCCGCGCAGGACGGGCGGGAGGCGCCGGTGCGGGTCTGAGCGACCCGCACCGTCGGCCTCACTGCGGGCGGGGACCCTCCTGGTCGGGACCCTCGGTCCCGTCCCCGGACCCGCCGTCGAGCAGGTCGCGCAGGGCGGCGTCCATCGCGTCCCCCTCGGGTGCGGTGGCGTCCTCGGCCCCCAGACGGCGCTCGACGAAGGCCGCCGCGTCGTCGAGGTCCTCCGCCGTGGGCAGCAGGTCCGGGTGGTCCCAGACCGCGTCACGGGCGCTGCGCCCGCCGCGGGCCAGGAGGAGCTCCCACAGCGCCGCGGCCTCCCGGGCCCGGCGCGGTCGCAGTTCCAGCCCGACGAGCACCGCGAAGGCGTGCTCCGCGGGGCCACCCGTCGCCCGGCGGCGGCGCATCGTCTCGCGCAGCGCCGCGGCGTGCGGGAGGACGTGGCCCGCGGCCTCGTCGGTGACGTGGTCGACCCAGCCCTCGACGAGCGCGAGCGCCGTCTCCAAGCGCGCGAGCGCGGCCTGCTGGGCGGGGGTGGACTCGGGTTCGAAGATCCCCGAGGACAGCGCCTCCTGCAGCGACTCCGGGTTGGTCGGGTCGATCTGCTGGGCCGCCTCGGCGATGCGGTCGCCGTCGACGGAGATGCCGCGGGCGAAGGACTCGACGGAGCCGAGCAGGTGGCTGCGCAGCCACGGCACGTGCGCGAAGAGGCGCTGGTGGGCGGCCTCGCGCAGCGCGAGGTAGCGGCGGACCTCGTCGAGGGGGACCTCGAGACCCTGCGCGAAGCTGCGGACGTTCTCCGGCAGCAGCGCGGACTTCCCGGAGGGCGCCAGCGGCAGCCCGACGTCGGTGGTGGAGAGGACCTCACCGGCGAGCTGGCCGATGGCCTGCCCGACCTGCATCCCGAACACCCCGCCGCCGACCTGGCGCAGCATGGCGCCGGCCGAGCCGAGCATCGCGGCCATCTCCGGTGGGGCCTGGGCGGCCATCGCGTCCCCCATGGCGGCGGCGACGTTCGTCGCGACCGGCTCCACCAGCTGGCGCCAGACCGGCATGGTCTTCTCGACCCACTCGGCGCGGCTCCAGGCCTCCAGGGTGCCCGCGGCGGCCTCGAGGTCGGTCTGGCCGTCGAGCCAGAGGTCGGCCACCCGCAGCGCGTCCTCGACCTCGCGGCGGTCGACGGCGTTGGGCGTGGGGTCGCCGTTCTGCGCGGCGGCCTGGCGGGCGAGGTCGTGGGCGACGTCCCAGTTGACGGGGGCGTCGGAGCCGCTGGAGAGGAACTTCTGCAGCTGGCCGAGGACCTGGCCCATCACGGCCGGGTCGAAGCCGGCCTCGCCGAAACCGGGGATGCCCTGCATGCCCGCGGGGAAGCCCGGGATCTGCCCACCGGGGAACTGGCCGCCCGGGAACTGACCGCCGAAGAGGGGACCGAGCAGGTCCTCGAGCGGGTTGCCGCTGGACGGCCCCGGTCCGGGGTCCTTCTTGCCCGGTGCGCCGGAAGGCCGGAACCCGGGCTGGCCGCCGCGCTCCTCGGGGAGCTGCTCGCCGCGGGTCTCCTCGGCGTCGCCCTCGCCCTCGGGACGTTCCCGTCCCTCGTCGTCTCGCTGGTCCACCGTGTCCTCCGCATCGTCGACCGGTCCGCGTCGTGTCGACGCGGTCCGGCTCGGTCCTCCTGCAGGTCGTCTCCCATGATGACGCCCCGCACCCGGAGCGACGACCGGCGGGCGGTCCGCGTTCCGCCTCCCGCGTCTTCTTCACCCTCGGCGAACGTAGGCTGAGGTGGTGTCGAGCGCGTCCCCCGGTGAGTCGATCGCTTCGCCCGAGCCCGGGGGGTCCTCCGCGGCGCTGCCCCGGGGGCGCTCCACCGCGCTGAGCCCGCGGGGCACGCTGCTGGCCGTCTCGGCCTTCACCGCGGTGCTGATCGCCGCGCTGCTGAGCGTCGTGCACGTCCCGTACGTGGCCTTGAGTCCCGGACCCGTCACGGACGTCATCGCCGGCGCGACGAAGGACACGAAGGGTCTGATCAGCATCTCGGGGCACGAGACCTATCCCACGACGGGGCAGCTGGACCTGACGACGGTCTCGCTGCGCGGGGGTCCCGGCCTGGAGATGACGCTGGGGGAGCTGCTCGCCGACTGGCTCGACCCGGCCGTGAACGTCGTCCCGCGCGCGCTGTACTTCCCGCCGACCCAGACCCAGCAGGAGGCCGACGCGGCCAGCGCGGCCGAGATGACGGGTTCTCAGACCAACGCGAAGGTCGCGGCCCTCACCGAGCTCGGGATCGAGGTCCCCGCGACGACGACCACCCAGGTGGACTCGGTGGCCTCCGACGCCCCGGCCGGCGCGGTCCTGCGCGCCGGTGACGTCATCACGACCCTCGACGGGACCGCCATCGCGGACTTCCCCGCGCTGCAGAGCGCGATCCGCGCCCTCCCCGGTGACGCCGAGGTGAGCATCGGGCTGACACGCGGCGGGAAGCCGCTGACCGTCACGACGAGGACGGTCAGCGCGAACGGGACGACCCTGCTGGGGATCACCCCCTACGTCGACTACCGCTTCCCCTTCGCCATCGACATCGCCATCGACGACGTGGGCGGCCCGAGCGCGGGCACGATGTTCGCGCTCGGCATCGTCGACGAGCTGACCCCGGGCGCGATGACCGGGGGACAGCACATCGCCGGCACCGGGGCCATCGACGCCGACGGCACGGTCGAGCAGATCGGCGGCCTGCGCCAGAAGGTGCTGGGGGCGAAGGCCGACGGAGCGACGTGGTTCCTGGCCCCGCGCGCGGAGTGCGCCCAGGTCGCGGGCGCCACCCCCGACGGCATCACGGTCGTCCCGATCTCGACCCTGCACGAGGCCCGCGCCGCCGTCGAGGCGATCGGCGCGGGCCGGGGCTCCACCCTCACCACCTGCGACCAGGCCCCCTGAGGGGCCCGCTCGCGGCGGGTTCAGTCCGTGAGCGTGGCCTGCAGGGCGCTGACGAGGCCGGGGACGAGGTCGGCACCCGTCCGGACCTCGCCGTCGGAGTCCTTGGAGCGTGAGCGCACGGCGCACTCGTGGCGGCCGTCGCGCAGCACGCCGACGGCGATCCGGACGTCCTCGGCCAGCGGGTGCGCGGCGAGGGCCTTCGCGCGGCCCTCCTCGTCGTCGGCGGCGGTCGCGGCCCGGACCTCGGCCTCGGCGTCCGGCGGGACGAGGATCTTCTCCACGACCAGCGCGGCCCCGTCGACGCCGTCGGGCCAGGCGAGCTGCGCGAGCAGGTCGTCGAGGTCGGCGACGTCGGGGACGCCCTCCTGCTCGACGGAGGTGAGGTGGTCGGCGTCCGCGCGGGCCTCGTCGACGACGTTGGCCGGCAGGCGCCACTCCAGGCCGGGATCGCGCTGGAGCGCGTCCGCGGTGCGCACGAGGGCGAACAACCGCAGCGGCGCTCCCCAGCCGTCGGAGGCGACGTAGCGCTCGATCTCGGCGACGGTCCGCCACAGGCCGGAGGAGCCGGAGGAGGGGGGCGGGGAGGTCAACGCGTCGGAACTCACGGCCCGCATGGTGGCACGAACGGCCGGCCGGCCGCCTCCACGTCGCCGCCCGCGGCCCCGGAAGGCCCCGTCAGGTCACCGGATCTGCACCGGGTGTGCACGTTCGCCGCCCAGCGGGCCGGCCGTGACAGCAGGGTGACAACGAAGTGGTCACGATGCGTGGAACCGGGACGACTCGGGGCACCCGGACGGGGGCTTGTAAGTTGCAGAACTGTGAGCTTCCCCCCGCGCCGCCCCTCTCGGCCTGTGCTCCGGCGTCGTCGCCGTGGCGCAGCCCTGCCGACCATCCTGATCCTGGTGGGGGTGGTCATCGCCGTGATGGTCGGCGCCCGCATCACGGCCGACGTGTGGTGGTTCGACGAGCTGGGCTTCCTCTCCACCTTCACGACGAAGCTGTGGCTGCAGATCGTCCTCTTCGTCGTCGGTGGCGGGCTGCTCGCGGCGGCCGTCGCGGTGTCGCTGACGATCGGGTACCGCTCCCGTCCCGTCTACGCGCCCGTCTCCACCGAGCAGGCCGGTCTCGACCGCTACCGCGAGTCGCTGGAACCGCTGCGCCGCGTCGTGGTGATCGTGCTGTCGGTGGCCGCGGGGCTCTTCGGCGGGTCGGTGGCGATGAGCCGCTGGCAGACCCTGCTGCTGTGGTGGAACCGCGTCGACTTCGGCACGAAGGACCAGCAGTTCCAGATGGACCAGGGCTTCTACGTCTTCTCGTTGCCGTGGTTCACGTTCCTCGTGAGCTTCCTCACCGCGGCCGTCGTGCTCGCCGGCATCGGCGGGCTGGCCGCCCACTACCTCTACGGCGGGCTGCGCCTCTCCGGCGGCGGTGACCGCACCACCCGCGCGGCCCGGATCCACCTGGCCTCCCTCGCGGCCGCCTTCCTGCTGCTGCGCGCCGTCGGGTACTGGCTGGACCGCTACGAGGTGATGACGAGCAGCTCGGGCTACGTCACCGGGGTCGTCGGCCCGACCTACACCGACGCCAACGCGGTGCTCCCGGCGAAGGCGATCCTGGCGCTCATCGCCATCGTCGTCGCCCTGCTCTTCGTCGCGGCCGCCGTCGGCTCGTCGTGGCGGCTGCCCGCGATCGGGACGGGCCTGCTCGTGGTGAGCGCCATCGCGATCGGCGGCATCTACCCGTGGGCCGTGCAGAAGTTCCAGGTGACCCCGAACCGGCAGAGCCTCGAGTCGGACTTCGTGAAGAAGAACATCGACGCGACCCGGGACGCCTACGACCTCTCCGACGTCGAGGTCTCCGACTACGCCGCGAACACCACGGCCACCCAGGGGCAGTTGTCGTCCGACGCGCAGACGATCCCCAGCGTCCGCCTGCTCGACCCCGCGGTCGTCGGCGAGGCGTTCCAGCAGACCCAGGGACAGCGCGGGTACTACAAGTTCGGCGACACCCTCGACGTCGACCGCTACGCCACCGAGAGCGGGACCCAGGACGCGGTCGTCGCCGCCCGCGAGCTGAACCTCGCGGGGCTGGCCCCCAACCAGCGGACCTGGGTCAACGAGCACACCATCTACACCCACGGCTACGGCGTCGTCGTCGCCCAGGGGAACTCCCGCGCCCCCGACGGCAGCCCCAGCTACCTCGAGGCCAACGTCCCGACCACGGGTGACCTCGGCCTGGACCAGCCCCGCATCTACTTCGGTGAGGGCACGACGGACTACTCCGTCGTCGGCGGCAAGGACAACGAGATCGACTACCCCGACGGTTCGGCCACGGGGTTCGCCACGACCAAGTACGACGGGTCCGGCGGCGTCGCCGTCGGGAACCTGCTGCAGAAGCTGGTGTACGGGCTGAAGTTCGGGGACCAGAACCTCCTGCTGTCCAGCTCGGTGACGGCGGACTCGAAGATCCTCTACGACCGCACCCCCCGCGAGCGCGTCGAGAAGGTCGCACCCTGGCTGACCATGGACGGTGACGCCTACCCCTCGATCGTCGACGGCCGGGTCGTCTGGATCCTCGACGGGTACACGACCTCGAGCTCCTTCCCCTACGCGGCGGCGACCGAACTCGGCGACGCCACCACGGACGCGCTGACCCAGTCCCAGGGCAGCAGCGTGCAGGCCTTGCAGGACCGCACCGTCAACTACGTGCGGAACTCGGTGAAGGCCACCGTCGACGCCTACACCGGCAAGGTCTCCCTCTACGAGTGGGACGACACCGACCCGGTGCTCAAGGCCTGGATGAAGGCGTTCCCCGACGCGGTGAAACCCCTCGCCGACGTCGACGAGTCGCTCATGCAGCACCTGCGCTACCCGCAGGACATGTTCAAGGTCCAGCGTGAGGTCCTCGAGAAGTACCACGTGACCGACCCGTCCTCCTTCCTCACCGGTCAGGACTTCTGGAACGTCCCCGCGGACCCGACCGTGGAGGTCCCCACGGGGGCCACCCGGCCCAAGCAGCCGCCGTACTACCTGACGTTGGCGATGCCGGACCAGCAGGACCCGACGTTCAGCCTGACCACGACGTACGTGCCGGCCTCGAACGCGAACACCTCGGGCACCCAGGTGCTGCGTGGTTTCGTCGCGGTCGACTCCAACGCCGGAGCCGAGACGGGGGTCAAGAACGCCGGGTACGGCAAGATCCGGCTGCTGGAACTCCCGCAGTCGACGACGATCAACGGCCCGGTGCAGATCCAGAACAACATCAACTCCGACACCGCGGTGGCCGACCAGGTCCGGCTGCTGACCCTCGGCGGCGGGTCGACGGTGAAGTACGGGAACCTGCTGACGCTGCCCGTGGGCGGCGGCCTGCTCTACGTCGAACCGATCTACGCGCAGAGCACCGGCGACAACTCCTTCCCGCGCCTGAGCCGCGTCGTGGCGGTGTTCGGCGACACCATCGCCATCGACACCACCCTGGACGGGGCGCTGAAGAAGGTGTTCGGCGGCAACGCCGGGGCGACCGCGGGTGACGCGGGGACCGCCCCGTCCACCGGGGCCACCCCGACGGGCACCCCGACGGCCGGCGCGACCGGGACACCCACCGGGAGTCCCACGGGGAGCCCCACGACCGGTGACCCCGCCACCGAGCTGCAGCAGGCGCTGGACACGGCCAAGCAGGCCATCCAGGACTCCTCGGCCGCGCTCGCCTCGGGCGACTTCACCAAGTACGGCGAGGCGCAGCAGCGCCTCACCGCGGCCGTCAACGCTGCGAGCGAGGCCCAGAACCGCCTCGAGGGCGGCGACGGGAGCAGCCCGTCGGCGAGTCCGTCCTCCTCGGCCGCGCCGCCGGACCCCACGGGCACCCCCACCCCCTGACCCACCTCCCGTCCGTGATCTTGCGGGGATTCCCTGCGAGATCACGGACGAGGGGAGGGATTTGGCCCCGCGGCCGTCGTGGCGTAACGTGGTGTTCACGACGCGGGGTGGAGCAGCTCGGTAGCTCGCTGGGCTCATAACCCAGAGGTCGCAGGTTCAAATCCTGTCCCCGCTACCAGTAGGACGAAGGCCCGGACCACACGGTCCGGGCCTTCGTCGTTCCCCCGGCGATTTGGGCTCACCCCGATCGTGGCGTACCGTAGGGACCACGACGCGGGGTGGAGCAGCTCGGTAGCTCGCTGGGCTCATAACCCAGAGGTCGCAGGTTCAAATCCTGTCCCCGCTACCAGTAGGACGAAGGCCCGGACCACACGGTCCGGGCCTTCGTCGTTCGCGGTGCTGCTCTCCCGCAACGGATTTGGCCTCGCGGCCCTCGTGGCGTACGATTGGTCCCACGACGCGGGGTGGAGCAGCTCGGTAGCTCGCTGGGCTCATAACCCAGAGGTCGCAGGTTCAAATCCTGTCCCCGCTACCAATAGGACGAAGGCCCGGACCACACGGTCCGGGCCTTCGTCCTTTCCCGTGCGCCGGAGCCGCCATCCGTGATCAGCTGGACCGGTGATCCTGACCCTCACCGCACAGCGACCGGCGCCCGACGTGCCCGCGGGCGACCTCGGGTTCCTGCTGCACAAGCACCCCGACCGTGTCCTCACCGCCGAGCAGGGCGCGGTGACCACCCACGTGTTCTACCCGGAGAACACCCCGGAGCAGACCACGCTCGCGGTGCTGCTGGAGGTCGACCCGGTCGGGCTGGTCCGCTCCGCCCGGGGGGACACGCAGAGCGTGCTGGGTCAGTACGTCAACGACCGTCCCTACGCGGCGTCCAGCATGCTCGCCGTCGCCCTCGGCCGGACCTTCTCCACCGCCCTCGCCGCGCGCTGCACCTCGCGTCCCGAGCTCGTGGACGTGCGCTGGCCGTTGCAGGTCCGCCTGCCCGCCGTCCCCGCCCGTCGCGGCGGCGCCGACCTGGTGCGCCGGCTCTTCGAGCCCCTGGGCTGGAGCGTCACCACCCGCGACCTGCCGCTGGACGAGACGGTGCCGACGTGGGGGACCTCGCGCTACGTCGACCTCGAACTCGCCGGCCGCGCGCGGATCGCCGACGTCCTGGCGCAGCTCTACGTCCTGCTGCCGGTCCTGGACGACGCCAAGCACTACTGGGTGGGGGAGGAGGAGATCGACAAGCTCGTGCGCCGCGGCGGCGACTGGCTCGCGGCCCACCCCGAACGGGACCTCATCACCGCCCGCTACCTCGCCCACCGACGCCACCTCGTGGTGGACGCCCTCGACCGGCTCGTCGACGTCGACGGCACCGCGGGCCCCGTCGAGGAACCCGAGGACGCCGAGGTGCGGGTTCCGCTGAAGGAGCACCGCCGCGCCGCGATCCTCGCCGTCCTGCGCGAGTCCGGCGCCGCACGGGTCGCCGACCTCGGCTGCGGACAGGGGCAGCTCGTGGCCGCGCTCGCCGCCGACGCGCAGTACACCTCGATCCTCGGGACGGACGTGTCCGTGCGGGCCCTGCAGCAGGCCGCGCGCCGCCTCCACCTGGACCGGATGCCGGACCCCGACCGCGTGCGGCTGTTCCAGTCCGCCCTCACCTACCGCGACGAACGGCTGAACGGCCTCGACGCGGCCGTCCTCTCCGAGGTCGTCGAGCACGTCGACCCGCCCCGACTGCCTGCCCTGGAACGGGTCGTCTTCGGTGAGGCCGCCCCCACGACGGTGATCGTCACGACCCCCAACGCGGAGTACAACGTGAACTACCCCGACCTGTTCGAGAACGGGTTCCGCCACGCCGACCACCGCTTCGAGTGGACCCGCGCCGAGTTCGCGCGGTGGGCCGGCGGCGTCTGCGCCCGGTTCGGCTACTCCGTCGCCACGCTCGGGGTCGGTGACGAGGACCCCGCCGTGGGGACCCCGACGCAGCTGGCCGTGTTCACCAAGGGGGTCGCCGCGTGAGCCGCGAACTGACCGTCCCCGCGATGAGCCTCGTCGTCCTCATCGGGACCACCGGGTCGGGGAAGTCCACCTTCGCCCGCCGCCACTTCAAGGCCACCGAGGTCGTCTCCAGCGACTGGGCCCGCGGCGTCGTCGCCGACGACGAGAACGACCAGTCCGCCACCAAGGACGCCTTCGAGGTCCTCGACTTCATCGTCGGCAAGCGCCTCGCCGCGGGCCGCCTCACCGTGGTCGACGCGACGAACGTCCAGCAGTCCGCGCGGAAGTCGCTGGTGGCGCTGGCCCGCGCGCACGACGTGCTGCCCGTCGCGATCGTCCTCGACGTGCCCGAGGCGGTCAGCGCTGAACGCAACCGCCACCGCGCCGACCGCGACTTCGGTCCGCACGTCCTGCGCCGCCAGCAGGCCGACCTCAAGCGCAGCCTCAAGGGGTTGCCGCGGGAGGGGTTCCGCACCGTGCACGTGCTGCGCGACCCCGCCGAGGTCGACGACGTCACCATCACCCGCACCCGCCTGTACACCGACCGCCGCGACGAGACCGGCCCCTTCGACGTCGTCGGCGACGTCCACGGCTGTCGCGAGGAACTCCTCGACCTGCTCGGGCGGTTGGGGTACGGCCTCGTCCACGACGAGGAGGGACGGGCGGTCGACGCGCTGCCCCCGGCGGGGCGGCGGGCGGTGTTCGTCGGCGACCTCGTCGACCGCGGGCCCGACACCCCCGGTGTCCTGCGCCTGGTGATGGGGATGGTCGCCCACGGCCACGCGCTCTGCGTCCCCGGCAACCACGAGCACAAGCTGCTGCGCGCCCTGCGAGGTCGTGACGTGCAGGTCACCCACGGCCTCGCGGAGTCCCTGGAGCAGCTCGCCGCGGAGACCGAGGAGTTCCGCGCGGGCGTGGTGGAGTTCCTGGACTCCCTGGTCTCGCACTACGTCCTCGACGAGGGCCGGCTGGCCGTCGCGCACGCCGGGGTCCTCGAGAGGTACCAGGGGCGGGCCTCGGGTCGCGTCCGCGACTTCTGCCTCTACGGCCAGACCACGGGGGAGACCGACGAGTTCGGGCTGCCCGTCCGCTACCCGTGGGCCAACGACTACCGCGGTCGCGCGACCGTCGTCTACGGCCACACCCCGGTCCCGGAACCGGAGTGGGTCAACGGGACGATCTGCGTCGACACCGGCTGCGTCTTCGGCGGTCACCTCACGGCGTTGCGCTGGCCGGAGAAGGAACTCGTCTCCGTCGCCGCGCGGGCGGTCCACCACGCACCGGCCCGCCCGTTCCCCGTGGCCGGGACGCTGTCGCCGGAGAGCGCGGTGCTGCGCGACCCCGACGTCCTCGACATCAGCGACGTCCAGGGCCGCCGTGTCGTGGAGACCGCCGACCACGGTCGCATCAGCGTCCGGGAGGAGAACGCCGCCGCCGCGCTCGAGGTCGTGTCCCGCTTCGCCCTCGACCCGCGCTGGCTGATCCACCTGCCGCCCACCATGTCGCCCGTCGCGACGTCGAAGCGGGAGGGGTTCCTCGAACACCCCGACGAGGCGTTCAGCGCGTTCGCCGCCGACGGCGTCGACACCGTGGTGTGCGAGGAGAAGCACATGGGATCGCGGGCGCTCGTCCTGCTCTGCCGGGACGAAGAAGCTGCCGCGCAACGCTTCGGCGCACCCGGTGGAGCGCTGGGGGCGATCTGGACCCGCACCGGGCGCAGCTTCTTCGACCCCGCGCTGACTGCGGCGCTCGTCGAGGAGCTGCGGACCGCCGCCGAGGCGGCCAGGTTGTTCGAGGAGTTCGACACCGGCTGGCTGCTGCTCGACGCCGAACTGCTGCCCTGGAGCGCGAAGGCGGGTCCGCTGCTGCGCGAGCAGTACGCCTCCGTCGGGGCGGCCGGTCGCTCGGCGCTGCCCTTCGCCGTGGGCGTCCTGGAGCAGGCCGCCGGGCGCGGGCTCGACCTCGGGGACCTGCTGCCGCGCACCGCGTCCCGGGCCACCAACGTCGCCGCCTTCACCGACGCCTACCGGCGCTACTGCTGGCCGACGGACGGGCTGGACGGGGTGCGGCTGGCCCCCTTCGCGCTGCTCGGCGCGGCCGGGCACACCTTCGCCGACCGCCCGCACGACTGGCACCTGGGGATCGCCGACCGCCTCGTCGCCGTGGCCCCGGACCGGATCGCAGCGACCCGGCGGATCGTGGTCGACACCACCGACGCGGAGTCGAGCGCCGCCGGGGTGGCCTGGTGGAGCGAGCTGACCGACGCCGGGGGCGAGGGGATGGTGGTGAAACCCCTCGCCAACCGGGTGCGCACCCGGCGGGGACTCGTCCAGCCCGGCCTCAAGGTCCGGGGCCGGGAGTACCTGCGCATCGTCTACGGCCCCGACTACACCGAACCCGCGAACCTCGAGCGGATCCGGCAGCGGAGCCTGGGGCGGAAGCGGTCGCTGGCCCTGCGCGAGTACGCCCTCGGCCTGGAGGGGCTGGAACGGGCCGCCCGGGCCGAGCCGCTGTGGCGCGTGCACGAGTGCACCTTCGCCGTCCTGGCGCTGGAGTCCGAACCCGTGGACCCCCGCCTCTGAGGACCACCCCCTACCGGGGTCGCACGTGCCGGCGGCTCCGGTGGGGGACGACGCCCGTGGGCCCGGGCCGGTTGACTGGCGTCGCTGCGGGAGTCGAGAGGTCGGGTGGTTCGGGTGGACGTGCTGGTGGGGACGCCGTACGCGGTGCTGGCGCCCGCGATGGTGCTGGAGGGGCCGGTGGCGACGTTCGCCGGCGGCACCCTGGTCGGGGCCGGTCACGCGGCGCTGCTCCTGGTGTGGTTGCTGGCGTTCGGGATCGACCTGCTCCTCGACAGCGGGCTCTACCTGCTCGGCCGGGCCGGTCGCCGGGCCGGGGGCCACCCGTGGGTCGCGCGCCTCAGCGCGAAGCTCGGCTTCACCCCGGACCGCCAGGACCTCCTGTGCCGCAAGGCCTCCGACCACCTCGGGACGGTCGTCGCCGGGGCGAAGCTCGTCGACGTGGGTGCCGTGCCGGCCTTCCTCGCCGCCGGCTACGCCGCCGTCGGCTACCGCCGGTTCCTCGGCTGGACCGCACTGCTGACCGCCGTGCGGGTCAGCGTCCTCGTCGGGCTCGGCATGCTGACGGGGGAGCACCTCGCGGCCCGCGTGGAGGGGGTCCTCGACCGGCCCTGGCTCGCGGTGCTCGCCGGTCTCGCCGTCGCCGGTCTCCTGCTGGGGGTCAAGACCGTCGTCGGGGCCGCGCTGGCGACGATCCGGTCAGGAGGTGGGCTCCTTGCTGCGTCGTTCCAGCCGGCGTGACCGGCCGGTCCGGGCGCCCCTGACCCGGCTGCCTCGTCCACGTCTACCCCGGCCCCGTCCACCCCGCGTCCCCGCGGCGCTGCGGCCGCTCCTCTCCGGCCGGGTGGCCGTGGCGCTCCTGGCGGTGGCGCTGTACGCCGTCGGGGCTCCGGTGGACGCCGCCGTGCACGGGGTCCCCGCCGGGTGGGCGCTGGCCGCCGTCCTGATGCAGTGCGGCGGGCTGGTGCTCGCGCTCTTCCGGGCCGACCTCGGGGTCATCGCGGCGCTGACCGGGGTGCTGCTCGTCGCGGTGGGGGCCGACCCCCAGGCCGGGCCGTGGCCCTGGACGGTCCCGTCGCTGCTGACGTTCGCCGCGCTGCTGCTGGTCCTGGGAGTGCGGCGGTTGTGGCGGGTCGGGGTGACCGCGTGGGTGGGCAGCCTCGCGCTCACCGTCGCCGTGGCCGGGCTCTTCAGCGGGTTCTCCGAGGACTCCGGCGCGAACCTCGTCGTCTACGGCTCGAACTCCCTGCTGGCGCTGGGCATCGGCAGCGCCGTCGGCGCACGCCGACGGGTGCGCGAGGAACTGGCCCGCTCGCGTCGCGACACCGAGCTGGAGCAGTCCCGGCGGGTCGTCGTCGAGGAGCGCAACCGCATCGCCCGCGAACTGCACGACGTCGTCGCGCACAGCATGTCCGTCATCGGCGTCCAGGCCACCACGGCGCAGTACCGCATCCCGGACCTCTCCCCGGCGGCCCGGGCCGAGTTCGACGACATCGCCGCCCAGTCGCGCACCGCGCTGGCCGAGATGCGGACGCTGCTCGGGGTGCTGCGCAGCCGCTCCGACGGGGTCGAACTCGCCCCGCGGTCCGGGCTGGACGGACTCGCGGAACTCGTCGAAGGCGCCCGCCGGGCGGGCTCGGACGTCCGGGTGCGCGTCGACCCGTCGCTGCGGGACCCGTCACTGCCGTCGGCCCTGGGGATCGCCGTGCACCGGATCGTGCAGGAGGGGCTCTCCAACGTCGTGCGGCACGCGACCGGGGCGGGCGTCGAGGTCAGCGTGCTGCGCACGGACCCCGGGGTCGTCGTCGAGGTCCGCAACGGCGTCGCTCCCGAAGGTTTCCCGCCCGCCCCCGATTCCGGCGGGCACGGGCTGGTCGGCGTGCGGGAACGGGCGTCGCTGCTGGGTGGCTCGGTGAGCGCGGAACCCACCCCGGACGGTGGGTTCCTCCTGCGGGTGTCGCTGCCGTGGGAACCTGGGGTGTGAGCTCCTCGGGAACGGTACGAGCCGTGGTCGTCGACGACCAGGCGATGATCCGGGCGGGGTTCTCCGCCCTGCTGGACGCCCAGCCCGGGATCGAGGTCGTCGGGCAGGCCGCCGACGGTGAGCAGGCCGTGGAGGTCGTGACCTCGGTGCACCCCGACGTGGTGCTGATGGACGTCCGGATGCCCGTCCTCGACGGGCTCGGCGCGACCCGCGCGATCCTCGCCGCGGGGCTCGACCCGGCGCCGAAGGTGCTGGTGCTGACGACCTTCGACATCGACGACTACGTGTTCTCGGCCCTGCAGGCCGGCGCCAGCGGGTTCCTGCTCAAGGATGCCACGCCCGAGGTCCTCGTCGACGCCGTGCGGGCGGTCGCGGTGGGCGACTCGCTCCTCTCGCCCGGGATCACGAAACGCCTCATCGAGCACTTCGTCGCCACCCGCACCCGCGGGGTGAACGTCCCCGCGGCCGTCGCCGACCTCACCCCGCGCGAACGCGAGGTGCTCGTCTGCATCGCCCGCGGGTTGTCGAACCAGGAGATCGCCGCAGAACTGTTCATCGCCGAGCAGACGACCAAGACCCACGTCAGCCGGATCCTCACGAAGCTCGGGCTGCGCGACCGCGTCCAGGCCGTCGTGCTCGGTTACGAGATCGGGTTGGTCAGCCCCGGCCACCCCTGACCAACTCCTGGGAGACTTCCCACCCTTCCGGGGCGGTGAAGGGTGGAAAATCTCCTAGGAGTTGCCGAGGCAGGGGTCATCCCGGTGTGCACAGGCTGGGTGCGGACGGCGCTCTGTGGACGAAGCGGTGAGCGTCCCGTCGACCCCTCGCACCATCGGCGGATGCCGCGTCGCCCCCAGGTGCCCAGTGCCCTCGCCCGCCACCCGTTCACGGTGGCTCAGGCCCTCGACGCGGGTCTGTCCCGACGCCAGCTCGAGTCCGCGGTGTGGCGTCGGCTGCACACCGGGGTGTACGTGCACCGCGACGTCGCCGTCGACGACGCGGTGCGGGTGCAGGCCCTGCGGTTGGCGGCCCCGGGCGAGGTGGTCTTCGCCGGTCTGACCGCGGCCTGGATCCACGGGGTGTGGACCCCGCCGCCGGGGGTCGACGTCCCTCTCGTCACCACCCGGGGGCCGGACGGGGCCGGGATCGAGCGGGCGGTGCACCGGTCCCGCCGGCAGGTCCTGCGCGCGGAGGACGACGACACGGTGGTCGTCGGTGGAGTTCTGGTCACCAGCTGGTTCCGGACGGTGTTCGACCTCCTCCGCGACGTCCCGCTGGTCGAGCGGGTGTCCGTCCTCGACACCTTCGCCGCCGCCGGACTGGACCTGGCGCAGTTCGCCGAGTACCTGGAGAGGCACCGCCGGTGGCCCGGCGTGGACTACGCCCGGACCGCGTTGTCCCTGTGCCACGGCGCGTCCCGCTCGGTGGGGGAGAGCCGGCTGCGGATGTGTGTCGTCCTGGCCGGCCTCCCCGAGCCCTGGGTGAACCCGTCCCTCCTCCTCACCACCCCGGACGGGTCGCTCCTGAGGTTCCCCGATCTCCTGGTCCGGGGGCGACGTCGGGTGTTCGCCCTCGAGTTCGACGGCGGGTACCACGACGACCTCCGGCAGCGCGACGCCGACGCCACCCGCGAGAGGCTGCTCGTGGTGCAGGCCGACCTTCCCGTGCTGCGGTACCGCTGGGCGAACCTGTGGCCGGCGCAGCGGGTCATGCTCGAGATCGCCCGCGCCATCGAGTGGCAGCCGATGAACGACCTGCGACCGGCCGACTTCGCCCGTCCCCGGTACCGGCTCCCGTGGTGAGCACTCCTGGAGAGTTTTCCACCCTTCCGCCTCGTGGGAAGGGTGGAAAACTCCCCAGGAGTTGGTCAGGGGGAGGTGAGGAGGGGTTCGACCAGGGAACGCAGGACGTCCGGGCCGCCGAGGGTCAGGACGGACTCGGGGTGGAACTGGATCCCGGCGAAACCCTCCCCGCGCACGGCGACGACCTCGTCGGCGGGACCGGTCGCGACGTGGATGCCCTCACGCGCGAGGCGCGCGATGGACGCCTCGTCGACCCGTGCGGTGAAGCTGTTGTAGAACCCGACGGTCGCCGCCGTGCCGAACAGGTCGACGTCGAGCTGGGTGCCCTGGTGGGGAGCGTCCTTGCGGCGCAACGGCAGACCCAGCGTCCCGGACAGCAGCTGGTGGCCCAGGCACACCCCGAGGAGGGGGTTCCCGCCCGACCGGGCGGCGGCCGACAACCGCGCGGCGAGTTCCTGCAACCGCGCGATCCGCGGGTCGCCGGAGTCCTCCGGGTCACCCGGGCCGGGACCGAGCAGCACCAGCCCGTCGTGGGCGGCGAGCTCCGCGTCCAGCGTCGGGTCGTCGTAGCGCAGCACCCGGGCCTGCAACCCGGCCGAGGCCAGCAGGTGCACGAGCATCGAGGTGAACGTGTCCTCGGCGTCGATCACCAGGGCCTGACCCAGGGGCGAACCCGTCGGCTGCTTCTGCGGTTCGAGCCAGAACGACGCGAGCCGGTCGCGGCGGGAGGCCAGCAGCGTCGCGACCCGCGGGTCGGCGATGAGCGGGACCCGGCGGACGGGCGCCCCGTCGGCGCCGGTGCGGGGCGGCAACGGGGGCAGCGCCCCGAGCGCGCGCAGCACCCCGGCGGACTTCGCGTGCGTCTCCGCGACCTCGCCCTCGGGGGTGGAACCCCGCACCAGGGTGGCGCCGACCGAGACCCGGACGGTGGCGGTGGAACCCTGCGCGCGGACGTCGGCCGTGCGGATGAGGATGGGGGAGTCGAGGGTCTGGGTGCCCTCGTCGTCGGTGCCCAGCAGCGCCAGCGCGCCGGCGTAGTACCCGCGTCCCGAGGGCTCGAACCGGCGGATGACCCGGCACGCGCTCTGCAACGGGCTGCCCGTCACGGTGGCGGCGAACATCGTCTGGCGCAGCACCTCCCGGGCGTCGAGGGTGGTCTGGCCGCGCAGTTCGAACTCGGTGTGGGCGAGGTTCGCCATCTCGCGCAGGTACGGACCGTGCACGACCCCGCCGAGGTCACCGACCGAGCACATCATCTTGAGTTCCTCGTCGACCACCATGAAGAGTTCCTCGACCTCCTTGGGGTCGGTGAGGAACTCCACGAGACCGTCGGCGTCGGGGCCGGTCGCGGGGTAGCGGTAGGTGCCGGAGATCGGGTTCATCACGACCTCGCCGCGGGCCATCCGGACGTGGACCTCGGGACTCGCGCCGACCAACGTCCGCGACCGCCCCTCGGCCCCGGGGACGTGGACCACGAACGTCCAGTAGGCCCCCTGCTCGGCGACGAGGAGGCGGCGGAAGAGGCTCAGCGCGGTCGTCGCGCTGAACCCGTCGATGACGCCGTCGACGTCGCGGCGGATGACGAAGTTCGCGCCCGAGCCCTGCGCGATCTCCTCGTCGATGATGCGGCGCACGACGGCGGCGTAGTCCTCGTCGGAGAGGTCGGGCGCGACGTCGCGCAGCGCGACCTCGGCGTCGGGCAGCGCCCGCAGCGCGTCCTCGAGCGCGAGGTCCTCGGTGGAGTCGATGCGCAGGACCTGCAGGGGGGTGTCGTCGTCGTGGACGTCGAACCCGCGTTCGCGGATCTGGCGGAACGGCACGAGGGCCAGGGCGTCGCGGGAGGTGCGCTCGCGCAACGGGATGTCGGCCAGGTGCTCGACGACCTCGACGGGTCCGCGCAGGACCTCGACGGGTCCGGGCCGGCCGCTGCGCGGGTCGAGGCGGCGCAGCAGCGCGAAGGGACCGGCGCCGGGCGCCAGCAGTTCCGCGATCAGTTCGTCAGCGGGTGTCATCAGGGGTTCTCTCCTCGAGGGGCTGGGGGAGCCGACCGTCGAGGGACCGTCACGGGAGGGCCTCCTCGACGAGGCGGCCACCGGGACGGGCAAGCGTCAGGCGACCGCCGACACCCACCACCACGCACCGCTGCACAGCGCGCGGGCGCTGTCGGCGGAGGCTCCCCGGAGGGACGCAGTGGTGGTCACGGGACCACCTTAGCCCCCGGTGCGCGACCCGGGACAAGTACCGTTCGCACGTGACCACCGCACCGCAGACAGCGCAGTCCAGCACCGACCGGCCCACGATCTTCGTCATGTACGGGGCGTCGGGCGACCTCTCCCGCCGGCTCGTCTCCCCGGCGTTCTTCGAGCTGGCCCGCCTCGGCCGGCTCCCGCAGCAGTGGCGACTCATCGGCAGCGGACGCCGTGACATGTCCCACGACGAGTTCCGCGAGTTCGTCCGCGAGGCGCTCGAGGAGTTCGGGCCGCAGCCCGCCGACGGCCCCTGGGACGACTTCGCCCAGCACCTGCTCTTCGCCGGTGGCGGGTTCAGCGAGGAGGACCCGGGCGCGCTGCTCGACGTCCTCGCCCAGGCCCGCGAGGACCTGGACGGCGACGCGCAGGTCGTGCACTACCTCGCCGTCCCGCCGGACGCGTTCCTGCCCACCACCAAGGCCTTCGCGGCGCACGGCCTCGTCGAGGGTGCCCGCGTCGTCTACGAGAAGCCCTACGGCACCTCGCTGGAGACCTTCGAGGAGCTCGACACCGAGGTGCAGCGCGTCTTCGACGAGTCGCAGGTGTTCCGGATCGACCACTTCCTCGCCTTCGAGGCCCAGCAGGACGTCATCCACGCGCGGTTCGCGAACCCGTGGCTGTCCTCGATCTGGAGCAACGAGTTCGTCGCGCAGGTCCAGGTCGACATCGCCGAGACCCTCGACGTCGCGCAGCGCGCGAGCTTCTACGACGCGACCGGCGCGTTCCTCGACATGATCGTCACCCACCTGTTCCAGATGGCCGCGACCGTCGCGATGGAACCCCCGGCCGACCTCGGCCCGGGGGCGTTGCAGGCCTCGCGCGACGCTGCGCTGCAGGACTTCCGCGAACTCGACCCGGCCGAGGTCGTCCTCGGGCAGTTCGAGGGCTACACCGCGATCGACGGCGTCCCGGACGACTCGCAGACCGACACCCTGGCCGCCTGCCGGGTGTGGATCGACAACGACCGCTGGCGCGGGGTGCCGTTCCTGCTGCGGTCGGGCAAGAAGATGACCGCCGACGAGCAGCGCGTCACCCTCGTGCTGAGGGCCCCGGCCGACGGCCCCTACGCGGGGTCCGACGTCCAGCCCGCCACGGTCAGCTTCTCGCTGCTCGACGGCGGCGCGATCGACGTCTCGATGACGGTGCGCACCCCTGGCGTGGCCGGCGGCACCGTCGACGGCACCGCGACGCTGCCGCTGCCGGGTCTCGACGGTCAGCAGCCCGCGCTGCCCTACGTCCACCTCATCGAGCACGTGCTCACCGGTGACCGGTCGCTGTTCACCGGGGTCGAGGGGCTGCGGGCCGCGTGGACCGTCATCGACCGGTTCTCCGCGAACCGTCCGGCGGTCGAGTCCTACGCGCCGGGCACCTGGGGCCCGGCGTCGGTCGAGGCACTGGCGGAGCCGGGACAGTGGATCCTGCGGTAGTCCTGCGGCGCGCGGTGGACGGTGACGCGGGGGAACTGCTCACCGTCCAGCGCGCGGCCTTCGTCAGCGAGGCCCAGCGCTACGGAGACCCCTCCATGCCCCCGTTGCGCGAGGACCTCGACGCGGTCCTCGCGGCGATCGGGGAGCAGGTCGTGCTCGTCGCCCTGCGCGGCACCCGCCTCGTCGGGGCCGTCCGCGGACGGGTCGAGGGGAGCACCGCCCACGTGGGGCGTCTCGCCGTCGCCCCCGACCAGCAGCGGCAGGGGTTGGGGTCCGCCCTGCTCGGTGCCCTCGAAGAGGCGCTGCCGCAGGGGATCACCGAGCTGCGGTTGTTCACCGGCGGGGATTCCGCGGCGACCATCGCCCGCTACGAACGGGCCGGCTACGTCCGGGCCGGCGAGTCCGTCGACGACCACGGCACCACCCTGGTCCACCTGGTGAAGGAGGTCGGGGACCCGGCCCGGACGATCGGGTAGCCCGTCACCGGGCGAGGGGCACCGCCGGTCTCACAGCGTCGTGAGGCCGTCGCGGTGCTCCTCGAAGATGGCGACGATCTCCGCGGCCGCGCGTTCCAGCTCCGCGATCTCCCCGGGGCCGAACTCGTGCGGTTCGACGCCCAGGACGCAGTGCGCACCCACGACGCTCCCGTCGCGGGTGCGCAGGGGCACGCCGGCGTAGGAGCGCACCCCGGCGTCGGTCACCACGGGGTTGTCGTGCTGGAGCGGATCGAGGGCGGCGTCGGGAACGACGTGGGGAGCGCCCTCGACGACCGTCGTGGTGCAGAACGACCACTCCGCGGGCAGACCGCCGACTTCCGCGACCCAGCTGACCAGTCCGTGGCTGCCCGCGAAGACGACCGAGGAGTCCAGCACCAAGCTGACCAGGCTGAGGGGGAACCCCAGGCCGGCCGCGGTGCGGGAGGCCACCTGGTCCAGTCGGTGCTTCAGATCGGGGTGGATCCCGTCCCAGGTCGCGACCGCCTCCAGCCGCGAGCGGTCGGTCAGCACGCCGGCCTCGTCCATTGCAGCTCCTCGTCCTCGACGTCCTCGACACCACCGCCGTCACCGCGGCGGGTGCCCGCTGCTCGTGGACGGGCCCGGTCTTCCCATCGGCTTCCCGCCGGGGGACCTGCAGCCCCGTCCGCCCCACCACCCGTCCGCGCCACCCGGACGGCCCCGTCGGGGTCGACCGGTCACCGGGAGGCGCCCGACCGCCGCCGTGATCACGGGAGTGGCTCGCGACAGCACCCCTCGGCCACCACCCGTCCGCTTCACCCCCCTGGAGGCTCCGCGACGTGGTCTCCCGTGCCGATGTCTCCAGCATGAGATCGGGACAGGCGGAGCTGACCGCGCCGGCGCGCCGCTCCTCGCGTCAGGTGGAACCCCCGACGACGGTGGAGTGGCTGCGACGCCTGGCCGACGTCTCGGGTCCCGAGCAGGCCCTGCAGGTGTGGAGCGAGGCCGCGCTGGCCACGGGCCGCCTGGGCATGGAGCTGGGTCCCGACGACCTCGAGTGCGTCGGGCAGTGGCTGGTGCAGCACTGCGCCGACCAGCCGATGCGGATGGCCGTGCGCAGCTGCCTGGTCCGCCTGCACGTGCACCGGGCGATGAACCGGGTCACGCCGCCAGCGTGAGGGTGGCCCGGCGGGCGAGGACCAGCGGGCGGACGAGGAGGCGGCCCGGGACGCCGAAGCGGCCCTCGTGCAGGGCGCGGGCGACCGCGAGGGGCGGGCAGCGGCGCGAGAGGACGACCCCCGCCAGGACCGCGGAGACGACGGAGCAGACCACGACGGAGGGCTGTCCCGTCCCGAGGCCGTAGACCGCCCACAGCGTGGCCGACAGCTGGGTCAGGACGAACGACGCGGGCGCGAGGCCGTGCAGCGGTTCGCGGCGCAGGACGGTGCGGACCTGGGGCAGCATCTTCACCAGCGAGACCGCGGTGGCGACCACGCCGACGAGGGCCGGACCCCCGAGGAGGAACGCCACCGCGACGAGCGGGACCCAGGCCGCCACGCACACCAGGGCCGGGGTCAGGGCCACGCCGAGACGACGGGCGGCGAGGACGACGGTCACGACCGCGCAGGCGAGGCCGGGGACGTTCGCGACGAGCTGGGCCGGGTCGAGCAGCAGGAACCCGTAGGTCAGCCAACTGCCGGAACTCAGCACGCCGAGGACCGCGGAGGAGAAGGACAGGCCGCTGGCGTCGGGGCTGCGCAGCAGGCGGAGCACCTGCGGGACCCCCGTGAGGATGCCGATGGCGGCGGCGACGAGACCGAGGGAAGGGATCAACAGGGCGAAGGGCACGTGCCTGTGTGTCGACGCGCCCCCCGGCACCCCTTGAGCGGGTCGCCCGTCCGTCCCCGTTGAGAGCTGCGTCACACCGCCGGGGTCGTCTCGTGCCGGGCTCCGGTCAGCCCCGCAGCAGGAAGGCCGGGACGAAGGCCGGGTCGGTCAGGGCGGGACGGTCGGCGCGGAAGCTCCCGATGGGGTGCGACGACCGGCCGTCGACCACGAGCTCGGCCAGGACCTCGCCCAGCAGGCCCGAGAACTTCGCGGCGTGACCGGCACCCAGACCCAGCACGATGCGGGGGTGCCCGGGAAGGGCGTCGACGACGAAGTCGCGGTCCGGCGGCATGTCGTAGACGCAGGTCTTGCTGTACAGCTCGCGCCCGATCCCGGTTGGCAACCGGTCCCGGACGAAGTCCGCCAGCAGGTCCGTCTCGGCCGGGATCGGCTCCCGGGTGCGGGTCTGCTGCGTCACGAAGTTCCCGGTGACGTCGCGGGAGACCTTGATCGCGACCTCGCCGTAGACGGGGAACCCGTAGAACATCATCTCGTCGTGCCAGACCCACACCGGGAACCGCCCGATGGAGAAGTCCTTGACGTGGGGGGTCGCGAAGTAGGCGACCTGCTCCTGGCTGATGGTCGTCGTCCAGGTCTGGCCGAGGTCCCGCAGCAGGTCGTCCGCCCAGGAGGCGGTGGCCACGACGACGTGGTCCGCGGTGTGCACGCCCTCGTCGGTGAACACCCGCACGCCGTGGGCGTAGCTCTCGAGGCGACGGACCGGCGTGCGCTCGAGGAACGTGACGCCCGCCCCCTCGGCGAGCGCGACGTGCGTCTGGCGGGAACGGCGGACGTCCAGCAGGCCCGTCTCGTGCTGGTACGTCGCCCGCACGTCCTCGTCGATGCGGAACTGCGGGAAGCGCTCGAGGAGGCCGGCGGTGTCCAGCGCCTCCCACGGGTGGCCGTTCTCGGTGAGGGTGCGGCGGTAGTTCTCGACGCCCTGCACCCCGGGGGTGCCTTCGACGGCGATGTCCAGGCCACCCGTCTCGAACACCAGCTGCTGACCGCTGCGGTCCTGCAACCTCGCCCAGTTGTCGTAGGCGGGACGGGTCAGGCGACCGTAGACGCTGTCGTGGTAGCTGTGCCGGATGATCCGCGAGTGGTCCTCGGACGCGCCGTGGGCGTGGCCGAGCTCATACTGCTCGAGCACCAGCACGTCGGTCTGGCCGCGTTCGGCCAGCCAGTAGGCGGCCGCGGAGCCGATGGCGCCGGCGCCGACGACGATCGTCTGGAGGTGCGCGCTCCCCATCAGCCCGTCACCGTCCGCGTCGCCCGGTGACCGTCCTGCTGCGGGATGTGGACGGCCCGCGGGGTGTCCATCCGGACCTTGGGCAGGGCGCCCGGGTGCTCGCGGCGCAGGAGGGCGACGAGTTCCTCGCGCACCGCGCAGCGCAGGTCGAAGAGTTCCCCGCCCGAGTCCGCGCTGACCAGCACCCGGAAGGAGACGAACGAGTTCCGCGCGTCGGTCACCTGCAGCGCGTAGGTCTGGCCGTTCCAGAGCGGGTGGTCCTTCACGAAAGCCTCTGCGTGCGAACGGACCTCGTCGAAGGGGACGGTCCAGTCGACGTCGAAGTCGACGCTGCCGATGATGTCCGAGGAGTTCCGTGTCCAGTTCGCGAACGGCGTCGTCGTGAAGTACGTGGAGGGGAGGATGAGACGCCGCTGGTCCCACAGCTTCACCACGACGTAGGTGAGGGTGATGTCCTCGATGTTGCCCCACTCCTCCTCGACGACCACGACGTCGTCGACGCGGATCCCGTCGGTGAAGGCGATCTGCAACCCGGCGAAGATGTTCGCCAGCGAGGTCTGCGCGGCCAGGCCGGCGACCACCGAGAGCAACCCGGCCGAGGCCAGCACGCTCGCGCCCGCGCCGCGCGCACCGGGGATCGTCAGCAGCATCGAGGCCACGGCGACGACGATGATGAGGGCCACCGCGACGCGCTTGACCAGCTGCACCTGGGTGCGGCGCTGGCGCTGGCGGCGGTTGTCCTTGACGTCGATCCGGTAGCGCAGCAGCAGGACGTCCTGGACGACGTTCGCGGCGACCACCGCCAGCCAGGCCCCGAAGGCGACGGTCAGCAGGGTCAGCGCGAAGAACGTCGGCTGCTGCCAGTCGGCGGTCTGGGAGTAGATCTTCAGCGCCCACTGCGCGGCCAGGGTGGCCATGAACCCCGCGAGGGGTCGCCGTCCCCGCTGGGCGAGGGTGGCGAGGATCTCGTGGTTGCGGCCGAGGCGGCGGACACCGAGGGCGACGAGCTCGCCGACGACGGCGGCCGCGACGGCGGCCACGACGGCGACGGCCAGGGTCAGCCAGACGGAGGTGCTGATGTTCACGTGGTGCGGCTCCTCAGGGATCGAGTACGGACGTCGATGTCCTGCGGACCCACCACGGTAGGTGAGCCGGGCACGTCGGAGCGGCCGAAAGCGTGTCCGTGCTGTGAAGTTCGCCGATCGCTACCCTGGTCGCGTGCAGCACCGTCCCGCCCCGGCCGACCCGCGCAGCCACGGGTGACCGTCCTCGTCGCCTACCTGCCCGAGAAGGGCGGCCGCGCCACCCTGAACCTCGGTGCGCAGCTGGCGCGCGCGCTCGGCGTCCCGCTGGCCGTCGCGACGGTCCTGCCCAGGCCCTGGGACACGCCCTCCCCGGCGATGGTCGATGCGAAGGCCGACGCGCAGTTCGTCGAGTGGTCCGGATCCCTCGCGGCGCAGGCGGAGAGGTCGGCCCGGACCTACCTCGACCAGATCGCCCCCGGGGCCACCGTGCAGTTCCACGTCCGCGCGGGACGGTCCGTCTCCGCGAGCCTCATCGACCTCGCGGCCGACATCGGCGCGGCCGTCCTGGTGCTCGGCTCCTCGCCCGACGGCCACCTCGGGCAGGTCACGGTGGGGTCCACCGCGGGTCGGCTGCTGCACTCCTCACCGCTCTCGGTGGCCCTCGCCCCGCGCGGCTACCGCGGTGGGTCCGTCGCGCTGCAGCGGGTCACCTGCGCCGCGGCGGGGGAGGACGAACTCGTCGTGGCCCGTGCCCAGCAGTTCGCCGAACGGGTCGGGACGGGGCTGCGGGTGCTGACCCTCGCGGTGCGCAGCCGGACGGGGTGGAGCTCGGGGTTCGGCGTCGACGGCGACGACGAGGTCTTCGACGCCTGGCTCGAACAGGCCCACCGCAGCGTCGAGGCCCTGCGCCGCAAGGGAGCCCTGCCGCCCGACGTCACCGCCGTCGTCGGGGCCGGTCGGGGGTGGCGGGAAGCTGTCGACGCCGTCGACTGGGAACCCGGGGAACTCCTCGTGGTGGGTTCGCGGCCCAAGGGCCCGGTGGCCCGGGTGTTCCTGGGCTCGCGGGCCACGAAGATCCTGCGGCACTCGCCGGTGCCGGTCCTCGTCCTGCCCGGGTGACGCTCAGCCGGGCAACCAGCTGACCTTCCCGACCAGCGCCGCGTACCCGACGAACGCGACGACGTCGATGGCGGTGTGCGCGACGACGAGCGGCGTCGTCCGGCCCCACTTCTGGTAGACCCAGCCGAAGACCAGCCCCATCGCGACGTTGCCGACGAACCCGCCCACCCCCTGGTAGAGGTGGTAGGAACCCCGCAGCAGCGCGCTCACGAGCAGCGCGGGGAGCCAGCGGAAACCCAGCTGCGCCAGCCGGTGCAGCAGGTACCCGGCGACGAGGACCTCCTCGAGGACGCCGTTCTCCGCGGCGGCCAGCACCGAGATCGGGATGGCCCACCAGGTGTCGGGCAGCGTCGACGCCGCGACGTTGGTGTTGAGGCCCGCGCCCCGGGCCCCCAGGTACAGCACCAGCCCGCAGCCGCCGATGACGGCGGCCAGACCCAGACCCGCGAGGAGGTTGCGCCCGAAGCGGGCACCGTCGAAACCCAGGGTCCGCAGCGACTCCCCGCCCCGGGCCATCAGGTAGCCCACGAGGAACACCGGGGCGAGTCCCGCCGCGATCGCGACGAGCTGCAGGGCCAGGTCCAGCCACGGCCGGTCGGGGGCGTAGCTGCCGAGCACCGTCGAGGTCTGGGCGTTGATCGCCTCGGGGGCGGTGAGGATGCCGACGAACCGGACCAGGGCGCGGACCCCGCTCATGCCGAGCGAGACCCCGAAGACGGCGACGACCTCCCAGACCAGCAGGCGCCGGGCGCGGGGGTCCTGCAGGACGGGGTCCACGGCGGGGTTCACGGCTGGGCGGGGGTCCCCAGGAAGCGCAGCGCGTCCTCGTGCAGCAGCCCGTTGGTGACGACGGCGTCACCGCCGAAGGGGCCGTCGACGCCGGCGCGGGAGGTGAACCGGCCCCCGGCCTCGGTGACGATCGGGACGAGGGCGGCCATGTCGTGCAGCGCCAGCTCCGGTTCGGCGGCGATGTCGACCGCGCCCTCGGCCAGCAGCATGTAGGACCAGAAGTCACCGAACCCGCGGGTCCGCCACACCGAGCGGGTCAGGCCCAGGAACCCGTCGAGGGCACCGCGACTCTCCCACCCCTCGAGCGAGGAGTACGCGAAGGAGGCGTCCGAGAGGTTCGACACCGAACTCACGTGCATCCGCGTCGCCGCGGAGAGGCTGCGCCCGGTCCAGGCCCCCGACCCGGTCGCCGCCCACCAGCGCCGCCCCAGCGCGGGTGCGGAGACCAGCCCGACGACGGGGACGCCGTCGTCGACGAGGGCGATGAGCGTCGCCCACACCGGCACCCCGCGGACGAAGTTCTTCGTCCCGTCGATGGGGTCCACGACCCACTGCCGGGCCCCGTGCCCGACCAGCCCGAACTCCTCGCCGAGCACCGCGTCCCGCGGCCGGGTCCGGCGCAGCTGGGAACGGATGAGCTCCTCCGCGCCGCGGTCCGCGTCGCTCACCGGCGTCAGGTCCGGCTTCGTCTCGACCTTCAGGTCCAGCGCCTTGAAGCGGTCGGTGGTCACCCCGTCGACCTGGTCGGCGATGACGTGCGCGAGCCGCAGGTCGTCGTCGTAGCGCGGACGCTGGTGCGCGGCGGGGGACTGCGTGGGGGCGGACACGCCCGCGAACCTACCGCCCGGGGCCCGTGGGACCGTGGACGTGGGAGGTTCGACCCGGTGACCACGGCGGGGCCGCGACGTTCAGGTGACGTCCAGCGCTGTCGAGGATGCTGGGACAGGGTGGGCAACGGGGTGGGCACGCCCCGGAACGCGCGAGGTGAGGACGCAGATGGCCGACACGACGCACCAGGTCGACGACGAGACCTTCGACGGGTTCGACGACGACGACCACGCTGATCACGTCGACGACGCCCCCGGGGGGCACCTGTCGGCGTTGCCGGTCTCCCCGCGCGCCCGCGGTCTGCTGCTGACCGTCGGCGGGATCCTCGGCTTCGTCGCGGCCTTCACGCTGACGATCGAGCGGTTCAAGCTCGCCGAGGACCCGAACTACGCCCCGAGCTGCAACATCAGCCCGATCCTGTCCTGCGGCAGCGTCATGGCCACCGACCAGGCGGCGGCCTTCGGCTTCCCCAACCCGCTCATCGGGATCGCCGCCTTCGCGCTCTCGCTCCTGATCGGCCTGCTCGTGCTCTCGCGCACGGCGCTGCCGCGGTGGGTGGAACGCGGCTACCTCGTCGGGATCACCCTCGGCACGGTCTTCGTCGGCTGGCTGATCGCCCAGAGCCTCTACTCCATCCACGCCCTCTGCCCCTACTGCATGGTCGTGTGGAGCGTGGTCGTGCCGACCTTCTGGGTCCACGTCGCCGACGGCCTCGACCGCGGTCTCGTGCCCGTCCCGCGGGCCCTGCACGGCCTGGCCCGCACGGTCGTCGACTTCCGCGGGCTGCTCATCGTGCTGAGCTACGCCGCCGTGATCGTGATGATCGCGGTCAAGTTCTGGTCCTACTGGTCCAGCCTGGTCTGACCCCCGTACCAGGGGTCAGGGTCAGAGGGCTTCGACGACGGCGTCGCGGCCGGCGGCCTTGGCGCGGTACAGGGCGCTGTCGGCGCGGGCCAGGACGTCGGAGAGATGCTCGCCCTCGCGCAGCAGCGCCACCCCCACGCTGACCGTGACCTGCAGCTGCTCGCCCCGCACCAGCACGGGGCTGCGGCGCACCGCCAGGCGCAGCCGCTCGGCGACCTCCCGGGCCTCCAGCGGGCCGGACCCCTCCCCGGGGGCGGGACTGGTGACGACGAGGGCGAACTCCTCCCCGCCGTAGCGACCGAGGACGTCGCTCTCCCGGGCCTCGTGCTGCAACCGCCGCGCGACGGCCGTGAGGACCTCGTCGCCCGCGGCGTGGCCGTAGGTGTCGTTGACGGACTTGAAGTGGTCGACGTCGACCATCAGGACCGCCACGGCCCGGCCCGGGGTGGCCCGCCGCACGCGCTGCTCACCCAGGCGCAGCAGGTGACCACGCGTGGCCAGACCCGTGAGGGAGTCGGTGCGGGCCAGGTGCTCGACCTGGGCGAAGAGCCGTGCGTTCTCCAGGCCGATGGCCGCGGGGGCGGCGAGCGCCTCCGCGACGTGCAGCCGGGCGGAGGGCCCCTCGGGACCCCCGACGAGCACCAGCGCCTCGGCCACCAGGCCGGTCCGGTCCTTCAGGGGGACGACCAGCCACCGCTCCTCCCCGGTCCCGCCGTCGCCCCCGAGGTCCAGCAGACCCCGCAGCCGGGCGGGCAGCGGGTCGCTGCCGTGGGCGGCGAGCGGGCGTTCCAGCAGTGGCGCGGACTCGCGGTCGCCCTGCCAGTCCCGGCTCCACGGGACCTCCCGCACGGCCGCACCGCCCGCGGCCGTCACCAGCGCGGGCGGGTCGACGTCGACGGTGGAGCGGACCGCGACGGGCACCAGGGCCGCCCGGCCCGCCTGCAGCTCCGTCAGCGCCGAGCGCAGCAGCCGACGGCGCACGGTGGGCAGGTCGAGGCTGCCCGAGACCTCCTCGGTGAGACGGCGCACGGCCTCGGCGAGGTCGCGTTCGCGTTGCGCGCCGTGCACCTCGATCTCCAGGCGGGCCGCCCGGGCCGTCTCCAGGGAGGCCGCGACCTGTCCCGCGATGAGCTGCAGCAGTTCGACGTCCCCCCGGCCGAAGGCACCCTGGGCGACGGTGCTGACCGCCGCCAGCACCCCCGTCCGGCGACCGCGGACGAGCAGCGGGACGGCCACGACGCTGCGGGCGACGTCCTCGGGGGTGTGCGCGCTGCGCTGTTCCTGCGCGTCCAGCACCCCGCGGACCACGGGCCGCCCGGTCCGCGCGGCCCGGACCGCGGCCGGGTCCAGGGGGGTGCCCAGCGCCAGGTCGGTGCCGGAACGGGTGCGCCCGGCGAAGACGACGAGCTCGTCCTCGCCGTCGAGGACGGCGAGGACCGCGCGGTCGGCGCCGAGCACTCCGCAGGCCTGGTCCAGGGCGAGCCGCACGACGTCCTGCGGGTCCAGGACCTGGGCCGCGTCGCCGACGTCGCGCATCGCGCTGAGCAGCCGCCGGCGACGACCGGCCGCCGGTCCCCAGGTCCCGCTCCCCGCGGGCTGGGTCGCGTTCAGGTCGGCGCGCCCGCGCTGCACGAGGGTCGCCCAGCCGTGCCGGTCGGCCAGGGCCGTGGCCAGCCAGCGCAGCCGCTCGGCGTCGTCGAAGGCTCCGCTCGCCTCGAGGTCCTGCGCCCGCAGCAGCATCAGGTGGTGCTGCACGAGCGGGGCGTCCAGCCGGGCGGCGCGACGTTCGGCCCTGCGCCGCAGCACCTTCGCGCGGTGGGTGCGGCCCAGCCGGTGCCAGGCGGCGGCGCGGACGACGTCGAACTGCGCCTCCTGCACCGCCCCGCCGGCGCAGTGGACGAGGTGACCCAGCGCCTCCCGCAGTTCCCGCTCCCGCTCGCGCACCCGGACGGTGTCCCCGGCGTCGCTCGCCGCGGCGAGCTGCGCCAGCCGCCCGCGGACCACGAGGTCGGCGGTCCAGCGGGCCTCCACCGAGCGCCGCAGCGGGGAGCGCTGCAGGAGCGTGGTGGAACGCCGGGCGACCTCGTCGAAGCGTTCGGACAGGTCGAGCTGCTGCACCAGCCACGTCACCGTCGCGAGGTGCACCGCGAGCTGGTGCTCGGGGGACGACGTCGCCGACAGCCCGCCCCGCACCGTCGTCAACAGCTCCCCGGCCTCCCCCGGCCGACCGCAGGCCCCCAGCAGCGCGACCCGGAGCAGGTCGAGGTCGACGGGGGCCGGGGCCCCCTCCGGCACCCGGCGCAGGGCCCGGTCGTGCCAGCTGCGGGCGGCGGCGAGGTGCCCCGCGGCGAGGCGCTCGAGGACGACGGCCCGGGTGCCGGCCACGTACTCGGGCAGGTCGAGCCACTGCCCGTCGTCCTCGAGGACCTGGGCGACCTCGCGCCACGTCCCGCCGGAACGCAGCCGGTCCAGTCCCTCGGCCAGGCGGATCCCGGCCTGCACCGAGGGCTCGGTCTCGCCGCGGCGGGGGGAGGGAGGAGTCAGGGGGCGTCCGACGAGGGAGGAGGTCCCGGGGAGGCGGACCGGCAGCAACGTCGCCCGCCCCGTCAGGAGTCGGCGCAGCGCCGCGGCCAGGGTGCGTCGCCCGTCCCGGGCGAGGTCGGCGCGCCGGGCTCGCAAGGCGTGCGCGATCGAGGCCAGCGCGGTGGGCAGGGCGGGCAGCGGGTACCCGCGGTCCAGGTCGGTGGCCGCGGCCTCGCGCAGCAGCACGGCGTGGGCGGCCTCGGCGGTGTTCTCCTCGACCTCGCGGGGGGAGTCCAGGCGGTGCCGGCTGGCCCGTCGACGGCGCGGGTCGAGCAGGGTCGCCACGAACCCGGCCACGGTGACGAGGGTGAAGACCCACCAGGCCGCCCGGGTACCGGGCCGGGAGGAACCGAGCTGGGCCAGACCCTCCCGGACCGCGTCCAGAGCGTGCGCGGGCCCGTCGGGCGCCCGTTCGTGGCGGTGCAGGGTGGCGATCTCCCCGAGGCCGACGGCCTTCCCGAGGGGGTCGGTCGTGGTGCGCAGGAGGTGGTCGAGGTGGTCGTGGGCCCAGGCGTGGCGACCGGTGCGGGCCAGGCAGCTCGCGAGCAGTCGGCGCAACCGGGGGTCGAGCGGGAGACCCGCCCCGTCCGCGGTCGCGACGGCCTGCTGCAGCAACCCGACGGCGGCCTCCGGCGCGTAGTGGCGGGCGGCGCTGACCCCGGCCACCGCGCACGCCGCGACGACGTCGGCCGGGGCGACGGCGTCCCCGGCGCGCAGGTGCTGGTGGGCGCACGCGAAGACGGCCTCGCGGTCGGTGCACTCCATCCCGGCCCGGGTGTCGACGCGCAGGACGCGGGCCAGGCGCGCGTGCAGCCCACGACGCTCGACCTCGTCGAGCCCGTCCAGGACGGCGTCGACCACCTGCTGGTGCAGGAACTCGTGGCGACCGTGCGGCCGCGGGCGCAGCAGCCGGACCGCGACGCCGGCGGCGAGGCCGGCGCGGACCGCCTCGGCCGGGAGCTGGGGCGAGGCGGCCCGCAGCACGAGGTGGTCGTCGACGGAACGTCCGCACGCGGCGGCCAGCCGCAGCACGTTGCGGTGCCCGGCGGGGAGTTCCTCGACGCGGCGCAGCAGGGCCGCCAGCAGCCCGGGGGCCACCGGGACCGCCTCCAGCGCAACGTGTTCCAGTCGCCAGTGGCCCCAGTCGGGCAACAGGCCGCCGTCGTCGAGGAGGGCGGTGAGGAGCGCGAGCAGGGCACCGGGGTTGCCCGCGGCCCGGGAGACGAGCGCCGTGGCGACGGAGTCGGTGAGCACCGCCCCGGGCAGCCGACGGCGCACGACGGCGCGGGCGGCGGCGTCGGAGAGGGCCGGGACGTCGATCACGAGGGTCCGGGAGGAGTCCAGCGCCGGGTCCAGCCCACCGGACTCCCGGGGCCGGTCGACGAGGACCAGCAGCAGCGGGAGGTCGGCGCACTCCCCGGCCACCCAGCGCAGCACGGCCAGCGTCGAGGCGTCGGCGTGCTCGGTGTCGTCCAGGACGACCAGCAGCGGCCCCGTCCGGGCGGCGTGCTGGAGGAGCTCCTCGGCCAGCGCCTGCGGCCGTTGCTCCTCACCGTCACCGGGGACGACCCCGTCCCGCGGCGGCGTCGAGAGGCCACCCGCGGTCATGGCCCGGCGCAACGCGCTCAACGGGGAGGCGGGCGAGGTCGTGGAGTCCAGCACCACGCTCGCCGCGCCCTGTCCGCCCGCCCGCCGGTGCAGGTGCTCGACGAGGGAACTGCGACCCGACCCCGCCGCGCCGCGGACGACGACGACCCCGCCGGAGCCGGCGCGCGCGTTGTCCCAGGCCGCGTCGAGCACCGCGGTCTGCTGACCGCGCTCCAGCAGCGGCCCGTCGGCGGGGCTCACCCAGCTGCGCCGCCCGAGGGCGACGTCGGGGGCGGTGCCGGCCGCGATCCGGCTGAGCTCGTCGGCGACGTCGGCGGCGCTCGCGGGCCGGTCCTCCGGGTCCAGGGCGAGCAGCCGGCGCAGCAGCACCCCGAGGGCGCGCGGGACGTCGGGGCCGAGGACCGCGGGGTCGAGCGGGCGCAGCCGGCCCAGCCGGCGACGGACCTGCGTCGGGTCGCTGCCCTCCACCGGGGTGCGGCCGGTGAGGCACTCCAGCAGCAGCGCCCCCACGGAGTAGAGGTCGGAGCGGTGGTCGACGGGGCTGCGGACGACACCGGCCTGCTCGGGGGAGCGGTAGTGCAGTGCGCCGACCTCGGTCTCGGAGGCCGCGTCGGCGCCCCCGCGGTCCTCCTCACGACGGCGTTCGGGACCGTCGGCCCGTTCGCCGTGGGGGTGCACCCCGGGACGGGCGGGCACGGGGTTCTCGAGGTGCGCCACGCCCAGGTCGACGAGGACCGCGCGCCCGGCCCGGGTGACGAGGACGTTCGCGGGTTTCACGTCCCGGTGCACGAGTCCGCTGCGGTGCAGGGCGTGCAGCGCGTCGCAGACGTCGACGGCCAGACGCAGCGACGTGGTCAGCGACAGCGGCGCGGTGCTCACGGGGACGGCGTCACCGCCGCGTCCGGGGCGGCCGGGGGTGGGCGGGGCGTGCAGCAGGTCGGCCAGCGACGTCCCGTCGTGGGCGTCCATGACGAGGGCGAGGCGACCCTCGACCTGCTCGACGGCGTGCACGCGGGTGAGCCCGGGGTGGTGCACGCTGGCCAGCAGGGCGGCCTCGCGGCGCAGCATCCGGTCGGCCTCGACCTGGTCGAGCGGCGGCAGGGTGACGTACCGCTGGCGCTTGATCGCGTACTCGCGCCCGCCGGGTTCGCGGACGTCGGCCCGCGCCGCCAGGTGGACCACCGAGCCCGCGCCGCGTCCCAGTTCCCGCAGGACGGTCCAGGTCCGGAGGGGGTCCGGGGGGATGGTGGGGCCGGGAGCCGGTGCCGGGCCGGGGACGTGGGGGGCGGGGACGTGGGGGGCGGGTCCGGTGGCCTCGAGACCCGCGGGCCGGATCGAGCTGGTGTCTCCCATGAGCAGCCGTCACCTCATCTCCGACCGGGAACGACCGTCACACTAGGGCATCGCGTGTGAACTGGCAGTGGTCACCGTCCCGGTCGACCGCACCCGTCACCCGTCGTCGGCCTCGCGGGGCTGGTCGGCTCCGATCGCGTCCTCACGGGCCGGTCGGCGGGCCACGAGCAACCTCCGGAACGAGGCCAGCCGGGCCGGACCGGCCGCCCCGGCCCGGCCCGACGCCACCCACGCGTCGAGGGCGCACCCCGGCTCGTCGTGGGAGCAGCCACGGGGACAGTCCTCCTCGCCGGGCAGCAGGTCCGGGAACGCGCGCAGCACCGCCTCCGGGTCCACGTGGGCCAGGCCGAACCCGCGGATGCCCGGGGTGTCGATGACCCAGCCCCCGGCGGGCAGCGTGAGCGCCGCCATCGACGTCGAGGTGTGCCGGCCGCGACCGGTGACCACGTTGACGTGCCCCGTCGCGCGGTCGGCGTCGGGGACCAGTGCGTTGACCAGCGTCGACTTGCCGACCCCGGAGTGGCCGACGAGGACGCTGATCCGCCCGTCGAGGCGCTCGCGGACCGCGTCGAGACCGAGCAGACCGTCCGGCCCGCGGGAGGTGACCACGGCGTCGAGACCCAGCGGGGCCCACGTCTCCAGGACCTCCTGGGCCGGGCGGAGGTCCCCCTTGGTCAGGCACAGCAGCGGCTGCATCCCCGAGACGTAGGCCGCCACGAGGCAGCGGTCCACCAGGCGCGAGCGCGGCTCCGGGTTGGCCACGGCCGTCACGACGACCAGCTGGTCGGCGTTGGCGACGACGACCCGCTCGATGGGGTCGGTGTCGTCGGCGGAACGGCGCAGGGCGGTGCGCCGCTCGTCGATGCGCACGATCCGGGCGAGGGTGTCGGAGGTCCCGGAGACGTCGCCGACGAGGCCGACGCGGTCGCCGACGACCACCCCCTGACGGCCGAGTTCGCGGGCCCGCATCGCCGTGACCAGGCGTTCCTGCCCGGTCCCCTCACCGACGAGGACGTGCGAGCGGCCGCGGTCGACCACGACGACGAACCCGTCGACGGCGTCGGCGTGCGCCGGACGGTCCTTGGTGCGGGGCCGGGTGCCCTTCCGGTTGGGCCTGACCCGGACGTCGTCCTCGTCGTAGCGCGACAGCGGACCCCGCTGACGGGGGCTCAGGCCGGGGCTCCCGCGAGCATCGACGCCCACATGCCCGGGAAGTCCGGCAGCGTCTTGCGCGTGGTGGTGATGTCCTCGACGAGGACACCGGGGACGGCCAGGCCCAGGACGGCACCGGCGGTGGCCATCCGGTGGTCGGCGTAGGAGCGGAACACCCCGCCGTGCAGGGGACGCGGGCGCACCAGCAGCCCGTCGAGGGTCTCCTCGGCCTGCCCACCCAGGGCGTTCACCTCGGTGACCAGGGCCTTCAACCGGTCCGTCTCGTGCCCGCGCAGGTGCGCGATCCCGCGCAGCCGGGTGGGGGAGGAGGCCAGCGCGGCCAGGGCCGTGATCACGGGGGCGAGCTCACCGGCCTCGTGCAGGTCCAGGTCGATCCCGTACAGCTCGCCCGTGCCCTCCACGACCAGGCCCTCGCGGTCGAGGTTGACCTCGGCGCCCATCTGGTCGAGCACGTCGCGCAGCAGGTCACCGGCCTGCGTCGTGGACTGCGGCCACCCCGGGACCCGCACCCGGCCGCCCACGGCGGCCGCGGCGGCGAGGAACGGCCCCGCGTTGGAGAGGTCCGGCTCGACCTGCACGTCGAGGGCGTTGATCTCGCCCGCCTCGACGAACCAGCGGCCCGGCGTGGCGTCGTCGATGACCACCCCGACGTCGCGCAGCACCTCGACGGTCATCCGGACGTGCGGCTGGCTGGGGATCGGCGGGCCCTCGTGGACGACCTCGAGACCCTCCCGGGTCCGGGCGCCCATGAGCAGCAGGGCCGACACGAACTGGCTGGAGGCGGAGGCGTCGATGCGGACCGTGCCGCCGCGCAGACCGCCCGCGGGGCCCTGGACGCTGAAGGGCATCAGACCGTTCCCGCCGTCCTGCACGACCGCCCCGAGCTGACGCAGCGCGTCGAGCACGGCGCCCATGGGACGCTCCCGCGCGCGCTCGTCCCCGTCGAAGTGCACGGGGGTGGAGGCCAGTGCGGCGACGGGGGGCAGGAAGCGCATGACGGTCCCGGCGAGGCCGCAGTCGATGCGCGCCCCGCCCGTGACGGGACCGGGCCGGACCACCCAGTCGCGGGGGTCCACCCCCTCGACGTCGTGACCGCCCTCGACCACGTCGGTCCCGAGCAGGCGCAGCGCGTCGGCCATCAGCAGGGTGTCGCGGGAGGCCAGGGGGTCGCGCAGCAGCGACGGGCGTTCGGCCAGGGCCGCCACCACGAGGTAGCGGTTGGTGAGGGACTTCGATCCGGGCACGCTCACCACGGCGTCCAGCGGACCGGCGGCGGTGGGCGCTGCCCACAGCTCGTCCTCGGGTGGGGTGCTCGGGTCGTCCTGGGTCACGGGGAGCATCCTCGCAGCCCCCGACGACCCGCGGCCACGACCTCGCGGACGGGGTCGTGGCCGGGGGTCGGGCGGGTTCGTCGTCAGCCGAGCTTCGCGGCCGCGAGCTGGACGTCGAGCTTGCCGACCTCGACCGCGTGCACGGCCTCGCGGGCGGCGAGCTTGGCCAGGCGCTGGGCGTCGCGACCGGCGCGCTTGCCCCGCCACAGCGCCCCGGGCTTGCCGGCGGTGTCGACGGCCGCGAGCAGGGCCGCACCGAGCAGACCAACGTCGGTGAGGAAGTCGTCGAGGACCTCCGCACGGACCGCCTTGTCCTTCTCGGACCAGAACGGGTGGTTCACGTACGCGCTCGGGGCCGCCGTGAGGGCCAGCACCGTCGAGGCGAGGCGCGGGGCCCGCCCGAGCGCGAACAGCACACCGGCACCGGCCATGGCCGCGCCGTTGAGGCGGACCAGCAGGACCGGGTCGTCGGGCAGGCGCAGCGGACCCGCCACGCGGTGCACCAGCGGCTCGGCCGACGGGGCGAGGTCCTGGGCGTGCCGGACCTGGTCGATCCCGTTCTTGATGAAGATCGCCGCCAGCATCGGACGGGCTACTCGTCGCACCACAGTCATGGGAGTTGCCTACCGCACTGCGGTGATCACCGCGACCGCGGGGCCGGTGTCGGAGCCGCGTGCCAGGGTGTGAGGCATGTGCGGTCGATACGCCCTGCGGAGAGATGTCGACGACCTCGTGGCGGAGTTCGAGGTCGACGACGACACGGTGTCCGGCTCCGAGCAGGTGGTCACCCTGTCCACCAACATCGCCCCCACCACCACGCCCCCCGTGGTCCTCGAGCGCTTCCGCAAGGACGAGGAGGACGCGCCGCCGACGCGGTCGTTGCGGGCGCTGAGGTGGGGGCTGGTGCCGAGCTGGTCCAAGGACGCCACGGGTGGGGCCCGGATGGTCAACGCCCGCGTCGAGTCCCTCCTCGCCAAGCCCGCGTTCGCCAAGGCGGCGGCCGCCCGGCGCTGCCTCGTCCCGGTCGACGCCTGGTACGAGTGGCAGACGAGCGAGAGCGCGAAGGGCGGGGACGGCAAGCCGCTGAAGCAGCCGTTCGCCGTCGCCAACGCCGACGGGTCGGTGCTGTCGCTGGCCGGGATCTACGAGTTCTGGAAGGACGACACCAAGGCCGCGGACGACCCGACGCGCTGGCTGGTGTCCTTCGCCATCGTCACGACGGCGGCCGAGGCCGGCCTGGACCGCCTGCACGAACGGATGCCCCTCGTCGTCCCGCGCGACCTGCGCGACGCCTGGCTGGACCCCTCCCTCGACGACCCGGAGGAGGTGCAGGCCCTCCTCGACGCCGTCCCGCGCGACCTCTTCCTCGGCGGCACCCTCGACGCGCACCCCGTCTCGCGCCGGGTCGGCAACGTCCGCAACACCGACGACGACCTGCTCGCCCCCGTCCCGCCGGACGAGCTCGAGGGGGCGGTGGACCTGCGCACGGGTGAACTGCTCGGGGTGTGACGGAATGCTCACCCGGGTCCTCGCGTTGATCCGGACATGTCGTTCGCACCACCTCTCGAGCCTGCGCGCCGGGTCGAACCGCGTGTCAGGCAGCGCCCCAGTGCCGGTCCGCCGACGCGTCGTGACGTCCGTGGCCGCCGGGCCGCGAGCGGTGCCCCCGCGCAGGGCCTACCCTCGAACGCGATGACCGAACAGACCGATCGGGCTCCGTCCGAGGAGAGCACCGACGAACGCGCAGCGCGCTTCGAACGCGACGCGCTGCCCTTCCTCGACCAGCTCTACTCCGCAGCCCTGCGCATGACGCGCAACCCCGCCGACGCCGAGGACCTCGTCCAGGACGCCTTCGCGAAGGCCTACGGCGCCTTCCACCAGTTCACGCCGGGGACGAACCTCAAGGCGTGGCTGTACCGGATCCTGACGAACACCTACATCAACACGTACCGCAAGAAGCAGCGCGAACCGCAGCAGTCGCACGCCGACGAGATCGAGGACTGGCAGCTCGCGCGGGCCGAGTCCCACCAGTCGACGGGGCTGCGCTCGGCCGAGACCGAGGCGCTGGAGCACCTGCCGGACTCCGACGTGAAGCGGGCCCTGCAGCAGGTGCCGGAGGACTTCCGGCTGGCGGTGTACCTCGCCGACGTCGAGGGCTTCGCCTACAAGGAGATCGCCGAGATCATGGGCACGCCGATCGGGACGGTCATGTCCCGGTTGCACCGGGGCCGTCGACTGCTGCGAGAGCTGCTGCGCGACTACGCCGTCGGTCGTGGTGTGTCGGGTGCCGTACCGGAGACGGAGGGAGCGTCGTGAGCGCCTCGGAACCGAGCACGTCGGAACTCGGCCACTGCCGGGAGGTCCTCGAGCGGGCCTTCGAGTACCTCGACGGTGAGATGGCCGAGCTCGACTGCGCGCACCTGCAGGCCCACCTCGAGGAGTGCGCCAGCTGCCTGGCGCAACTGGCCGAGGACGAGAAGCTGAAGCAGGCCATCCGCGCCGGGTGCCCGTGCGAGGAGGCCCCGCAGGCCCTGCGCGCGAAGATCCTGGTGCAGATCACCGAGGTCAGCGTCCACTGACGCCCCGCCCGCACCCCAGCACGTACGACGAAGGCCCCGGACCGTTCGGTCCGGGGCCTTCGTCGTACGTGAGCTGCTCGCTCAGGCGTTGGGGCGCTTGCCGTGGTTCGCGCCGTTGCCCTTGCGCGAGCGGCGCTTGCGGCCTCGCTTGCTCATGAGCTCCTCCTCCATCGCTCGGTGGGTACCCGGCGAACCGGGCGTCTGTTCGTCGTCCATCGTCCCACGGGGTGAGGGGTGCTCAAGGTCGCGCCCGCGAGACCCGATGCCGCAACGGTGACGATCACGCAGGGGACCGACGCCGGCACGACGAACGAGCAGGCGGCGGGCCACGTCGCGGCACCCGTGGAGCCGCTCATCACGCCGTACCTGCGCGCTCTCGTCGACCTGCGCGGCTCCGACCTGCACTGCAAGGCCGGGTCCCCGCCCCGGATCCGCATCGACGGCCGGTTGCGGGCGCTGCAGGCCCCGGTCCTGACCCCGGACGTCACCGAGCGGATGCTCGAGCAGATCCTGCGCGCCGACCTCATCGAGGAGTTCGCCCGCACCAACGAGGCCGACTTCGCCTACAGCCTGCCCGGTGGTGCCGGTCGGTTCCGCGTCAACGCCTTCCGCCAGCGCGGCTCCGTCGGGCTGGTGCTGCGTCGCGTCGCGGCGCAGGCCGTCCCCCTGGCCGGGCTCGGCGTGCCGCCCGTCATCGAGCAGCTGGCCCTCGAGCACCGCGGGCTGCTGCTCGTCACCGGTCCCACCGGCTCGGGCAAGACGACCACGCTGGCCGGGATGATCGACCACATCAACAACGTGCGCGAGTCCCACATCGTGACCATCGAGGACCCGATCGAGGTCCTGCACACCGACAACCGCTCGATGATCAGTCAGCGGGAGGTCCGCCTCGACACCGCCGACTTCGGGACCGCGCTGCGGGCCGCGATGCGTCAGGACCCCGACGTCATCCTCGTCGGGGAGATGCGTGACCAGGAGACCGTGAAGGCGGCGCTGTCCGCGGCCGAGACCGGTCACTTCGTGATGTCGACCCTGCACACCATCGACGCGGCGGAGACGATCTCGCGCATCATCGACTTCTTCCCCCCGCACGAGCAGAAGCAGGTCCGCCTGGCCCTCGCGGGTTCGTTGCGCGGCATCGTCTGCCAGCGGCTGGTCCCGCGCGCCGACGGTGCGGGTCGGTGCGTCGTCATGGAGATCTGCGTGAACACCGGTCGCATCGCCGACGCCATCGCGGACCCGGACAAGACGAACCTCATCACCGACCTCATCCGCGAGGGGCAGTACTACCAGATGCAGACGTTCGACCAGCACCTCGTGACGCTGGTCCGCGACGGCGTCGTGACGCTGGAGGACGCCCAGATGGCCGCCTCCAGCCCGCACGACCTCGCGGTGGAGCTGCGCCGCCTGGGCCTGGTCGCCTAGTCCTCCTGTCGCTGCTGTCCGCTGCCCGGGGGGACGACGAGCCGCCGCGCGACGCGCCAGCCCCCCGCTTCCCGGCGCAGCACGTCGTGGTGCACGACGGCGGTCAGGGTCCGGTCGGCCATGAGCATGAGCCCCTTCGAGTCCACGGCCACCTCGTCGCCGTCCTCGGCCCCGCTGTCCGCCCCGCTGTCCACGCCACCCCGGCCGAGCACGACCACGTTGCTCACGTGGTGGGAGATCGGGCCGTGGGTTCCCAGCTGCCGGGCCACCTCCCGCGCGGCCTCGATGCCGTGGATCACCGGCATCCCCACCGCACTCATGTCGTAGACGACGTCGGAGGTGAAGACGGTGTCGATCTCGTCCAGCCTGCCCTCGTCGAAGACGTGGCCCACCGAGCTCAGCGTCTCGGTGATCGCCCAACGGTCCTCGGTGTCCATGGTCCGTCCTCCCGTTCGTGCCGGTTCCCGATGACCCGACCTCCAGGATGGTACTCAGTACCAAACTGAACGTAAGCCCTTCGGAAACGGGAGACCGTCAGGGTCCCGGTGCTCTACGCTGCGCCGATGACCTCGGCCCCCTCCCTCGTCGAGCGCAAGCAGCGCGCGGCCCGCGAGCGCATCGTGCGTGCCGCGGCGGAGCTCTTCGCCGAGCGTGGCTTCGACGACGTGTCGGTGTCCGACATCGCCGAGCGGGCCGAGGTCGGGCGGACGACGTTCTTCCGGCACTTCGGCGACAAGCAGGAGGTCGTCTTCGCACGGGAGGAGGCGCTGTTCGACGCCCTCACCGCGGAGAACCTCGACCCCGCCCCTCCCGGCGGTCGGTCCGCGCGAGGTGCCGTCCAGGCGCTCCAGTCCCTGGTGCTGCGCCTGTGCGCGCACGTCTGCGAGGACCCGGAGGAGTACCGACGCCACGAACGGCTGGTCGAGGGACACGTGGAACTGCGGGGACGCAGCGCGGTGAAGGCCCAGCTCATCGCCCGGCGGCTGGGGGTGCTCCTGGCGGAGAACGGGTGGAGCGAGGACACCGCCGCTCTCGCCGGGCAGATCGCGTCGGCCTGCTGGGCGACGGCCCGCGCGTCCTCCGACCGCCCCGAGGACCTCGTGGAGGGCACCCGTGCGGCGTTCGAGCAGGTCCTCGGTCTCGGCGTGGACGCGCCCTGACCCTGTCGTGTCGTCGAGGTGGGGCCCGCGCGGCGACCTCAGGGCGTGAGGCGGCCGGCGAGGAACTCCGTGGCCCGTGCGGCGTCGCCGGTCACGACGAGCCCGGCCCCTGAGAGGTCGCTCCGTCGCCACAGCAGCCGCAAGAGGTCGGCGTCGGCGCCCGCGACGGCGGCGACCGGCGGACCGTCGCCGAGCACCCAGCGCCGGGAGCCCAGCAGTTCGACGCCGATGTCGGGGGCGGGTGTCCGGCCGAGCCGGACCTGGCGCGGGTGCAGGGTGTCCAGGACCTCCTCGACGGCGTCGGCCACGACCTCCGGCGGCCCCCACCGGGGCAGGCCACCGGCGTCGGCCAGGTCCCAGGTGTGCACCAGCGTCTCGTGCAGCTGACGACGCGCCCAGTCCCGCCGCCGCCCGGCTCCGGTGAGGGTGCGGCAGGGCCGGTCGGGATCCTCGTCCAGGACGGCGAGCAGGTCCGCGGCGGCCGCGCGGTACTCCTGTGCGGCATCGGGCGCCACCGGCGGGTCGGCGTCGTCGGGCAGGTCGTCGTCGGGCACATCGTCGGCGCCGGGTGCCGTGCGCGACATGGCCGCGGCCCAGCGGTGGACGCCGGTCAGGTGGGCCGTGAGGTGCGCGGCGTCCCAGTCCGGGCAGCCGGGAACCCGGGCGGTGGGCTCGACGTGGCGGAGCAGCGCCAGGAAGGTCGCCTGGGTCCGTGCCAGGGCGGCCCGGTGGTCCAGGGGCACGATCGTGTCGACGCTCACCGGTCGGCACCGGGGTGGTCGGCACCGGGGTGGTCGAGGGGACCCTCCGGCGACCACTCCCGCGAGCGGCGGCTGTCGACACCCCAGCGGGGCGCCAGGACGGCGAGGGCGACGAGGACGAGGAGCACCACCAGGGCGGTGAGGTCTGTGGACACGGCTCCAGCGTGCTCGGCGCGACCGCAGCCGCCGAGTGGCAGCTCTGCCGACGTTCGTCCAGATCCTGCCAAGCCGTCCGAAGGCTGGCAGACTGCCCGCCATGGGTGTTCCGGGTGACCTCCACGACGTGGCCGTCGTCGTCGGCGAGGGGTTCTCGGCCTTCGAGTTCTCGGTGGCCTGCGAGGTGTTCGGCATCGACCGGACCGAGGAGGGCGTTCCCGCCTTCCGGTTCGCGGTGTGCACGGAGGGTGCCGGCCCGGTCGGTTCGCGCCAGGGCTTCAGCCTCACCGCCGACCACCGCTTCGACCGTCTCGACACCGCCGACCTGGTCATCGTCACCCCCACCAAGGCCCACCGCGGCCCGGCGGGGGAGGCGCTGCACGAGAAGCTGTACGCGGCGCTGGAGCGCGGGGCGACGGTCGCGAGCTTCTGCAGCGCGGCCTTCGTGCTCGCCCACGCCGGGTTGCTCGACGGGCGCCGGGCGACGACGCACTACCGCTACGCGGCCGAGCTCGCGCAGCGCTTCCCACTCGTCGAAGTGGTGCCCGACGTCCTCTACGTCGAGGACGGTCCGGTCGCGACGAGCGCCGGGACCTCCGCCGGCATCGACCTGTCGCTGCACCTGGTGCGGCGCCACCACGGGAGCGCCGTCGCGACGGCGATCGCGCGCCGGATGGTCGTCCCGCCGCACCGCGACGGTGGCCAGGCCCAGTACCTCGAGGCTCCCGTCCGGGCCTGCGGCGACGAGTCGCTGCAGAACGCCCTGACCTGGGCCGTGGCGCACCTCGACCAGGACATCGACGTCGCGGGCTGGTCGCGGACGGCGACGATGTCGGCCCGCACCTTCGCCCGCCGCTTCCGGGCCGAGACGGGAGTCACCCCGCACCGGTGGTTGCTGGAGCAGCGGGTCTCGGCGGCGCGGAACCTGCTGGAGGACGGCGACGAGACCATCGACGAGGTCGCCCGCCGCTGCGGGTTCGGCTCCGCGGCGATGCTGCGTCAGCACTTCCTGAGACTCGTGGGGACGACCCCCACGGCCTACCGGCGCACCTACCGCGGGTCCCGTTCGCCCGAAGCCGTCCGCCTCCTCCCGGCCGGCGCGTGAGGCGCTCCCGGGCGGGCAGCTGGCTGAGAGCGCTGTTCGCCGACGTCCACACGCGCCTGCAGGGCCACGACCTGTTCCTCATCTCGGCGGGCGCGACGTTCTACGCGTCGATGGCGCTCGTCCCCTCGCTCGTCGTCGTGGTGCGCCTGCTCGCGGCGCTGATCGGCGCGGACCGGGTCCTCGACCTCGCCGACTCCGTCGGACGTGCGCTGCCCTCGGCCCAGGGCGCCGGCGACGTGGTCCGCGGCCTCGCCGCGACCGCCGTCCACGTCGGGTGGTTGCCGGTGCTCGTCGCCCTCATCCCGGCGACGGTCTACGGCGAAGGGCTGCGCCGGGGTTTCGCCCGCGTCAGCGTCCGCTACCCGGAACCCGCCCCGCCGGCGGTGCGGGGCAGGACCGGGGCCTGGCGGATCCGGGTGAAGGCGCTGCCGCTGCTGCTGCTGGCGCCCGTGGGTTTCCTCGCGGTGCTCGAGGTCGCGCCGTTCCTGGGCCGGTTGTTCGGTTCCGGGATCCCGGGGTCGACGCTCGCGGTGTACATCGCGCTGAACGTCGACTGGCTCGTCGTGTCGCCCGTCCTGGTCTACGTCTACCGGGTGCTCGGCCCGGTGCGTCCCGGGTGGTGGGCGGCGGTGTGGGGAGGGTTCTCGACCGGGGCGTTCGTGTCGGGGTTCCTGCAGGGCTTCGTGCTGTTCCTGGCGATCCCTGTCGACCTGGGCTCGCCGTTCGGCGGCTACACCCAGGTCGGTGCGGCGGTGGCGGTGTGCCTGTGGTTGTGGGTGTTCACCGCGCTGACGATCTACGGCTACGCGCTCACGCTGGAACTCCAGCGTCGCCGCAGCCGGGAACTGCTCGACGCACGGTGAACTGAGGCACCTGCTCGTCCGAGCTCCGGCGGCTCCCTGCCCACCAGCGTCGTCGCGCCGACCGTGCGCTCAGCTGACGTCGGTCGTGAACTCCCGGTGATCACCGGTGCGCCCGTCGACCAGTTCGCGCACCAGGTCGACGTGCCCGGCGTGCCGGGCGGTCTCCTCGATCATGTGGATCAGGACCCAGCGCATCGTGACGCGGTTCCCGTTCCAGGACGTCCCGCGTTCGGTGACCTTGATCTCCCGGATGGCCTCGTCGGCCGCGGCACGGGCCCGCTCGTAGTACGACAGGACCCCCTCGGTCGTCTCCCACGGGTGGATCCGCCAGTCGGCCTGCGGGTCCTCGTCCAGCACCTCGGACGGGATCTCGTCGCTGGGGCGGCCGAACGTCGAGCAGAACCAGCTGTACTCCGTCGAGGCGAGGTGCTTCACCGTGCCGAGCAGCGTCATGTCCGAGCCCACGACCCGCCGTCGCAGTTGTTCGTCGTCGAGGCCTTCGAGCTTCCAGAGGACCGCCTCGCGGTGACGCTGCAGGCTGGCCACCAGACTCGGCTTCTCTCCCGCGGTGTAGGGAACGAGCGTCATGCCCAGGAATCTACGAGACGGCCCCGAGCTGGGCCACCGGTACCGCGTCAAGGGACCATGACCGGGTGGACGGACCCGCCGGGAGAGCGCTCGCGCACGTGCGCAGCCTCGCGCGCGGTGGACCGCTCGACCCCTCGGTGCGCGTGACGGTGCACTTCCACCCCGACCGCGACGCCGGTGGGCGCAGCACCCTGCAGGCGTTGCTCGACGACGGGGTCTACCTGTCCCAGTTCGCCACGGGCACCTCCAACGGCGGGCTCACCGCCCACCCCGGCGGGGAGCGGTGGACCTGGGAGAGCCGCCTCTTCGGCGCCGCCTACGACGACGCGCCGCCCACCGCCCGACCGGTCTACGGATCGCTGAACCACCGCTCCCGCCCCGCGGGAGGATCCGTCCGGTTCGGGTCCGCGCACCTGCGGCTGAGGCCCGAGGTGCTGGCGCGCACCACCTTCTGCTTCCCCGACTCCGCCGCGGACCCGGACGACGTCGGAGTGCGCGAACGGTGCGACCTCACGGCGCTCGCGGACACGTCCGGACGCGACGTCCTCGACGACTACGTCGAGGCCCACGTGCACGGGGGTGTGCGCCTCGACCGCGACGTCGAAGCGCTGGTGCTCGACCGGTCGTTCACCGGCGGGACCCGCGGTTTCCCCGCACCCGCCGAGCGGCACCCGGGGTTCGCGCTGACCCGCAGCGACTTCTCCCGTCCCGAGGTGCGTGCGTTCCGGGGCCCCGAGGTCGCGGCGGTGGGGGCTTCGCTGGCGGCGGTGGTGGACCCGGCCGTCATCGGTGCCGCGAGCTGGACGGGCGAGCACGACGGGCAGACCCTGAAACGGGTCTGGCACTGCGTCGCGCGGTTCGGGTACGACGGAGACCACGGCCGACCGGGCGCTGCCGAACCTCCCCTCCCGTGACCTCGACGTCACGACGGCGTTCTACGGCGCGTTCGGTTTCGAGGTGGCGTTCCGCGACGAGAGCTGGCTGATCCTGCGCCGGGGCGAGGTGCAGCTGGAGTTCTTCCCGTTCCCCTCGCTGGTGCCTTCCGAGAGTTCGTCCACGTGCACGGTGCGGGTGGCCGACGTCGACGCGCTCTGGTCGGCCATCGCCGCCGCCGGAGTGCCGCAGACCCGGCGAGGCATCCCGCGCCTGGTGCCCGTCGAGCAGCAGACCTGGGGGTTCCGGTCCGGGGCCCTCGTCGACCTCGACGGGACGCAACTCACGCTGATCGAGGACGCCGGGTAGAGCGTCGCGACGGGGTGTTCTCTCGACGTTCAGGCGGCCATCGCGAGGTCGCTCGCCCGGCGGCCGAACTTCCGGCGTTCGGGCAGGGTGAGGTGTCCCAGCGCGGGTGGTGGTTCTCGACGGTACCGGTGGCCGGTGCGGGTGATGGAGGTCGTCACCCGGGTCTCGGGGTCGTAGAAGGTTCTGAACCCGGGGAGGTCCTTGGTGTAGTTGCAGCGGGCGCAGAGGCCTTGACCGTTGTCGAGGGTGGTGGTTCCGCCGGTCGACCACGGCTGAACGTGGTCGATGTGGTGGACGGGGGCGTCGCAGCAGGGGGTGGCGCAGCGTTGGTCGCGGAGTCTGATGAAGCGGGCGAGGCCCCTCGTGAAGAGACGTTTCGTCGAGTCCATCGCGACGAGGGTGGTGTGGTCCGGCGTGGTGTACACGCGTCGGACCCAGGCCTGGTCGCTGTCTGCGGCGTGGGCGACGAGTTCGCGGGCGTGAGCGGCGGCGATGGGGCCGATGCCGACGAAGGAGGCTGAGGCGTTTCCGCCGCGGAGGAGGGTCTCCTCGGTCATGACGAGCTGGACCTCGAGGGGAACCGGGTCGGTGGCGATCTGAGTGACTGTTTCAGATATGGAGTGAGTGCTGCCTCGGCCTGGTCAGCCGACGCAGCATCAT
>NZ_JBHTFM010000005.1:0-69177 GCF_042674865.1 Kineococcus sp. GCM10028916 | reverse complement strand
CACCAACCAGGCCAAACTGCAACCCAGCCACCATCAAGGCTTCCGGCGCCACCCACCAGACGCGGACCACCCGAGCTCAGAAGCTCCGGTTTTCCGCCCCGTCGGGGCGACATGAGGAACAGTACGCGGCCCCTGGTGGCATCTGCAAATCGCCTCCAGCGGACCTGTTCGACTGCGGGTGGTTCCCCCGCAGCCCTGCACCCAGAGCTCTTCATCGGCAGTCCACCGACTGACCTGAGCCCGCAGGGTGACCAACCCGGACTCGTACTGGTCATGCCCCTTCGCCGACCGGCGGGTCGCCCCGTTCTGGTCCCTCACGCTCGTCGGCGCACATGATCACGTCGAGGCAGGTCCTTGAGCTCCCGACGCACGTCGCTCCACCGGCTTCCGTGCTGCCGCAGCCGGCAGTGCTCGAACACCGTCAGGCCGAGCACGACCAGCGATCCTCCGACCGCCAGCCAGGCGAGGGCAAGTTCCACGCCTGGCCCGGGGTCGAGGGCTCCTGACACGTTCTCCGCCCCGGAGCACAGTGCGATGAGGAACGCCAGGACCGATGGCAACAGCGGATGCACGTCCCCGACGCAGAACAGGTACCGGACGCCGTGCACGAGCGCGGACGCCGTGCCGACGAACAGCAGCGGTATCGCGAGGACGACACCCACGAGCACTGCCAGGCCCAGGAGCGGCAAGTCCTGACGGGTCGCGGATCCGTCCAAGCGTTCGACGATCGTCACCGCGAACCACGGCAGTCCGATCGCGGCGCCGAGCAGACCCAGCGTCCGCAGGGCCGGCTCGATCCGGGCGAGCCGCTGAGTGGGGTGGCTCACGATGGCGATGATCACGATCGCGACGACAACGATCGGGACGGCGATCACTGCCTTGACGACGAACCCGATCACGGCCCCTTCGAGCAGCTGCTGTCCCAGGTCGTCGGGGGCGCTGCCGTAGAGCCCGACCGCCACGACCACCGACGCGTAGCCGAGCCAGGATCGCCAGGCCTGCAGCTTCTCGACGAAGAGGTCAGGCCGACGACGGGGACGCATCAACCGTCCGACCGTGCGCCAGACCCGCCGCAACGCCTGGACGGAGCCCTGCACGAGTCCTCGGCCGAGGTGGCTCGCCGACCGTCGCCGACACCGTCGCCGCGTCACCCTCTACCGTTCCCCGTTGCAGGACGACACCTGGGAAGAGGCGTCACGACCCTCACCCGGAGGCCATCGACCACACCGCAGCTCACTCGACCGACTCGGTGGTCGTGGGCGAGCGGGATCCCTGCGTCTCGTCCACGACGACGACCTGGACCCCGCGAGCTCGCAACGCCGCGACGCGCTCCGTCGGCGCAGTGGTGTCGGTGACGATCGTCCACGGCAGGGGGATCCGGAACCAGGCGTGGAAGGGGCGGGCACCGATCTTCTCGCCGTGGGCAAGGACGTAGACCCGCTCGGCACGGCGCACCATGAGCTCCTTCAGGCGGACCTGCCCCAGATCGGCCTCGCAGATCTCCCCCTCGTCGGAGATCCCGTCCGTGCCCAGGAACACGGCGTCGGCGCTGACCCGTTCCAGGGCCGCCTCGGTGAGCGGTCCGAGGAAACCCTGGCTCATCGGTCGGAGCCGGCCACCGAGGCACTCGACGACGACTCCACCGGCGTCGCTCAGTTCGGTGACGACGGTGAGGCTGGCGGTGATGACCGTCAAGCCTCGCGCCCCGGCCAACGCCGCCGCGAGCGCTCCGACGGTCGAGCCGACGTCGAGCAGGACGGTGTCGCCGGTGGCGACCTGCGTCGCGGCCCACTGCCCGATCGCGACCTTCGCGGAGTGCGCCTCGTCCATCCGCTGCCGCAGCGTCGACTCGCTGTGCGCCCCGATGGGGATCGCGCCGCCGTACGTGCGGGCGATGCGGCCCTCGGTGGTGAGGATCGCGAGGTCGCGCCGGATGGTCGAGGGGGACACGTCGAAGCGGGACGCCAGGGTCTCGACGTTGGCGAGACCCTCGTGGGCGAGGTCGACGATGGCTGAACGCCGGGTCTCGGTCGCCACGGAGGGCATGTGTCTCCCTGTCAGTCCTGCGTGGGGCGGGGGGCCACCTCGATGGCCTGCCGCATGGCCTCGACCATGCTGCGGGTGTCCACCTTGCCAGTCCCCGCGATGTCGAACGCGGTGCCGTGGTCCACGGATGTGCGGATGACGGGCAGCCCGACGGTGATGTTGACGCCGGCCTCGATGCCGAGCACCTTCACCGGCCCGTGGCCCTGGTCGTGGTACATCGCGACGACGAGGTCGAAGTCACCGCGGCCGGCCAGGAAGAACAACGTGTCGGCGGGTAGCGGTCCGCGCGCGTCGATCCCGTCGGCGCGCGCGGCCTCGATGCCGGGCGTGATCTTTTCGGCCTCCTCGCCGTAGCCGAACAGGCCACCCTCGCCCGCGTGCGGGTTGATCGCGCAGACGCCGATCTTGGGGTTCGCGTTGCCGGCGGCGACGAGCGCGGTGTGTCCACGGCGGATGGTGCGTTCGACGAGTCCCGGTTCGATCTTGGCGACGGCGTCGACCAACCCGATGTGGGTGGTGACGTGGATGACCTTCAGCGTCGGCGTCGAGAGCATCATCGACACCTCCTCCGTCCCGGTGAGTTCCGCGAGCAGCTCGGTGTGACCGGGGTAGACGTGGCCACCGAGGTGCAGCGCCTCCTTGTTGAGCGGGGCGGTGCAGATGGCCTGGACCTCCCCGCGCATCGCCATCTCGCTGGCGACCCGCACGTAGTGGTAGGCCGCGTCGCCCGCCACGGGGGACAACTGTCCCCAGGCGAGGTCGGCGGGCAGCAGCCCGAGGTCCACGACGTTGATCCGGCCGGGCTCGAAGACGGCGTCCGCGACTCCCTCCACCGGGACGATCTTCACGTCCACCCCGAGGACGTCCGCGGCGAGCCGCAGTCGGGCGGCGTCCCCGACGACGACGGAGCGGGAGTTCTCGACGACGCTCTGGTGCAGGAGGGCGGCGACGACGATCTCCGGGCCGACACCGGCTCCGTCCCCCATGGTCACGGCGATGGCGGGACTCGTGCTGCTGCTCATGAGAGGGCCTTCCAGAGGTGGGAGGAGTTCGGGGTTCAGCGATCGCACGATCCGGAGCAGGCTGTCCGGGCCGCCGAAGCTGCCGGGGCGGGTGACGACGTGACGACCGTCGGGGGTCTCGGAGCGGACGGCGCCGTGTTCGATCTGCGAGAGGAACCGCAACGAGGGGACGCGCAGGGCGTCGAGGACGTGGCGGGCCGTCTCGCCGCCGGTGAGGACGAGGTCGGCGGGCCCGACCGCATCGGCGACGACGCGACCCAACGCGCGGGACAGCTGTCGGCCGTGGGCTGTCCCGGTGAGCCGGACGACGGTCAGGGAGTTCCGCGAGACGGCCTGGGCGAGCTGGGCGACAGCGGTGCCGCGCAGGACGTCGGCGCACGGCAGGTCGACCGAGGTGGCGCCGGCGTCGACGAGTTCTTCGGCCTGGCGCTGCGCGGTGGGTTCGGCGGTGCCGACGACCACGACGAGGCGCGGGACGTTCCGTGCGTCGGGTTGCTCGTGGGCCGCCTCCGCGGGGAGCGCGCGGGCGACGGCGGCGACCAGTCCGGCCGACCCGACCAGCGGCCGGCCGTGGGAGGCGGTGAAGATCAGGTCGAGGTCGTCGTCGGTCTCGGCGTCGCAGACGACGACGGTTCCTGGCGGGACCTGCGCGATGTGCGCAGCCAGGTCCCCGGAGCGCACGACGTCGAGGGTGAGCACCGTGGTGTCGACCCCCGGCAGTGCGGCCGCCACCGTCTCCGGTGCCGTCCGCCCTTCGGTCGCCCACGCGGCGGTCTCGGCGAGCGGCCGACCGTCGACGAGCAACCGCCCACCGATCACCGTCCGACCGGCGACGGGCAGCGCGGGGGCCAGGACGACCGCCCCACCCAGAGCGCGCACGACCGGGATGAGGTTCCCGCGCAGCAGGCTGTCCACCTTGGTGACGACCGTCCGGCCGGGCGCTGCGCGTAGGACCTCGGCGATCCGCCGTTCCGCGTCCGCCGGTGCGAGGTGTCGGGAGTCGAGGTCCAGGACGGTGTCGTCCGCTGTGACCCGCGCGGGCCAGAGCCCGATGTGCACGGGGCCCGTTCTGCGTGAACCACGCAGCCGCAGGACAGCCGCCGACTCGGCGGCGCCGGAGAGGTCGTCGGCGAGGACGAGCAGACCGTCCACGGTGACCTCCTCATGGGGTGCGATGCGTGACAGCGGTTGTGGGATCCGGGAGTGCAGTGTGGTGTGAGCCCGCGGAAGCGCCTCTGCTTCCGATGGTGACATGGCCCGCAACCCGACCTTGCGCGGAACACGCTAGCTCCATTGCGCGGACTGCGCAATCGTGTGATAGTCGTCACTGGCGGACGGAGCCGGCGATGTTGCCCCCACCGAACGCCTCACCAGCTCCCTCTCCCCACCTCACCACCCGCGCGGTGGTGCCGGCCCAGGAGGTCAACGATGACCAGCACGACCAGTTCGCCGTCCCGCCGCACCGTGCTGGGCGCCGGGTCCCTCCTCGGAGTCGGCCTCGTCGCAGCGTGCGGTTCGCCCGGTGGCAGCAAGGACGACTCCGGCTCCGGTGGTGACGCCGGTGCGACGGCGACGTTGACCCTGGGGTTGAACCGCTCCCTGGTGAGCCTCGACAACAAGCTCAACCAGTTCGACGCGGCCGTCACCGTGCAGCGCGCGGTGCGCCAGGCCCTCACCGCGATCGGCAAGGACCTCAAACCCGTCCCCGTGCTCGCGGAGTCGTTCGAGCAGACCACCGACAACGAGTGGACGGTGAAGCTGCGCGACGGGATCGTCTACTCCGACGGCAGCGCCGTCACCGTCGAGGACGTCGCCAAGGCCATCGAGCTGTACCAGCAGGTCGAAGGATCGTTCGTCGCCCAGCAGTTCCCCGAGTGGCCGACCGTGACGAAGATCGACGAGACCTCGTTCACGCTGACGACGCAGACTCCCGTCGTCGTCCTGGACTCGCTGATGTCAAACATCCTCATCACTCCCGCCGCCGCGAACAAGGCCGAGGAACTGCAGGACGGGGTCGGCACCGGGCCCTACGTCGTCTCGAAGTCGGAGAGCGGTACCGGGAGCTACACCCTCGAGATCAACGACAACTACTGGGGCGACGACAAGCCGACGATCCCGACCGTCGAGGTCCGGTTCATGCCCGAGGAGTCCAGCCGCGTCGTCGCGCTGCGCTCCGGAGACGTCGACGTCATCGACTCGGTCACCGCGGACTCCGTGGCGCAGTTGAAGTCGGTGAAGGACGTCGAGATCGACGAGGTCGACGGCACCCGGTACAACCAGCTGTTCTACAACTTCCGCAAACCGGCCGGGCACCCGCTGGCCAACCCCGAGGTCCGTCGGGCCCTCGGCTACGCCGTGGACCACGACTCCATCGTCACCGGCATCATGGGCGACTCCGTCACCTCCGCAACGGGTGTCGTCCCCGGGACCCTCGAAGGAGCGGTCGAGGTCGGCGAGTTCACCTACGACCCGGAGAAGTGCAAGAGCGAACTCGCCCGCCTGGGTGTCACGAACCTGGCGCTGACCATCATCTGGGAGAACGGTGAGTTCGCCGGCGACGCCTCGACGATGGAAGCACTGGTCGAGATGTTCAAGGCTGTGGGCGTCACCGCGACGCTGAAGCAGTTCGAACCCGGTGGCGACATCGGCACCTGGCGTCGCGGCGAGGCCGGCGACTGGGACATCCTCGGCAACGGCTACGGCAACCAGACCGGCCTCGCGCTGACGACCATCCAGGGCATGTACGGCGGCACCCCGGAGAAGGAGGCGACCCGGGACTCCTACCACGGGTTCGTCTTCCCCGAGATCGCCGCGAAGATCAGCCAGGCGTCCGCGACGAGCGACGAACAGGCCCGCAACGGTCTGCTCGCTGACGTGCAGCAGGAGGTCTGGGACACCTGGCCGCTGCTCTGGGCGTTCGTCCCCAAGGCGTTGCTCGCCCGGCGTTCCCGCGTCTCGGGCATCGACCTCAAGCCGATCAACTCCTACGACATCACCTCGGTGAAGTTGGGCTGACGTCCGTGATCCGCTACCTCACGACCCGGCTGGGGCAGAGCCTCCTGACCGTGTTCCTCACCATCACCGCGGTGTTCGTCCTCATCCGCCTCGCCCCCGGCGACCCGGCGTACTCCTACGCCGGACCGCTGGCCTCGGGTGAGGAACTGGACCGGGTCCGCACCCAGATGGGGCTCGACCAGCCACTGATCGTGCAGTACGCGAAGTTCCTCGGTGACATCGTCACCGGGAACGTCGGGACGTCGTACTCGTTCCGGCAGCCCGCGGTCGACGTCGTGCTGCAGCGGTTACCGAACACCATCACCCTGGCGCTCGCCTCGATCGTGCTCGCCGCGGTCATCTCCATCCCGCTCGGGGTGTGGATGGCCCGGCGCGCGGACACCGGCCGCGAACTCGGTGTGAACATGCTGACGATCGCCGGGCAGTCGATGCCGGACTTCTGGATCGGGATCGTCCTGCTGACGGTGTTCGCGGTGACGTTCCCGATCCTGCCGGCGGCAGGTTTCGACTCCTGGGGCGGAATCGTGCTCCCGGCGACGACCATCGCAATCCTGCAGGTGGCGTTGCTGTCGCGGATGGTGCGCCGGGAGATGGGCGGGGCGTTGTCGTCGCCCTGGTTCACCGTCGCCCGGTCGCGGGGGGTGTCGCAGAACGGCCTGATCTGGGGCTACGCGCTGCGGAACTCCGCGGTACCCGTCGTCACGGCGCTCGGGACGCGCTTCGCGTCGATGCTCAACGGGGTGGTCGTGGTCGAGGTCGTGTTCGGCTGGCCCGGGATCGGGTCGCTCGTCGTGCGCGCCCTGGAGACCCGCGACTACCCGCTGATCCAGGCGACGGTGCTCGTCACGGCCGCCCTCGCTGTCGCCGTGCAACTGCTCGTCGACCTCTGCTACCCACTGCTCGACCCGCGCGTCCGGCTCGGAAGGAAGGTCTCGGCATGAGCGCACTGGCCCCCACCGCGATCACCCCGCGGTTGATCCACCGCTCGGGTGCTGCTCGTCGATCCCGCAGCGCGCGAGTGAAGATCGTCGTCGGCGCGGTGCTGACAGCACTGGTGCTGGTGCCCGTCGCGCTCGCGCGGGTGCTCCCCATCCAGGACCCCGACGCGCAGACCCTCGCGTTGCGCCTCGTCGGCCCGGGAACCCCCGGCCACCTGCTGGGCACCGACCAGCTCGGCCGCGACCTCTTGGCGCGCATCCTCTACGGCGGTCAGGTCTCGCTGCTCGTCGGTGTGCTCGCCGTCGTCGTGTCGGGGTTCGTGGGGATCGCGCTCGGCTCGCTCGCCGGGTTCTACGGCGGGAAGGTCGACGCGGTGATCTCGCGGCTCATCGAGGCGCAGTTGTCGCTGCCGCTGCTCATGATGCTGCTGCTGGTGGTCGCGTTGTTCGGGACGTCGATCCCGGTCATCGCACTGGTCATCGCGATCGCGAACTGGCCGGAACCCGCGCGGTTGACGCGGTCGATGGTCCTGGTGGAGCGGGAGAAGCCGTACGTCGCCGCAGCCCGGGTGCTCGGTCTGCACCGCATCGGGATCCTGCTGCGCCACGTCCTCCCGAACGTCATCAACCAGGCGATCGTCGTGGTGCTCCTGCTGCTGGCGCAGGCCGTGCTGCTGGAGAGCGCGCTGAGCTTCCTCGGTGCCGGCCCGCAGCGGCCGTTCGCGACGTGGGGCCGGATCATCAGCGACGGCCAGGACTTCATCACCACGGCCTGGTGGGTCGTGACGATCCCGGGGTTGTTCATCGCGGTGCTGGTGATCGGGGTGAACCTGTTCGGGGACGGGATCCGCGACGGCGGGTTCTCGGTGTTCCGTCTGCGAGGTTCCAAGTGAGTGTTCTGGAGGTTCGCGACTTCCGGGTCGAGTTGATGGCACCGGGGCGGGTCGTCCGCGCGGTGGACGGGGTGTCGTTCTCGGTCGACCGTGGCGAGACGGTGACGATCATCGGCGAGTCCGGGTCGGGGAAGTCGACGACGGCCATGGGCGTGCTCGGGTTGCTGTCCCCCGACCTCGCGGTGCTGTCGGGGTCCGTGCTGCTGCACGGCACCGACGTCGTCGCCAAGCCGAAGGCGCTGGAGAAGCTCCGTGGTCGGTCGGTCGCGCTCATCCCGCAGGACCCGATGACCTCGCTGTCCCCGGTGCACACCATCGGGAAGCAGCTGAAGCAGGCGGTGCGGATCAAGAACCCGTCACTGAAGGGTGCCGCGTTGCAGACGCGGGCGGTGGAGCTGTTGGACTCGGTGCGGATCCGGACGCCCGAGGACCAGTTGCGGAAGTACCCGCACCAGTTGTCCGGCGGGATGCTGCAGCGCGTGCTCATCGCGATGGCCTTCGCGGCCGAGGCGGAACTGCTGGTGGCCGACGAACCGACGAGTGCGCTCGACGTGACGGTGCAGGCGTCGATCCTCGACCTGCTGCTCTCGCTCCAGGAAGAGACCGGGGTCGCGATCCTGATGATCACCCACGACCTGGGGGTCGCGCGGCTGGTGTCCGACCGGATCCACGTCATGAAGTCCGGCACGTTCGTGGAGTCGGGCGAGGCCGAGCAGATCGTCGACCACCCGGCCGAGGCCTACACGAAGAAGCTGTTGTCGTCGGTGCCCGAACTCGGACCCCTGGAGCCTTCACTGTGACTGCACTGCTGGAGGTCAACGACCTGGTGGTCGAGTACCCCGTCCGGGGTGGCGTGTTCCGGGCGGTCGACGGGGTGTCGTTCTCCGTCGAGGCGGGGCGGACGCTGGCGATCGTCGGTGAGTCCGGCTGCGGGAAGTCGACGATCGCGCGGTCCATCGTCCGGCTGCTGACCCCGACGTCGGGGCAGATCCTGCTGAACGGCGTCGACATCGCCCAGTTGCCGGAGCGGAAGTTTCGGCCGATGCGCTCGCGCGTCCAGATGGTCTTCCAGGACCCGTACGGCTCGCTCGACCCACACCTGACGGCGGAACGGATCGTCGGCGAGGCGATCGGGTTGCGCGCACCCCGGCTGTCCTCGTCGGAACGGTTCGAGCAGGCGGCGCAGTACCTGGACCAGGTGGGGCTCGACGAGTCCGCCCGCGGTCGGTACCCGCGAGAGTTCTCGGGTGGACAGCGGCAGCGCATCGGGATCGCCCGGGCGTTGGCGTCGAAACCCGAACTGATCGTGCTGGACGAGGCGACGTCGGCGCTGGACGTGTCGGTGCAGGCAGAGATCCTGGCGCTGCTGCAGTTCCTGCAGACCAACACCGGCGTGACGTTCGTCGTCATCAGCCACAACCTGGGAGTGGTGCGCGAGGTGAGCGACACCGTCGTGGTCATGTCGGCCGGGCAGATCGTCGAGAGCGGTGAGACGCGGGAGGTGCTGCGCAGGCCGCAGCACCCGTACACGCGGGCGTTGCGGTCTGCGGCGCTCGACCCGTCGACGATGCGCGGGCGCAAACCGCGCGACGTGCTGGCGGGGGTGCGCGCGTGAACCTGTCGACGTTCGTGCTGGGGACGATGACGTTCGGCGACACCGCGTCCGCTGCTGAGTCGGCGGAGATGCTGGACGCCGCGCTGGCGGCCGGTGTGACGATGGTGGACACCGCGAACGGGTACGCCGGGGGTGCCACCGAGACGATCCTGGGGCCGTTGCTCGCGGACCGGTCGGTGGCCGTCGCGACGAAGGCCGGGATCCCGCACCCCGACGCCGCGGGTCACGCGCCCCTGTCGGCGAAGGGGTTGACGCTGTCCGTGGAGGGGAGCCTGCGGCGGTTGCGGCGCGAGTCGGTGGACCTGCTGTACCTGCACCAACCCGACCGCTCGACGCCGCTGGAGGAGACGCTGTCCACGGTGGTCGAGCTCGTTTCCCGGGGTCTCGTCGGCGCGCTCGGGGTGTCGAACTTCGCCGCGTGGCAGATCGCCGACGTCATCTCGACTGCGTCCCGGGTGGGGGCGCCGGCCCCGGTGGTGGCGCAGCAGCTCTACAACCTGCTGGCCCGGCACCTGGAGACGGAGTACGCCGAGTTCGCCGGCGTCCACGGCCTGCACACCATGGTCTACAACCCGCTCGGTGGTGGCCTGCTGACCGGGCGGTTCTCCCGGGGGTCGGAGCCCAGCGGCGGCCGGTTCGCGGAGTCGCGGCTGGCCGAGATGTACAAGGCTCGCTACTTCAACGACGCGCTCCTCGGCGCCTCCGAGCGCCTCGGTGCTCTGGCTTCCGCGGCCGGTTTGTCGCTGGTGGAGCTGTCGTTCCGCTGGCTGTTCTCGAAGGATGTCGTCGGGTCGGTGCTGCTGGGTGCGTCCCGGCTGTCCCAGCTCGAGGCCAACCTCGCGCTGGCGACGGCCGGCCCCTTGCCCGATGACCTCGTGGCGGCCTGTGATGCCGTCGGGGCCGAACTGTTCGGCCCCATGCCCGCCTACAACCGCTGAACCTGGAGTCTCCTGTGACCGCGCCGTCTGCTTCCGCCGAGTTCGCCCGCAAGTTCCGCGCCCGCGAACCCCTCGTCGGCTACTGGGTGATGCTCGACTCCCCCGCCTCCACCGAACGCCTCGCCCGTGTCGGCTACGACTACATCTGCCTGGACCAGCAGCACGGCCTCATGGGTTACGACGGTCTGCTGCGCGGGCTGATGGCCGTGGACGCCGGAGCGCGGCTGGGGTCGGTGGACACCGTCGGGATCGTGCGCGCGGCCGCGAACGACATCACGTGGATGGGCCAGGCCCTCGACGCCGGCGCCTCCGCGATCATCGTGCCGCTGGTGGATTCGGCCGCCGACGCGCGGCTCGCAGTGCAGAACGCGAAGTACCCGCCGCTGGGGCGCCGGTCGTTCGGGCCGATGCGGGCCCAGCTCCGGTTGGGGCGCAGCACCGAAGTACCGAACCGCGACGTCCTGGTGCTCGCGATGATCGAGACGGCGGACGGGCTGGCGAACGTCGAGGAGATCGCTGCGGTGGAGGGCCTCGACGGGTTGTACGTCGGGCCGTCGGACCTTTCGCTGGGGTTGGGGGCGGCGTTCCCCGGGGACCCCGCGATCACGGAGGAATTCGACGCGGCGTTGGAGCGGATCAAGGCGGCCGGGCGGGCGGCGGGGAAGAGCGTCGGGATCCACACGCCGAGCGGGGACGTCGCGGCGAAACGGTTGGCCGAGGGATTCGACGTGGTGACGGTGGCGGGGGACGTGGTGCACCTGGAGGAGATCGCCGCCGCCCACCTGCGGTCGGTGCGCGACTGATCGAGGTCAACGGTTCGGCGAGCGCTGGGGAACGGGACGGGCGGGCGGTTCGACAGCAGTGTCGCCGACGGGTGAGGCCTGTGACCGTTCGAACCCGGTGATGAGGTCGATCAGTCCGTCGACCTCGAACGCCCGGTTGCGTCGGCCGGCGGTCGTCTGCAGCAGGACCCCGGCCGTGTGCAGCCGGTCGACGGCCTCGTTGACGGCCTGGGTCGACCGGTCCGTCAGCCGGACCAACTGCGCGACCGTCGTCACCGGGGTCTGCGGCAGGATCTCGTCGAGCAACTGGGCGACCGTCGACCCCGCACGCAGCGGTCCCACCGCCTCGCGCCAACGCCGGCTGAGCTCCGCCAGTCCGTCGGTGAGTCCTGACACGCGCGCGCAGGCTTCGGTCGTCGCCGCGGCGAAGGTCGCGATCCACTCGGCGATCCCGGTGTGGCCGTCCTCGCGGAAGGACTCGAGACCGGCGACGTAGTCCCGGCTGCGGGTGGCCAGGACGAGGCTGACCGGCGGGACGTGGTGGGGACTCAGGCCGCGACGGGTCAGCACCACGTGGATGAGGGCGCGACCCGTGCGGCCGTTGCCGTCGGCGAAGGGGTGGATCGTCTCGAACTGCGCGTGGGCCAGCGCGGCCTGGACGACCGGCGGGTGGACGTCCGAGTCCACGTACTCGACGAGGTCCTCGAGCAGCGCCTCGACCTCGTCCGGGGGTGGCGGCACGAAGTCGGCGGCGCACGGGTTGAAGCTCGACCCACCGATCCAGTTCTGGCGGTCGCGGACGGTTCCCGCCCAGCTCGCGTCGCGAGTGCCGGCCAACAGGGCGCGGTGGATGTCGCGGATCGCGTCCACGTCCAGCCGGGGCCGTCGGGCGACGTCGTCGACGGCGGCGCGCATGGCGTCGATGTTGCCGAGGACGTCAGCCGCCCCCTGGTCGGGAGGCGATCCGTCGAGCTCCCGCGCGGCGTCGGCGCGCGCCAGTCGGCGGCCACCGATCTCCAGCCCTTCGATGCGGGAGGACGCGACCGCCTCCGCCCTCAGCAGCAGTCGGGCGATGGCTTCGTAGCCGCGGTAGGGCAGACCGGAGGCGTTGAGCTGCTGGACGGCGCGCTCGGCGTCGGAGACGTCGGCGGCGACGTCGGCGGGCAGCAGGACTTCGCGTCCGACGAGGCGGTCGGGGACGAAGGCGTCGTAGCGGCAGGGCTGGCGGTGGCGTCGGGGTACGCCGGTGATGTCCCGGTCGGGGGTCCACTGCGTACTGACGAGTCGGCCCATGCCGACATCATAATCAAGGTTGAAGCTGAAGCTTGAACAGGATAGGGGCGACGACCAGCTTCACGTCGACCTCCGGGCAAGCCGGTGGACCGGGTGCGCGGCCGGCAGTTCGTGCAGTGGCACCCGCAGGTCGGACCACTGCCACCCGAGCCGCCGCAGACGGCGGTGCTCGTACGCGGTGAGCCCCAGGACGGTCAGGGATCCGCCGAGCGCGAGGAGGGACAGCGTTCGCTCGACGCCGACGGCGGGCTGCAGGGCCTGGTGGACGTTCTCCGCACCGCTGGCGAGCGCCACCGCGAACGCGAGGACGGACGGCAACAGCGGGTGCACGTCACCGGCGCAGAAGAGGTGGCGGACACCTCGCACCACGACCGCAGCGGCCGCGACCGCCAGGAAGGGCCAGGCGAAGTACAGGACCACGCCGCCACTCACCAGGACCGGCGCGAGGTGCTCGGCCGCGACGGAGCCGGCTGGTCGCCGCTCGGCCCACTCCTTGCCCTGAAGCACGAGCAGTGGAACGGCGATGACGGTCACGAGCAGCGAAAGGGGACGAACCACCGGACGGAGGCGTCCGCGACGTTGCGTGCGGTGGCTGCAGAGGGAGACGACAGCCAGGGACACGAGCACGACGACGACCGCGACCGCCGCCTTCAGCAGGAAACCCACGATCGCCCCCGTGAGCATCTTGTCCGCCAAGCCCGTCGACTCCTCCCCCGACAAGCCGACGGCGACGACCACGCTGGCGTAGCCGAGCCAGGAACGCCACGCCTGCAGGCGCTCCACGTGCGGATCGATGCGCCACCGCGGGGTCATCCAGCGGGACACGCCGCGCCAGCAGCGGACCAGCAGGCCCACGTACCAGGCGATGAACCGGACACCGAGTTCGATCAGCACACCCGCCATGACGACCTCCCGCTGCAGTGACGCTCCGTCGCTGACTGTGGCAGAGGGAACCGACACGGTGAGGAGAACACCAGGGCACTCGCCCTCGGACCGGTTTCGTCGATCGACCTCAGCCGGCTCGCACCGCGAGGTCGTACAGCCGGCGCGCCCACTGGACGGCCTGCTCAGCGCGAGGGGCGGAGACCATCGTGGCGGCGTAGTGCGCCTGGTCCTTGATCTCCAGGAGACGCCGCAGGTCCTTCGCCATCGCCACCCCGTCGGGTCGAACGGTGGCGAGCAGATCGACGGCTTGCCGGTGGTCCTGCCCTCGCGAGCGCTGCCCCAGCCGACTGCAGCACACCGCGTCGGACGCGGCGATGCCCGACAGGACCGCCAACGACGCTGCCACCTGCGGGGTGGCGAGACCGTCATCGATCTCGTCGATGACGAGCTCGGCGACTTCGAGGAACGCGCGCGCCTGCTCCAGCCGGGTGCGCCCCTCAACGGGCGAACAGTCGCTCGTGCGACCGGACGGGCTCACCGCGCCACGCTCCGCAGGAGGGCGCTGAGGTCCCGACCGACCAGGGTGATGGCCTCTCGCCGCCACGAACGGACGATCGGCTCGTCGGCTTCGACGTGGGCTCGGAGGTCGCTCACGGAGATGTCGTACGGCTGCGCCGGGTTGCCGCTCCAGGAGTGGACGGCGGTCACGAGGGAGTCCACCTGGTCGTCCCAGGCGCGGGCTCGTTCCCCCGTCACCTCGTCAGCACGAACGAGCAACAGGTCGACGTCGGAATCGACGCTCCCCTCCCTCCGCGCGAGGGAACCGAAGACCGCGGCCGTCTCGACCGGCACGGCCCAGGACCGGATCTCTTCCTCGATGCGACGCAGGAGTTCCCGACGCAAGCCGGCGAGGATCTCCACCGCGGGCCAGGCGAGGTGGTTCCGGTTGGCGCTGTAGTAGGCCGCGTTCCGTCGGCGCTCGACGGTGATCACCCCCTCCCCGACGAGGCGGGTGAGGACGCGTTGGACCCCGGCGGGGGAGGCGGTTCCGACGAGGCGGGCGACTTCACGGCCAGACATAGGAACCGTCAGCCCGGCCAGCGCGGTGAGCACCGGTCCGTCCAGGGACGGAACGACGGCTCGTACGGGGCGGCCGAGATCCATACGCCCAGCATAAGAGGCAAGTGACCGAAATAGTAGGCACTTGCTCGACTCCGATCTTCCTGACCACGAGCCATGTCGCCTGATCGGAGGCGTCAATCCCGCCTGTCACCACGTCGATCCTTCAAGAGCAGAAGATCGAGGATGGAGCAGAGATGGCCAGGGGATCCCGCAAGGTCAGCGTGGCCGTGCGCACCGGACAGGGTGAGCACGTCGAGCACCTCACCGATCGTCCGGTGCGGCGGATGCCTGACGGGGTGAGCGGGGTCGTCTACGGCGGGCGGGTCTACCCGATCAACGAGAGCATGTTCATCTGCCTGGACGACCCGAGCGTGCCCAAAGTCGACTGCGACGACTTCGTTGGCCCGTCCGAGGACCTCGTCGTGCTGGTCGAGACCTCAGCGTCCTCCTCGCTCACCGTGAACCGGTGGGCGATCGAGTCGACCCGGTTCGGGCACTACGTGGTGCTCGACGCCGCTGAGACGGACGCCGAGGAACTGGTGCACCGTCTCGAGGCCTCGGGCACCACCGTCAAGCGGTGGGCGCAGAGCTGGCGGCCGGCCTCGGACGGGCACCACTACGACTGGTTCATCCGCCTGGGCGGCGACCTGACTCCTGACCAGTGCGTGGCTGCGGTGACCGATGCCCTGGGCAGTGGTTCCGCGACACCTCCCGCTCCCCCCGTGGAGAACTCCGCTGCTCTGGCCCAAGCCCACGACGCTCTGCTGCGGGTCGAGCTGATCGTCGCTCAGAGCCAGCTGCAGACCGCGCGTCGAGAGGTCGACGCCCTCACCGCGGACCTCGACGGAGCCCGGAACGATCGGGACGACCTCAAGAAGCAGCTGAAGGCCGCCAAGAGCGCTCGCACCAAGGCGGAGAAGCAGCTCGCCGCGCTGCAGGTCAGCGCGCCCGCCACCGAAGAGACGGCCAACGAGGACCTGCTCGCCGCTGAAGCGCTCCTCAAGGAGGCGGAGACCCAGGAGCTTGAGATCGCTCAGCTCCGGCAGCAGCTCCACGACGCCCAAAGGGCCGCGGAGCGAGAACGGGATCTGCGGGAGCAGCTCACCGCAGCCGCGATCGTCGCGCCTCCTCGGCCGTCGCCGGCGAAGGGGGTGGAGGGCGTCCTGGACCGGATGTTCAGCCGACTCGACCTCCACGAGACCACTCTCGACGCGTTCACCGACCTCAAGCAGTTCCGGGCGCTGTCGCACCTCGTCCGGGTGCTCGTCGACCTGGACACGAAGAAGCTCAAGGGCGAGAAGTGCGAGGGGTACGCGGACATCCACGAGGTCAGGGGCATCCACACCGGTCTCAAAGGGTCGGAGCGGATGGGTCGCCTCTACTACCGCCCCGACCTGGAGGCCGACCGCCTCCTCGTCTTCGTGCACCGCAAGAAGGACGACAAGGACCAGCGCGAGTTCCTCGAGAAGATCGCGAAGGGAGCCGTCGTCCTCGACCGGTGACGCGTGCCTCCGCTCAAGCGGGGACGGGGAGCCGCCGACGAGCTGACGGTGACGCGTTGCGATCCCGTGCGGTCGACCCGTGGGCTACTCCAACCAGACCCCGCCACCGAAACCGCCCCGCTGCTGCCGCTTGGCGTCGGCTTGCCGGACGACGTCCTCGATCGAGGCGCCGCACAGCTCCGCCACGGCCAGCAGCACCTCGTAGACGTCGGCGGCCTCCGCGAGCCGATCCTCGGCGGTCGTCGCGTCATGCAGCTCCCCCGCCTCCTCGACGACCTTCGCGAGGAGCGCCGCGACGTACTCGTCGTCGGCGAGGATCCGAGTCTCCGGCTCACGGCCCTCCGCCCGGATGATGTCCGGGATGCGGTCGCGCACGAGCTTGCCCATGGGGTCCTGGCCTCCGAGGTCGTCCGATGAGTGCCGGCGCCTTCTACCGCACGGAGCCGACACCAGCCACGTCGTGGCGCATGGCGATCCTGCTGGGCCGGAACGACCGAACCTACAAGTTCGCACTCGGTGCGGCGCTCCTCGACTTCGCCGTCGAGGGTAGGGAAGACGTGAGCCCGGTCGAACTCGCCGCCCTCTACACGCTGAAGCTGGCGGAACGCTCACCCGAGGTTGCGCAGGCACCCAGCAGCAAGAGCGCGAGCCCGACCGACTTCGTGACCATGCTGCACGAGGACATCAAGTACGTCCCGACCCACGGCGAGCCAACCCAGCGGCTCGTCGACAAGGCGGTCTGAAGTGTCACGGCTTTGATGCCGTCTTTACGTGGAGCACAGCTCCAAAATGGAGTCATTGAGGCCAGCATGACGGGCGGCCTTAGCATTGGTAGGTGGCCGGTAGTCCAAGCGGGCGTTGTTCCACCACTCCACCCAGATCGCGGTGGAGTACTCGACGTCGGGAAGCGTCATGGCCAAGAGGTCGAGCAGCGCGGACCGGTCGCGTGCATGGTCGGCGAGGCCCCCACTGGTATTTACGTGCTCGCGCAGGACGCCGCCGGACCGGCCACTGTGCATCCCCGGGCCAAGGAGACGGCCGACGCGGTTGCAAGGAAGTGCATGACTTTGTCGGGGACGCCGCCCTGCGCGCAAGGCGTTGAGGGACTTCACTGAGCGCCTACCCTCTGCAGTGACCTCCCTCAGCGTTTCGTCGTCCACCGCATGGTCCTTACAGCGCCTGCTCGTCGGCACGGCCTGCGTCGCTGCTCAGACTTGCGTGTCGACCACCGTCACAGGACTGCCCTTGACCAGGTGGTCGATACTGCGCTGTGAGGCGTCTTGGACACACTTGACTGCTGTTGCTCTTGGCGGTCAACCACCTCAGCTCCACCTAGACTGTAAGGGTTCCAGAATCTGCCCGAGGAGTCGACGATGCCCGAGACGAGCCGACGAACCAGCTCCGGGTACGGAGTAAAGCTGGTTAGAGGGCCGTTTGTCCGGTTGGAGCCGCACCCGGACTCCTGCGAGACAGATGAGCAGTTCCTGACTCATGCGGAGCGGCTACGCGAGGGCGGCGCCACGCTCGCAGCGGACCTATTCAGCGGTGCGGGCGGATTGAGCTGGGGCCTCGAAGCGGCTGGGCTAAGCGTGGTGCTCTCGGTGGACCACGACAAGGAGGCGGTCGAGACCCACCGGCACCACTTCGGAGGACTTGCTGTCGACTGGAATCTGAGCGATGCAGACCAGGTGGAACGCGTCGCCCACCTCATGTCAGAAGCCGGTGTCCAGGTCCTCGCCGGCGGCCCTCCATGTCAGCCCTTTTCCAAGGCTGGTCGCTACCTCATTCGCGACAGGGTCAATAAGGGTCTGCGAGATCCACACGACGAACGACGAGACCTGTGGCGCTCGTACCTTGAGGTCGTACGGTTGGCACGTCCAGCAGCCGTCATCATGGAGAACGTTCCGGACATGGCTCTGGACCGAGAAATGTTCATCCTGCGCTCGATTGTGGAGGAGCTGGAGGGACTCGGCTATGCGGTTGAGGAGAACATCGTCGACACATGGCGTTACGGGGTTCCTCAGTTCCGCCAGCGCCTTATTCTCGTTGCCCTGAGGGACGGCCTACGCTTTGACTGGCCGCACCCCGTGGAGACTCAGGTGACGGTGTGGAACGCCATCGGCGACCTCCCTGAGGTGCGCGGTGGGTGGCGTCCGGAAGGCGGCGCCACAGGATGGGCAGACTACGATGCTCCCCAAACGTCTTTTCAGCGCGCCATGCGCGCCGGGGTTTCCACGGAGGCGACGCACCGCGTTTACGATCACATTACCCGTCCGGTACGTGAGGACGACGAGAAAGCCTTCGAGATGATGGGGTCGAAGACGCGCTACTCGGATCTTCCGGAGGAATTAAAGCGCTACCGACAGGACATCTTCGACGACAAATACAAGAGGTTGGACGAGAATCACCTTTCCCGGACGATAACCGCCCACATCGCCAAAGACGGATACTGGTACATACACCCACGGCAAAGTCGTACCCTTACCATCCGTGAGGCGGCGAGGCTGCAGACATTCCCCGACCACTTCCGCTTTGCAGGCCCACCCTCAGCCGCGTTCCGTCAGATCGGCAACGCGGTCCCGCCGCGCCTCGGAGAAGCGCTCGGTGGTGCCGTCTTGGAAGCGCTCACGCGTCGTGAGCCGGCTCAGACGCGGACACAGGACGTCGCGGCTGTCCTCGCGAACTGGTACACCGCAAGACAGAAGGTGCCGCGTGGGGTGCCATGGCTGAACGCCACCTCACGCTGGCAGGTGGTGTGCGCGGAGACTCTCCTCGAACGTGCTGCACCAAGGACCGTATCCGCCATCTGGCCGGTAGTTCAGCTGCTGGACCGGCCTGAAAATCCTGACACCGCGGACGAGGAGGACGCTCTCCTGGACATCGCACGGGCAGTGGGCCGAGAGAAACGGGCCACCACATTATCGGAACTTGCCGACTATCTCAGGGAACGCCCCGGGGTGCTCGACTCGGACGACATCGCGTCCCTGCGGCTGCCAGGCCTGAGTGAGGCGGTGGCTGACTTGGCGGTGCTGGCCGTCCCTGTAGAAGGGAAGAGCTCCGAGGAGCCTGTACTCACAACGAAAGGCGTACTGCGCGTCGCCGAGCGCTTCCACGCAGACCCGGTGAGTCAGAAAAATCGTCTGACCGATGGGCGCCTTGCAGTAGCCCGCATGATTGGGGGCGGCGCCAATGCCCGTGACGCCCACAAAGGCCTGATTGAACTCGCCGCTACGCTGTGCCGACCTGACCGCCCCCTATGCATGGACTGCCCTCTGGCGGACACCTGCCACCGCTACGGAGTGCCGGACGACGGCATCGAACCACTCTTCTGATCACACCCGGCGGAATCAGAAGTTCAAGCTTTCCGCCACCTCCGGCGCGGTCTCCTTTAACCTAGCCACAATGCGTTTGAAGGCGGCGTAGTCGCCAGACTGCGCGGCAGCCGAGCGGAGAGCGAGACCGACCGTAGGCAGGGGGGCGAGTTCGGCGGGGGGTGCCACCACCGGAGCCTCACGGCGGGAATTTCTGCGGTAGGTGTCGTTCGCACGCAGGCACACCTCGTGCAGCGGGCGCTCCAGCATCTGCCGGATCCCGGTTGGGAGGTTGACCCGCATCTTGGCCACATTAATGTGAAACGCGGCGTCGAGGTCGGTGTTGAAGTCCAGCGCGACTCGGGCGAGCTTAGTGTGCTCATCGATGGAACGGACGCCTGCCCAGCCTCCCCACTGCACAAGGCGGTCTGCGCGGTACACGTACAAACCTTGCTGCCGGTTCCACTTGAGTGGACCGGACAGACGGTCGAACTCCTCCTGCATGCTGAATTTCTCCCGCGGCGGAAGGACGAATCGTCGCAGACGTACTGTGCCGACGTGGTCGTCAGCTTCGACCTCAAAGCTCAGCGGAGCAAGCTCGACGGTGTGCTGCTCTTGGGGCGCGAAGGGGTCCCAGGGCTGCAATTTCTCTCCATTGACCGTCATCACGACACGCTCACCTTGGGCCGTACCGGCGAGGAAGCGGTGGAAGACCATCGACAGGTGCGCCGCCGTTTTCACAGCGAGAGATTCGAACCTGCGACGCGCCCAGCCGCCTTCAGGGCGGCGGTCGGGCAGAACACGGTCGAGCTTCGACCAGACAACGACAGTTCCCGGCGCCTCGTTGAGCCACCGCTGCGCCTCGGTCACCGCACGAGTACGACCCGGGTCGATGATCAACCAGTCGTCGAAGTCGATGATCACATCGAGGTCGAGGGTCCGAGTGGAGATACGCTTTACCGTGGCAGCACGGCGTGTGCATACAGTGACAGAACGGCACTGTGACAGCGAAGCTGTCTTGAGCCCCAGCCCGTACCGGCCGAGCTCCCCCACCTCATAACTCCGCCGGCTACCGAATCGCAAGGACTCCACCAGACCGTTCTGCGTCATGCCTGTACCGTCGTCGGCGATGAGGACGAAGGAGTCTGGGCCATCGAACTCGACGACGACGTCGATGGTGGTTGCGCCTGCTGCGATGCTGTTGTCCACGAGGTCCGCGACCGCGGAGAAGAAATCGTAACCGATGTCGCGCAGCGAGGAGGTCAACCTCGAAGCAGAGGGGGTCACGCTAATCGACTGTCTCGTCACTTCATATCTCCAGATCCATCGCCGCCCACCAGGGTCTCACAAGGACGGGGTGTTGCGACGCCGACGCGCCTGTCCTGCCGTACGCCTAGCCTCCCAGGCCTGCTCCACCGCATCAGCGGCAACGCCGGGCACATCGTGCTCCCACACATGCAGAGGCGTCCAGCCGATCTCGAGGAGGGCCGCGTCCTTCCGTCTGTCCCTCGCGACATTGGTGGCGAGCTTCTCACTCCACCAGCCACGGTTGTTGCGAGGAACGACGGCGTGCTCGGGGCAAGAATGCCAGAAGCAGCCGTCAACGAAGATCGCTAGTCGGGCCGCTGTGAATACGATGTCTGGGCGACCCGGCAAGCCCCGCACACCAATGCGATACCGCAGACCCCGTGCGTGCAGCTCGCGCCGCAGCGCCAGTTCGGGACCTGTGTCGCGCCGCGGCATACGTTGCATCTGCCGTCGGACGTGATCGTTGAGCGGCGCGGGGCGGGACGATCCCGACCGCGGCCCGTCAGCGGCCACGACCCCGCACCCTGCGACGGATGGCGCCGAGGAGCCCGCCCGTCGGCTCGTCCGACGGCTCGTCGACGACCCGCGTGGAGGGCGGTGAAGTGGAGATCGAAAACTCGCTCGGTGCCACTGGAGAGGGCGACGCTGCAGTCGCGGTGTCCGCTTCTAGGTCGAACAGCGACTCGGAACGGTGCGGTTCCTGCACTGGCGCCGGTTCCGATGGCTCCGGTTGCAGTGGGGGGATCGGAGCTTGTGTGTCGGACGAGTCGACATCGCGCAGCTGCTCACCCAGTTCCTCAGGCAGCGACTCGGCGTGCTGATCCATTTCTGGTTCTTCCCCGTCCTTTGCACCCTTCTTGCTTTTCGCCTCCTTCCTGCCCGTTGCCTCTTCCATGCTCTTCGCCTCCTCCGCCGCACGCAGGAACCTCACACTGTGGTCGATCACCTCGTCCACCAGATCCACCAGCTCATCGTCTGACAGGGCGCTGGCGCCGACGAAGGTAAACAGCCGCAGCAGGCGCTTGGCGGAATCCCGGAAGAGGGCGTCGACCTTCACTCCAGGCGATGCGTCGATCGCATCGAGGAGACGTTGCGCCACATAACGCGCGACCCGAGGGTCGCCGAAGGCCCGCGGACGCTCAACGATGTTGACGGCCTGGTCTTCGCCGATTCGGGCAGTGACGGCTGTACCCAGGACGTGGGTCCGCCACCAGAGACGACGGAAGACGTTTCGCGGCCGACCGATGAGACGTTCGTAGTCGGACCGGTGCTCGGGGTTCGGATAGCGCCAGAGAGCGACATCGGGCAGCAGCACGAGGCTGAGGAACGACCAGACGCGTTCATCCGCCGCATCAGCGGTGAGGATGTCCATGCGGCGGTACAGAAGGAGTGCGACCTCACGATCGAAATCGCTGACCGCAGCCTTGGACATCGGTTGCGGAAATCCATGAGTCCGGGCGATGTCCCGAACAGTTACCTGAAGCTCCTGCAGCCGTTCGGTCGTGACGCGTGATCCGGCCACCTCGTAGAAAGTCACGCGAGGGTGGGTCAGCGCTGCAGCCCCCACAAGAGCCTCGAGCTTTTCAGGAGGCACCCGCCAGTTGGACTTCTTCTCGTCCCCGTCCTTGTTGAACTTGACTGGGACGCTTGGGGGCGCTTCCGCTTGAGGCAGATGACTCACCATCTCACGGGCCACCACCAGATCAAGCCGTGGGTAAACTAGACTCATTCGTCCTCAACTCCCCACAGCACTTGAAGCTGCGCCTCCCACTCACCCGGGTCATTCAGCCAGAGGGTTTCAACCTCACCCACCGACATCGACGGGAACGCGCGGTCGAGAACGCGCTGGACCATGCCGCCCAAGGTCTCCGCTTCAAAGCGCAGTCCCAACTCCGAGGACCCCTGACGCAGGCCAGCCTGCGCCACCTGCCGTGTCACATCCGTCTGGATCATGCGCATCAGGTCGGCGGCGGCGGGAGTTCCCGGACTGTCGAGCAGTTCCGCCACCCGGGGGTGCCCGGTGTTCAAGTGAACGGTGAGGGAGCCCGCCGAGCTGGCCGCCAGCTCAGTCGTCGACAACTGGACGTGCCAGAGGGCACGACGGCCCCCAGCCACCCCTGCCGAGGCGAAGTCGAGCGGAAGGACACGCAGTCGCGAGGCGTAGCCGTCCAGCTCAGTGATGAACGGTTCGCCCGTCCACAGCAACGACCCGGGACGCTGAGGTGCCAAGGGATCGGCCTGGGCGCCGGCCGACGCGAGCAGGACCTGAACGCCTAAATGTAGTCGACCACCGAGATCCGGCCCTGGCAGGGTCTCCGAAAATTCGTTCTGACCGTCTATCAACGTCTTGACGCACAACAGGCCCCGGAGATTCGTGTGGTCCGAGTGCCAAGCGATCCCGCCACGCACCACCGCGTCTGCGGGCAGCCCGCAGTCGGATCGGAGTCCCCTTAGGTCCACCTCTATGTCCACGCCTACGCGGATGGGAACGTGGTAGCTCCAGTCCGGTACCGCTTCCGGCTCGTGGAGCTCGACGTCGTCGGTTGCCACGATCCAAGAACCTTGCTTCAAACGTCCGTCGTGGGGCAGCAGATACCCGAAGCTGGCGGTGTCCGTCCTCACGGCAATCTCCTTAGGGCGACCAGCACCACAGTCTCACGCGGTTGCTCCACCACGACCAACAGCTCGGTCGGCCAGTCGACCAAGGCGACCTCCCCCTCCTCGGCGACCACACCACCCTCCGTTGTCCGCCACTGCCGGACGGCCGGCTGATCCGCACCCACCGGCGCCGAAGACTCGGTCCCACCAGTGGCGAGGACTACGCGGGGCTCCGCGAGCAGGCGGTCACCAGGTGTCCAGACCCCCTCCAACACCACCCGGTACTCCGCGACCAGACGTCCGTCCTCCAACCAGATGCGTGGTCGCCCCTCCACACGGGCGGCGCCCGGCGCGCTCGGCGAACGCACCCCGCTCGCCTTGGAGGCTCTCGGTGGACGCAACCCGGGCGCCCCTCCAGGGGCAGGGGTGAGCAGAGAGCCCAACCGGGTCGCCAGCTGAGTCACTACCCGCGAGGTGCCGACGTGATCGTCTGGGACGTGGACCCGGGCCCGATTGCGGAACTCCTCCTTGATCCTGTCCAGCGCAACCCGCACCGGGTTGAAGTGTCCCTTCGGCAGCCGCATGCTCTCCGGAGCCCAGTCGTCGTGCGCGACCGGTTCAGAGCTGGCGAAGTCAGCGTCGACGCCGTCGTCGGCCACGAAGACCGAGACCTGCCCACGACCGGAGGGGTCCGGGGAGACGGATAGGTACTTCACGATGAGCCTCGGTCGCCGCATGAGGGCCACACCATCCATGGGAATCACCGACACGACGTCCCTGGGCGCGGTAAAAAAGCGCGTCCCCAAACGTCCCAGGGTCTTGACGGGCCGTTGCGACTTTACGTCCATCACCCGGAAACGGGTGTCCGAGGCCATGTCCTCCTGCTGCCCGGTGGCCGCGAAGTAGGCGTCGACATACCGGCCCAGCACCGGATCCCTGCGGGGATCGCGTAGCTCGACGGGGTTCCCCTCATGGCTGAACTGAAAGCAGATGGTCTCGTCCACAATGTGCGGCCAAGCCCACTGGAGCGCGGCTTCGGCGATCCGGCGGATGATTTCCTCGTCGCTGGTCTCTGCCTCCTCATGCGCGACCGGCGCGACAACCGCCAGCGCGGTGCCCGTCCCGTCACGGCCCAGGCGCGTCATGCCCAGCCGCGCCGCGACGGCCTCCGCCTCGGCGCCCACAAGGGGCTCGACACCGACCTCGCGATCGCTTCGTCCCCAGAAGTGACGGCCGGTGTACTGCAGGCCGTCAAGGTCGTAGCTCTCGCCGATGCCGATCGCGATCAGACGGCTGACGGTCTGCCCATCCTGGTCCTTGGTCCGGGTAAAGACGATGACGGTCGCCGCCGCGCTGGCCTCGAACAGGACGCCCTTACCGAAACCATAGGTGCCGCCGCCGATTTCCTTGTCCGCTGACCGTCCGACGTTGCGGACGAAGTCAACGAAGTCAGTGCGGCCCTCCACGTGCACATCGGCACGGGTCGGGCCGCCGAGGCCACGTGTGCCGCTGTCGCTGACGATGAGAAGGGCCAGATCCGGCTCCGCCAGCATCTCTTCGAGGCCCAGTCCCGCGGGCGGAGCCACAGGGAAGACCTCAGAGCGCAGGAACTGCAGTTGCTGCGGGGTCATCCACCGGTAGTCCACGGCGAAGTCGATCGGACCCGCCAGGTCCGTCCGGGCATCCCAGGAGTTCTGGAGCGTCTCCCGCAGGAACAGAGCCCATGGATCGAGCGCCGGCCGCCCGATAGCCCGCCGCGCCGCACTCGCATGGGTACCGCCGGCGGCGTCGAAGGGGACGGAGTGCAGGTCGAGGCTCACGCAGTCCTCCCTGACAGCAGAGTCGCGACATCGCCGTCTCTGCGGAACGGTACGACCCCCGAGGAGTCCAAGTCGACCGCGTAATTCACGTTCGACAGGGCGTCGAGGACCGTAGGGTCCCTGAAAGCGCCGGGGACGACGGCTGGAAAGTCCGCCTCGACGTCGTAGATCCGGATCTCGCGGGTTCTGAACCTCATGGTGCGGTAGATCTCCATGTGCTTCGAGTCGTAGCCAACATAAGCGAGTCGGGTCAGCAGATCGTGTGCGGACACTCCGAGGCGCCGGACTCTGTCAACCACATCGGGCAGCGAATCGGAATCCTGACCTCCAGCCTCGAAGCGTTCTGCGTACAGCACCAGACGGCCCCCTACCGGCCCTTCCAGCTGACGGTCTCCGTGGATCTCCACTGTGAAGCGATCAGCCCCAGTCGACGCCTTGACCTCAATTACGACGTCGTCGGTTACAAAATCATGGCGGTGGCCGGACGGACCCTGCCAGCGGTCCAGCGCGTCTGGGTCAACCATGAGTAGCCGCTCCAAGACGTGCAGCTCGGCAAGTAGACCCAGCACCGCTGAGCGGTTCATGACTTCACTCGGCCGTGGTCGCAACAGGCTCCGCCACGCGTCGAGGACGCCGACACACACCGGGACCGAATTCCCGCGTGGAGCGGCGGTAAGGGCCACCAAGATGTCGTCGCACAGCGCCGCGAACGTGGGTCCCAAGGTGGGTTCGGTGCAGGACAGTTGCAGGAACATCTCCTCGGCAGAACCGTCTAGGAGCACGCGGGGACCAAGGTCCACCCCTTGGCTGTGGGTGTCACGAGGTACCTGAGTTCCTGCGTCAACGGGGACGAGCAGCGCGGGACGACCCTGCTCGATCAGAGCGTGCGCGACGTATCCAGCGGAGACGCTGACATCCGTCTCTCGTAGGGACGGTCCGTTGTCGCTGTCGGCGGTGAGAAGTCGGAAGGCCGCTTCGGACGACACCGGTCCCTCCCCGGAGAGCACCCGCTCAGTCACTGACGTCTCCCTGAGCCGCCGAACGTTCCTCATCGCGCCGGTCGGCGAGCCGGACCTCGTCCGCCATCTGGGCGTATACGTCCCCGAGCTGTCCATCGACGTCTGCCAGCGGCGGAGCGATGACGTAGGACACCTCGGGGTCCGGCCCCTCAGCAGTCGGAAAGAACAGAGCGACACCCATCACAGGGGCGGCCGCCCCCAGAGGGACCCGCTCCTCCTTCTCCTGCCTGCTTGTCCTCACTGCGGGTGCCGCCTTCGTCGTTCTCCCAGCCGGACCGCCTGGCTGGGAGTTGGGGTTGATGGGGTAGAGGCATACCAGCCCGCGGCTGCCCATCGTCTCGTTGCGGATGGCGCGGTAGACCACTTCTTCAAGCTCTGGAGTTATCCGGGGGACGGCGCGAGGGTGGCTGCGCAGCCGCTCTGCAATTTCCTCCGCGGACAGAGGGACGTCGGCGAGTCGGTCGCGCCGGCTCACCAACGCTTTAATGTTTGCATAGGCTTGTGGTTCCGCCGTACGGCTGCGGTTGACCATCCGCAGACCGTTCCAACGTCCACTGGGCGAGGACAGAGTGAATTCCACACCGGACCCGCCCTCGATGATCGCCACACTCCACTCCTGCAGGGCGTTGTAGCTGTTCTGTCGTCGGATGTACGAAGACATGACGTCGCCGCGAACGTCGGACGCCCCTGGGTGAAACTTGTACTTATCCAAGAAGGTGAGGATGCAGGCGGCTGGTACGCCCGTGAGTAACCTACGGCCAGAGGGAGCCTGCGCGTGGAATGTAGCGCCGGCCTGTTCCGCTGACGAGACGAGTGTCGCCGCTGCCTCAATGTTGCGGTCGAGCCAAAGCTTGTCGAGGTGGTCGAACAGGATTGTCTGCCGTCGCTGGTCGCCGAAACTCGCCCTCACCGGGACCGCGGCACGCATCTTCGCGGCGCTGGTGATCGCCATAAGAGGGTGGCTGCGGATCGGCACCCGCAGGTCGCGCGGCTCAGAAGAACCGCTGAGCTCGAACCGTGCGATCTCGCGACGGATCTCCTCCTCAACGAACGCCAGATCCCTGAACCACTCTTGGAGTTCGTCGGTCATCCAGACTCGGGGAAGATCTTGGTAATGGTTCCGGTAGCCGAACCACCGCCCCATTTGCAGGACCGTGTCATAAGCCTTGGCCGTTCGCACGAAGTAGCTGGAGACGAGACCTTCAAGTGTCAGACCACGGGAGAGGGTGTTGCCCCCAATGACCACGACGGTCGTCGGATTGTCACGGTCGTAGGACAGTCTTGCGTCCGAAAGGTAGTTGTCGACGACGACCTCGGTGCTCGCCACCACCTCCGGCAGCCGCTCCCACAGCTCCATGAAACTAACCGGCGTCTCGCCGAGCTCAGCCGCGGACACACGGGACGCCTCGTCCTCCCAAAGATCTTTCAAGAAGGCACGTACCTCAGGCGTCTCCAAGGAGGCCCCCAAAGACGCGAGGTTCGTACGCACAGGTTCCGCCATGGCCTCATGCGCAGAAGACAGCATCGAGGTGTGGATGAGCATGCTGGAGTGCGGATTTCCCCGACCGCGCACTCGGCGGGCTGCCGTCGCTAAGAGGAACCAGCACAACGCGTCAGTCAACGAGTCCGGGAAGTCAGGGCTCCAGCCATCCGCTGCACCCCGCCCGGCTGGCGGGCGAACAGCCGCCACCTCCACCTCGGGAATCGGCCTGACCACGTCAAGGCCAAGCACCTCCTCGTCGTCCTCGTCCAAGCTTTGCCGTCCGAACAGGCGCTCTGGGCCAAAGTAGGCAGCGGGTCGCGGTAGGTCGACGATGAAGTCCCGAGGAAAGAGGTCCACGTCGTCGTTCGGATCGATGAGGAGGTTGGCGAACGGAGTCGCGCTGTACGCGACATAGGCGACCTTCGGCAGGTCGAGGATCTCGCGGATCAATTGATTGATCTGAGACCGGCGTCCACCCGACCCAACGTCGATGCTGGCTTGGTCAGCCTCATCGTCGACGATTAACACTGGGCAGTCCTCTATAACCGATCCCGCGGATTGGAGCCACTCAAGAAGGCGACGCAGGCGGTGCGGGTTCTTCTTCACCACAGCCAAAAGTCGGTTCCCTGGGGCGCCGAGCAGGAAGGCGGCGTTGTCTGGACTCTGAAAGTCATCTTCCAGAGTCGTCAAGCGGAACCAGCGGTCCTCTAAACCCTTTACAAGGGATGACTCAAGTCGGTCTTGTGTCTGGGAACGAAGGTTATCTGTCATCCCGGAAAGCACGATGAAAACGCGGTAACCCGCGTCGGCGGCTTTGGCGATGACCGACATGAAGCTGGTGGTCTTGCCGCTCTGCACGTACCCCAGTACAAGACCACGGGTCCGGATGCGGGTTGAGCCGGGGCTGGTCAGCAGTCCGGTGATTCTTGTCGAGGCCTCGTCCACAGACACCATTGCCTCATCGTCGAGCCCGTTGACCAAAACCGAATGCAGATGCGGCCAAAAAACGTCAGACTCTCGGGGTCCGCCGTACCACCCGTCCACACGACGGTCTGGACTCACGATCGCCGGCGGGGATACGAGGGTACGAATTCGTCCCACACGTCGCTCGTAGAGGATGCGCGCTTCTTCGAGCTTTTCGGCAGGAATGTTCAACCGAAGATAGCGTGCGATGGCGCCTTCGATCGTCGAGCCGGTACGGACAAACCGCTCGATATCGTCCGCGAACTCTTCGATCTCGCTGACCACTACAGACATCCCCCACCCCTCGATCCTCTCCCTATCGGCGCCCCGCCACCATTAGCGGCTGCCGATAGACAAGAGGCGTTGACTCCCGCATACGGATCGTTACATCACGTGAGTGTATCCAAGGGTTCGAGTGTTCGTACCGCGAAGTCAACATTTTCGGCGTCCAGTACCACTGAGGCCAAGCCCCATGGGGTGGTGTACGACGCCTTCAACGTGATGATCTTCGAGGTCAGACCTTCGGAGCCTGCACGCTGAAGGTCCCAGTGCGCCACTAAGAGACTGATTTCAAAGAGTTCGGGTGAGTCGGCGCAGCATCATCCGCGAGTAGGCGATCTGCACCATCGCCACCGCTGAGGAGATCGTGCGCTCGTAGTCACGGGCCAGACGCCGGGCCCGGCTGATCCAGGCGAAGAAGCGTTCCACGACCCACCGCCTCGGTAGCACCGCGAACCCGGTGCTGCTCGGCTGACGACAGATCACCACGACCTGCAGTCCCAGCGACGCGGCGTGCTCGACGAAGGCCTTCTTGAAGCCCTGATCGCACCAGATCGCCCGCACGCTGGGGAACTGCTCCGCGATGAGATTCAGCAACGCGATACCACCGGCGTTGTCACTGACGTCAGCGCCCGTGACCACCACATCGACAAGGTTGCCCTCGACATCGACGGCAGCGAACCGTTTGCGACCGCTGGTCTTCTTGCCCGCGTCATAGCCGCGGTGGTGCCCGCCTTCGGCGGTCTTGACCGACTGGGAGTCGATGATCAACGCGCTCGGGGCACCGCGGCGCGTTTTCCCAGGCGGTCACGGGTCCTGGTCTCATCGGCCAGGCGCTCGAAGAAGCCGTCGAGGGCCAGCTTCCGCTTCCAGCCCAGGCAGGTCTGCCACGCTGGGAAGTCGTGGGGTAGGGCGCGCCACTTCGTGCCGTTGTCGACGACGTAGAAGATCGCGTTCAGCACCTCCCGCAGGTCAGCGCGAGGTCGTCCGGGCTTCTCCGTCGGCGGGGGCAGCAGCGGCTGCACGATGTCCCACTCGGCGTCGGTGAGGTCGCAGCGGTAGGCCTGGCGGGGTGGTGCGGTCACCGGGTCAGGATGCCGCACCACCCTTTGCAATCGCTCTCTAAGAGGGTCTCGACGTTCTTGATGCCCAAGCATTGCGTGTCGGGTGTGCTGCGTGGCCAGCGACTACAGCCACTGCTCGCGCCAGGTAGACAGCAGGCTGTCCACGACCTCCTCGTTGCCTTCGTCGCGTCGCCGCTGTCCAGCAGGACACCGACCTGGGGGCCCAGCTCATACCAAACTGCGGCAATTATGACGCTGCCCGCGGCGTCGTTGGTGGGACCTTGCTGACCACCCACCCCCGGCGCCGACGATCCGCCGGCTGCACCGCGGCAGTCACGCTACGCGAGGTGGGGCTCAGTGAAGCCAAGCAGATGCCGGCCACCCGGAGGGGTGAACGTCGACACGCCACACCCCGACCGCGGACGTCCCGCGACCTATCGTCGACGAGTGGCTCAACCGAAGAAGACGATCGTCGCGGGCCGGACGGTCGTGCACGCCGTCGGTCAGAAGACGCAGACGGTGCGCATCCACCATGCCGACCCGGACCTCGGGGCCGAAGTCGGGTACAGCCTCCCCGTTACCGCCGAAATCGGTGTCGCCCTCATGGCCGAGTTCACCGACGTCGACGCCCTGCGGGACTGGCTCGTCGAACGGGGCGGGACGCCGCTGGACGACCCGGCCGCGAGCAGGACCGCGGTGCAGCCGCTGGTCGAGGTGCTCCCCGAGGACGAGGAGTGGATCACGCGGGCCGTACCGAAGGTAGAGCTCGCGCTCCGCGCGCTGGTCAACGGGTTCCTGGCGAACCCCTACCTGCACCGGGTCGAACACTCCCTGCACGCGGAGCTGTTCTCGCTGCTTAAGGAGCACGAACTGCTCGCGGCGCGGCAGACCCTTTCCGGCGAGAAGCTCACGACGCAGCTCGTCCACAAGGAGTGGCCCGAGACTCACCCGCAGCCACACAAGGGCGGCGGACGGGGGTTGTTCGACCTCGTCGTCCTGGCCCCGACGCAGCTCGCTCGGGCCAGCCGACCGCAGTTCCGCGATGGCCGAATCGAGGCACCCATCGTCATCGAGCTCGGGCTCGACTACGGCCTCGCCCACCTGAAGGGTGACTACGGGAAGTTCTGGAACAGCCGGGTGCGGCACCCGTACCTCGTGCACCTGGCCCGGGCGAGCACGGCCAGGGTCGCAGAGGTCGAGGAGTTCATCGCCCGGGTCGAGGCGCCCGTCCAGGTCGCCTACGCCCACCTGCACCCTGGCACCAGCGCGACGCGGTACCGACACCTCGGCGACCCGACCGTGACGGTCTGAACGGTGGCGCTGGAACCCGTCACCGGGGACCTGTTCGAGCTGGGTCTGCCCGCCCTGGGGCACGCTGCAACTGCGTCGGGTCGATGCGCGGCGGCATCGCCGTCGCTGGCCGGAGATGCACACCGCGTGCCAGATGCTGTGCGCCGCCGGTGACGTGCAGCCCGGCGCTGTGTTCCCGGGGGACGCTGGGGACGTCATTGTGTGTAGTCTCGCCACCCAGCAGGATTCCGGAGCAGACGCCCAGCTCGACGCCGTGGACCGCAGCGCATGCGCCGCGCTGCTCGGCCCGCGGCGGTGACAATCTTCCAGAGGACGAGGCTGACGACGACCGTCAGTGGGAGTCGCGGACATCGACAGACCCGTAGCCGATCGCACTCGCGCGAGGTCCAGACGGGTGAACCTCAGTCCCTCTCAGCGCGACCATCCGTTGACTATAAATTTGAGAAGACCTGCGCTGCAAAGTATCCAGCCGTGATTTGGCACTTCATGTCCGTCAGACGTGTCCGACCTTCCCGAGACCTTTTCCTCGTCACCGAACGACGAGGAGAAGACATGGCCAGCAAACGCCGCCTCAACCGCACCCGCCGTCGCGAGGAACGTCGGGCCTACCTCCGCGAGATGCGCCGCTGTCGCTGCGGCAAGGTCCGCGGGACCGACCTCCGGGACGCTCAGGAGAAGCGCGGACTAGCGAGAGCCCGCAACGGCGGACACAACAGCGTCCGCTACTACCAATGCCGCTACGGAGGCTGGCACTGGACGAGTCGCCTCAAGGCGACCCCGCCGGCCAGGCCAAAGGACCCGGAGGGACTGAGCCCGGGGCAACGGCAGTGGATCGATGAACTCGGGAGAGACACAGAGTGAGGATCCGCATCCACCGCGGCTGCCACGAGGTCGGCGGCTGCTGCATCGAACTCGAGGCCAGAGGCGAGCGCCTCGTCCTCGACGTCAGCCGTTCGCTCACCGCCGGCCGCGACGAGCACGTCCCGCTGCCCGACGTCTCCGGCCTCGCGACGGGTGACGACCCCACGCTGCTCGGCGTCGTCGTCTCGCGCCCGCACCTCGACCACTACGGTCTCCTCGACCAGGTCGCACCGAGCGTCCTGGTCTTCGCGGGCGGGGCGGCGGTCCGGATGGTCGAGGCGGCGCAGTTCTTCTCACCCGGTCCGCGGTTGCGCGCCGACCGGTTCCTGGAGGACGGCGTCCCACTGGCGGTCGGATCGTTCAAGATCACCCCGCACCTCGTCGACCACAGCGCCTTCGACTCCTACGCCGTCATCGTGGAAGCCGACGGGAAGCGCGTGCTCTACACCGGCGACCTGCGCGGCCACGGCCGCAAGCGACGACTCTTCAACGAGATGGTCGCCACCCCTCCCCGTGACATCGACACTCTGCTGGTCGAAGGTACCCATGTGACCGGTAAGGAACCGCGGAACCCTGGCCTCTGCAGCGAGGAGGACGTCGAACTGCGATTGGCCGAGACCCTCCGGACCACCGCGGGGCTCGTCGCGGTGGTCCCGTCGGCGCAGAACATCGACCGGCTAGTGACCGTGTACCGGGCCGCGAAGCGCGCGGGCCGCACCTTTGTCGTGGACCTGTACTCCGCGACCACCACCCGGAGCACCCGTCGGACGACGATCCCGCAGCCCGGGTTTCCGAAGTACCGCCTCTACCTCACCGACCGTCAGCGCAGCCTCGTCGAGCGGACCAGTGAGTTCGCACGCACCGAAGCCGTCCGGGAGCACCGTGTCTTCCCTGAGGAGTTGCTGCGCCACCCGGACCGGTTCGTCGTCGTCACCCAGGCGTCGACCGTCGACGAGTTCCGCCGCCGCGATCTGCTCTTCGGTGGGAGGGTCGTCTGGTCGCTCTGGGACGGCTACCTCGACGACCGGTTCACGGCACGCCCGCAGGCGCAGGGCATCCCGCTCGTCCACCACCACACGTCGGGCCACGCCACGTCGGCCGACCTGCACCGTCTGATCACCGCCGTCGGGGCGCGACAGGTCGTCCTCGTCCACACCGAGGCGGCCCATCTGGTTCCAACTGCAGCCCCCAGGCCGACGGGTCTGGTTCAGCGCCTGAAGGAGTTCTCTTGCCCCTGATCCACCGCACCGGAGACCTGTTCGACCTCGCACTGCTGGCCCTGGCCCACGGCTGCAACTGCGCCGGGTCCATGCGGGGCGGCATCGCCGTGGAGTTCGCCCGCCGCTGGCCCAAGATGCACGCTGAGTACCAGGAACGGTGCGCGACCGGCTGGTTCCGCCTCGGGGACGTGTTCACGTGGTCCGCCGAGATCGTGGTCTACAACCTGGCCACTCAGCAACGCGGTGGCGCCGACGCACGACTAGACGCGATCGGGACGAGCCTCCGCACCGCCCTCGACGACGCAGCCGATCGGGGGTTCACCGCCCTCGGCGTCCCGCGGATCGGTTCCGGGATCGGCGGGCTGAGCCGCCGCGAGGTCGAGTCCGTCCTCGCGGCGGCGGAGGACTCCGCGGTCGAGCTCCACCTCGTCACGCGTCCTCAGACGCGGTAGCCGTACAGCTCGGCCATCTCGTCGACCACGCGCTGCCGCTCGGCCAGCCAGAACTCGCCGTAGGCGATGTCGTCCGTGTCCCCACGGGCGATCGCCTCGGCCAGGAACACCCGCGCCTGGTCGCGGTTCCGCACCACCATCCACAGCCACGTCGGCATGCGCCACCTCCGCGACGCATGACACGACCTCTCAGAGGACGTGCAACCCCATGTGGTGCACCACAAAGCGGGGCGGATCGCTCTGGTGGGCGAAGTAGATCCGGCCGCACTCGTTGGGACGCTTGGCGTCGCCCAGCTTCACGTGCGGAACCCCGTTGAGACGTTCACCTTCGAACTCGAAGGCGGCACGGCCGGAGTGCAGCAGCGCTTGATCGGTCGTCGCGACGTCCAGCGCGAACTTCTCGCGGAACCAGTCCGTGAGCCGGGCGGTGATCTGCCCTTGCGACCCGGCGAACTCCACCGACGCCTGGCCGAGGGTGAGCAACGCCGACCGCATCTGCGCCGGGTACAGGTACCCCGACTTTCGCCAGGTCCGGTCGGCCCCGGCAGTGAACCGCAGGTGCCCACGGCTGTGCTCCTCCAGGAAGTCGAGCAACGGCGCGGCGTCAGCAGCTCCGAGCGGCGGCGCGTCGTGCCAATCCACCGGGAGCGGGTCGCTGCGACGCCGGCCCACCTCCCCCAGCGCAATCGTCAGCGACGACACCTCTGTCTCCAGCCGCTGAGCCTCGTCGACCCACTGGTGGATCTCGGCGCGGGCTGCGTCGAGCTGGGCACGGAGGGCCTCGAGTTCGGCCCCCGGGCCCCCGCGCGCGACGGCCGCCTCCACCTGTCGCTGCCGCTCCAGGGCCACCAGCGCCCGGCCGGCACGTTCCGCGGTGCGGAACGGGACGTCGATCCCGCGGGAGACCGCCGACAGCGGGGCGATCGTCCGCAGGGCGTCGTCGACGAGGTCGAAGCCCGTGCTCAACTGGTCCGCGTCGTAGGTCGGGTGCCGGAACGCCTCGAGGTGCGGCCACACCAGGCGGGCGCCACCGAAGGGCACCACGAGGTCCAGGGTGCGGGCGACCAGGTCGCGAGCGCCGTTGGATCGCAGGCAGACGACGTTCGCCAGCCCGGGCAGTTCGCTCGCGGCCGCGTCGGCGAGGTCGAGGTGGTCCTGGTGGGAGGGCCCGACGAGCAGGACCGGGAGGCGGTCCACCCGGCGCAGGACGTCGACCAGGAGTGCAGCTTCTGCGGGTGTGGTGATGTCACCTCGACGTCCGTCGACCCGGTGCCCGTAGGCGCTGACGACGAGGTCCGGGTCCTCGACGATGCGCCGCACGACCGCAGGTCGGCGCAGGTAGGACTGCGGCGTGGGGGCGATCCACCCACCGTGCGCCTCACGGCCGGTCACGACCCGGACAGTCGCGAACTCCTTCGTCTGATCGACGCCGAGCGTCACCCCGGTCACGTGGGTCGCGGGAACTCCCCGGACGGGAACGCGCAGGTCGATGCGTTGCGCAGCGCCGGTCGTCGTACCGACGCGGTGCCACGACAACTGCCTGGGCCCGTGTCCAGACAACGACGACAGGTCCGAGCCGAGGTCGCGGCGTTCGAGCCCGCAGGCACCGTCGCTGGAGAGGAGAGTCAGGTCGGGGACGCCTTCGTGGGCGAAGTCCAGCCACTCCTCCACGTGGCGCAGGAGCGCTGCGTGCGCGCCCACCGAGGTTCCGTCGGTGCGCGAACGCACGGCGAAGTCGACGACGTACTGGACCTGCACGACGACTCCCTCTGACGGACGATGTCCTGGAGGATCGGCAGCCTTAGCGCCGCGGGTGACGAAGACGACCGGTTCGGAGCAGCGGCGACCGTCGTCCGGCAGGATGGGACGAGGCCACGAGGACACGACCGACGGAAGAGACCATGGACCCGCTCGACCTCGGCGACCGCCTCGCGCAGCTCATGGCGACGGGCCGACGCGTTTCGACGTACAAGCTGGCGACCCTCGACGCCCTCGTCCAGCACTGTCTCGAGAACCCGGTCTTCGACGACGTGGGCCTCAGGGTGCCGATCCGTGACCTCGCGTCCCGGGTGTTCGAGGCGTACTGGCCCCAGGTGCGGGTCTTCGGGGAACACGGGGTCCTGCGGCAGAACGAGCAGTCCCGCGCAGGGACCGTGACGGTCGTGGACACCGTCAGATCGTTGCGCAGCGGAGCGGAGCAGCGGGGCCTGTTCTCGGTGGCCCAGTTCAAGGAGGCGGCACCGCACGAGTGGGCGGCGACGATCCGGCGCCTCTCGATCACGCTCGCGCAGCAACCTCTCTTCGCCCTGCAGAGGACGGGTGGGCGTGAACCGGGAACGGCCTTCCTGTACGACGACTCGTGGTTGAGCAAGAAGACGACCGTGTCGAGCCTCGACGCTCACGACTGGTCGATCACCCTGTTCGCCGGGGTGCCGTCCGCTCTGGCCCGGGTGTCACCGATGCTTCAGCCGGTCCTGCAGCAGTGGTGGGTCGACGACGTCCAACGTCACAACAGCGCCGAACTCGAGATCCCCGACCTGCGCGCGTTCTTGTTCGACGCGAACCGCGCGGGCGTCGCGCGACTCGCCCCTGGTCTGCGGGAGTTCCAGCAGAACCGGTGTTTTTACTGCAAGCGAACGTTGTCCGGGGCGGTGCACGTCGACCACGTGCTGCCGTGGTCGAGGGTCGCCATCGACGGGGTGCGCAACCTGGTGCTCACGGATCCGCGCTGCAACGGGGACAAGCTCGCGACGCTGCCCGTCGTGGACCACGTGCAGGACGTCCTGGCCCGCTCCGAGGTGGACCTGCAGGCCGTCGCGGCCCCGCTGCGCTGGCCGGTCGAGACCGAGCGGGTGCGCAACGCGGCGCGCGGGCTGTACCGGTCGACCGGGTCGGGCTCACCGTTGTGGCGGGCTCCGGGGGTGTACGACTTCCACGACGGGACGGCGGTTCCGTGACGGCTGTCCCGGCCAGGTGACAGGGCCTCAAGCCGCCGGTACCCGAAACACTGGCCACGACCACAGCGGGCGCCGGGGCGGACGAGCAGGCCCGGCGGGTCGCCGCACGTCTGGAACGGCTCCATCAGGAACCTGCGAGCGAGGAATCGCTGGCCCGCGTCGCGGCTGCCGAACGACGTCACCACGTCTGGACCGCCGGCGCCGAGGGTGAGCGCTTGGTCGTCGTGACCCTGACGGAACTCGAGGCCGAGGGGTGGGTCGTGCTCCACGACGTCCACTGGCCCGGGCGGCCGAAGGCCAACCTGGACCACGTCGCGATCGGTCCCGGCGGCGTCGTCGTCGTCGACGCGAAGAACTGGTCGGGCCAGGTCTCCGTCCGGGACGGTCTGCTGCGCAACGACTCGTGGCGCAAGGACCGCGAGCTGGAGGTGATCGCGAGCGCCGTGGCGGCCGTGTCCGCCCTGCTGGAGCCGGCGGTCCGCTCGTCGACCAGCGGCCTGCTCTGCCTGGTCGCGCAGGAGCAGGAACCGCAGCGGACGACGTCGGGGATCACCGTCGTGGGGCGCAGCGAGCTCGTCGCGTTCCTGCGTGGGCTCGAGGTCCGGTTGGAACCCCGCGCGGTCCAGCGGACCGCAGCCTTCCTGCGGGCCACCCTCGACAGCACCCGCAATCCGGTCCTCACCACCACCGGCGCCCTGCCGACCGTGCCCTCGGGACGAGCCGTGCGCACGAACCACCGGCGTCCGGTCGCGCGCAGGGCCCGCCGACCGCTCCCGTGGCCTCGACGTCTGCTCCTGGTGCTCCTCACCCTGGTCGTGGCCGGACTCATCGGGTTCCTGGCGGTGGTACTCGGACTGGCGGTGGTCCAGCAGATGACCAACGGCCTGGTCCACCCGTCCGCAGCGAGCGCTCCCTGACGGCGCTGGAGGCTCACGGCCCCAGCAACGCCGCCGGCACCACCGCGATCCCGTCCCGCCGGCGGTAGGCCTCGGGGCCGGTCGTGACGACGACGGCGTCGAGCAGGTCCGCACCGAGCACTCCCTGCAGCCAGCGCAGGTGCTTCACGTCAGCGTCGGTCACCGCCCCGGCGAGCTTCACCTCGACGGCGACGACCTTGCCGTCACCCCGTTCCACGACGAGATCCACTTCGTGCTCGCCGCTGCGGACCCGCAGGTGCCCCACTCGTGCTTCAGCCGCCTGCGCGTAGACCCGCACGTCGAGCGTCACCAACGACTCGAAGAGCTGGCCGAGCAACGTCGCCTCGCGGCCGGCACCTCGGGCCGGACTGGCGCCGAGGAGCGCGGCGACGTCGACCCCCAGCATCCGGGCGGCGAAGGCGGGGTCGGCGAGGTGGTGCTTCGGTGCGGCCGCGAGACGGGCGAGGTGGTTCCGGGACGGAGTCCACGCGGGTACCGGATCGAGGAACCAGAGGCGCTCGAGGATGTCCCGGTAGGCGGTCGTGGTGGTCTTGGCCGGCTTGTCCACCTCCCCGGGAGTGGCTGCCTCCACGAGCCGGTCGTAGGCGGTGACCGTCGATTCCGCAGCGGCGTAGGCGGTCATCCAGCGTCGCAGGGGAGCGGGGTTCCGCACCGCGCGCCCGAGGTCGGGGAAGTCGCGGTCGATGATGCTGTCGACGTAGCCGTCCAGCTGAGCCCGGCGCAGGCGCGGAGGGAGCGAGCGGATCGCCGGCAGGCCGGAGCGGCAGATCTCCTCGGCGTAATCCTCGAGCGCGACCGCCGTCGAGCCGACCACGTCCGGCGCCCCGCCCGCGAGCAACCGCGCCAGGGACACCGTGGGCTGGGCGACACCTCGCTCGGACAGCGTCATGGGGCGCATCCGCAACCGCACGATGCGACCGGCTCCGCTGTGCACTCCGGTGTCCCGCGGGACCGCGGACCCGGCGAGGAGGTACGACCCCGGCGCGGCTCCGGCGTCGACCGCACGGCGGACGGCGTCCCACGTCGCCGGTACATGCTGCCACTCGTCGACGAGGACAGGAGGTTCTCCCACGAGTGCCCGTGCGGGCTCAGCCTTCAGGAGGTCCCGTAGTGCCGGGTCGTCGAGCTGGCGGACGGTCGTCGCTCGCTGCGACGCCGTTCGCGTCTTCCCAACCCCCTTGGCCCCTTCGAGAGCCACGGCCGGCAGTCCGGCGAGGTACTCGCCGAGCTCGGCGTCGACCACGCGCGGAACGTAGGAGGGCGGATTCGGCACTGCTGCACGCTACCTTTTGCCGCACTTCCACGCTACCTTTTGCCGCCCTTCTGGACTGCCGAACACCGGTCGTGGTCGCGACTCCGCCGGGCGATCCGCAGGGACGTCTCAGACTCCCCCGGCCGGCGTGACGGTGGTGGGCTACGCCCCCCGCAGGTCCAACGGCAGGTCGCTCGCCGCCCCCTCGACCAACCGCACGGGGATCCCCCAGTCCTGCTGGTACAGGTGGCACGCCGCGAACTCCGGCACCTCCCCGGTCTCCGGGTCGCCGTCGCACGCGGCGGCCTGGACGCTCACGTGCAGCACCCCGTTCTCGACCCCGGGAGCGAACTCCAGCGTCCGCGACAACCCCTCGAAGGAACCCGCTCCGGAGACCAGGAACTCCGGCGGGGTGGAGGCGACGGTGAGGCGGGTCGGGTCACCCCAGCGGTCGTCGAGCTTCTGCCCGGTCGGCGGGGTGAAGGAGACCGAGAGGGCGACGACGCCGGGTGCGAGGTCGGTCGGGGGCCGCTGCACGCGGTGGGCGGACCCGTCGACCCGCACGCTCGCGGGAGCGAGTTCCCGGGTCAGGCGGTGCGCGGAACTCTCGACGACCACCAACGTGTCGCCGTCGACGAGGACGTCGGAGGGTTCCACGAGGTCCCGCACGAGCGTCGAGACCTCACCCGTCGCGGGGTCGAACCGGCGCAGCGCGCCGTTGTAGGTGTCGGCGACGAGGATCGAGCCGTCGGCGGCGACCGCGACACCCAACGGGTGCTGCAGCAACGCCTCCGCGGCGGGGCCGTCGCAGAACCCGAAGTCGAACAACCCCTGCCCGACGTGGGTCTCCACGACGTAGCCCGGACCCGCGACGGCGGCGACGTTCGCCATCCGGTCGTCGGAGACCACGGGAACGGAACGGTCCACCGAACCACTGCGCCGCAGGGAGCGGAGCGCGGACGTCTCGGCGTCCACCAGCCACAACGTCGACCCGTCGGGCGACACCGCGAGGCCGGAGGTCTGCGCGAACCACGCCTCCTCGGCCGGCCCGTCCTTGATCCCCTCCGCCGTGGTCCCGGCGAGCACCCGCACGACCGACTCGACCGGGTCGAACGCCCACAACTGGTGCACCCCGGCCATCGCGATCACGACCTGACCGTCGAACCACGCGACGTCCCACGGCGTCGACAGGTCCTGCTCCAGCGCCGGGCCACCACCCTCGCGGCGACGGAGCTGCGAACCCGTTCCCGCGATGGTCACCACGGAACCCGTCGAGAGCGACAGCCCGCGGAGTGCGTGGTTCACGCTGTCCGCGACCACCACGTCGTACCCCACCTGGTCCGCGACCTCGGGCGGCAGCACGACCGCCCCCTGGGGTTCCGCGAACGTCTCGGGGGTGAACCCGCGAGCGCCGGTCCCGAACCGGCGACGTTCGGTCTCCAGGTCCGCGTCGAGCTCGACGAGCTGGTGGTGACCGGTGTCGACGACGAGCGCGCCACCGTCGGGCAGGCGCACGACCCGCGACGGGAAGCGCAACGCGGACCCCGCAGGCGCCGGCGGCACGTACGGGCTGTCGCCCCGGCGCAGCGTCCCGGCGGCCTCGTGCTCGGCGACGAGCTCGGAGACCAGGACGTCCAACCCGTGGGCGTGCCCCTCCCCGGACATCGACGCGACGACGTAGCCGGTGGGGTCGACGACGACGAGCGTCGGCCACGCGCGCGCCGCGTAGGCCTGCCAGGTCGTGAGCTGCGGGTCGTCGAGCACCGGGTGGTGGACGGCGTAACGGTCGACGGCCGCGTCCAGCGTCGCGGGCTCGGCCTCGTGCGCGAACTTCGGCGAGTGCACCCCGACGGTCACGAGGACGTCGGCGAACTTCTCCTCCAGCGGCCGCAGCTCGTCGAGGACGTGCAGGCAGTTCACGCAGCAGCTCGTCCAGAAGTCCAGCAGGACGATCTTGCCGCGCAGGTCGGCCAGCGACAGGTTACCCTCGGTGTTGAGCCAACGACGGCCCACCAGCTGCGGGGCACGGACACGGGGACGACGGACGGGCGTGCTGGTCACGGGTCCATCGTGCCCCACACGGTCCTGCGGACCACGAGGCGATCACCGGTGAGTGCACCCCCTGCGCCACCCAGGCGAACGGAGACGCCCATCCGAGTGACTCGGCTCCGCGCCGCCGCCCGTCACGCCGAAGCAGGGGTGTGACCACTTCCCAGAACGCCCTCACCGCCGACGGACACCTCCGGACCACCGCCGAGACCGCGTGAGCTGAGTCTTCCTCGGGCGCAGCTCGCCGCCTAGCCTGGCCGGCGTGCCCCACCTCCCCACGAACCGCCGATCCGGGACGGGAGCCTCCGCGTGAGGATCGTCGCCGCCGACGTCGTCGTCACCAGCCCGGGCCGGAACTTCGTCACCCTGAAGCTCACCACCGACGAGGGTCTCACCGGCCTCGGTGACGCCACCCTCAACGGCCGCGAACAGGCGGTCGTCGCCTACCTGCGCGAGCACGTCGTCCCGTTGCTGCTGGGCACCGACCCGCACCGCATCGAGGACACCTGGCAGTCGCTGTACCGGGGCGCGTACTGGCGGCGCGGGCCGGTGACCATGGCGGCCATCGCCGCGGTCGACGTCGCGCTGTGGGACCTCAAGGCCAAGGTCGCGGGCCTGCCGCTGTACCAACTCCTCGGTGGCGCCTCCCGGGAGCGGGTCCGCACCTACGGTCACGCCAACGGTCGCGACGTCCCGGAACTCCTCGACTCCGTCCGCGCGCGCCGGGCCGAGGGGTACCAGGCGGTGCGGGTGCAGACCGGAGTGCCCGGGCTGCAGACGGTCTACGGCGTGCACACCGGTGAGGCCATCGCCCGCCCGACGCACCGTGCGCTCCCCCTCGTCGAGGACTGGGACACCCCCGCGTACCTCCGGCACCTGCCCACGGTCCTGGAGGCGGTGCGGCACGAGTTCGGGCCGGAACTCCCGCTGCTGCACGACGCGCACCACCGCCTCACCCCGGTGCAAGCCGCCAAGCTCGGCAAGGACGTCGAGCGCTACGACCTGTTCTGGCTCGAGGACTGCACACCCGCCGAGAACCAGGAGGGTTTCCGCACCGTCCGCCGGCACACGACGACGCCACTGGCCGTCGGGGAGGTGTTCAACGCCGTCGTCGACTACCAGACGCTCATCACCGAACAGCTCATCGACTACGCCCGGTCCGCGGTGACGCACTTCGGTGGGATCTCACCGTTGAAGAAGCTCTTCGACTTCGCCGCGATGTACCAGGTCAAGAGCGCCGTCCACGGCCCCGAGGACATCTCCCCCGTCGGGACGGCGGCCGCGATCCACCTCGACCTCGCGATCCACAACTTCGGGATCCAGGAGTACTCCGGACACACCGACCTCACGAACGAGGTGTTCCGGCACGCCTACACGTTCACCGACGGACACCTGCACCCCGGTGACGCGCCGGGGATCGGGGTCGAGTTCGACGAGGAACTGGCCGCCGCGCACCCCTACGAGGCCGCCTACCTGCCCGTGAACCGGCTCGCGGACGGGACCGTGCACGACTGGTGAGACCACCGGTGGAACTCGTGGCGCGGGGCGTGCAACACGGAGCCCTCCTCGCGCGTCTCCTCGGCGGAACCCGGACCACCGGGTCCCGAGGCAGACCTTCGAGAACTGGACACCCAGATGACCACCCACCGTCCGCAGCACGAGACGTCGACCGACCGGACCGCGCAGGGCACCCGCCTGCGCCGCACCGTCCGTCTCGCCCTCGCCACCGCGGCGCTCGCCGCGTGCGGACTGGCCGTCCTCACCCACGCCGAGGCGGCACCGACCACCCCGAAGAGCACAGCCGTTGCGGTGCAGACCGTCGCGTTCACGCAGACGTCGCTGAAGGCCGGCGCCCGCGGGCCCGAGGTCCTCGCGCTGCAGCAGCGGCTGGCCGGCCTGAACTACTGGCTAGGCACCCCGGACGGCAGTTTCGGGGAGAACACGAAGCAGGCGGTCATGGCCCTGCAGGGGGCGGCCGGTCTCACCCGCGACGGTGTCGTCGGACCCGCCACCCGGGCGGCCCTGGCGCGCGGCGCGCAGCCCGTGGTCGGCGTCCGCACCGGTCACGTCGTCGAGGTGGACCGTGGGGCGGGAACCATCACCGTCGCCGACGACGGCCGCATCGCCGCGATCTTCCACACCTCGACCGGTACCTACCAGACGTACCGTTCGCCGAGCGGTCACACGGACCTCGCGGACACCCCCGCCGGGAGCTTCCACGTCTACCGCAGCGTCGACGGGATCCGGAACGCGGAACTCGGACGGCTCTACCGGCCGCGCTACTTCGACCCCAGCCAGGGGATCGCGGTGCACGGGGCGGCCAGCGTTCCGGGCTACCCGGCCTCGCACGGTTGCGCGCGCGTCACGAACGCGGCGATGGACGTGATCTGGACGCGCAACCTCATGCCGCAGGGGTCGCTCGTCGTCGTGCGCTGACTCAGACGCCGACGGTCACCGCGGCGGGGGTGAGCCCGGCGCGGTCCTCGTCGGTCCAGTCCTCGCTGAGCCCGAGAGCTTCGCGGTGCTGGACCCAGGACAGGACCTCGGTGCGCGGGGTGTTCCCGTCGAGGCACCAGTGGCTGATCGTGCGCCCGCGCCACGGGGTCCCGGTGCTCTTGCCGACGAACCCGGCGACCTTGCCGCGGGCACGCAGGGCGCTCAGCGCCATCGCGATGCGGCCGGACGCGGTGTTGGAGGTCGGACCGAACATGGTGTGACCGGCTTCGGCGACGTGCTTGGCGAAGACCTCGGGGGCGCGCTCACGCAAGCGGGCCTCGACGACGCCGAACTCCAGCCAGGGGCCGCCGACCTCGAAGACCTGCGACAGCGGTTCGAGCAGGTCGGCGGTCACGCCGCCGTTCTCCACCCGGGCGGCCGTGCGCCGCACGGTCCGGGTGGACTCGATCGCGGGGTAGACGGTGAAGACCCAGGGACCGGTGCCGCCGTGGTCGTCGAGGCAGGTGTGGATCACACCGCCGTCGGGGGCGCTCATGGGCAGCTGCATCTGCGCGTCGTCCTGGCAGTTGGTGCAGAACATGAAGTCGGCCACGGATGGGCTCCTCGCCTCATCGAGTGCTGCACCAGGTGCAGAAGAGCCGACGAACTCGCCCCCGGCGCGCCGACCGGACCGCCGGACAGCGGCTTCGTCGGAGGGGCGTCCGCCCCCACCATCGCACGGAAGCCGCCCCCCGACGAGCACGGCTCACCTCACAGGAGGCGCAGCCAACCCCGCAGCCGAGCACGGATCCGACCGGACCGGGACAGCGGGGCGACCCCCCGCGGCGTGACCACCGGCAGCTGCACGCGCTGCTCCGCGGCCGTGACGAGCGCCTCCCGGAGCACCTCGACCAGGACCCGGGTGTCGTCCTCGGCGTCGTGGGCGCGCAGCTGCTGCACACCCCAGTGCCGGGCGAGCGTCGCGAGCTTGAGGTTCTCCACCGGGAGGTCGAGCCGCTGCGCCAGCTTCCACGTGCACAGCCGTTCCCGGACCGGGAGGTCCACCCCGGCGGACCGCATCTCGGCGGTCACGAACTTCCAGTCGAACCGGGCGTTGTGGGCCACGAAGACCCGCCCGGCCAGGAGTTCCGCGACCTGCGGCGCGATCTCGCCGAAGGTGGGGGCGCCGACGAGCCGTTCGGCGGTGATGCCGTGCACGTGGGTGGGTCCGGGATCGCGCTGCGGGTCGACCAGCGTCGACCAGCTCCGTTCGACGACCCCGTGGTGGTCCAGCAGCGTCACGGCGATCTGGACGACCCTGTCCCCCGCGTCCGGGCGCAGGCCCGTCGTCTCGACGTCCAGCACGGCGTAGCGGTGCCGGTAGCGCCGGGTGACCGCGCGGGGGAAGCGCGCGGTGGGGTCGATGACGGTCATCGGGTCTCTCCTTGCCTGTCGAACAGGAGAGACGATGGCAGAGGGGTCCGACACGACCCCGGACGGGCGAGGCGTTGCGTTCGAACGGCTTCCGAACGTGGGGCGCTCGGTCTCGGTACGACGAGCCGGAGCCCGACGGAGGCCCCGCCGGGGAGCGGCATTCAGCAGCGGGTCCGGACCGACGCGATCTCGGCGCCGACGCTCACAACCACTTCTTCGCCTTGAGGACGGCGTACAACGCCGTGCAGATGCTGACGATGACCGCGAGCACGACGAAGTAGCCGTAGCGGGTCGACAGTTCGGGCATGTTGTCGAAGTTCATCCCGTAGATGCCGGCGATGGCGGTGGGGACGAGGGCGATCGCCGCCCACGCGGAGATCCGGCGCATGTCCTCGTTCTGCTGTGCGGCGACGCGGCTCTGACGGACGCTGACCTGGGCCAGGTGCGCCTGGAGGACGTCGGTGAGCAGACGGTCGTACCCGTCGATGGCCTCCGCGGCCCGCAGGAGGTGGTCCAGGACGTCCCGGTAGGTGGCCGAACGGTGACGCTGCTCCTCGTGGCCGGGAACCTCCCCGGGGACGAACGCCTCTCCCTCGACGAGCCGCTGGAGGGGTGCGCACAGGGGGACGACGGCGCGCTTGAACTCCAGCACCTCCCGCTTGAGCTTGTAGATGCGTTCGGCGTGCTCGTCGTCGGCGCCGCCGAAGACCCGTTCCTCGATGTCCTCGACGTCCATGGCGATGCCGTCGACCGCGTCGAGGTAGCCGTCGACGACGCGGTCCACCAGGCGGTAGAGGACCGAGGCCGGACCCACCGGCTCCAGCGACGACGCCGACGGGATCGACTGTGCCGTAGCTCCCGCGGTCAGGAGGTCGAGGTCGGCACGGACGTCGGCGACGACGGTGGAGTCACCGTGACGAACGGTGACGACGAAGTTCCGGCCGAGGAAGAGGGCGATCTCGCTGACGTCGACCACCTCGTCGTGGTCGACGTAGCGGACGGGTTTCAGCACCGCGAAGCTCTGGCCGCCGTAGCGCTCGAACTTGGGCCGCTGGTGCGCGTTCACGGCGTCCTCGACCGCCAGCGCCGGCAGGTCGAAGATCGACGTGAGCCGGTGGACGTCGGCCGCCGAGGCGGCGTTCAACCCGATCCAGACGAACCCGCCGGAGGACTGCGCCTGCTGCAGGGCCTGCGTCACGTCGTGCACGACCTGCGGCGCCGTCCCGGGCCGGTACAGCTTGCAGGCCACGACCGGCAGCGCCGCCAGCGACGCACCGGCCTCCGGGGCGTTCCGGGTGGCGTCATCGGTCGGGTGTCGGTGCGTTCTGGCCACGGGCCCAGTGTCGGTCCCCGCGCCGGCCCGGTGGACGAGCTCGCGCAGTCGGGGCCGTCAAGATGCCGTCAAGATCCGGGGACGGGCGTCAAGGGAGCGTCAGGACCGCCCTGATCACGGTGTCGCGGGTGCTTCTCTGAACGAGCACACACGTGCCCCACACACCTTCTCTGGAGTTCCCGTGCTGGATGTCGGCTTCACCGCCCTCACGCTCGTCCTGGCCCTCGCCGCGACCCTCCTGGTCCGCGCGCTGGAGCGCCGATGAGCCTCGAGGGGGCCACCGGACTCGTCCTGTCGGTCCTCGTCGCCGGATACCTGCTCTACGCGCTGCTGCGCCCCGAGAAGTTCTGACGGGAACCACTGATGACGCTCTCCGACAGCACCGCCGGCCTGCTCCAGATCGGCCTCCTCGTCGTCCTGCTCGCCGCGGTCCACGTCCCCCTCGGCGACTACATGGCCCGCACTCTCAGCACCGCCAAGCACCTGCGGGTGGAACGGGGGATCTACCGCGTCCTGCGCGTCGACGGTGACGCCGACACCCGCTGGCCGGTCTACGCCCTCTCCGTCCTCGGTTTCTCGACCGTCTCGATCCTCTTCCTCTACGCGTTCCTGCGTCTGCAGGGCCACCTCCCGCTGTCGCTGGGTTTCGGCGGGATGGAACCCACCCAGGCGTGGAACACCGCGGTGTCGTTCGTGACGAACACAAACTGGCAGTCCTACTCCGGGGAGTCCGCGCTGGGGCACCTGGTGCAGATGGGTGGCCTGGCGGTCCAGAACTTCCTCTCCGCCGCCGTCGGCCTCTGCGTCGCGGTCGCCCTGGTCCGGGGCCTGGTCCGCGTCGGGACCGGCACCATCGGCAACTTCTGGGTGGACCTGGTGCGCAGCACCCTGCGCATCCTGCTGCCGCTGGCCTTCCTCGCCGCGATCGTCCTCGTGCTCACCGGGGTCGTGCAGAACTTCACCGGCGCGACCGCGTACACGACCCTGACCGGTGGAACGCAGTCCATCGTCGGGGGCCCGATCGCCTCGCAGGAGGCCATCAAGGAACTCGGCACCAACGGCGGCGGGTTCTTCAACGCCAACTCCGCGCACCCCTTCGAGAACCCGACCGCGATCTCCAACCTCTTCGAGATCTTCCTCATCCTGGCGATCCCCTTCAGCCTCCCCCGCACGTTCGGGACGCTGGTCGGCAACCAGCGCCAGGGGGGCGCGATCCTCGCCGTGATGGCCGGCATCTTCGCCGTCTCCAGCGCCGTCACGCTCTACGCCGAGACCCACGCCCTGGGCACCGTCCCGCAGGCCGTCGGCGCGGCCATGGAGGGCAAGGAGACCCGGTTCGGCGAGTGGGCCTCGGCCCTGTTCGCGACGGCGACGACGTCGACGTCCACGGGGGCCGTGAACTCGTTCCACGACAGCTACACCGCCCTCGGCGGTGGCGCCCTGCTGGTCAACATGATGCTCGGCGAGGTCACCCCCGGTGGCGTCGGTTCGGGCCTCTACGGGATGCTCGTCCTGGCGATCATCACCGTGTTCGTCGCCGGGTTGATGGTCGGACGGACCCCGGAGTACCTGGGCAAGAAGATCGGCCAGCGCGAGATCACCCTCGCCGCGCTGTACATCCTGGCCACCCCGTTCGCGCTCCTCGTCGGCGTGGCGATCGCGCTCTCGAGCGAGTCCACCCGCGCGATGATGCTGAACTCCGGGCCGCACGGTCTCAGCGAGATGCTGTACGCCTTCGCCTCGACGGCGAACAACAACGGCAGCGCCTTCGCCGGGGTCAGCGTCAACACGCCGTTCTACAACGTCGCCCTCGGACTGTGCATGTACGCCGGCCGGTTCCTACCGATGCTGCTGGTCATCGCCCTCGCCGGCACCTTCGCCCGGCAGCGACCCGCCAGCGTCACCGCCGGAACCCTGCCCACCCAGACCGTCACCTTCGCCGGCATGCACGCGGCCGTCGTGGTCGTCGTCACCGGTCTCACCTTCTTCCCCGCCCTCGCCCTCGGACCCCTCGCAGAGGCACTCGCATGAGCACCCCGACCCTCCCCGACACCACGAACCCCGCCGCGGCGGGAAACCCCGCGAGCACGGGACCGCACCGGATCGCGAGCGGCGCCTTCAGCCCGCGCCAGCTCGTGAGTTCCCTCCCGGACGCGTTCCGCAAGCTCGACCCGCGCCACCTCGTGCGGACGCCGGTCATGTTCGTCGTCGCCATCGGTGCCGCGCTCTCCACCGTGCTGGCGATCACGGACCCGTCGGTGTTCGCCTGGGTCATCGTCGCCTGGCTCTGGATCACCGTCCTCTTCGCCAACCTCGCCGAGGCCGTCGCCGAAGGGCGTGGCCGCGCCCAGGCGGCGTCCCTGCGCAAGGTCAGCTCGGACACCACCGCGCGTCGGCTGGTGGATCCCACCGGGTTCCACGGCGACGAGCTGAACGTCCCGTCCAGCCAGTTGCGGGTCGGCGACCTCGTCGTCGTCGAGGCGGGTCAAACCGTCCCCGGTGACGGTGACGTCGTCGACGGGGTCGCCAGCGTCGACGAGTCCGCCATCACCGGTGAGTCCGCCCCGGTGATCCGCGAGTCCGGCGGGGACCGCAGCGCCGTCACGGGTGGGACCACCGTCCTCTCGGACCGGATCGTGGTCCGGATCACCGCGAAACCCGGGGAGAGCTTCGTCGACCGGATGATCGCCCTCGTCGAGGGTTCCTCGCGCCAGCGCACGCCGAACGAGATCGCCCTGAACATCCTGCTGGCGAGCCTCACCCTGGTGTTCCTGCTGGCTGTGGTCACGTTGCAGCCCATGGCCATCTACTCCGGACGCCCGCAGTCCCTCATCGTGCTGGTGGCCCTGCTGGTCTGCCTCATCCCGACCACGATCGGGGCGTTGCTCTCCGCGATCGGGATCGCCGGGATGGACCGGTTGGTGCAGCGCAACGTCCTGGCCATGTCCGGGCGGGCCGTCGAGGCCGCCGGTGACGTTGGGACCCTGCTGCTCGACAAGACCGGCACCATCACCCTCGGGAACCGGCAGGCCCACGAACTCGTCGCCGCGCCGGGGATCGACATCACGGAACTCGCCGACGCTGCCCAGTTGTCCAGCCTCGCCGACGCGACCCCCGAGGGCCGTTCCGTCGTCGTGCTGGTCAAGGAGCGCTACGGCCTGCGGGGCCGGGCGGACGGCGAACTTCCCGGGGCGACCTTCGTCCCGTTCACCGCCCAGACCCGCATGTCCGGGGTCGACCTCGTCACCGACGAGGGTGAACGTCAGGTCCGGAAGGGCGCCGCCGCGGCCGCGACCCGCTGGGTCCGCGAACTCGGCGGTGACGTCGCCCGCGAGGTCGACCAGGCCGTCGAGGACATCTCCACCGCGGGCGGGACCCCGCTCGTCGTCGCCGAGAACCGCGACGGCCGGGCTCGCGTCCTCGGGGTCATCCACCTCAAGGACGTCGTCAAGGAAGGCATGCGCGAACGGTTCGAGCAGCTGCGCGCCATGGGTATCCGGACCGTCATGGTGACCGGGGACAACGCCCGCACCGCGCAGGCCATCGCGCTGGAAGCCGGCGTCGACGACGTCCTGGCCGAGGCCACCCCGGAGGACAAGCTGGAACTCATCCGCCGGGAGCAGTCCGGCGGGCGGCTCGTCGCGATGATGGGCGACGGCACGAACGACGCCCCGGCGCTGGCCCAGGCCGACGTCGGGGTGGCGATGAACACCGGCACCTCCGCCGCGAAGGAGGCCGGGAACATGGTCGACCTGGACTCGAACCCGACGAAGCTCATCGAGATCGTCGAGATCGGCAAGCAGCTGCTCATCACCCGCGGCGCGCTGACCACGTTCTCCATCGCCAACGACATCGCCAAGTACTTCGCCATCATCCCGGCGATGTTCGTCACGACGTTCCCGCAGCTCGACGCCCTGAACGTCATGCGGCTCTCCACCCCGCAGTCGGCCATCGTCTCCGCCGTCGTGTTCAACGCCCTCGTCATCGTCGCGCTCATCCCGCTGGCCCTGCGCGGGGTGCGGTACCGGCCCTCCAGCGCCGCGGCCCTGCTGCGTCGCAACCTGCTGGTCTACGGCCTCGGCGGGATCGTCGTCCCGTTCATCGGCATCAAGCTCCTCGACCTCGTCATCTCCACCATCCCCGGGATCGGCTGATTACCATGTCCACCACCACGCTGCGCCCCTCGGCCTCGATCTCGAACCTGCTGCGCCAGTCCCGCACCGGTCTGGTCCTCCTCGTGGGCGCCACCCTCCTGCTCGGCGTGATCTACCCGCTCGCCGTCTACGGCGTGGGGCGGTTCTTCCCCGGCCGCGCCGACGGCCAGGTCGTCAGCGTCGGCGGAACCCCGGTCGGCTCGGCGATCATCGGTCAGACCTTCGACGGCGACGAGTGGTTCGCCCCCCGTCCCTCCGCCGCCGGCGACGGGTACGACCCGCTGGCCTCCTCGGCCTCGAACCTCGGACCGGAGTCCACCGACCTGGCGAAGCTCGTCGAGGAACGTCGGGCGGCGGTCGCCGCCGCCGACGGGATCGCCCCGGCCGACGTCGCACCGGACGCCCTCACCGCCTCCGGCAGCGGCCTCGACCCCGACATCTCCCCCGAGTACGCGCAGCAGCAGATCGCCCGCGTCGCCGCCGCCCGCGGCCTCACCGACCAGGCCGTCGCCACCCTGGTCGCCGAGCACATCCAGGGCCGGGCGCTGGGTTTCCTCGGTGAACCCCACGTCAACGTGCTCGAGCTCAACCTCGCCCTGAAGCGCCTGGCCCAGGGCTGAGCCGGCCGGTGCTGAGGGAGCGGTACGCGAACGAGCGCCGGGGACGGTTGCGGGTGTTCCTCGGCGCGGCGCCCGGGGTCGGCAAGACGTTCGCGATGCTGGACGAGGCCCGTCGCCGCTGCGAACGCGGGGTGGACGTCGTGGTCGCGGTGGTCGAGACCCACGGCCGTCCGCAGACCGCCGCGGCCCTGGGTTCCCTCGAGGTGCTCCCCCGCCGCAGCGTCGAACACCGCGGTGTCGCCGTGCAGGAGATGGACCTCGACGCCGTCCTGGCCCGCCAGCCGGAGGTGGCCGTCGTCGACGAACTCGCCCACACCAACGCTCCCGGTTCCCGCCACGAGAAGCGCTGGCAGGACGTCCAGGAGCTCCTGGCCGCCGGCATCGACGTCGTCTCCACGGTCAACATCCAGCACCTGGAGTCCCTCAACGACGTCGTCGAGTCCATCACCGGCGTGGTGCAGCGGGAAACCCTGCCCGACGAGGTGCTGCGCCGCGCCGACCAGGTGCAACTCGTCGACATGACCCCGGAGGCGCTGCAGCGCAGGCTTTCCCACGGCAACGTCTACGCCGAGGAGAAGGTCGACGCGGCCCTGTCGAACTACTTCCGCATCGGCAACCTGACGGCCCTGCGCGAACTCGCCCTGCTGTGGCTGGCCGACCGCGTCGACGAGGGGCTGGAGCGGTACCGCGCCCAGCAGGGCATCTCGACGAGTTGGCCGACCCGCGAGCGGGTCGTCGTCGCTCTCACCGGCGGCGCGGAGGGGGAGACGCTGGTCCGTCGCGCCGCCCGCATCGCCGGCCGTGGCGCCGGCGGGGAACTGCACGCCGTCCACGTCGCCAGCGGCGACGGTCTCGTCCGCACCTCCCCCACCCGCCTCGCCGCCCAGCGGACACTGGTCGAGAACCTCGGCGGGACCTACCACCAGGTCGTCGGGGACGACGTCGCCGAGTCCGTGCTCGGGTTCGCGAAGGGCCTGAACGCGGCGCAGATCGTCGTCGGCGCGAGCCGTCACGGCGGTCTGTCGTCGCTGTTCCGCTCCGGGGTCGGCGACGCCGTCGTCCGGGGTTCCGGCGCCATCGACGTCCTCGTCGTCACCCACGACCAGCAGGGTCAGGCCCTGCGGCTGCCCGCCCCGGCCCGCGCGGCCCTCTCGCGCAACCGCCGGCTGCTGGGGTGGGTGCTGGCCCTGGTCGGCCCGGTGCTGGTCACGCTGCTGCTGGTGGCCGTTCCGCAGCAGGAACTGGCCACCGACCTCATGGCCTTCCTCGTGGTCGTCGTGGTCTCCGCCCTCGCCGGCGGGGTCTGGCCGGCGCTGGCCTCGGCGTTCCTCGGGAGCCTGGCGGTGAACTGGTTCTTCACCCCGCCCGTGCACCAGCTGACCATCGCCCAGCCAGCGAACGCCGTCGCGCTGGCGGTCTTCCTGCTGGTTGCGGTCGCGGTGTCCAACACCGTCGACCGCGCTGCCCGCCGCACGGTCGAGGCCACCCGCAGTCGCGCCGAGACGGAGGCGCTGTCGGTGCTGACCCGCACGGCGCTCGTCGCGACCCACCCCCTCGACGAGGCGATGGAGCACACCCGCCGCACGTTCGCGGTCGACTCCGTGACCCTCCTCGAACGCGACGACGCCGCGGCGCCCTGGCGCATCACCACCACCGCCGGTGCGCCGGTCTGCACGACTCCGGCCGAGGGGGACGCCGAGGTCGTCGTCGAGGACACGTTCTCCCTGGCCCTGCGCGGACGGCTCCTCAGCGCCGACGACCGACGCGTCCTGGAGGCCTTCGCCGCCCAGATCGCCGCGCTGCGCCAACGACAACGCCTGCGCGCCGAGGCCGCCCAGGTCCGCCGGCTGGAGGAGGGCGACGCCGTCCGCGGTGCGCTGCTGACCGCCGTCTCCCACGACCTGCGCACCCCGCTGGCGACCCTGAAGGCGTCCGTGGACAGCCTGCGGGCCGTCGACATCCAGCTCGGCGAGGCCGACCGCGCGGAGCTCCTCGCCGGGGTCGCCGACTCCGCCGACCGGCTGCAGACGCTCATCGACGACCTGCTCGACCTCACCCGCGTGCGGAGCGGAATCGTCGAACCGCACATGCTCGTGGTCTCCCTGCACGACGTCCTGGAACTCGTCGTCGCCGAAGTCGGTCCGGGGGTCGACCGCGTCACCGTCCCCGACGACCTGCCCCTCGTCTCCACCGATCCCGGCCTCCTGCAGCGGGTCGTCACGAACCTGGTCCAGAACGCGCTGCGCCACGGGAGGTCGGAGGACCACGAGGACCGCAGCGGCGTCGAGATCCACGTCCAGGAGAGCGTCGAGAACTCCGACCGGAGGGTCCGGCTGCTCGTGGTCGACCACGGACCCGGTCTGCGCGCGGCGGCGAAGGAACAGGCCTTCACCCCGTTCCAGCGTCTGGGCGACCGCTCCCACGCCGGGCTCGGTCTGGGCCTCGCCGTCGCCCGCGGACTGGCCGAGGCCGTCGGTGGTCGCCTCCTCGCCGAGGACACCCCCGGCGGCGGACTCACCATGGTGCTCGACCTCCCCCTCGCCGGCACCACCCACGAACTGGCCGCTCCCTCCGACTCGTGATCCCGCTGGGATTCCCTGCAAGATCACGGGTTGGGGGGAGGGGGTGCGCCCATCGGAAACACCCACGAAACCCGGGTACGAGAGGGTGGAGCATGACGACACGACGCGTGCACATCGGGTGCGAGTTTGTTCACTCTGCGCAGTGGAGTGTCCCGGCCATCGCCCAGGTCACACCTCGACGTGACGAAGACGTCGCCATCAGTGACGAGCAGTGGGTGACCGAGCCCGGCATGGAGCGCCGGACGTACACCGACGTCTACGGCAACGAGTGCGTGCGCTTCACGCTGCCGGCCGGCCGTTCGGTCCTGCGCTACGACGCCGTCGCCGAGGTCGCGGACGCACCCGAGGACGCCGACGAGGACGCACCCGAGATCGCCCCGACCGACCTACCGGACGAGGTCCTGCTCTACACCCTGCCCAGTCGCTACGTCGTACCCGACGTCCTGGCCGACGAGGCGTGGACCCTGTTCGCCGAGACCCCGCGCGGCTACCGACGGGTCCAGGCCATCTGCGACCACGTCAACAAGCACCTGCAGTTCCAGTACGGCAGCAGCACCGCCCTCTCCACGGCGGCCGACGTCAACGCCAGCGGCTACGGCGTCTGCCGCGACTTCACCCACCTGGCCATCACCTTCTGCCGGGCCCTGAACATCCCCGCCCGCTACGTCTTCGGCTACCTGCCCGAGATCGACATCGAGCCGACCGACGCCCCCAGCGACTTCGCCGCCTGGATGGAGGTCTGGCTGGGCGACCGCTGGTGGACGTTCGACCCCCGCAACAACACCCGGATGAAGGGCCGTGTTCTGATCGGACGAGGCCGCGACGCGTCCGACGTGGCCATGTTGACGACGTTCGGGGCACCGTTGCTGGAGTCGATGGTCGTTCACGCCGAGGAGATCTCATGACGCTGCTCACCGGGCCGGGCCTCCTCGACCACCGCGCCCTCGACCTCGAGGGCGCCGCACGGGTCACGTACCGCCTGGAGCAGACGTTCCGCTACGACTACGTCGAGCCCGTCACGTCGGTGCGCCAGCGCCTCGTCATCGTCCCGCCGGCCCGCCACGGCGACGCGACGCTGGTCCACCACTCCCTCGACGTGTTGGGCGCGGTCTCGCGCAAGACCATCCGTCACCACGGCGGCAGCAGCGACAGCAGCAGCGTGGTGCGGGTCAGCGCCGACCGGGTCGAGGAGTTCATCGAGTTCCGGCTCACGGCCCACGTCGAGCGCGCCGGCGACCGCCGCCTGGCGGAACTGCCGTCGAAGGCGCTGCGCGACGCCCGCTGGCGGCAGCTGACCCGCCTCACGACCCCCGACACCGCACTGCGCGACTGGGCCGCGGAGCTCCACCGCGACGGCGAGCGCCCCGAGGACACGGCCCAGCGGATCTGCTCGGCCGTGCACGCCCGGATGACCTACGAGTTCGGGATCACCGGGACCTCGACGACCGCCGCGCAGGCCCTCGCCGGTGGCCGGGGCGTCTGCCAGGACTACGCCCACATCGCCTTGGCGCTCTGCCACGAGCTGGGTCTGCCCGCCCGCTACGTGTCGGGCCACCTGCTGGGCCAGGGCGGGACGCACGCCTGGTTCGAGGTGCTCGTCGACGCCGGGGACCGCGTCGTCGCGATCCCCTTCGACCCCTGCAACGACCGCCGCGCCGGTCGGGGGTACCTGACCATCGCGACCGGCCGCGACTACGCCGACGTCGCCCCCACCGCGGGGACCTACGAGGGGCCCCTGTCCGGGCAGTTGAGCTCCACCCGCCGGCTCGGGGTCGTCTCGCTCGCCTGATCCGTCGCGGCGGTCCGCGTCAGTGCGCCTTCTTGCGGTGCACCGTGACGGACAGGACGAGCACGATCACCGCACCCACGACGAGCCCGATCACCGCGCTGGAGAACGTGTTCACCAACCAGCCGACGACACCGCCGAGGGCGCCGGTCGCGTCGTGCGCGGCCTCCTCGAGGTGGTGCACGAAGGAGTAGACGGGGTGCCAGCCGAGTTCGTCGGTCCCGACGAGCAGGATGTGCCCGCCCACCCACAGCATCGCGGCCGTGCCGACGACGGTGAGGAACGTCAGCAGCTTCGGCATCGCCGCGACCAGGCCGCGACCGAACCGGGCGACGCCGGCGCCGTCGCGACGCGCGAGGTTCAGGCCGACGTCGTCCATCTTCACGATCAGCCCGACCGCCCCGTAGACGAGCAGCGTGATGAGCACGCCGACGATGATCAGGATGACCAGACGCGCGAAGAACGGCTGGTCGGACACCTCGTTGAGCGAGATCACCATGATCTCCGCGGACAGGATGAGGTCGGTGCGGATGGCGCCGGCGACGACGGTCTTCTCGTCCTTGGGTCCCTCGTCCGCGCCGTAGCCGTGACCGCTGACCTTGGCCCAGACCTTCTCCGCGCCCTCGAAGCTGAGGTAGGCGCCCCCGAGCATGAGGATCGGGGTGAGCAGGAAGTCCGCGAACTGACTGAGCAGCAGGATCACCGGCAGGATGATCAGCAACTTGTTGCGCAGCGACCCGATGGCGATCCGCTTGATGATCGGCAGTTCACGGTCGGGGGTGAGACCCCGGACGTACTGCGGGGTGACGGCCGCGTCGTCGACCACGACCCCGGCCGCCTTCGCGCCGGCCTTGGCGGCTGCGGCGCCGATGTCGTCCATCGAGGCGGCGGCCGCCCGGGCGATGAGCGCCACGTCGTCCAGCAGGGCCACGAGTCCACCGCTCACGCGCGGGATCCTTCCGTCGTCAACACCCCGGACGTGCGTCCAGGACGCTCCCAGGTTGTCACGAGAGCGCGGAGCGCCCCACCCGCAGGAGACCGGCGACGTCAGCGGGGGATGTGCAGGTCGTACTGCGCGACCTTCCGGTAGATCGTCGCGCGGCTCATCCCGAGTTCCTCGGCGGCCTGCTTCACGCTCATCCCGGGCGTGGTGAGGCAGCGCACGATCTCCTCGCGCTCGATGGTCTCCAGCCGGCTCAGCCGGTGCGAGGACCCGCTGAACACCTCGGCGGGGAGGTGCCGCACGTCGATCGTGTCCGCCTGCAGCGCGGCGCGCCTGACCACGGTGTGCAGCTGGTCGACGTTGCCCGGCCAGGAGCAGCTCTCCAGGGCCCGAGCCGCCGCGGGGGTGATCTCGAGGTCGCGGCCGCGGGTGTGCCGGACGACGTGCGCGGCGAGCGGGAGGACGTCGGAGGGTCGCTCGCGCAGCGGCGGGACGGCCACGACGGCGTCGACGAGCGCAGCGAGCGGAGCGGGGACCTCCGCGAGGTCCTCGGCGGTGAGGACGACGGGCAGGTCCGGGCGCAGCGTGCGGGCGGCGGCGATGAGGTCGTGCAGTTCCTCCGCCACCCGGGCCGGGAGGTGGTCGACCTCGCACACGACGACGGCGGTGTCGGCCTTGCCGAGTTCCGGTGACCACAGCGCCAGCCACCGTTCGAGGTCCTGCGGAGCGGGTGGGCTCGCCGACAGGATCCGGTCGCGCGGGCGGACCCGGCGGACCGCCTGGGCGAGCAGGGTCGAGCGACCGGCTCCGCGTTCCCCGACCGCCACGACGACCCGCCCCTCGCGCACGGAGCGTTCGCACTGCGCCAACGCCTCGCGCCAGGCCCGGGAGAGGCCCTCGACCGTCCCGCTGCCCGGCTCGAGGGTCCCGTGCTGCACGTGGAACACCTCCCCGCGCGGGGCGGGACGTGGGGTGCGGCCGCGCGAACGCGCCAGCATGAGGGCCGACGTCGCGCCGGCCGCGGACTGCGCGAGGGCGAGCAGCAGCTTCCCGGGCTGCTCGGCCCAGGTGGTGATGTTGACGCTGCCCTCGAGCCGGCCGCTCAGCGGGTCGAGCACGGGGACGGCGGCGCAGGTGTAGCCGACGAGGCTGGCGCTGTAGTGCTGGTCGGCGCGGACGACGGTCGGCAACCGGTCGGCGAGCGCGAGCCCCAGCCCGCTGGTCCCGGCCTCGCGCTCGGAGAACGCGAACCCCGGGGCGAGGTGCACGGCGTCCAGGCTGCGCAGCAGCGAGGTGTCGCCCGAGAGCCGGTTGAGCACGAGGCCGTCGGCGTCGGTGAGCATGAGGCTGACGGGTTCGTCGACGAGCGTGCGGTGCAGCTCGGTCAGCACCTGGCGGCCGCACTCGTAGAACAGCGACTCCCGTTCCCACGTCCCGGAGAAGACCGGTTCGACGTCCCCGGTGCGCACGCCGTAGTCCTCGCTGCGCCGCCAGGACGCGGCCAGCCGGTCGTCGACCCGGACCCCGCCGCGGACCGGGCGCGGGTCGACGCGTCCGGTCTCCTGCCGTCGAGCCTCGTCGCTCACGCCCACCTCCCTCGTGGTGGCCCCACCGTACGACCTCGGCACCCGCCCGCACGAGGGTCGCCGTCTCAAAGTGAGACACCGGAACCACCGCAGCGACCCCCGGCGTCCCTACGGTCGTGCCCACGCACCGCCCCGTCACCGGAGATGGAGAGCAGCATGTACACCAAGGACGGCGAGAAGTACTTCATCCTCGACGCGCACGTCGCGCTGTGGGACGCCCGCCCCGAGAACCAGCGCAACGTCCACGGCAAGCAGTTCATCGACTGCTTCTACGACTACCACCGCAACCTCAGCCCGGCCTCGGAGCTGTGGCCCTACGAGGAGTACCTCTACCAGGGCGGTGACCGCCTGATGCACGACCTCTTCGACGTCGGCTACGTCGACCACGCGATCTTCCAGCCGGCCCGGCTCGGGGAGTTCTACCGGAAGGGTTTCGGTCAGACCGAGGAGGCGCTCGCGATCACCCGGGCCAACCCGGACAAGCTGACCTACAACCACTACTTCGACCCGCGCGACGGCGAACGCGGCCTCGACCAGCTGCGCCAGGACGCGGAGGAGATGCACCTGAAGGGCGTCAAGCTCTACACCGCCGACTGGCACGGCGACTCCCGCGGGTACAAGCTCTCCGACCCCTGGACCTACCGCTACCTCGAGGTCTGCCGCGAGCTGGGGATCAAGAACATCCACGTCCACAAGGGGCCCACGATCCGCCCCCTGGACCGCGACGCCTTCGACGTCGCCGACGTCGACCACGCCGCGACGGACTTCACCGACCTGAACTTCATCGTCGAGCACTGCGGGCTGCCGCGCCTCGAGGACTTCTGCTGGATCGCGACCCAGGAACCCAACGTCTACGCGGGACTGGCGGTCGCGATCCCGTTCATGCACACCCGGCCGCGCTACTTCGCGCAGATCATCGGGGAGCTCCTCTACTGGCTCGACGAGAACCGGATCTTCTTCTCCAGCGACTACGCGCTGTGGACACCGAAGTGGCTGGTCGAGACGTTCGTGGACTTCCAGATCCCCGAGGACATGTCGGAGTACGCGCCGCTGACCACGGACCAGAAGAAGAAGATCCTCGGCCTGAACGCCGCCGCCGTCTACGGCATCGACGTCCCGGCCGAACTGCAGGTCGCGAACCCGCCGGCGATGGCGGAGCCGCAGGCCGTGGCGGTGGCCTGATGACGCTCACCACCCTCGACCGGCGGCAGGAGGTCATCGACGCGTTGTCGGTCGTCCTGGACCCGGAACTCGACGAACCCATCACCGACCTGGGTTTCGTCCGCTCCGTCGACGTCGACGGCGCGTCGGTGAGCGTCCACCTGCGACTGCCCACGTCGTTCTGCTCGCCGAACTTCGCCTACCTCATGGCCTCCGACGCCAAGGACGCCCTGGTGGACCTGTTCTGGGTCGAGCGGGTCGTGGTGGAGCTCGACGACCACCACGACTCCGACCTCATCAACGCCGGTCTGGCCGCCGACGCGGGCTACCGCGGGACGTTCGGGCACGAGGCCGAGCAGGACCTGGAGGAACTGCGTCTCACGTTCCGCCGCAAGGCGCACACCGCGGCGGTGGAACGGGCCCTGACCCTGTTGTTGCGCGCCGACCCCGAACTGCGCGAGCAGGACCTCGGCGAGGTGACGCTCGCCGACCTCCGGGACGAGCGGACCACCCTGGCGTTGTTGCGTCGTCGCGTCGCCCTGGGGATCTCCTCGGAACCCGGCGCCAAGGTCCTCGTCGACGAGCACGGCGACTCCTACCCCCGCGCGGAGGTCCCGCTGCGACTCCGTCGGGCCCGCTCGACCCGCATCTCCATCGACGGCAACGCGCACTTCTGCCGGGGCCTGCTCGCCACCCGTTACCCGGGTTCCGCGGCCGACCAGGTTCCCCGGCACGAGGGTTCCGAACCCGGCGACCACCCGCTGCTGCCCCTCACCGTCCGCCGGGAGGCGACGTCATGAGCACCATGAGAGCCGTCCGCGTCGTGGGGTACCACCAGCCGCTGCAGATGCAGGAGGTCCCGACACCCGAGGTGACGAGCCCGTTCGACGTCGTGGTGAAGATCGGCGGGGCCGGTGTCTGCCGCACCGACCTGCACATCCTCGAAGGGCAGTGGGCGCAGAAGTCCGGGGTCACCCTGCCGTACACGATCGGGCACGAGAACGCGGGCTGGGTCAGCGCGGTCGGTTCCGCGGTGACCAACGTCGCCGAGGGCGACAAGGTGATCCTGCACCCGAACACCACCTGCGGACTGTGCCGCGCGTGCCGTTCGGGTGACGACGTCCACTGCGTCGCCAAGGGTTTCCCGGGCATCGACGTCGACGGTGGGTACGCGGAACACCTCAAGACCTCCGCCCGCAGCGTCGTCAAGATCGACGACTCCCTCGAACCCTCCGACGTCGCCGCCCTGGCTGACGCCGGCCTGACGGCTTACCACGCCTGCGCCAAAGCGGCCCAGCGGTTGCGGCCGGTGGACCGGTGCGTGGTCATCGGAGCCGGTGGTCTGGGCCACATCGGGATCCAGGTGCTGGCGGCGATGACCGCGGCCGAGATCATCGTCGTCGACCGCAACCCCGACGCGGTGGAGCTGGCGCGCTCGATCGGGGCGCACCACGCGGTCGTGGCCGACGGGACCCAGGTCGAGCAGGTCCTGGAGCTCACCGACGGTCGCGGCGCGGAGGTCGTCGTCGACTTCGTCGGCGAGGGCGGCTCCACGGCTGAGGGGATCAGGATGCTGCGCGAGGCCGGCGACTACCACGTCGTCGGGTACGGCGAGAACATCGACGTCCCCACCATCGACATCATCTCCGCGGAGATCAACGTCATCGGCAACCTCGTCGGGTCGTACAACGACCTGACCGAACTCATGGCCCTGGCCGCGCGCGGTCTGGTGAAGCTGCACACCGTGAAGTACGCCCTCGACGACTTCCAGACCGCGGTCGACGACCTCGACGGCGGCCGGGTGAGGGGCCGGGCCATCCTCGTCCCCTGACCGCGCGTCGACGCGGAGTGACGAGCGGGTGGTCTCACAGCGCCAGGCCACACGCTCGTCACACGGACGAAACCTGCGGCGTCCTCGAAGGCCCTAGCGTCTGCGACAAGAGTGCGGTCCTCTGGGCCCGCACGGTCCGAGGCGAGCAACTGGAGCCCTCCATGAGCGGCAGCGCAGCACGACTCCGAGCGATCGACGCGGTCATCGCCTTCGAAGCCCCCACCCCGAGCCTCATCGCGGCCGAGGCGCCGGGCGAGGTCTTCGGCCAGAACGTCTTCAGCAAGGCCGTCATGCAGAAGCGGTTGCCGAAGGCGGTCTTCAAGTCGGTCATGGCGACCATCGAGAAGCAGATGCCCCTCGACCCGGCGATCGCCGACGCCGTCGCCTCGGCGATGAAGGACTGGGCGCTGGAGAAGGGCGCGACGCACTACGCGCACGTCTTCTACCCGTTGACGCACTCCACCGCCGAGAAGCACGACAGCTTCTTCGAACCCGACGACGACGGCGGCTCGATCGCCGAGTTCGCCGGCAAGACGCTGGTCCAGGGTGAGCCGGACGCCTCGAGCTTCCCCAACGGCGGTCTGCGCTCGACGTTCGAGGCTCGCGGGTACACCGGGTGGGACGTCACCAGCCCCGCCTACGTGCTGGAGAACCCCAACGGGAACACGTTGTGCATCCCGACGGTGTTCGTCTCGATGACCGGTGAGGCGCTGGACCACAAGACCCCGCTGCTGCGCTCGCAGCAGGCGATGGCCACCCAGGCCGCGCGCGTGCTGCGGCTGTTCGGTCACGACGACCCGGGCACGATCGTCTCCTACGCCGGTCCGGAGCAGGAGTACTTCCTCATCGACCGGCACTTCTTCCTGTCCCGCCCCGACCTGCTGAACGCGGGGCGCACGCTGTTCGGCGCCAAGCCGCCGAAGGGCCAGGAGTTCGACGACCACTACTTCGGCGCCATCCCCGACCGCGTGCTGGCGTTCATGCTCCACGCCGAGCGCGAGCTCTTCAAGGTCGGGATCCCCGCCAAGACCCGGCACAACGAGGTCGCGCCCGGCCAGTTCGAGATCGCGCCGATGTTCGAGCGGTCCAACCTCGCCGCCGACCACCAGCAGCTGCTCATGGTCACCATGAAGCGCGTCGCGCGTGAGCACGGCATGGAACTGCTCTTCCACGAGAAGCCGTTCGTCGGCGTCAACGGGTCCGGCAAGCACGTGAACTTCTCGTTCGGCTCCTCGACCGTCGGCAACCTGCTGCTGCCCGGTGACACCCCGCACGAGAACGCGCAGTTCCTGGTGTTCTGCGCCGCGATCATCCGCGCCGTCCACAAGTACGGCGGCCTGCTGCGCGCCTCGGTCGCCTCGGCGACGAACGACCACCGGCTCGGGGCCAACGAGGCCCCGCCGGCGATCATCTCGATCTTCCTGGGCGAGCAGCTCGCCGACGTCTTCGACCAGGTCGCCAAGGGCGGTGCGACCTCCTCGAAGGAGAAGGGCACCATGACGATCGGCGTCGACACCCTGCCCGTGCTGCCGACCGACCCGGGAGACCGCAACCGCACCAGCCCGTTCGCCTTCACCGGCAACCGCTTCGAGTTCCGCGCACCGGGTTCGATGCAGTCGATCTCCTCGCCGGTCTACACCATCAACACGATCGTGACGGAGGCGCTGGACTTCATCGCGACCGACCTCGAGGAGCGGGTCGCGGCCGGCGAGGACTTCAACCACGCCGTGCAGAAGGTCCTCGAGCAGATCATCACCGACCACGGGGCGGTCGTGTTCAACGGTGACGGGTACTCCGACGACTGGCAGACCGAGGCCGAGGCGCGCGGTCTGAAGAACCTGCGCACGACGATGGACGCCCTGCCCGAACTGATCTCGGACGAGGCCGTGGAACTGTTCAGCAGGTACGGCATCTTCTCCGAGCGCGAGATGCACTCGCGCTACGAGATCGCCGTCGAACAGTACGAGCTCGCCATCGCCGTCGAGGCGAAGCTGACCGTGGAGGTCGCGGGGACGAGCATCCTGCCCGCCGCGATCCGCTACCAGACGCAGCTCGCCCAGAACGTGGCCGCACTCACGGCGGCCGGGGTCGAGGCGGACACCTCGCTGCTGCAGGCGGTCACGACGCCCATCACCGCGCTGCGCGAGGCGCTGGTGACCCTGAGGACCGTCGCCTTCGAGGAGGCCGGGCACACGCCGGTCGAGGCCGCGATGCACGCGAAGGACGTCCTGCTCCCGGCGATGGCCGCCGTCCGCGAGGCCGCCGACGAACTCGAGACCCTCGTCGCCGACGACCTCTGGCCGCTCGCGACCTATCAGGAGATGCTCTTCATCCGCTGATCATCGCTGACCACGGACGCCCGGTCGGGGCGCTGCTCCGGCCGGGCGCTCGTGCGTCCGTCTACGCTCGCACCGTGGAACTCCCCGCGGGCAGCGCCCTGGACACCCGAGAACTCGTGCTGGAGAACTCCACCGTGGGTGCTGAGCAGGTCGTCGACGGATCGCCCGCCACAGGTTCCCTCGAACTCGGCACGGTGGGAGGGGTGGAACTCGGGGTGTGGGAGATGACCACGGGCACGATGCGCGACGTCGAGACCGACGAGGTGTTCGTCGTCGTGGCCGGACGCGCCGAGGTCTCGATCGAGGGCCTCGCCGCACCCCTCGTGCTCGCTCCCGGGACCGTCGGCCGGCTGGCCGCCGGGACCCGCACCACGTGGACGGTCAGCGAGACCCTCCGGAAGGTCTACCTCCTCGGCCGGTGACGAACGGACGGCCGCGGGTCAGCGCATCGCCGCCTGGATCGCGTCGTGCACGTCGGTCCCGTCCTGCACCCGACCCAGAGCCGCGGACCCCGGACCGGTCGCCGTCAGCGGGGTGGCCGCGCCGGTGTGCTCGGTCGTCGTCCAGTCGACGGTGAACTGCAGCTCGGTCCCGGCGACGGTGAACGGGCCGTCCTCCCGGGAGTCCGCCTCACCGCTCTCGTCGTCGGCGTCGACGTTCTCGATCGTGAGACCGCCCGTCTCGTGATCGCCCTCGACGACGACGAGCGTGTCCGGGTGGGTCTTCACGAAGTCGAGCACCAACGCGACCGTGGAGTCGAAGGCGGCTCCGGCGGCGACGGTCAGGTGCGCGTTGTTGTGGTGGGCCATCTCGTCGATGCCCTCCTCCTCGACGAGGAGGAAGAACCCGTCCTCGTCCTGGGACAACGTGTCCAGCGCCTTGGCGGCCATGTCCCGCAACGGGACGGCGGGTGCGTAGATCGCCCCCTCGCCCTCGTTGCGGTGCTCGAACATCTCTTCGTTGGCGAAGAGCCCGAGCAGCTTCGGGGAGGTGGCGGCAGCCAGTTCGGCACCGTTCCTCACGTACTCGTACCCCAGGTCCTGGGCGCGTTCGACGAGGTTGCCGGCGGTGCCGGAGCTCTGCTCGGTCGGGTCGGTCCACGGGTTGTCCGGCCAGGCACCGGGGTCCCCCGCCGGCAGCCAGCGGTCCTCGCCACCACCGAGGATGACGTCGGGCCGGGAGTCCTCGAGGTACTGCCGGGCGATCTCGCTCTGGTCGTCGCGGTCGAGGACGTGGGACCCGAACGCGGCAGGGGTCGCGTCCGTCACCTGGGAGGTCGTGACCAGGCCGGTGGACCGGCCCCGGTCGCGGGCTTCCTCGAGCAGCGAGGGGACGGGGTTGCCGGCGACGTCGACACCGACGGCGCCGTTGTAGGTCCGCACACCGGTCGCGTAGGCCGTCGCCGCCGCGGCGGAGTCGGTGACGGTCTCGAGCGGGTCGGCCGGATCGGTGCGCACCCACCCGGCGACGTCGAGGGAATCCATGGCCAGTTCGGCGTTCTGTCCCACGGTCGCCAGTCGGATGAGCTCGCGGTGCGCGATCCCCATGCCGTCGCCCTGCAGCACGATGACGTTCTTGGCGTGAAGGCTTCGGTGGCGTGCGCCGTCGGCGCCGGACGGGGCGGTCGGGTCCCCCGTCGCGCAGGACGTCAGCCCGACGATGAGGACCCCGGACAGGGCCAGTGCCGTCGTTCTCGCGATCTTCATGCGGTTCTCCTCGCGTCGTTGCGTGAACGCGACCCACCCTGGCACTCAGGACCCGCACAGGCCACCCCTAGCGAATGGTCAGTGGCGTCAGGTCGGGCGGGTCCACGAGCGGCTGGAACGGGTGCACCGGACCGCCGAGGTTCACGTGTCCCAGCGCACGAGGTCCCGGTCGACCCCGCCGGGAGTGAGCGCCAGCCGCCAGTCGGCGGCCATCTCGAACGGCTCCGGCTCCAGGTAGCCGATCTTCACGACGACGACGTCGGTGCCGTTCCGGACGTCGAGGCCGAGCACCCGGAAGTCAGCCTCCTCGGGGAAGGGCCTCCGCCGTTCGGCGACGATCACCGACACGTTGCGCACCCGCAGCACCGCGACGATCCCGCCCCGCGGGTCGTCGGTGACGACCGCGGTCACGACGCCCCGGACCCGCACCGGGGGTGCCGACGCGATGTCGATGCGACCACCCACGAGGACGTCCACCTCGGCCCCGACCCCCGCCGCGGACGCCGCACGCGCGGCCACGGGGTCGGCGATGGAGGCGTGGACCACGCTCGCCCCGCTCGAGGCGAGGTTCTCGTCGGCGAGCAGGACGGTCAACGCGCAGGAGGCGTCCCCGGCCCCAGCGGCGGTCGGGTTGTCACCGGAGTCACTGAGGTGGAACGGTCGGGCGTCGCTGGTCAGAGCGACGGCCAGGCAGCCGCCCAGGGTTCCCGACGGAGCGGCGAGGTCGAAGTCCGCGCGGGCCCTCCAGCAGCTGTCGGCCAACCGGGCCGCCTGCTCGAGCAGGACCTCCACGTCGTCGCCGGTGACGACCACCGCTGCGCGGCAACGGGGTTCGTCGACCCAGACGCAAACCACCCAGACCGCGGCGTCGAGGACGCCGTCCAGCGCCTCGACCTCGGGACCTCCGCGTAGATCGCCTTGGCGGGGTCGACCCGGTGGTCGTGCGTTCGCCGGGCAGCAGGACGGGTACCTGCACCCAGGCCTTGAGCGGTCGACCACCGTGACCGGTGCGGGCGACGAGGTTGCGGGCGGCCCGTTCCCGCGACTCCCGTTCGTCCTCGTGAGGGGCCGTCCGGTAGCAGGTGATGAGGTCGACGACCTCGGCGAGGTCACGGGAGACGTTGCCGTGCAGGTCCATCGAGGCCGACACCAGGACGCTCGCACCGACCGCGTCGCGGACCCGGGCGGCCAGTCGGGTCTCGACGTCCTGCAGGCCCTGGACGGTCATGGCGCCGTGGATGTCCAGGAGGACCCCGTCGAACTCCCTCGCGCCTTCGAGCCCCGCGACGATCTCCGTCTCGAGACCTGAGTAGGCGGTCGGGTCGACCGGACCGCCCGGCATCGCGTACGCGTGGACGAGCGGAACCCACTCGACGTCCGCAGCCCAGTCCGCAGGACCGGTCACGAAGTCGTACCGGTCGAGGAGTTCCCGGCCGCGCGTGACGTGGAAGTCCTCAAGGCGGGTGCGGTGCCGGCCGAAGGTGCTGGTCTCGGTGGCGATGCCCGCGATCGTGATCCTCACCGGTCGACCTCCCGTGTCCGGCGGTCGAGCCCCGTGTCGACCGGAGGTGGCCTGCCCGATGCCCCGGGGGCAGGTTCAGCTGATCCCGTAGCGGGCGCGCCACATCGGGTCGTTGGCCGCACCCCAGCTGCCGTCGGGATTGGATGTGTTCTCTCGCACCAGGTCCCGAGCCAAGCGGTCGATGACGTAGGCGAGGTCGATGCGGGTGAGAACGGTCTGCGGGAGGGCGGTCTCACCGTGGACCGCTCCCACCAGGGCGCCGGTGACCGTGGAGACCGCCACCGGGTGGGGTGCCGTGCCCGCCAGGGCGAGGGCGGCACGGGCACCCGTCACCTCGGGGTGGCTGAGCAGGCAGTACACCGCTCCCCACAGCGTCGACGACGAACTCGCGTCGCCCGCAGCGGCCCGCAGGACGAGCGGGGACGCCGGGGTCTCCCGAGCCGCCCGGACGGCGTCGTCGACCACCGAGACGGCGGTGAAGTCGATGCCCTGCATGATCGCTGCGCTGATCCCCTCGCCGACCGCTTCCACGGCGTCGCCCGTCCGCAGCGCTGCTCCCGCGAGCAGGACGGCGAGCCCGGTCGGGGCGAAGGTCCGGGGTCCGTGGGTGAGGGCAGCGGAGTCGATCGCGGTGTCCACCGCCTGAGCGGGGTCGCGAGCGACCTGCGCCGCGAGCGGCAAGGCGCGGGCGATCGAGTGCCACCCGTCTGCCGTCGTCACGGGGTCGAGGCGGGTCCCCCCGGAACCGGTGGCCAGTCCACGGACGGTGTCCCCCGGGTCACCAGCGGACTGGGCGAGGAGGGGAACCTCTTCGAGCCAGGCGACACCGGTGGTGCTCGAACGTCCGGGTGCGGACCAGACCCGCGCCCACCGGCGGTAGGCATCGAGCAGGTCGGCTCGGGGGTCGGCCGCTCCGGTCACCGACCGGCGCAGAGAGGTGCGGATGCTCGCGGCGACGGTGAAGCAGGCCAGCTGGGTAGCGACCCCGTGGCGCAGGACACCTCTCGTCGAGACTCCCGACCCGATGGCCTCACCGACGGCGAGACCGTGCAGGAGCCCGCGGACGCGCCGTCCCACGACAGGGCTGTGCGCTGTCGGGGGCATCCCCGGGGCGGCGTGTCGTCCTTCTTCCACGACATGGAGTTCGGCCTCGCGGAGAGCCGCATCAAGCCTTGAACCCTCGAACCACCCGGTTGGCTGACGCGTTCTCACGGTCGCGCGAACAGGCGCCCCTCCACGGAGTCGTACTCACCGGCTCCGGCCGCGGCACGGTTCCCGAGTTCGCGCAGCCCGCTGTCGGCGCCTCGGGCGGCCTGGGCCAGGGCGTCGAAGAAGGCTTGGGCCGCACGCTGGGCCCGGCCGAGGACCCAGTCGTCCGCGCCTACGCCTGCCGCCTCCAACGATCTCGAGAGGGCGCCGATGTCGGCGGCGTCCGCGCGCAACGTCGCCGCCGACTGTTGGAGCTCCTCGGTCGCCACGCCGTACTGCATGCTTCCTCCTCCACCGGTGAGGTCGGACGCTACCGGCAATCGGGCGGGGAGGCGTCGACTCGTCCACAGGCACCGATCAAGCGGACCGTCAGGGCCGCCGATGTCTCAGGGGCTCCCGCATCTGCGGGACGAGGTATAGTTAAAGTCTCAAACACTTTGGAGGCGCGATGTCCCGCAACGGCCGACGGCTCGAGCTCGGGTTCCTGACGTTCGTCGCGGACGGTGGCTCCGGCGGTCCCGCAGGAGCGCTCCAGGACGGCCTGTCGCTCATCCGGTACGCGGAAGACCTCGGGTACGACTCGGCATGGGTCCGCGTCCGGCACCACGAGCCGTTCCTGTCCTCGCCGATGACGTTCTTCGCGGCGGCTTCGCAGGTGACGCGACGGATCCACCTGGGCACCGGTGTCGTTCCGATGCGCTACGAGGACCCGCTGCGGCTGGCCGAGGACGCCTCGACGGTCGACCTCCTCAGCGGGGGCCGTCTCGAACTCGGGCTGAGCAACGGGATCCCGCCGCTCGCTGCTGCGCTCGACCCCATCCACGGCGCCTCAGAACGAGGTTTCGCCGGGGAGGCCCAGCACCGCATCGAGGTGCTGCGCCGTGCGATCGCTGGCGAGCCCATCGCCCAGGCGGCTGCCCAGTACATGGGCATCCCCAGCGGCGGGGACATGCTCAGCACGCCGCACGCCGCCGGGTTGTCGGAGCGACTCTGGTACGGCGCCGGTAGTGAGCGGACAGCCGTGCGCGCCGGGGCGCAGGGGTTCGACCTGCAGGTCTCCACCTTGAACAGCGAAGAGACCGGTGAACCCTTCGACGTCGTGCAGGCGCGACAGATCCGCAGCTACCGCAAGGCCTTCGCGGACGCGGGTCACTCAGGCCGGCGCTCTCCGCGGGTCTCGGCAGGACGCATCGTGTTGCCCTTCGTCGACCGTAGGGACGCCGAGGACCACCGGACGTTCATCGAGGGGTACACCTCCGGGATGACTGGAGACGGCCTGCCCAAAGAGCCCTCGCCCTTCCCGGTGCGGTTCAGCTCGATCCTCAGCGGCGACCCGGAAAACATCGTCGAAAGCCTACTCGCCGACGAGGTCACGGAGGAGACCGACGGTCTCGTCATCGTGCTCCCCGCGGAGGGTTCCCTCGAGGTCCACCAGCGCGTGCTACGCGCCGTCGCCGAGCACGTCGCACCCCACCTCGGGTGGACTCCCGCGGTCTGAAGAGCCCTCCCCCACCACGACGTGAAGAAACAGCCCAACCGGGCCCGGAAATACGTGTGGGGAGCAGCCCCCCGAAAAGGGCTACTCCCCACACGATCCCA
>NZ_JBHTFM010000004.1:0-16713 GCF_042674865.1 Kineococcus sp. GCM10028916 | reverse complement strand
AGGAGCCGAAGCTGTCGTCGATGGCCGCGGCGAGCTCACCGACCGGCTTGTCGCCGCCGTCGGGGGAGAGGTTGGGCCAGAAGACGGAGTGGTTGACGTGTCCGCCGAGGTTGAACGCGAGGTTCTTCTCGTGCAGGTTCACGGTGGCGAAGTCGTCGCTGGAGCGGGCTTCGGCCAGCTTCTGCAGGGCGGTGTTGGCCCCGGCCACGTAGGTGGCGTGGTGCTTGTCGTGGTGCAGCTCCATGATCGCCCCGGAGATGTGGGGTTCGAGCGCGGAGTAGTCGTAGGGAAGGTCCGGAAGCGTGTAGTCGGTCGTGATCGCCATGCGGACGACCCTGCCCCCTCCAGTGCGCTGGAGGTCAAGCGGGGGCGACGGTGATCTCGCCGGTGAGCGCCCGGGAGACGCACGGCATGACGGAGCAGGCACGTTCGTCCTGGGTCAGCACGAGGTCGCGGTGGTCGGCCTCCCCCGCCACGAGACGCAGTCGGCAGGTGCCGCAGGTTCCGGACTCGCAGGAGGAGTCGACGTCGAGACCCGCGGTGCGCAGGGCGCTCAGCAGCGACCGGTCGGCGGGAACCTCGACCCGGGCCCCGGTGGGTTCCCAGACGGCGGTGAACGGGACCGGGCGAGCGCCGAGGGCGTCGACGCCGGCGAAGTCCTCGACGTGGATCCGGCTGGGGCGCCAGTGCATCGTCAGGGCGAGGACCTCGTCGATGAGCGCGGTCGGCCCGCAGCAGTAGACGCGGGTGTCCGACGCGTCACCGCCGTGGGGGTCGGCGAGGTACGGCCACAGGTCGAGGCGGCCGTGGGTGGAACTGTGGTGCAGCAGCGACCCGTCGGCGCTGAACTCGTCGAGGAACGCCGTGTCCTCCGCGCTGCGGCTGAGGTAGAGGACCTCGATCTCCGCGCCGCCGCGGGCCCGGAGTTCCCCGACCATCGCGCGGATCGGGGTGATGCCGATGCCGCCGGCGATGAAGAGGTAGCGCTTCGCGCGTTTGAGGGCGAAGTTGTTGGCGGGCCAGGTGACCTCGAGGACGTCGCCGACGCGGACGTCGTCGTGCAGGCTCACGGAACCACCCCGGCCGCCCGCGTCGCGACGCACGCAGATCGCGTACTCGCGCGGGGCCCGGGAACCGGCGTCGACGAGGCTGTAGCTGCGGCGCGGGCCCGCGGGGGTGGTCACGGTGACGTGGGCGCCGCCGCGGTAGCCGGGCAGCGCTCCCCCGGCCGGATCGCGCAGGACGAACCGGGTGACGTCGCGGGTGAGGTCGGTGCGTTCGGCGACGAGCAGGTTCAGGGCGTCAGCCAACGGGTGCTCCCACGGTGAGTTCGGCGCCGTCGTGCAGGGTCCCGCCGTCGAGGACCTCGGCGTAGAAACCCATGAACTCGTGGCCGTAGGTGGTCGAGAGCAGTCGCGGGACGGGCAGGTCGCGCTTCCCGGTGCCGGGTTCGACCTCGGTCGCCGCGCACCGGACGGTCCGCTGGGTACCGCGGAACCGGACGCCACCGAGGGTGAACTCCCGGTCGACGAGGTCGAACTCGCTCCACGCCGGCAGACCCTCGAGGTGGACGTTCCCGCGGAACCGCAGCGGGTCGACGTCGTGCCCGACGCGGGCGGCGAAGTCGCGGACCGATCCCAGGTTGACGAAGGAGACGAACTCCATCGCGCGGTCGGAGCCGTGCGCCGTGTCGGTGAACCGGCGTCCCGGCTCGCGGGCGACCACGGGTTCGATGCCCGGCGGCAGGTCGAGGACGCGGGCGTAGAAGCTCCGCAGCTCCGCCAGTCCCCCGTCGGTGCCCAGGTCCGCGGTGAGGACCCGGTGGCCGCGGACGTCGACGGTGTAGACGCCCGACGTCGGTTCCAGGTGGGTGCTCAGCCCCGCGAGGCGGGCCTCGGCGACGAGCACGAAGAACTCCCGCTTGGAGATGCCGTGCCCCAGCCCGGGTTCGTAGGCCCCGCCCGGCCGGGCCAGCGCGATCGTGCGGTCGAAGGGGACCCCGCACCCGGCGGTCAGGTCGACGTGGGTGAGCGGCTGCGGCGTCATGCCCTTGACCGGGTAGACGAAGAGTCCCTCGACGCGCGCTGCCACGACCCCAGGGTAGCGAGTGTCCGGCGCGCCCCTCAGCGCTCGTGGCGCAGGACGGCCAGCGACGGTTCCCGGTCCCGCTCGATGTGGGCGAAGGCCAGGGCCTCGGACATCCGGACGTCGCCTCTGGTGACCGCCGCCGCGAGTTCGACGTGGTCCTGGAAGGCGTTGTGGACGTCCAGCTCGGAGGTCAGGTGGAAGAGCCACTGGACCCGTCCCGACACCGACCGCATGGAGGCCTGCATCAGCACGTTGCCCGTCATCTCGACGACGACCTCGTGGAAGCGGGTGCTCGCCTCGGCGATGCGGTACGGGTCGCCCTCCTCGACGACGCGGTGGGAGTGCTCGAGGGCGTCCTCCAGCGCCGCGGTCGACGCCCCCGCGGCGACGGCCCGGGCGGCGTGGCCGGCCGCGCCCACCTCGAGCACCTCCCGCAGGTCGAAGAGGTCGTTGACCAGCCGGGTGCTCCAGGTCGTCACCACCGCCCCGCGCTGGGGGGAGGTGACGACGAAACCCTCCATCTCCAGCATCGGCACGGCCTCGCGCAGCGGAACCCGGGACACGCCCAGTTCCTCGCCGATGCGGCGCTCCACGAGTTTGTGGCCCTGGGGGTAGTCCCCGCGGATGATGAGTTCGCGCAGCCGCGCGTGGATCTGGCGGGAGAGCGAGGGCGGCTCACTGGGTGCGGCAGTCATCAACCTTGTTCTTCCGGGGTCGTCGTTCGTCCGAGGGCCTCGCGCCTGCGACGGCCCGGTCCACCGGACCGGGCCGTCGCGTCGAACCTAGCGGTCCGACGAACTACTCCTCGAGACCGAGCTTGCTGAAGTCGAGCTCGTTGGCCCCGATGTTGTGCGACGCGGCCACCCCGGTGAGCCACTTCTGGGCGAGGACCCAGTCCTTGTTGTAGGAGAGGTTGTAGTAGCACCCCGTCTTGGCGTACTCCTCCGCGGCCTTGACGTAGAGGGCGTCGTCGCCGGTGGCGACCGCCTGGTCGAGCTGGGCGTTGACGTCGGCGACCTCGCAGCCGAAGTAGTTGATCCCGCCGGAGGCGTCCCAGAACACGTGACCCCACATGTACGGGGAACCACCGTCGGGGCCGTTGTTGCCGTCGAAGAACGCGTCGGGCCCCTGCGTGGGGTCGTTGATCCAGCCGAAGACCTGCGACGTCGGGTAGGACACCGCGGTCGCCTCGATACCCAGCGCCTAGAGCTTCGCGGCCTGGATGTTCGCCATCTGCTCCGCGTTGGTGTTCCCGCTCGCGAAACCGATGGTCATGGCCGTTCCCGCCGGCAGGGTCTTGGCGTAGGCGGTCAGGACGCTCGGGTCGTAGTCGAGTTCCTGCTCGTCCGCTCCCCCGGGGATCATGCCCTTGGCGTACAGGGTGGTCGCCGGTTCGGACCGGCTGCCGAGGACCTGGTCGACGAGGGACTTCTGGTCGATGCTCTGCAGGAACGCCAGTCGCGCGTCCTGGTCCTTGAAGAAGTCCTTCGAGGGGTTGAGCGTGACGAGCGCGGACTGCAGGGTCGGGAGCATGTAGCTGGCGTAGTCGGTGGACTTCTCGTACTTCTTCAGGCTGGAGGACGGCAGCGCGGCGACGACGGCCGACACGTCCCCCTGGTCGAAGGCCAGCTGCAGGGCCGAGACGTCGGAGTAGATGGGGAGTTTCACCGTGGTGAACGGCGACTTGTCGCCCCAGTACCCGTCGTACTGCTTCAGCGTCCAGGACGTCCCCGGCTGCGCGTCGGAGATCGTGTAGGGCCCGGTGCCGACGTCGTGGGTCTGCAGGTAGGTCTGCGCGTCGTCGGACCCGGCGTTACTCTGCAACGCGGTCGGGGACTCCATCTTCGGCCCGAACGGCGAGGCGAGGTAGTCCAGGAACGCGGAGTTCGGCGCCTTGAGCGTGACGACGGCGGTGAGGTCGTCGGGGGTCGCGACGTCCTGGACGCCTTCGACCATGTACGCCGCTCCGCCTTCGACGGCGACGCGACGGTCGAAGGCGACCTTCACGGCGGCCGAGGTGAAGGGGGTCCCGTCGTGGAAGGTCACCCCGTCACGCAGGTGGAACATGTAGACGGTGTTGTCCGCGTTGACGTCCCAGGACGTGGCGAGCCGCGGCGCGATCTCGACGGAGTCCTTGTCGTTCGCGTACTGCACCAGCCCCTCGTAGGTGTTGAGGACGATCGCGAGCCCGTTGTTGGCGTAGTAGACGTCCGGGTCCGGCGGCTGGCCGATGTCCCCGAGCAGACCGACGGTCAGGGTCCCGTCGGTGGGGGCGGCGTTCGCGGCTCCCTGGTCGTCGCTGCCCCCGCCGGAACAGGCGGAGAGGGCGATCAGCGGGACGGCGGCGGCGGCGGCCAGCAACGTGCGCGTCCGCCGGCTGAACGAGCTGAACCTCATGGGTTCTCCTCAGGTGGGGTGGAGGGAGTGGAGGGGGTGGGTGGTGAACGGCCCGGGTCTCAGGCGAGACGCGGGTCCGCCGCCGTCTGGAGGACGTCGGCGAGGGTGTTCACGACCACGTAGACGGCGCCGAGGACGAGGGTCACGGCGGCGATGGCGGGGTAGTCCGAGGTCGGGATGCTGTTGGCGAGGTAGTTCCCCATCCCGGGCCAGCTGAAGACCTTCTCGACGACGACGGTCCCGGCGAAGAGGAAACCCAGCTGCAGGCCCGCCATCGACACCGACGGGCCGATGGAGTTGCGGACCACGTGCCGCGCGAGGACGCTGGCCTCCCCGAGTCCCTTGGACCGGGCGGTGCGGACGTGGTCGGCGGCCAGGGTGGTCTCCAACCCCGACCGCAGGATCCGGCCGATCGCCAGCGCCGGGGCGATGGCCAGCACGGTGGCCGGCAGGACGAGGTGCTGGAGTTCCGAACCGGGGCCGCCCTCACCGCGCCCGGACCCCGGGAGCCAGTCCAGCCGGGCGTAGAACAGGATGATCCCGGCCAGCGCCAGCAGGAACGGTGGAGCCGTGGCGGCCACCAGCAGCACCCCGCGGTAGACGCCGGCGAACCGCCAGCGCAACGCGGCCGAGGCCGCGAACAGGGTCGCCAGCAGCAGGGCGACGACGAAGGAGGCCAGCACCAGTTCCAGCGTCGCCGGGAACGCCGACGCGAGGTCGGTCGCCACCGGGCGGTGCGTCCGGTAGGAGGTGCCGAAGTCCCCCCGGACGGCGTGCCCGAGGAACCGCAGGAACTGCACGGGCCACGGGTCGTCGAGGCCGAGCCGGTGGCGTTCCGCGTCGACGGCCGCGCGGGAGGCGTTGGCCCCCAGCGCGGCCCGGGCCGGGTCCCCGGGGGAGATCTGCTGCAGCGCGAACACGACGGCGCTGAGGACGAGGAGCACGGCGACCAGCGCACCGAGCCGACGGACCACGAAGCGCAGCACGGGGTTCACCTCCGGGTTCCGAGCAGGGTGCGGATGCCGTCGCCGGCGAGGTTCGCGACGAGACTGAGCAGCAGGACCGCCGCGCCAGGGACGACGGGGACCCACCACGCGCTGAGCAGGAGCTGGGTGTTCGCGGCGGTGTCCGCCCCGAGTTCCGCGGCGGGCGAGGGTTGTCCCAGGCCGAGGAAGGAGAGTCCGGCGAGCAGTAGGACGACGTTGCCGATGTCCAGGCTGGCGGTGACGACGGCGGTGGGGACCGCCCCCGGCAGGACGTGGCGCAGGACGAGGCGGGCCCGGCCCACCCCGGCGACGCGGGCGGCCTCGACGTGCGGGCGGGTGACGATCGAGCGGACCTCGGACCGGATCAGCCGGGCGTAGTAGGGCCACCAGACGATCGACATCCCGAGCAGGGTGTTGCGCAGACCCGGCCCGAGCGCCGCCACGAGCGCGATGGCGACCAACGTCGAGGGCAGCGCCAGGAACAGGTCGGTGAGGCGCATCAGCACCGTGTCGACCCAGCCGCCGGCCACCCCCGAGGCGACCCCGACGACCCCACCCACGAGCAACCCGATCGCGACGACGGCGAGGGCGGAGAACCACGAGGTCTGCAGGCCGAAGAGGGTGCGGGAGAGGATGTCCCGGCCGATGGAGTCGGTGCCCAGCAGGTTGCCCGCCGACCCGAGGGGCAGTTGCGGGGCGGCCACCGGCTGGATCGGGTCCGCCGGGGCGAGGAACCGGGCGAACACCGCGAGGACGGTCAGCGCGCCCAGCAGGGCGACGAGGAACCAGGCGAGCCGGCGGCCGCTGCGACCGCGGCCGGTGACGACCGGGACCGTGAGCCGGCGGGTGACCAGGACGGAGCTCACGCGACCACCCCGATCTCGGGGACGGAGGCGACGAGCGCCCGGGTGTAGGGCTCGCGAGGGTTCCCGATGACCGCGTCGGCGTCCCCGAGCTCGACGATCCGGCCCGCTTCGACGACGGCGATGCGGTCCCCCATCAGCCGGGCGACCGCGAGGTCGTGGGTGACGAAGAGGACGGTCATGGCGAGCTCCTCCCGCATGTCCCGGATGAGGTTCAGGGTCGTGGCGGCGAGCGAGGCGTCCAGCGCGCTGGTCGGTTCGTCGCAGAGCAGCACCGCGGGGCGCAGGATGGTCGCCCGGGCCAGGGCGACCCGCTGGCGCTGCCCGCCGGAGAGGTCCGCGGGTCGTGAGCGGGCGAGCGAGGCCGGCAGCGAGATGGCCTCGAGGGCAGCCGCGACCCGGCGGTCGGCCTCGGCGCGCCCCAGTCGCAGCGGGGCGAGGCGTTCCCGCAGCGTCTCCCCCACGCTCAGCCACGGGGTGAGCGAGGAACCGGCGTCCTGGAACACCATCTGGGCGCCGCCCGCGGCGACGGTGATGCGCCCGGAGCGGACGGGGACGAGGCCCGCGATCGCTCGCAGGATCGTCGACTTGCCGGAGCCGCTCTCGCCCACGATGGCCAGCGCCTCCCCCGCGGGGACGCCGAAACCCACCCCGCGCACGGCCTCGACGCTGCGGCGCCGGCGCCCGTGACCGACGGTGTAGGTGCAGACGACGTCCTCGAGGAGCACCGCGAGGTCGTCCGACACCCGCGCGGCCCGCACCGGGGCGGTCGTCGCGACGGTCACGGACCGCGCCACGTCCTCGGTCGGGAACCAGCACGCGGCGCCGTGGTCCGCGCTCGGCCGGGAGGCGTCGAGGTCCGGGGTGTCGGTGGTGCAGCGCGCCACCGCCAGCGGGCAGCGGCCGCGGTAGGCGCAGCCGTGCAGGCGTTCCACGGGCGTCAGGGTGTCGCCGGTCAGCGTGGGCAGCCGGCGGTCCTTGGCGACCTGCAGCGAGAGCCGCGACCGCAGCAGACCCGCCGTGTAGGGGTGCGAGGGTTGGTTCAGCACCTGCTCGGTGGGACCCACCTCGGCGAACCGCCCCGCGTACATGACGGCGATGCGGTCGGCGATCTGCGCGGCCACGCCGAGGTCGTGGGTGATGAGCAGGACGCTGCAGCCGTGGTCGTCGCGCAGTTCGCGCAGCAGGTCGAGCAGTTGGGCCTGCACGGTGACGTCGAGCGCCGTCGTCGGTTCGTCCGCGACGACGAGGGCGGGACGCCCCGCCATCGCGATCGCGGCCATGACGCGCTGGCGCAGACCTCCGGAGAGTTCGTGCGGGTAGACCCGGAACCGCAGTTCGGGTTCGGGGACACCCATCGCGCCCAGCAGGGCGATCGCCCCCGGACGGTCCTGACCGGCTTCGACGATCTGGCGGCCGACGCGCATCGTCGGGTTCAGCGAGGTCATCGGGTCCTGGAAGATCGCCCCGAGCGCGCTGCGCCGGGCCTGGCGGCGTGCGGTCTCCGTGCCGTGGGCCATGTCGGTGTCGAGGACCCGCACCTCGCCCGTGACGTGCGGGCGGGCGGCGTCGGGCAGCAGCCCGAGGACGCTCAGCGCGAGCATGCTCTTGCCGGAGCCGGACTCCCCGACGAGGCCGACGATCTCACCGCGGGCGATGTCGAGGTCGACGCCGCGCAGCACCTCCGAGCGCACGCCGTCGCGTTCCAGGGACACGTGCAGGTCCCGCACGGTGGCCGTGGGGTTCACGCGACTCCTCCCCCGACCCGTTGCGCCGCACGCAGGTGCGCGGCGATCGCCCGGGGCTGGGTGAACCAGACGCGGTCGCGGTGGGCGCTCAGGTGCCGCAGCGCCCGGTCCAGGGCGCGCAACCGGAACGGGGCACCGGAGATGAACGAGTGCAGGACGACGCTCATGACCAGGGGTTGCTCCTCGGAGCGTTCCAGCAGTTCGTCGAACTCGTCGACGATCATGTCGGCGAACTCCCCGGCCGAGGCACCGCGGCCGACGACGGTCGTGCTGTCGTTGACCTCCAGGGCGTAGGGCAGGGCGAGGATCGACCCGGACACCGTCGCGATCGGCACCGGCCGGTCGTCCAGGCGCAGGTCGAGCAGGTACCGGTACCCGGCGGCGACGAGGTTGTCGAGCGTCGAGGTCGTGTGGGTCAGCCAGGGGCTGGACCAGCCGCCGGGCGCGGTCCCCTCCTCCGCCGCGATGCGGGCGGCGACGGCCGCGAGGTAGTCCGCCTCGCCGGCGGCGGACATCCCCTCGAGGGAGTCGGAGTTGGAGATCCCGTGGCCGACGAACTCCGCACCGAGGCGCCGCGCGGTCTCGAGGAGTTCCGGGGCGGTGTCGTAGAGGGCGGTGTTCAGCAGGACGGTCGGCGGGATCCCCGCGCGGTCGAGGCGTTCCAGCAACCGGAACGCGCCGACGCGGTTGCCGTAGTCGCGCCACGAGGTGTTCACGAGGTCGGGGGCGCTGACCTCGGGGACGATGTCCTCGGTGCGGCCCGCGCCGAACCGGTACTCCTCGAGACCGAGCGCGACGTAGACGGCCAGGCGGCGGCCGTCCGGCCAGTCCGGACCGGGGGCGGCGGTGATGGGCTGGTACTCCCAGACGGAGTGCCCGGGAGACTTCTCGTCGTGCGTCATGCGATCCACCTGTTCATTCCGACGTCGGTGCGGGCGGCCCGGCGGACCACGGCGTCGTAGGCCGGGAGCAGGGCGTCGGCCGCGGCCCACGTGCGTTGGAGAGCGGGAAGGCGGGCGGCGTGCAGTTCACGCGCCTCCGCCAGCAGTTCGGTCTCGTCCACGGAGACCACTCGGCCCGCCTCGGCGACGACGCGACCGGCGACGAGGGTCATGGCGACGCTGCCCCCGTTCTCGCAGTAGACGAGCTGGCCGCGGAGGTCGTTGAAGGGGGTGAACGCGGGGGCGTGCAGGTCGAGCAGGAGGAGGTCGGCCTGGGCGCCGACGTCGACGCGACCGATCCGGCCGGTCTGGCGCATCGCCGCCGCGCCGCCCTCCCAGAGGGCCTCGAGGACCTCGGTGGTGCTGGGCCAGTCCTCGGCGTCGAGCCCCGAGACGTTGTGCACGAGCCCCGCGGCCTTGACGACGCCCCAGGTGTTCACGGTGTCGTCGCAGATCGCCTCGTCGACGCCGAGCGCGATCGGGATGCCCCGCTCGCGCATGGCCCGGAACGGCATGACCCCGCTGCCCAGGCGCAGGTTGCTGACGGGGTTGTGGGCCACGACGGCGCCGGCGTCGGCGATGAGGTCCAGGTCGTGGTCGTCGACCCACACGGCGTGGATGACGTTGACCCGCTCGCTGAGCAGCCCGAGGTCGGCCGTGTAGCGGACCAGGCTGCGGCCGGCGAAGCGTTCCTGCCCGGTGCCCGGCACCGAGAGCGCCCGTTGCACGCGGGTCTCCAGGAAGTGGGCGAACAACGGGAGGTCGTGGCGGCGGCTGAGGTCGTCGAGGGCCGCGAAGTACTCGGGGCTGACCCGCTGCGGGGCGGAGATCGACACCGCGGCCGTGAGCCGGCCGCCGTGGCTCCCGTGCCAGTTCCCGACGAGGTGGTCGTAGGCCGCGAGGAGTTCCGGGGCCGCGGCCGGGGCGGGGGTGTTCAACGCCGCCGCGAAACCCTCGTCGGCCCCGGCCAGGAACGGGAGCTTGTCCGCGTCGGGGAGTTCGGGCTGGTCCAGGGCGACGGAGGCGCGGATCCCGCTGTCGGCGTAGGCCTGCATGACCGCGTCGATGATCTCGGGGTCCGGGGTGGGCATGAGGAACGCGTCGTCCTGCACGCTCGTCGTCCCGGTGCGCAGCATCTCCAGGGCGCCGAGCATCGTGCGCAGGTACGCCTCCCGCGGGGTCGGCGTCAGGGCCGGGTCGGCGGGGGACTCGTAGAGCATGAACGTCTCGAGCGGACGGCTGCGGAACGCGCCCTTGAGGTGGTTCGCGGGCGAGTGGAAGTGCGCGTTGACCAGACCGGGGACGAGGACGTGGTGGCCGGCGCCGTCGACGGTGCGGGCGTCGGCGGGGGCGAGTCCCCGCGCCTGCTCCCCGATCGCGGTGATGACGTCGCCGACGACGAGGAGGTCGGTGGGGCCGACCATCGCCGAGGGCCGGGCGGGGGCCCAGACCAGGACGTTGGTGAACAGGACGCTCATCCCCACACCTCGCTCGTGGTCGGGGAACCGACGGGTTCGGCCCAGGTGTTCGCCCGGGAGGTGGTGAGGCCCTGCGCGAGCAACCCTTCGAGCGCCGTGGTCGCGGCGGCGACGCCGTCGATCACGGGAACCCCCAGGGCGTTGCGCAGACCGTCGACCAGGTCGGTGAGGCCGGCGCAGCCGAGCACGACGGCCTCGGCCCGCTCCGCCACGAAGGTCTCCCGGGCCTCGCGGGCGAAGGCGTCGAAGGCGGGCCCGGCGCCGGTCTCGATCTCCGCGACGGAGACGTCGACGGCACGGACGGTGCAGCGGTGCGCCAACCCGAGTTCCTGCACGACGCGGTCCGTCATGGCGATCGTCCGCGGCGGCATGGTGATGACGCTGAACCGGTGCGCGAGCAGCGAGGCGGCCTGCAGCGCGGCCTCCGTCATGCCGACGACGGGTCCGCGGGCGAGTTCCCGGGCGGCCGGCAGACCGGTGTCCCCGAAGCAGGCGATCACGTAGCCGTCGACGCCGTCGCGTTCACCCCGTTCCACCTGTTCGAGGATCCCCGCGGCGCCGAACACCTCGTCGACGTGGGTCTCGACGGTGGCGGGGGCGCGGCGGGAGCAGGTGGCGCTGACGTGCGTGCCGGGGCGGGCGACGGCACGGGCCGCCGCGAGCACGGCCTCCGTCATGGCGACGCTGGTGTTCGGGTTCAGGACCCGGACGTGGCTCACGCGAGGCTCCCCAGATCGGCGCGGTCGGCGAGGTCGGCGAGGAGACCGGCGACGCCGTGGCCGCCGATCGCGACCCGGGCCGCGGCGGCACCCGCGCCCGCCGCCTCGACCGGATCGGCACCGGCGACGTGCGCCGCGGCGAAACCCCCGCAGAACGCGTCGCCGGCCCCGGTGGAGTCGACGGGGACGACGGCCTCGGTCGGCAGGAGGACCGTCCGGTCGGCGGTGGCGATCACGCAGCCGCGTTCGGCGGTCTTGACGACGACGACGTCCGGGCCGGCGTCGCGGAAGATCTCCGCCGCCCGCTCCAGGTCGGTCGTTCCGGCCAGGGCGACGGCCTCGACCTCGCTGGGCAGGAACACGTCGCAGGTCGCCAGCAGGTCCAGGAGTTCCCGCTCGTTCCCCACGACGTAGTCCTCCTGCAGGTCCAGGTAGATCGTCGCGCCGGTCTGCGCGCGCAGCCACGGCCCCAGGGTGAGCTGGGAACGCAGGCTCATGGCCGAGACGAGGATCCCCTCGGCGGACAGCGCGTCACCCGCGACGTCCTCGGGGTACACGGAGAGGACGTCGAAGGCCTCCTCACCGCAGAGCAGGTGCCAGGTGCGCGACCCGTCGGCGGCGTACTCGACGCGGTTGCGCACGGTCGGGATGGTCCGCGGCCGGCTGGCCTCCACCCTGATGCCGAGTTCCGCGACGGTTCCCAGCAACGTCGACGGCAGGTCGGAACCCATCGGTGCCAGCATCCGCACGTCGGTGAGCGTGCGACGCGCGGCGAGCGCGGCGAAGAGGGCGTCGCCGCCGAGGGCGGTCGTCTCCCGCCCGTCGATGACGAGGTCGTCGATCGTGAGGTTCCCGACGCAGAGCAGCGACGCCTCAGTCACCGGGGTTCTCCGCTGCGCGGAACTGCGCCATGGCCAGGAGGTAGCCGGTGAGCTGCGCGGGGAGGACGGTCACCAGCGGGCTGAGCGCCTCCGGGACCGCCGGAACGGTGATCACCCGGTCCGCGATCTCGTCGAACCCGGCCACCCCCTCGGTCGTGATGACGTAGACGCGACCGCCGAACCGCTTGGCCTCGGTGGCGGTGTGCACGGCGCGCGGCACCGACGGGCCGGCCGGCGCGATGATCCAGATCGGCTCCCCCGCCTTGAGGGAGTTGTAGTGGTGGAACTCCTCGACCTGGACCGCCTCGGCGTGGTCGGGGGTGCACTCCTTGACCTTGGCCGCGCCGATGACGGCGGAACCCCAGCTCGGGCCGGCCGCCGAGAACAGGAACGTGTCGGCGTCCCGTTCCCGTTCGGCGATCACCGCGAGGGGTTCCTCGACGTCGGCGATGACGCGTTCCATGAGGTCCGGGACGCGTTCGAGGTGCGCCGCGAGTTCCTCCGCCCCGGGCCGACCGGTGGTCCGACCGACCCGGACGGCGAGGTCGAGGAGCAGGGCCAGGGCCGTCGTGGAGGACTGGGTGGGCCAGCCGACCCGCGTGGCCTTGAGCAGCAGGGTCCGACCGCACTCGACGTCCAGCGTCGAACCCGGGGTGTTGGTGATCGCGACCGTGAGGGCGCCGGCGTGCTGGGCGACCAGGGCCGCCTCGACGGTCCGCGTCGTCTCACCGGAGCTGGAGAGGGCGATGACGAGGCTGCGCGGGGTGAGCAGGGGCGCGAGGTAGTAGGCCAGGTCGAGGCTCTGCGCGGGTTCGCAGGGGACGCCGAGCATCTGCTCGAGCGTCTGGCGGGCGGCGATGGCGACCGCGAGGGAGTCCCCGGCACCGGTGACGAACACGCGGTCGAGGTCGTGCCCGGCGATCAGCCCGGCGAGCTCGTCGAGAGCCGCGTCGTTGGCGGCGAGGGTCTCCCGGATCCGTGCCGGCTGGGCCAGGAGTTCGGGGTAGGTGGCCTCGTCGCGGGCCCGGCGCTTCGGGTCCAGCGGATGGTCGCTGGGCAGGGCCACGATCGAGGCGTGCTCGGCGGCGGAGACGCGCTGGACGACCTCCTGTTGGCGGGCGTCGAGGGGGCTGTCCGGGCCGATGAAGGGGCTGGGGGGCGTGCTGGTCACAGGGGGCTCCGTCTGGCTGGATCGGTGGTTCACGGGGTTCCCGTCGGGAGTGCGGCGCCGAAGCGGGCGGCGACCTCGGGGTCGACGCGGGCGTCGGGGGCGCTGGAGCGCTTGATGGCGCTGCCGAGGATCGCGCCGTCCGCACCGGCCACGGTGGCGTCGATGGTGGCGAGGGAGACGCGCCCGCCGACGACGAAGGGGACGTCGGGGACGAGCTCGCGCAGCTCGGCGATGTCGGTGAGGGCGTCGGGCACGCCGCTGTCGCGGGTGACGACGAGGACGTCGGCGCGGCCGAAGTCCCGGGCCTCCCGGGCGGCCCACCCGGGGGTGGAGGCGAGGGCGAGGCTCGTGGCCTCGTGGACGTCGGCCCAGACCTCGACGTCGGCGCCGATCCGCCGCCTCACGGCGGCGACGTCGTGCGCGCAGCCCTCGATCCAGCCGGTGGGCCCGACGGAGACCCCGGTGAGGACCTTCACCCGCACGAACCTGGCTCCGACGGCGTGGGCGATCGCGACGGCACTCGGTCCGTCGTTGTGGCCCACGACGACCCCGACGGGGAGGTATACCGAGTTGGTCACGGCGGCACCCACCACCGAGAGCGCGGCGACGGTGGGAGCGTCGACCCGGACGGCCTGCGGCATGTCGCTGGCGTCCTGGACCATCACGTGGGTGAAGCCGGCCCGTTGCAGGGCAAGGGCATCTTCGACGGCGCGAGCGGCGATCTCGCGGACGGGAGTGCCGGCGTAGTTGACGGCACCGGGCAGCGGCGGCAGGTGCAAGACCCCGACGAGGCGGAACGAGGAGGACACGAGCTGGACGGTATACCAGGAGAGGTTTCGTGGAGGTTTCATCTGCGTAACACCTGGAATTCCCGTTCGGCGGGTTGCCACCAGGTATGACAGTGCTGTTGTATCAGTGCTGTGACACCTTCCGACCCGACCCTGGAACCCTCCGGCCCGAAACCCGTCCTGCGGTTGCTGGCCGCCATGGACGACGAGATCGCCCGGCTCTACGTCGAGCGCGGGATGGGGCACGTCCGGCCGCGGTTCGTCCTCCCGCTGCTGCGGTTGCACCACGCCGGACCGATGACGGTGCGGGCCCTCGCCGGCGCCGTCGACGTGACCCAGTCGGCGATGAGCCAGACCGTCGCGGCGATGCGGACGGCAGGCCTGGTGCGCTCCTCCCCCGGCGCCGACGCCCGGACCCGGACCGTCGACCTCACCGACGAGGCACGTTCCGTCGTGGACTTCCTGGACGCGGAGTGGCGGGCCACCGAGGCGGCCTGGGACGAACTGCAGGCCGAGATCGCGCACCCCCTGCAGCAGAGCGTCGACGAGATGCACGCGGCCCTGGCCCGCACCCCGTTCGGCGAGCGGATCGCCCGTCGGTTGTGATCGACCTCCGGCCGCTGCGCCACCGGGGTTTCCGGAACCTCTGGGCCTCCTCCACCGCGACGGGGACGACCGCCCAGCTCGCCGGCACCGCGCTCCTGTTCCAGGTGCAGACGGAGACGGGGAACACCGTGCTGACGGGGTCGGTCGGGGCGGCGACGGCCGCAGCCACCGTGGCCGGCAACCTCGTGGGCGGAACCCTGGCCGACCGGTTCGACCGGAGGAGCGTCGTCCTCACCGCCACGGCGGTCTCGGCCGTCGCCGCGCTGGGGTTGGCCGCCGCGTCGGCGCGGGGAGGGGTCGGCGCCGTGTTCTGCCTCGTGGTCCTGCAGACCGTCGCGACGTCGTGCGGCGCTCCCGCCCGACGCACGTTCCTGCGCCGACTGCTCCCCGACCAGCTCGTCCCCGCGGGGGTCGCCCTGCTGCACCTGTCGTTCCAGATCGCCCTGCTGGGCGGCCCCGTGCTCGGGGCGCTCCTGCTGGCGAGCACCGGACCCGCACCCGCGTTCCTCGTGGACGCGATCGTGTCCCTGACGGCGCTGTTCCTGCTCCGCAGGTTGCCGGGAGTTCGCGCGAGTTCCGCCCGGGTCTCGCCGTTCGCCGGGATGTCGGAGGTGTGGCGGCGGCCCGTGCTGCGGACCGTCCTGCTCTGCGACCTGCTGGCCACCGTCCTGGCCATGCCCGTGGCCGTGTTCCCGGAGATCGCCGCCGCCCGGTTCGGCGACGCGTCGAGGTTCGGGTTCCTCCTGGCCGCCCTCGCCGTGGGCGGGGTGCTCACGGGTCTGCTGAGTTCCCGGATCACCGGCTCGGCGCGGCCGGTGCGCTTCGTCGTCGGAGGCGGCGTCGCGTGGGGTCTCGCCCTGGCCGGTTTCGGGTTCGTCGACTCCCCGGCACCGTCCCTACTGCTGCTCGTCGTGGCCGGCGCCGCCGACACGGTCTCGGTCATCGCGCGCGGCTCCCTCGTGCAACTGCACACACCGGACGAGGTGCTCGGGCGGGTGAGCGCGCTGGAAGGAGTCGTCGGGGTCGCCGGCCCGGGGGTGGGAAACCTCCGAACAGGGTCCCTCGCGCAGTTCACGTCGCCGGGGTTCTCCCTGGTCGTCGGTGGACTGAGCGCCGCGGCGGCCATCCTGTGGACGACCCGGCGAAGCTGGGGTGGTCGTGTCGGACGCTCCTGGTACAACTGAACCAGGAACTCCTATATCTATCTTTGTCGTTGCGCTGCAGTTGATGTGCTCTTATTGCGAGCAGCCCGTTCGACTACCATCAACCCATGACCGGCCTTGCCGAACGGCTCGCGGAGCTCGATCTCCGCATCGACGCCGGCCTACCCCCTGCCGAACTCATCGATGTCATCACCGCCCTCGAGAACGACAAACGCGCCCTTGCCGCCCTCCAGGTCAGAGCTACAGCGTCCTACGCCACCCAGGTGCGCGAGGCCGAGAACGTACGCGACACCACCTCCGCCGGGATCGCGCGCGAGGTCGCGCTGGCGCGCAAGTGCTCACCCCACGCGGGCGGGACCTGGCTCGGCGTCGCCGACGCCCTCACCACAGAGATGCCCCACACCCTCCGGGCCCTGCGCGACGGCAGGATCTGCGAACTCACCGCCCGCGACGTCGTCGCCCAGACCAGCCACGTCAGCGCCGAGCACCGCACCGTCGTCGATGCCGCCCTCACCCGGGAGTTCCGCCGCGCGGGCGCCACGCGCCGCGCCATCGGGGGTTCCGCCCGCGCCCTCGCCGATCAGCTCGATCCCTCCGCCGCCGTCGAACGCCGCCGGAGGGCCGAAGGCAGCCGCCGTGTCACCCTCTCCCCTGGTGAGGACTCGATGACCGTCCTCCGCGCCGTCCTCCCCATCGCCCGCGGCGTCGCCTGCGAGGCCGCACTGCGCCGCGACGCCCGCACCCTCCTCGAGAACCCCGACGAGGAACGCACCGAATCGCAGATCCGAGCCGACCTCCTCTACGAACGCATCACCGGCACTCAGTGACTGTTTCAGATGTGGGTCCATGTCGGGCATGCTGGTGCGGTGGCTGGTGATCGCAAG